>NZ_SOGX01000006.1:0-230075 GCF_004403125.1 Cryobacterium sp. TMS1-13-1 | reverse complement strand
GCGAGAGGGAAACGCCCGGTCACATTCCGAACCCGGAAGCTAAGACTCTCAGCGCTGATGGTACTGCAGGGGGGACCCTGTGGGAGAGTAAGACACCGCCGGACTTAACTTAGAAACAACAGAAAAGCCATCCCTCACGGGGTGGCTTTTCTGCGTTAACGGCCACCCAGGGTGGCCGTTTCTCGTTAACACCACACCGCAAGCGGTCCCGCTTCGCACTGACCCATCCGTTGGTCGAGCCTGTCGAGACCGGCATCGGCACGACCGGGGCCGGCCTGCACACCCGGACTGAACCCCTGCGGGGCGACGGGACACTCAGCCGCAGCTCAAACACTCGAACTCGTCACCCCGCGAAAATCCCAACACCCCTCACATGACCGACACGTGATTGACGTGGGGAACAGCATCTACTTGGGTGGGGTTCTCAGCGCGATTTTGCGTGAGGGATTAGGCTTAGTAAGTCTGTCGAAATGCCGGACTAATTACACAGGAGATACAGTGAGCCCTTCAGGACCCCGCGACGGCGATTCCCGTAACAACGGTCAGGACGACCGTCGTTCGAACCAGAGCGGCCGACCCTCGAATGGGCGACCTGCCGGCGGACGCGATGGCGCGAAGCCACCGTACCGCGGTAACTCCGACCGCCCGCAGCAGGGTGGCGAGCGTCCTCCTTACCGTGGCAACTCGGACCGTCCTGCGCAGGGTGGAGAGCGAACTCCTTATCGCGGCAATTCCGATCGCCCCGCATACGGCGGCAACGACCGTGCTCCGTACCGTGGTAACTCTGATCGTCCGGCTCAGGGTGAGCGTGCTCCGTACCGTGGTAACTCGGATCGTCCGGCTCAGGGTGAGCGTGCTCCGTACCGGGGTAACTCTGACCGTCCCGGGCAGGGTGAGCGTGCTCCGTACCGGGGTAACTCTGACCGTCCCGGGCAGGGTGAGCGTGCTCCGTACCGGGGTAACTCTGAGCGTCCGGCCCAGGGGGAGCGTCCCCCGTACCGGGGTAACTCTGACCGTCCCGGGCAGGGGGAGCGTGCTCCGTACCGGGGTAACTCTGAGCGTCCGGCTCAGGGGGAGCGTGCTCCGTACCGGGGCAACTCTGAGCGTCCTGCCCAGGGGGAGCGACCTCCCTTCCGTGGCAATTCCGAGCGGACTTCCGGTGGCAACGACCGGGCTCCGTACCGGGGTAACTCTGAGCGTCCTGCCCAGGGGGAGCGTCCCCCGTACCGTGGCAATTCTGAGCGTCCGGCTCAGGGGGAGCGTCCTCCGTACCGGGGTAACTCTGATCGTCCGGGCCAGGGGGAGCGTCCTCCGTACCGGGGTAACTCTGACCGTCCCAGCAATGACCGGCCGAGAAGCGACAACGACAGCAAGCCGTGGACCCAGCGCGGCGGTTCGCCGAACCGTGCAGGCGCTCCGCGCGTCGATGCCGGCAAGAAGTTGTGGACCCGCGACGGCGCGCCGGCCCGTAACGACCGCGATGCCCGCGTCGTCGAAGAGGAGATGACCGAAGAGCAGCGCATGCAGCGCGAGCTGCGTTCGGTGCGTCCGCGTCACGACGACCCGGAACTTCCCGACGACATTTCGGCCAATGACCTTGACCGCATCGCCCGCAACGAGCTCAAGACCCTCACCAAGGAGAACGCCGAGACCGTCGGCCGTCACCTGGCGATGGCCGCCCGCGTCATCGACGAGAACCCGCAGCTGGCGCACCAGCATGTGATGAGCGCCGCCCGTCGGGCCGGCCGCATCGGTGTTGTGCGTGAAAGCCTCGCGATCACCGCGTATGCCACCGGTGACTTCGCGCTGGCCCTGCGCGAACTGCGCACCTACCGTCGCATCTCCGGCTCGAACGACCAGCTTCCCCTCATGGTCGACAGTGAACGTGGCGTCGGCCGCCCCGACCGTGCCCTCGAGCTCGGCCGTTCGGTCGATCGCAGCACGCTGTCCCCGTCCGTGCAGGTTGGCCTGGCCATCGCCATGTCCGGCGCACGACTGGACCTCGGTGAAACGGATGCCGCGCTCGTCGAGCTCGAAATTCCGCAGCTCAACCCGAACACGGCTTTCTCCTACAGCCCCGAGCTGTTCGCCGCCTACGCTGAGGTGCTGAGCGAACTCGGTCGCGAGGACGAAGCCGACGAGTGGCTCCAGCGGGCCTCCCGCGCCGACGCTGCCATCGGGGCCTCCGGTGACGATGACGAGACCGTCGAAATCGAAGAAATAGAAGAGGACAACGACGCCGCCCTCGCCGCCGAAGCCGCCGACGCCGGAGACGAAGACGACGAAGACGACACAGTGGCCGCCGGCGAAGCGGCTCGTGCCGTTGCCGAAGCCGGGCTCGACGCTGTCGCTGCGCCGATTACCGACGACGACGACGCCGACGACATCGTCAACGAAGCGGCGGACACCGCCGAAACCGACGTTGAGATCGACAACGAGGCGGAAACCGACGCCGCGGCATCCGTTTCAATTGCCGATTCAGACGACGAGACGGAGCCGAATGCTGCATCGCCGAAAGCCTGAGCCGGTGACGCCGCTGGACGGCGTTGACGTTCTGCTGGCCGATCTGGACGGTGTGGTGTACGCGGGCCCGGCGGCGATTCCCTTCGCCGTCGAGAGCCTGAACCGTGCCGCCGAGACGATTCGCGTTGGCTACATCACCAATAACGCCTCGCGCACCGATCAGTCGGTCGCCGACCACCTCACCGAGCTCGGGCTGAGCGTGGCGGCAGCGGATGTCGTCACCTCCCCCCAGGCAGCCGTTCGGCTGCTCGCCGAGCAGGTCGCACCCGGCGCGACCATCCTCGTGGTCGGTGGCGACGGCCTGGTCGACGAGGTCATCAAAGCTGGATTTGTGGTGACCCGCTCTGCAGACGACAAGCCGGCCGCTGTGATCCAGGGCTTCTCGCCCGAGGTTGGCTGGGTGCACCTTGCCGAAGCGGCCTTCGCGCTCAACGCCGACGGTGTGGGCACGGGCATTCCGTGGATCGCGACCAACACGGACTGGACCATTCCGGTCGCCCGCGGCATCGCTCCGGGTAACGGCACGCTGGTTTCGGCCGTGCACACCGCGGTCGGGCGGCTGCCACTCGTGGCCGGTAAGCCCGAAGCGGCCATTTTTTTGGAAGCTACTCGGCGGTTCGGCGCGCAGAACGCGCTCTTCATCGGCGACCGCCTCGATACCGATATTCTCGGCGCGAACCGGGCCGGCATTCCTGCCGTGCTCGTGCTGACCGGCATCGACCGGGCTAAGCAGGCCCTGGCCGCTGACAAAGATTCGCAGCCCGCATTCATCCTTGACAACCTGCAGCAGCTGCACGAACCGTACCCGGAGACCGTGTTCTCCAAGGACGGATCGACCGCGACGGTCAACGGAGCCAGCGTGCGCGTGCACGGCAATGACGTGCAGATTCTGAAAGACGGTGACGGCGCAATCAATCTGCTTCGCGCCGCCTGCGCTGCGATCTACCGGTCGGGACGGGCAATTTACGGGCTCAACGTTCCGGAGCGACTGTATCTCGCGCAGTAGCCTAGAGCTGTGAACCCCGAACCCGTACCGGTCGATCTCGCCGCGCAACTGGCGAAGATCGAGACCCAGCCGCTCGAGGCGCGCGCCGCAGCGTTCGGGGAGCTGCACGAGCAGTTGCGCGAACGGCTCGAAGACGCCGACCAGGCTGGCCAGGCATGACCGGCACCAGCACACCCAACGACCAGGAACCAGACGCACCCATGCCTGAGAACGACGCCGACCTTCCCGACGAGTTGAACGACACTGACAGCGTTCCAGAACGGATGCCAGCCTCCCGCCTCGACGCCGCCCTCGCCGATCGTGGGCTGGTGCGCTCCCGAACCGTCGCGGCCAAACTCATCGCCGACGGCCTCGTCACGGTAGACGGACTGCCGGTCGTGAAGGCCAGCACTAAAGTGTCAGCGGATGCTGTTCTCGAGGTGGCCGCGACCGACCACTACGTCAGCCGCGGTGCCCACAAGCTCATCGCCGCCCTCGACGCGTTCAACCTGAGCGTCACCGGGCGCACCGTGCTCGATGCCGGCGCGAGCACCGGCGGTTTCAGCCAGGTGTTGCTCGAACGCGGCGCCGCCCAGGTGCTCGCGGCTGATGTCGGCCATGGGCAGCTGGCTGCGCAACTGAAGACCGAGCCGCGTCTGAAACTGGTCGAGGGCTACAATATCCGCTATGCGACACCGGAAACCCTCGCCGGGGTATCCGGAATCGACACCCGACCCGACCTCGTCGTGGCCGACCTGTCGTTCATCTCCCTCACGACCGTGCTGCCGGCCCTCGCGGCCACGGCAGCACAGGGCGCCGACTTTGTACTGCTGATCAAGCCGCAGTTCGAGGTGGGCCGCGGCGGCATTCGGGAGGGCATCGTGCACGACAAAGGCCTGCGCAGCGACTCGATCGCCGGCGTGCTGTGGGCCGGCTGGGACCTCGGCCTGAAAACCTGCGGCGTGATCGCCTCGCCCATCATCGGGGCGGCCGGAAATCACGAGTATCTGTGCTGGATGAGCGCCACGGCCGGCTCAAATCCGACAGAATGGATGGAACGGATCGAAACCGTGGTGGGGGCGTGACGAGTTGAGCTACAGCCCGCGGTACTTTCTCATCGTTGCCCATACCGGTCGCCTCGACTCGGTCGAAGCCGCCTCGACGGTCTGCAAGCAGCTTCTCGCCGCGGGCGCCGTGCCGGTGCTGGCCAGCGACGAACGCGCCGACCTGCTCGCCGCCTGCCCGGAGCTCAACGGGCACATCGCCATTCTCGGCGAGACCGTGACAACCGCCGACCTCGAGCTGGTCATCGTGCTCGGCGGTGACGGCACCATTCTGCGTTCGGCCGAACTCGTGCGTGGTTGTTCGGCCCCGCTGCTCGGGATCAATCTCGGCCACGTCGGTTTTCTCGCCGAGAGCGAGCGGGACGACCTCGGTGAGGCCGTGCGCCGCGCCCTCAAGGGCGACTACGAGGTCGAAGAACGACTCGCCCTGTCGGTGCGGGTCAAGGTCGCCAACGAGGTTGTCTACGAAACCTGGGCGCTCAACGAGGTCACCGTTGAAAAGGCCAGCCGTGAACGCATGATCGAGGTTGTCGTCGAGGTTGACGGCCGTCCGCTATCGTCATTTGGCTGCGATGGCGTCGTGTTCTCCACCCCGACCGGCTCGACCGCGTACTCGTTCTCGGCCGGCGGCCCCATCGTCTGGCCGGGCGTCGAAGCGCTGCTGCTGGTACCGCTCAGCGCACACGCCCTGTTCGCCCGGCCGCTCGTCGTCGGCCCCGATTCGTCCCTGGCCGTCGAGGTGCTCTCCCGCACCGGAGCCCGCGCCGTGCTCTGCGCCGATGGCCGCCGTACCCAGGACCTTCCGAGCGGCGCCCGCGTGATCGTGCGCCGCTCGAGCGTACCGGTGCGCCTGGCCCGCCTGCACATCGGCCCGTTCACGGACCGCCTGGTCAACAAATTCAACCTGCCGGTCACCGGCTGGCGCGGCCCGGTCGGCCGCGAGTAATCCGATGATCGACGAGCTGTTCATCCGCGACCTCGGCGTCATCGCCGAGGCGACGCTGCCGCTTGGGCCTGGTTTCACCGCCGTCACCGGTGAAACCGGCGCCGGAAAAACCATGGTGGTCACCGCGCTCGGCCTGCTACTCGGCGATCGAGCGGATGCCGGCACCGTGCGGCAGGGCCAGCCGCAAAGTTTCGTGCAGGGCCGCTGGGTCATCGACCCCGACGGTCCCGTCGCCGAACGCGTGCGCGACGCCGGGGGAGACCTCGACGGCCCCGAACTCATTCTCGGACGCTCCGTCTCGAGCGAAGGGCGCAGCCGGGCGACGGTCGGCGGACGCGGCGCTCCGGCGAGCGTACTCGGCGACCTGCGCAACGACCTCGTCGTCGTGCACGGCCAAAGCGACCAGGTGCGCTTGCGCTCCGCCGCCGCCCAGCGCGACGCCCTCGACCGCTTCGCCGGGCCCGACCTCTCCGCAGTGCTCGCCGACTACCAGCATTCCTTCCGCCGCTGGCAGGCCAACCAGACCGACCTGGACCGGCTCGTCACCGAACAGGATTTGCGTTCCCGCGAAGCCGACGACCTCCGGGCCGCCATCGCTGAGATCGAAACGGTCGCCCCGCAACGCGGCGAAGACGCCGAGCTCGGTGAACGTGCCGAACGCCTCGGCAACCTCGAAGAGCTGCGCCTGGCCAGCGAACAGGCCCGCCAGCTCATCTCCGCCGAAGATAACCCCGACGACTTGCCCGACGTTGTCGCGCTGCTCGAAACCGCCCGGCGCGCCCTCGACCGGGTCGCCACCCACGATGTGGCGCTGCCACCGCTCGTCACCGCGATCGCCAACGTCGGTTTCGTCGTCGCGGATATCGCCGCCGAACTCTCCAGCTACCTCGCCGGCCTCGACGCCGACGGTGCCCGCGAACTCGAAATCGTGCAGGAACGCCGCGCCGAACTGAGCATCCTCGCCCGTAAATACACCGGCGGCCTCGACGAGGCCATCGAATTTCGAGGCACCGGCAGCACCCGTCTGCTCGAGCTCGACTCCGACTCCGACCGCATCGAAACCCTCACCGCTGAAACGGATTCCGACCATCTGCTGGTCACCGATCTCGCCACCGTCCTCACCGCGCTCCGTGCAGCGGCAGCCGTGCGTCTCGGTGCCCTGGTCACCGCCGAGCTCGGCGCACTGGCAATGCCGGACGCCGTCCTCCACGTGCTGGTCGAACCGGGGAGCGAATTCACCGTCACCGGCTGCGACCTCGTGCGCCTACTGCTGCAGCCCCACGCCGGGGCCGAGCCGCGATCGCTCGCACGCGGGGCATCCGGTGGCGAACTGTCTCGGGTCATGCTCGCGATCGAGGTCGTCATCAACGCGACCGACCCGGTGCCCACCTTCGTCTTCGACGAGATCGACGCTGGCGTCGGCGGTGCCGCCGCGATTGAAATCGGACGGCGACTGGCTCGCCTGGCCGAAACCGCCCAGGTGATCGTGGTCACCCACCTCGCCCAGGTCGCCGCGTTCGCCGTGAACCACCTCAGCGTGGTCAAGGACAGCGACGGATCCGTCACCGCCTCGAGCGTGCGCCAGTTGCGCGGCGAGGATCGGGCCGCCGAAATGGCCCGCCTGCTGTCGGGTCTGCCCGACTCGAAGAGCGGCCTCGAACACGCCAGAGAACTGCTCGACCTCGCCCAGTCCACCCCGTCCCAGCCAGCGACAAAAATCAGGTGATAGCATTGAAGCCCGTGGTGGAAAATATAATTGCGGACAGATCAGGACCGAGCAGGTCAAACGGCACAACCAAGCACATCTTCGTGACCGGGGGTGTGGTCTCCTCGCTCGGTAAGGGCTTGACGGCGGCCAGCCTCGGAAACCTACTCACGGCACGCGGCCTGCGGGTCGTCATGCAGAAGCTCGACCCGTATCTCAACGTCGACCCGGGAACGATGAACCCGTTCCAGCACGGCGAGGTCTTCGTGACCGACGACGGCGCGGAGACCGACCTCGATATCGGGCACTACGAACGTTTTCTTGACATCAACCTCGGCCAGTCGGCCAACGTGACGACCGGGCAGATCTACTCGCAGGTGATCGCCAAGGAACGCCGTGGCGAGTACCTCGGCGACACCGTGCAGGTCATCCCGCACATCACCGACGAGATCAAACGCCGCATGCGCCTGCAGGCGAGCGATGAGGTGCGCCCCGACGTCATCATCACCGAGGTCGGCGGCACCGTCGGTGACATCGAGTCCCAGCCGTTCCTCGAGGCTGCTCGTCAGGTGCGCCACGAACTCGGCCGCGGCAACGTCTTCTTCGTGCATGTCTCGCTCGTTCCGTTCCTCGGCGCGGCCGGCGAGCAGAAGACCAAGCCCACCCAGCACTCCGTCGCGACACTGCGTTCCATTGGAATTCAGCCGGACGCCCTCGTGCTGCGCAGCGACCGGCCCGTCTCCGAGGCGAACAAGCGCAAAATTGCGCTCATGTGCGACGTTGACGAAGACGCCGTGGTCAACGCCGTCGACGTCGCGTCGATCTACGAGATCCCCACCATGTTGCACGACCAGGGCCTCGACAAGTACATCGTCAACGCCCTCGGCCTCGTCGCTGACGGCGTCGACTGGACCGGCTGGGAGAACCTGCTCGAAGCCGTGCGCCACCCCAAGCACGAGGTCACCATCGGCCTGGTCGGCAAGTACATCGACCTGCCGGATGCCTACCTCTCGGTCACCGAGGCGCTGCGAGCCGGCGGGTTCGCCAACCAGACCAGGGTCAAAATCGTCTGGATCGGCTCCGACGACTGCGAGACCGACGAGGGAGCCGCGCGTCTGCTCGGCGAACTTGACGGCATTTGCGTGCCCGGCGGCTTCGGCATTCGCGGGATCGAGGGCAAGCTCGGCGCCCTCAAATTCGCCCGCGAAAACGGCATCCCGGTGCTCGGACTGTGCCTCGGCCTGCAGTGCATGGTCATCGAATACGCCCGCAACAAGGCCGACCTGCCCGGCGCCTCCTCCAGCGAGTTCGACCCGGAAACAGAGTTTCCGGTCATCGCGACCATGGAAGAACAGGTCGAAATCATCGCCGGCGGCGACCTCGGTGGCACCATGCGCCTCGGCCTCTACCCGGCAACGCTCGCCGAGGGATCCCTCGTCGCCGAGCTGTACGGCGCCAATGAGGCTTCCGAACGTCACCGCCACCGCTACGAGGTCAACAACGCCTTCCGTGACCAGATCGCCCTGGCCGGCCTGTGGTTCTCCGGAACCAGTCCGGACCGCCACCTGGTCGAATACGTCGAGCTCAAGCGCGACGAGCACCCGTTCTACGTCGGAACCCAGGCTCACCCGGAGCTGCGGTCCAGGCCGAACCACGCGCATCCGCTGTTTCGCGGCCTGGTCGCCGCAGCCCTCGACCGCCAGCAGGCCAGCCGGTTGTTCGAGGTGAAGGAAGAGCTCAGTGCCTGAACCACTGCAGGATGACGTGGCTCCGGTCACGGTGACCGCGAGCGAGGTCGTCTTCGACGGCGCCATCTGGAACGTGCGCCGCGACAGCTTCGAGTGCAACGGCGCGAGCATCACCCGCGAATACCTCGACCACCCCGGCGCGGTGGCCGTGCTCGCCCTCGACGAGCACGACCGGGTATTGCTGATCAAGCAGTACCGGCACCCGACCGGCCTGCGCGGCTGGGAGCTGCCAGCCGGGCTGCTCGACGTAAGCGGCGAACATGCCCTGATCGGTGCCCAGCGCGAGCTCGCCGAGGAAGCGGATGTCGTCGCCACGGCCTGGGCGCTGCTCACCGAGTTCTACACCTCGCCCGGCGGCAGCAATGAAGCCATCCGGGTCTACCTGGCGCGCGGCGTCTCGGCGGTTCCCGCCTTCGCACGCACCGAAGAAGAAGCCGATATCGAGTTGCGCTGGGTGTCCCTCGACGACTGCGTCGACGCCGTACTGGCGCGGCGGGTCGAGAACCCGATCCTGATCGTGGGTATTCTGGCCGCGCACGTGGCCAAGTCACGCGGGTGGAGCACGCTCGCGCCGGCCGACCTGCCGTGGCCGCGGCATCCACTCAACCGGCACGTCACAGCCTAGGCATGACGATCGCCACGGCGGTAGATGGGTATCTGCGGCACGTGGCGGTCGAGCGCGGTCTCGCCGCGAACACCGTCGCTGCTTACCGCCGTGACCTCGGGCTGTACACGGCGTGGCTGGCCGGCCAGCCCGTTGCGGACCTCGCCGACGCCCCGCCGCGCCCGATCACGAACCTGCGTGCCATCACCCCGCACCACGTGTCGGCATTTGTGCAATACCTCGGCCTGCGTCCGGAGTCGCCGCTGACCGCCGCGTCGATCGCGCGCATCCTCTCGACCGTGCGTGGATTCCACCGGTTTCTGCTCGGTGAGGGCCTGGTCGAAACGGATGTCGCGCACGACAGTAAGCCGCCCAAACTCGCCCTGCGCCTGCCCAAGGCCATCTCGATCGAGCAGGTGGCCGCGCTGCTCGCGGCGACCGACGGCGACGATGTGCAGCGCCTGCGCGACAAGGCCCTGCTCGAACTGCTCTACGCGACCGGCGCGCGGGTGAGCGAGGTGGTCGACCTCAACGTCGACGACGTGCGCCTCGAAGACTTCGACTCCGTGCGGCTCACCGGCAAGGGCGACAAGCAGCGCATCGTTCCGGTCGGCAGCTTCGCCCGCGCCGCCGTCTCCGACTACCTGGTTCGGGCACGGCCGATGTTGTCGGCGCGCGGACGGTCGACGCCGGCACTGTTTCTCGGGCTGCGCGGGCAGCGAGTGAGTCGGCAAAACGCCTGGCTCATCATTCGCGCGGCTGCCGAACGCGCCGGACTGACCGTGCCCGTATCCCCGCACACCCTGCGGCATTCCTTTGCGACGCACCTGCTCGCCGGCGGCGCCGACGTGCGCGTCGTGCAAGAACTGCTCGGCCATTCCTCGGTCGCCACCACCCAGATCTACACCCTGGTGACGGCGGACACCCTGCGCGACATGTACACCCTCTCCCACCCGAGAGCCCGCTGATAATTGCGCGAGAGCGCAAAAAGTGCCCGTATGGCGAGTCCAAATGGGCACTTTTTGCGCTCTCGCGAGCAGTGGCAGGGGGTGCGCGGCGATCCTTGCGAAGACCGGGCGATCTAATCGCTAGAATCGACCAAGTGATGGGTGCAGGACAAATCAAGGGCGGGCCAGTGACGCGTAAGTTGAGCGAGCGGATTTCGCTTCCCGGTTTCGACGAGATACCGGTGGGCCCGACGGGACGCGAAAAACACGAATTCGCCGAACCGGAGCCGCTGAAAAGCCACGGTCCGGCCCGCATCATCTCCCTGTGCAACCAGAAGGGTGGCGTCGGCAAGACCACGACAACCATCAACCTCGGTGCCGCCCTGGCCCGCTACGGCCGCCGAGTGCTCGCGATTGACTTCGACCCGCAGGGCGCCCTCTCGGCCGGCCTCGGCGTGCCCACGCACGACGTCACCACCATCTACGACCTGCTGCTCAACGGCAAGGTCGACCCGAAAGACGCTATTCAGCCGACCTCGGTCGAGGGACTCGACGTCATCCCGGCCAACATCGATCTCTCTGCCGCCGAGGTGCACCTGGTCAACGAGGTCGCCCGTGAGCAGATTCTGTCCCGCGTGCTGCGCAAGGTGTCCGGCGACTACGACGTCATTCTCATCGACTGCCAGCCGTCGCTCGGCATTCTCACCGTGAACGCGCTCACCGCAAGCCACGGCGTGCTGATTCCGCTGGAGTGCGAATTCTTCGCCCTGCGCGGTGTCGCCCTGCTCATCGAAACCATCGACAAGGTGCGCGACCGCCTCAATCCGGCGATCGAACTCGACGGAATTCTCGCCACCATGTACGACTCCCGCACCCTGCACTCTCGCGAGGTACTCGAGCGAGTCGTCGACGCCTTCGGTCACAGTGTGCTCGAAACCGTCATCGGCCGCACCGTCAAATTTCCCGACGCGAGCGTGGCCGGGGTACCCATCACCGACTTCGCGCCAGAGCACGCGGCTGCCAAGGCCTACCTGCAGGTGGCCCGCGAATTGATCCACCGTGGCGCAGTCGCCTAGCGCGGCCGAGAAGCCCGCGTTTTCGGTCGCCCTCGGCGTTTTCGAGGGTCCGTTCGACCTGCTGTTGAAACTGATCACCCGGCACGAACTCGACATCACCGAGATCTCGCTCAGCCAGGTCACCGACGAATTCATCTCCTATCTGCGCGGCCTTGACGCGGCGGAAGAACTCGACCAGGCCACCGAATTTCTGGTCGTCGCCGCGACACTGCTGGATCTCAAGGTGGCCGGACTGCTTCCGCAGGGCGAACTCGTCGACGCCGAAGACGTCGCCCTGCTCGAAGCCCGCGACCTGCTGTTCGCCCGCTTGCTGCAGTACCGCGCCTTCAAGGAGGCTGCGACCTGGTTCAGCGAGCAGCTCGAGATCGAGACCCGCCGACACGTGCGCTCGGTGCGCCTCGAAGAGAAGTACCGCCAGAAGACCCCGGAGCTGGTCTGGACGCTCTCCCTCGCCGACTTCGCCGCGCTGGCAGCCGTCGCCCTCGCCCCGCGCGAGCTGCCCAGTGTGGGCCTCGACCACCTGCACGCGCCGCTCGTGAGCATCCGCGAGCAGGCCGCCTACGTCGTCGCCATGCTGCAGCAGGGGGAGCCGGTCTCGTTTCGTGCGCTCATCGCCGGCACCGACGAGAAGGGCGTCATTATCGCCCGCTTTCTCGCGGTGCTCGAGCTGTACCGCCATGGTGCCGTCTCCTTTGACCAAATCGAGCCCCTCGGTGAGCTCACCCTGCGCTGGAGCACCCAGTCCTGGACCGACGAAAACCTCGCCTCGCTCGGAGCCGACTATGACAATTGAAAACCAGACCACCGACACCCGGTCACGCACGCCGCAAACGGATGCTGCAGCATCCGCTTCACCGGCCGCCAGCGAAAAAGACCAAAACCAGAACGCCGCATTCCACTCCCTCGACCGCCAGCTCGAAGCCGTGCTCATGGTCGCTGACGAACCGCAGGGGCTCGTACACCTCGCGACCGCCGTCGGGCGGCCCATCGCCGCGGTGGCGGCATCCGTTGCCCGGCTGGTCGCCGATTTCGACGGCCTGCGCAACGCCGACGGTACCCAAACGGTGCGTCGCGGCTTTGAGCTGCGCGAGGTCGCCGGCGGCTGGCGCATCTACGTGCGCGCCACCCACGACGAACTCGTGACCGACTTCGTGCTCACGCAGAATCCCAGCCGGCTCAGCCAGGCGGCCCTCGAGACGCTCGCCGTGATCGCCTACAAGCAGCCGATCAGCCGCGGCCAGGTTGCGAGCATTCGGGCGGTCAACGTCGACTCCGTCGTGCGCACCCTGCTCGGGCGCGGCCTGGTCACCGAGGCATTCACCGACAGTGAAACCGGCGCGATCAACTACGCCACCACAGACTTGCTGCTTACCCAGCTCGGAATCAACTCGCTCGACGAGTTACCCCACCTATCGCCGTTGCTTGACGGCGGAACCGACGGATTCGAGGATCTGCTTTGACCGACAACATCCCCCAGGACCAGACGCCCCGCGACCCCAACTTCAACCCGGAGGCCGCCGCCGACGGCGTCCGCCTGCAGAAGGTACTGGCCTCGGCCGGCGTAGCCAGCCGCCGCGTCTCCGAAGATCTCATCACCTCCGGTCGCGTGCGGGTGAACGGCAAGGTTGTCACCGAGCTCGGTCGCCGCGTGCACCCTGAAACCGACCAGGTCGCCGTCGACAACGTGGCCGTGCAGCTCGACACCACCCGCCGGTACCTCATGCTCAACAAGCCGGTCGGCGTCGTCTCCTCGATGCAGGACGAGAGCGGCCGCCCCGACCTGCGCGAGTTCACCGACCAATTCGATGAACGCCTGTTCAACGTGGGCCGGCTCGATGCCCAGACCAGCGGCCTGCTCATTCTTACCAATGACGGCGACCTCGCCCACGTGCTCGCCCACCCCTCCTTCGGTGTCTCCAAGACCTACATCGCCAAGGTGGAGGGCCGCGTCTCGCCGCAGACCATCGGCCAGCTGCAGAGCGGCATCGAACTCGACGACGGCCCCATTCACGCCGACAAGGCCCGCATTCTGACGAGCCCTCCCGGCGGCGGCTACAGCATGGTCGAGCTGACCCTGCACTCCGGCCGTAACCGCATCGTGCGACGGATGCTCGACGCCGTCGGTCACCCCGTGGTCGATCTGGTGCGTCGCCAGTTCGGGCCGTTGAACCTCGGAACCCTGCAGCAGGGCGCCGTGCGGGAACTCACCCGCGAAGAACTGGGCCAGCTGCTCACAGTGTCCCGCCAGGCGCCGAGCGCTCGCCCTGATGCTAACTAACTCCGCGCGAACTAAGGACTGAACTCCATGGCTGAAAGCCGCCTCGTCGGCCCGGTGCGCATCGTCGGCGTCGGCCTGCTCGGAACCAGCGTCGGCCTCGGCCTGCGTAACCGCAAGATCGAAACGATTCTTAGCGATGCCTCGCCGACCAACCTGCGCATCGCGATCGATTACGGCGCCGGCCGGGCCGCCCAGCCAGACGACGAGCCGCAGCTGATCGTGGTCTGCGTGCCGCCCGACGTCACCGCCGACATCGTCGCCCGCGAACTCGAGGCGTACCCCGGCGCGATCGTGACGGATGTCGCAAGCGTCAAGCTTGCCCCACTGGCCGAGCTGCGCGAGCGTGGCGCCGATATCAGCCGCTACATCGGATCGCATCCGCTGGCCGGTCGGGAGAAGGGTGGCCCGCTCTCCGGCCGCGCCGACCTGTTCATCGGCCGCCCCTGGGTCGTTGCCGCACACGACGCGATCAGCTACCAGCAGGCGGGAGCCATTGACGACCTCATCCTCGACCTCGGCGCTATTTTGGTCGAGATGACGCCCGAGGAACATGATCTCGGCGTCGCCCTGGTCTCGCACGTCCCGCAGGTCATCTCGACCCTGATGGCCCGCCGCCTCACCGGTGCCGCGCACTCCTCGCTGAACCTCGCCGGTCAGGGGCTGCGCGACGTGACCCGCGTCGCAGCGAGCGACCCCGATTTGTGGGTGCAGATTCTCGGCGCCAATGCCGGCCCGGTGCGCGATGTGCTGCTGGCCTACCGCGACGACCTCGACCGGTTCATCGATGCACTAGAAGACCCCGCCAAGCCGGGAGCGCAGCGTCAGATCGCTGAAGAACTCGGCGGGGGCAACGCCGGAGTGGCCCGACTGCCCGGAAAACACGGCCAGGACCGGCGTTTCTCCTCGATGGTGGTCATGGTCAACGACCAGCCGGGCCAGATCGCCCGCCTGCTCAACGACATCGGCGACCTCGGAGTTAACCTCGAAGACTTACGCTTGGAACACTCGCCGGGCGCCCAAATCGGCCTCGCCGAAATCTCCGTACTGCCCGAGGCCGTCACTCGCCTCACCGAAGAGCTGGCCGCCCGCGGCTGGCGGATTGCTGGTTAACGCATGGCACGTCACGCCCTCCCCACCCTCGTCGCCATCGACGGACCGGCCGGCAGCGGCAAGTCGAGTGTGAGCCGTGCTGCCGCACGCCGCCTCGGCTTCGCCTACCTCGACACCGGCGCCGCTTACCGGGCGCTGGCCTGGCTGGTTCTCGACCGCAACACCGACAGCAGCCAAGCGGATGCCGTCACCGCGATCCTGAAAGACTTCGACTACTCGATCGGTACCGACCCCGACGAGTATTTCGTGACGGTGGGGGAGACCGACGTGACCGACGCCATCCGCTCGCCAGAAGTCAGTGCAGCGGTGAGCGCTGTCGCCCGCGTTCCCGAGGTGCGGGCTGCGCTCACCGAGCTCTTTCGCAGCCTGGCCGCGAACGTGGATCGGCCCGGTGTCGTGGTCGAAGGACGCGACATTACGACCATCGTGGCCCCCGAGGCGGAGGTGCGCATTCTACTCACGGCATCCGAGGAGGCTAGAATGGCTAGACGCTCTGCGGAAATAACGACCCAGTCGGCTGAAACCGTGGCAGAACAGCTGCGATCGCGAGATCGCGCTGACTCACAGGTTGTCGATTTCATGAGCGCCGCAGACGGTGTGATAACCGTCGACTCCACCCATCTCGACTTCGAGCAGACCATTGAAGCGGTCATCGACGTCATACACACACGCACGAAGCGGGCTTTGAATGAGTAACGAATACGACGACACGAGCTCAGCGCTCGACACCGAGCTGGCGGAACGACTCGCCAACCTCGATGAGGAACTCGCCACCCGGCGTTCCGCCGCGCTGCGCACGGACCTCGACAACTACGACCTCGACGAGGAAGACCTCGACGTACTGGAGGCCGTCACCGACGACCCCGACGCCATCCAGTACCTTCCCGCCGTTCCAGTGATCGCTATCGTCGGCCGCCCGAACGTGGGCAAGTCGGCGTTGGTCAACCGCATTCTCGGCCGCCGTGAGGCCGTTGTGGAGGACACCCCCGGGGTCACGCGTGACCGCGTTGCGTACAAGGGCGATTGGAACGAACGCAAGTTCAGCCTCGTCGACACCGGCGGCTGGGAGCCAGACGCCAAGGGTATCGACGCTTCCGTCGCCGCTCAGGCCGAGATCGCCATCGACCTGTCCGACCTCGTCATGTTCGTCGTCGACTCCAACGTGGGCCCGACCTCGACCGATGAGGCCGTCGTGCGCATGCTGCGCAAGAGCGGCAAGCCGGTCTTCCTGATCGCCAACAAGGTCGACGACGTGCGCCAGGAACCCGAAGCGGCCAGCCTGTGGTCGCTCGGCCTCGGCCAGCCCTGGCCGGTTTCCGCCCTGCACGGTCGTGGTGTTGCCGACCTGCTCGATGCGATCCTGCTCGTTCTGCCCGAAATCTCCAACGTTGCCAAGCAGGAGGTCGGCGGCCCGCGCCGCGTGGCCATCCTCGGCCGCCCGAACGTCGGAAAGTCCAGCCTGCTCAACAAGGTGGTGGGGGAGGAGCGCGTTGTTGTCAACGAGCTCGCCGGCACAACCCGTGACCCGGTGGACGAGCAGGTTGAACTCGGCGGTAAGGTGTGGCGTTTCGTCGATACTGCCGGCATCCGTCGCCGTGTTCACCTCTCGCAGGGCGCCGACTTCTACGCCTCGCTGCGCACCAGCGCCGCCCTCGAAAAGGCCGAGGTTGCCGTCGTGCTGCTCGACGTGACCGAGGTCATCAGCGAGCAGGACGTGCGCGTCATCGACCTCGTGATCGAGTCGGGCCGTGCGCTCGTGCTCGCCTTCAATAAGTGGGACCAGATCGACGACGACCGTCGCCGCTACCTCGAACGTGAAATCGAGCAGGACCTGGCCCACGTGGCGTGGGCCCCCCGCGTGAACATCTCCGCCAAGACCGGTCGCCACATGGAGAAGCTGGTTCCGGCCCTCGAGCTCGCGCTCGAATCCTGGGACACCCGCATCGCCACCGGCAAGTTCAACGCCTTCCTGGCCGAGCTGGCCGCCGCCCACCCGCACCCCGTGCGCAGCGGCAAGCAGCCCCGCATTCTGTTCGGCACCCAGGCCTCGAGCCGCCCGCCGACGTTCGTGGTCTTCACCACCGGGTTCCTCGACCCGGGCTACCGTCGCTACATTCAGCGTCGCCTGCGCGAGATCTACGGCTTCGAGGGAAGCCCGATCAACCTCAGCATGCGCGTGCGCGAGAAGCGCAAACGCTAACTTCTTTTGAACGGATGCGGCCGGGCCTGTTTACGCAGGTCCGGCCGCATTTTTTCGTATCCGGCGGGCATCGTTATGAAGGTGGAATATTACGGGTCGATTTGTGTCTTCGGATATTCTGAGCCAAGCTCAGGTATTACCCTAATGGCTCCCTACAGCCGACCACCTGCACGTACCGAACTTGTGCGCGACCCGGAATATACATAACGAGCCCATGGCATATAAAGAAGCCCGCACGTCCAAAATCGACCACAACTCAACCCGTGCCCCTCAACACCTCGCCGAAAGTAGCTCGCCCCGGGCTCGACGATTGGCTGTTTGGGCGGCACTCGCCGCCTCGACGATCGCCCTCTCGGGGCTCGCGGCTGTTCCGGCTATCGCCGAAGTAGGCGGCTCCGACCGAAGCGGTGCCGACCGGAGCGCTGCCGACCCGATGACCCCGTCCATCGTTGTCCCGGCCGGCGAAAGTGTCACCACCCGATTGGGCAATGTACCTAGCGGCCTGAGCTCCATCGAGGTGGAATACTCCACATCGAACGATGGAGTGCCCACCCAGGTCGAAATTTCTGTCGGCCCCGAGAACACCCAAACCTATTCATTCACCGCTCCGACCGGCACGAGCGCTACGGCCACCATCACGGTTCCCGTGACGGATAAGACCGACGGCACGATCACCGCGAGCAGTAGCGTCTCGACGGTGTCGCTGAATCTCGCCCTCGTCGGCTTCGAACGCGGCGAGGCTGATCGCGCGCCCACGCCCAGTCCCGTGCTGGCACCAGCTCCGAAGCCGTCGCCCACGCCGGCTCCCGAGCCCACCCCGGCCCCCGAGCCGACTCCCACTCCGACTCCGACGCCCGAGCCCACCCCGTCGCGTGGCGGTATGCCCGGTGAGTCCAACACCGGCGTTCCTGCCGGTACCGCGCTCACCGTGCACAACGATGACATCACTGTCACCAAGGCCGGCACAGTGCTCGATGGCCTCGACATTCGTGGTCTGGTCAAAATTGAGGCCGCGAACGTCACCATTAAGAACTCCATCATCCGTGGTCGCGAATTGAACGGCATCGGGGCGCTGATCAATAACCTCGGCGGCTTCAGCAACCTCGTCATTGTCGATACCGAGCTGCGCCCCTCCATCGCGTCGCCCGACGCCATGGGCATCTACGGCTACAACTTCACCGCGACCCGGGTGGACATCAACAATGTCATCGACGGAATCCACGTCACCGGCAGCAACGTCGTGATCAAGGACAGCTGGATCCACGACAACCTGCACTACCGGAACGACCCGAATCACGGCGGTACGCCGAGTCATGATGACTCTATCCAAATCCAGGTCGGCATCAATATCAGCGTCACCGGCAATCGTCTGACCGATGCGTACAGTGCCGCGGTGCAGATCACGCAGGACCGTGGACGGGTCGCCAACTTCTCGTACACGGACAACTACGCTGACGGCGGGCACTGCACCGTGAATATCGCCGAGAAGGACTATGGGCCTCTCCAGGGTACGACGATCACCGACAACGAGTTCGGCCGCGACACCAGCCTGAATAATTGTGCTGTCATCGCGCAGACCTCGACGAAGATCGATTTCGCTCGTAACTACTTCACCGACGGCAGCCCGGTGAAAATTTCCAAGGGGTAATTCTCAAAAATTCTTGAACGGATGCGGCCGGACCTGTTAACGCAGGTCCGGCCGCTTTTTTCTGTCCAAATTTTGCAAATCGTCTACCCCTGAACGGGGGTGAACCTGAGAAAGTCATGTGATCGCTTGTGACATTGCCCATTGTGGGTAATGCTCATCTTACTCACCAAGGCCTCCTACAGCCCCTCACTCGCACCTCCCGATTCTGTGCACTAGACGAAATGTGAACCATGTCCTCCACTGCTTTCGCTTCGCGTTTTACCCCTCGACCTTCTCGCCGCCTCGCCCTCATCGCCGCGGCCGGCGCCTTCGCCGTCGCGTTCAGCGGCCTCGCCGTTGTGCCGGCCAGCGCCGCCGTCAACACCGTCACGGTCGCCGTGCCGGCCGGTAGCAAGGTCTCGAGCGACCTCGGCACCATTCCGGCCGACGCCGCTTCCGTTGACGTCATGTTCGACACCACCGCTGCCGCCCGCACAGACATCAAGGTTCTGGTCGGCCCGGAGTACACGCAGCGCTACTACTTCACCGCTCCGGTCGGCGATGGCCCCGAGCGCACCTACACGGTTCCGGTCACCAGCAAGTCAGACGGAACCATTGTCGTCGCCAGCAGCGACGCCAACGTCAAGGTCGAGATGACCGTCGTCGGCTACACCAAGAAGGTCGTTCCGGCACCGACCCCGGCTCCGGCACCCGCACCCGCCCCGGCCCCTGCACCCGCCCCGGCCCCTGCACCCGCCCCTGCACCCGCTCCTGCACCCGCCCCGGCCCCCGCACCCGCCCCGGCCCCTGCACCCGCTCCTGCACCCGCTCCTGCACCCGCTCCGGCACTCGCTCCGACCGCGGTGCCCACCGGTACTATGCTCAATGGCACAAATACCGGTGTTCCCGCCGGTACCGTGCTCAAGGTCGTCAATGGTGACGTCAACGTCACCGTCCCCGGTACCGTGCTCAACGGCCTCGATATTCGCGGTCTGGTCAAGATCAGCGCCGCCAACGTCACGATCAAGAACTCGATCATTCGTGGTCGTGCCGACAAGCCCGGCGTGCTCATCAACAACCTGGGTGGCTTCAGTAACCTGGTCGTGACCGACACCGAAATTTTTCCCACCGTCATGTCGAACAATAACCACGGGATCTACGGCTATAACCTCACCGCGACCCGCCTGAACATTCACAACGTGATCGACGGCATCCACATCACCGGCAGCAACGTGACCGTGCAGAACTCCTGGATCCACGACCACGCACACTACGCGCAGGACCCGAACCACGGTGGAACGCCCAGCCACGACGACGGCATCCAGGTTCAGGTCGGCAACAACATCAAGGTCAACGGCAACCGTCTGACGGGCGCTTACAGCGCCGCCGTGCAGGTCACGCAGGACCGCGGAAAGGTCTCCAACTTCAGCTTCACCAACAACTACGCCGACGGCGGACACTGCACGGTGAACATCGCCCAGAAGACCTACGGCCCCCTGGTCGGCACCGTCATCAAGGACAACACGTTCGGCCGTGACACCGACAACTTCAACTGCGGCATTATCTCGTCGACCACGACCATCATCGACCACGCTCGCAACTTCTTCACCGACGGCACCGCCGTCACCATCCGCAAGGGTGCCTAGGCCGCAGTATTCCCCACCCGGCTAGCTCCCACCAAGAATTCTCTTGCAGGAAACCAGGCGGGCCCCACATGCGCAGCACGCGGGGCCCGCCTTATTGTGTGTGCCGGCCACGCGCATCTGCCCCCGACACCGCTATGCGCACCCGTGACTCGATCTCGACAACGCCCCATTCCGTCGGTCGAGCTCGCACCGCGAGGGGCTCGACATCATCGAGACAGAGATGAAGAATACCCCGGGCGGCAAACAGCGGCGCATCCTGTTCGGCACCCCAGCCGCGAGCCGCCCGCCGACGTTCGTGGGGTTCACCACCCAGGTTTCTCGACCTGGGCTACCTTCGCTACATTCAGCCTCGCCTGCGCCAGATCTACGGCTTCGAAGGAAGGCCAATCAACCTCAGCAGGCGCGAGAAGCGCAAATGCTAAACTCGCAGACTCGAAGCGGTCGATCCTGTTATTGCAGGTCCGGCCTCTTTTTGGTGGTGCGACCGCCCGCCGGATGCGGCGCACAGGTGTCGACTCGATTTGCGTGCCCATCAGTAGTGGGTAATGCTCATTAGGTACATTGTGGCCCCCTACGGCCGATCACCTGCACGTCCCGAACTTGTGCATGACCCGGAATATACGGAACTAGCCAATGGCATTTAGAAACATCCGCAAGTCCCACCTCGATCAGAATCCAATTCAAACCACCCGGGCTGTCGCCAATAGCAGCCCGCGCAAGACCACACGATTGACCATTCTCGCAACACTCGCGGTTTCCGCAATCGCGATCTCCGGCCTCGCTGCTGTTCCGGCCACTGCCGCCAGCAGCGGTGCTGAGACGACCAGCACCTCGATTATCATCCCGGCTGGACGGAGCATGACCACCAAGTTGGGAACAGTGCCGTCCGGCTTGAAATCCGTCGATGTGACGTTCTTCACGTCTGACGTCGCGGCCCGAACTCAGGTGAAAATTGCGGTCGGTCCGGAGGACACGAAAACGTACTCGTTTACCGTGCGTCCGGGAACCAGCGCGGTCAAGACCATTACCGTTCCCGTGACGAAGAAGACGGATGGAACGGTCACCGCGTCCAGCAGCATCGCCGACGTCACTCTGAACTTGGCCGTGGCCGGTTTTGAGCGCGTCGCAACGAGCACGCCACCGGCTCCTACTCCGGAGCCGACTCCTACTCCGGAGCCGGCTCCTACTCCGACTCCGGAGCCGACTCCTACTCCTACTCCGGAGCCGACGCCTACTCCTACTCCGACTCCGACTCCGACTCCGACTCCGGAGCCGACTCCTACTCCGACTCCTACTCCTACTCCAGCGCCGGTCGTGACCCCACCCACCAGTGGTACGCCGATCGCGACGAACACCGGCGTTCCGGCCGGCACAGTGCTCAAGGTCGTCACCGGTGACATCAACGTCACCACCCCCGGCACAGTGCTCAACGGCCTTGACATTCGCGGTCTGGTCAAGATCAGCGCCGCCAACGTCACCATTAAGAACTCGATCATTCGTGGTCGTGCCGACAAGCCCGGCGTGCTCATCAACAACCTGGGTGGCTTCAGTAACCTGGTCGTGACCGACACCGAAATTTTTCCCACCGTCATGTCGAACGATAACCACGGGATCTACGGCTATAACTTCACCGCGACCCGTCTGAACATTCACAACGTGATCGACGGTGTCCACATCACCGGCAGCAATGTGACCGTGCAGAACTCCTGGATCCATGACCACGCACACTACGCGCAGGACCCGAACCACGGTGGAACGCCCAGCCACGATGACGGCATCCAGGTTCAGGTCGGCAACAACATCAAAATCGACGGCAACCGCCTCACCGGCAGCTACAGCGCCGCCGTGCAGGTCACGCAGGACCGTGGAAAGGTCTCCAACTTCAGCTTCACCAACAACTACGCCGACGGCGGACACTGCACGGTGAACATCGCCCAGAAGACCTACGGCCCCCTGGTCGGCACCGTCATCAAGGACAACACGTTCGGCCGTGACACCGACAACTTCAACTGCGGCATTATCTCGTCGACCGCGACCACCATCGACGATGCTCGCAACTTCTTCACCGACGGCACCGCCGTCACCATCCGCAAGGGTGCCTAGGCCGCAGTATTCCCCACCCGGCTAGCTCCCACCAAGAATTCTCTTGCAGGAAACCAGGCGGGCCCCACGTGCGCAGCACGCGGGGCCCGCTTTTTTGCATGTCCAGCGCGCCGAGTCAGGCGCCGCGCCGCGGCGGACCCGGTCCTGGTCCCGCCCGATCACCGCAGGCAAGCCGCACTACTGTGCGCCCCGCTGACAAACGCGACACCACCTCGAACCCGGCCGCCTCGAACCGCGAGAGTGACCCTTGGTAGAGCTCTGCCGCCGACACCGTGGCCTTCGTCGTCACATCCACCGGGTAGCCTTCGAGCACGCGGGCCCCCAGTGATCGTGCCTGCTCCACGGCCCCACGCTCCAGTGCACCGCCAATTCCGCGCCGCCGGTCCCCGACCCGCACCACAAAGCAAGTGACCGCCCAAACGGATGCATTCTATTCCCCGCGAGAGGTCAGGCTGCGGAGCCAGGTATGAGCTTCTCGGCACGATAGCGGTCGAATAGGGACGTGAAGGAGTCGATCGTGCGGTGGTGCGGGGTGAAGCCTGCGAGGCGGCTCTTGGTGATGTCGGTGAACACTTCGATGGTGCGGCCGAGGTCGGCGTCGGTGTGCCACCAGGACGCGATGCGCCCCAGATCGGACTCGACGAGGCCGTGTGCGGTGGCGACGTCGACCCAGACCGGCTCCATGCCGGCCATCTGCACCTCGAGGGGACGCGGCTCGTTCACGAAACCTTCCGGATCGACGTCAAAGTAGGCGGCGATCTTCGGCCACATCGCGCGCCAGCGAAAGACATCGCCGTTGACGACATTGAATGCTTCGTTTGCCCCGGCATCCGTTGTCGCGGCCCACACCATCTGCTCGGCGAGGATGGTCGCGTCGGTCATGTCGGTGACGCCGTTCCACTGGGTCTCGCTGCCGGGGAACACAAAGGGAATGCTGAGGTGCTTGCACAGGGACGCCTGCGCGGCGAGGGTGAGTCCCATGTTCATGAGGTTGCCGACGGCATGGCCGATCACGGTGTGCGAGCGGTGCACCGACCAGGTAAACCCTTGGCGAGCGGATGCCGCGAACAGCTCGTCTTCCTGCGCGTAGTAGAAGTTCGCCACATTGAGGCGCGGTTCGTCTTCATGAAAGGGGGTGTCGGGCATATTGCCCTGTCCGTAGGCCTCGAACGGGCCGAGGTAGTGCTTGAGCCCGGTGACGAGGGCGACGTGGCGCACCGGCGCGTGGGCGAGTGCGGCGAGGAGGTCCCGCACCATGCCGGCGTTCACCTCGATGTTGAGTTCCTCGGTGTCCTGACGTGACCAGGCGGTGAAGAAGACCTGTTCGGGGTTCTCGTCGGCCAGTGCGCGCTTCAGGTCGGCGGCGGAGCGCAGGTCCGCCTGGATCCAGCGCACCCCGGGTAGGTCGCGGCCGCTGCGGCGGGCCAGGGCGAGAACCTGCCAGCCCTGGGCGGAGAGCTGGTCGACGACGGCGGATCCGGTGATGCCGGAAGCTCCGACGACGAGGGCGGTGCGGGTGTGGAGCTCGGGTGAAATAGTCATTATTTTGTGTAACCGCGTGGTGTGGGAGGTATTCCTCACGCCATGGCAGCCCAGTTTGGGGACGACGTTGCCGGGCCGGCGGGGCCACGACCGCCGCCGGCGGGCATCCGTTTCTGAGGTGAGGCAGGCAACTACGTCGACGCGTCAACTAGACACGCGGCGCTGGGTGTTCCTCCGCGACGACGTCTGTCCTGTTTCGCTTGAGCATGCCCGATATTTTGAACACGATCCCGACGATGATCAGGCCGAGGATCAGGCCGAACACGGCCGACATCGCGGTGTCGGTGACCCAGACGACGATGGCGCCGGCAGATTCGATGGCCTGCGTGACGGTGTGCAAGACGTCATAGGGGCCGTGCCAGAAAGTCTCGGCGAGGTTGACGATCACCAAATGGCCGCCAACCCACAGCATTGCGACCGTACCGATGATTCCGATCATTCGGAACGCAGCGGGCATGGAGGCCACGATGCGCGCGCCGGTGCGTCGCACCCGCCGTGCGGGGTTTTTCATCAGTGACAGGCCGATGTCGTCGATCTTGACTAAGAGCGCGACCGCGCCGTAGACGAGCACGGTCATGCCGAGGCCGATCACCACCAAGGCGCCGAGCGTCATCCAGATGCCAAAATCGGGGTCGAGGCTGGCCAGCGCGATCAGCATGATCTCGGTGCTGAGGATGAGGTCGGTGCGAATGGCGCCGAAAATGAGTTTGCGCTCATCCCGTGATTCGGTCTCGTCGGTGGCGTGATGCGCGCCGAACCATTCGGTGACTTTCTCCGCGCCCTCGAAACACAGGTAAGTGCCGCCGAGGATGAGCAGCCAGGGCAACACCCAGGGCGCGAACGCGGACAGGAGCAACGCGAGCGGGATGATGACGAACTTGTTGAACAGACTGCCGAGGGCGATGCGCCAGACGACGTGCAGCTCGCGCGCCGGCGACAGCCCCTGAACATATTGCGGGGTGACGGCTGCGTCGTCGATGACGACACCGGCAGACTTCGCGCTCGCTTTGAGTGCGGCGGTGAGTATGTCATCGACGACGGCAAGCAGGCCGACCGACATTTGGTTCTCCTTGGTTGGGGGCGCCCATGTGAAGGGCACCGGCGATGAGGTCCAGAATACCGTGGGGGGATGTGGGTGCGAGCCGCGGCAATTCGGCATCCGCTCTTAAAATACGGATGCTGTTTCCGCGACCTTTCAGATCGTCGCCGATCCGCGACACTGGGCTGCCCCGGCGGTACATGCCAGAGTGACGTCTTGCAAGACTCAGCTTTCTCCCAGCAAAACGCGATTACGCCGATCCGCCGTCCCGAATACGGTCAAGGCACCATTCCGAGTTTATGGAGAAAAAATGCCTGTCATCACCGTTCCTGCGTCGAACGATTCCGACATCGAACTGCACTACGAAGACGTCGGCGCCGGCAAACCCGTCATGCTGATTCACGGCTGGCCCCTCAGCGGCAGATCCTGGGAGGGCCAGGTGCCCGCACTGGTTGACGCCGGCTACCGGGTGATCACCTATGACCGCCGCGGGTTCGGCCAGTCATCCCAGCCGTGGAACGGGTACGACTACGACACGTTCGCCGCCGACCTAAAGACCGTTCTCGATACCCTGGACCTGCGGGATGTTACCCTCATCGGATTCTCGATGGGCGGCGGCGAGCTCGCCCGTTACGTCAGTACCTACGGCACCGACCGCGTGGCGAAACTCGTCTTCGCCAGCGCGGTGACCCCGTACCTATGGAAGTCGGAGGACAACCCTGATGGCGGTGTCGACGCCGCCCTGGCCGAGTGGTTCCACGACGGCCTGAGCGCAGATCGACCGGCATTCCTGCACGAGTTCCTCCGCACGGAGTGACCGTTTCGCACAAGGCCGAGTGGAACCGGCACGTGCTCGCGTTCCTCGCGAAGTAGCCGACTCAAAGAGGGTCCGTCGCTGATCAGTGGCGGGCCCTTCGACACATTGCAGCAACCTCCGTTTCGGCCCCCGCCTTCGGCAAGACGCCCACTGGTGATCACAGCGCTTGAATGACGCCCATCATTCCGGCGTCCTCATGGTCGAGGATGTGGCAGTGGCAGACGGTTCGTCCGTTGAAAACGTCGAATGCGCATGGTGCTGCGCATGCTAACTGGACAGCGATACCAGCGCGGTCCAGGTCTTACCGAAGTCGTCGCTGGCGGCGATGCCGGTGACGTCTGCGACGAGGATCCAGGGCGAGGAGCCGCCGACGACGGCGAACGCTTCGGGGGCACGTCCGGTCGTTCCGGTTTGCGTCCACGTCTCGGCGTCCAGGCGCCAAACTGCGCCGCTGGGATCCAGACCGACCAATCCTCCGCCATCGTTGGCGTCGACGGTGTCCAGCAGGAGCAGCACGGGGGCGCCAGGCATCGCGCTGAAGGTGCGACCCACGTCGGTGCTCAGCATGACGCCTTCGGCGGTCGTGGCGTAGAGCCGTTCGGCCTGAGACGGATCCGCGCTCAGGTCGCGGAGTGCAAGGTTCGCTGCCGCTGTCCAGGTGAGGCCGGAGTCGTCACTGACCGAAATGTTCCCGGCGCCCGCGTCGTACCCGTAGACGCGCAGGGTGCCGTCGTCGAGGGGGACGGCATCCAGATCGTGAAAATCAGTCTTGCCCGCCAGCGATAGCACCGTCCAAGACGAGGCGCCGTCGGTGCTGGAGATGAGCCCCAGGTTGGGGAGCGCCAGGTCGCTGGGTTCGCTCGGATCTGGGTGACCAGACGCCAACAACTGCCCGGGCGCGGCCACGGTGAAACCCATCGTGTCCTGCGCAAGGCCGGCGATCTGTATCGGCTGGGTCGTGTCGGCTCGCGGCGCTCCGGCCAGATAAGTGTCGGGCAGCATGCCGGTCGGGATGAGCCACACCCCCTGGTGGGTGGCCGCGTAGGTGTCTCCGGTCAGGGGATCGGCGCCGAGGCCATGCACGTGCTCGACAGCGTTCGCCGTCGAGTTGGTGCTGGGCGTCGAATCCAGATTATTGGCGGAACACCCCGTAAGGATGATGAGGCCGACGAGCGATACCGATAGGGCCGGCATTCGGCATTGTGATCGGTCGAATTTAACCAAGAGTGACTCCGCGAGTGCTCATGAAGGGTTGTGGATTGACGCGGGCACCATTGACGCGTGTTTCAAAGTGCACGTGACAGCCGCTGGACGCACCCGTCGTTCCCACGAGAGCGATGGTGGCGCCTGCGGAAACCTGTTGCCCGGTGCTCACGAGCAGAGAGCTGTTGTGCGCGTAACCGGTTTGGGTACCGTCACCGTGGTCGATGAGGACCCAGTTGCCGTAGGAGCCCAGCCAGCCGGCGTAGCTGACTGTTCCAGCTGATGCTGCCGACACGTTCTGCCCGCAGCCCGCGGCTATGTCGGTTCCATAGTGGAACGCACCGACTCCCGCCACCGGTTTATTGGGTCGAGCCCCATACGCTGAGCTAATCCAGCCTGACACGGGCAAGGTCCAGCCCTGTCCGTTGGGCGTGCTGCTGCCGCCCGCAGGCCTGCTCGCGGCGGCGGCCGCCGAAGCGGCGGCCGCAGCAGCCTGGGCCGCGCGCGCTTTCGCGGCGGCAGCTTCGGCTGCCCGTCGGATTTCTTCGCCCGCAGCGTAGTCGGCTTCCGTCGCTGCGCGATCCTCGGTCAGAACTGCTAGCTGCGCCTGTAGGGTTGCGGCAATTTCCTGCTGGTCGGCCAGTGCCGTCTCCACCCGGATGCTCGCGGCCATCGCGTCGGCCAACGCGGTTTCAGCCGTCTCGGCTAGCGCGCCGAGCGTCTGCTGTGCGACCTGGGCCTGATCCGTGAGCGATCTGGCGGAGTTTGCATCAGCGGCGGCGGACTCATAGACCACGCTCATCCGCTCGGTCAGCTTGCTCATGGAGCCAAGCTGATTCAAAAGGTCGCTGGCGCTAGGCCCGTCTAAAAACAGCGACAACGACAGGTCGCTGTTTCCCGACCGAGCGAGCATGGCCGCCAGCCGGCCGGCCTGTTCGCCCGAAATGGCGGCGGCGGCCGAAGCCGCGTCGGCCTGGTCCCGCAAATTCGTTGCTCGCAAGGTCGCATCGTCGAATGCGTTTTGCGCGGCCTCGTAGGTGGCCGCGCGACGAGATGCTTCGGCACGCGCAGCATCCACTTCGGCGGTGAGGCCTGCGATCAGCCCGGTCAACTCCGTGACCTGCGCTTGTTTACCAGCTTCGGACGAGCGCGCGGTTTCCACATCGGACCAGCTCGGGTACTCGGCTGCGCCGGCCGGCACCGCGATCCCGAGGAGCAACAGAACCGTTACTGCTACGAGAGCGAACCGAGCGCCAGCCCCGCGCCTAGTCAAGTGACACCCCTCGGGTGCTCATGAATATTTCCGCGTCGATGCGTTCACCGTCGACGCGGGTTTCGAAGTGCACGTGGCAGCCGCTGGATGCACCTGTTGATCCCACTACGGCGATGATTTCACCGGCCACGACCAGTTGACCGGCGTCGACGAGGAGCTGACTGTTGTGGGCATATCCCGTCTCGACGCCGTTGCCGTGGTCGATGAGAATCCAGTTGCCATAGGAACCCTGATAGCCCGAGGTGACAACTTTGCCTCCGGTGGCCGCGAAGACGGGCTGGCCGCAGGGTGCGGCTATGTCGGTTCCGTTGTGGAAGTCGCCGACACCATCAACGGGTTTGTTCGGGCGAGAACCGAAGGGGCTCGATATTCGGCCCAGAACTGGTAGAGCCCAGCCTTGGTCGCTGAGCTGGCCCGGACTTAAGCTGGCCCATTTCCCATTGCTGGCGACTTCGGTGTACGAGGCCGGTTCGGGTGCTTCCGTGATGGTGTATCCGTCGCGTTCAATGAGAACGGATGCCGTCCCTTCTGCGCTGAGGCTTTGTAGCTCGTCCGCCGGGGCGGCGCTCGCAGCAGCGGCTTGCTGTGATTCTGTGTTGACCGCCAGCGCGGGCAGGGACGTGCTTATTGCGAAGAGCGCGATCATCGCCATGGCGCTTCCGGCCGCAGCTCGCTGGCGCAGCGAGATCGAACGGGGTACAACTTTCGCCGCTGGCGCAGTTTTCGAGGGGTCCGAGCGACCCGTGCGCAGCATGCTCTCCATGGCGCGCAAATCGCGTCGTGACATTGGTGGAATGGCGCCGGGAAGGCGGGGCGCTGTGGCGACGTGACCGGTGTTATCCACGTAGTACCGCCCCCGCGACGCGCAGCAGAGAAAGAATTTGACGGCAATGCATACTTGTGTCCTTGCAGGTCATTCAGAAAACGAACGGTGGGTTCCACCGGCGGGTCCTCCAGAGAAGGACCCGCCGGACGTGCCGCTCTAGAGCGAGGCGAGGAGCGCGGCCATCTCGTCGATTTCGGCCGTCTGCGTCTTGACGATGTTGGCGGCCATCGCCTGCGCATCCGCATTCTCCCCATCATCAATTTCGAGCTGCGCCATCGCGACAGCACCCTCATGATGCACCGTCATTTGTTCCAGGAACAGGGTGCTGGCCTCTACCCCAGAGGTATCCTGCAGCGCCATCATGTCGTCGTCGGACATCATCCCGTCAGAGCCGCCGCCCATGCCCGACATGCCGTTTTCATCCTCGCCCCATGCCGTCAACCAGTCTTTCAGCTGCGTGATCTCCGGTTCCTGAGCGGCCTTGATCTCCGTAGCGAGGTCGATCACGCTTTCATCAATACCGTCCTTGGCAAGGAGGTCATCGCTCATTTGAACGGCCTGCTCGTGATGGGGGATCATCATCTGCGCAAAGGTCACGTCGGCGGAATTGAACGCCGCTGTGGTTTGGCTGGCGGAGGGGGCTGCTGAATCGGTGGCGGGATTGCCACCAGCGCATGAGCTGAGGGTGAGAGTGGTCGCGAGGGCCACAGCAGCATACAGAAAAGTTCGTGGTTTAAACATTGTTCATCCATTCGTTGTAGGCAGTAGAAACCGAGTGGCCGCAAGCACGGCCAAGCTCCGAAGCCACGTGCTGGCTCGGAACTACATCACGGTCTAAACGCGACAGATGGAGAGAAGAGTGAGGCTGGGTCGCTGAACCGGTAGGTCGATGGTGCGCCAGGAGTTCAGGAGGATGCTGCCGGCGTCGAGCAGGCGCCGATAGGTGGCCGGAAGCCGAGTCAGGAACACCAGGGCGACGAGCGTGAGGAGCAGAACACAAGTCATCGCGAGCAGGGCGCAATCGAGCATCCCGTCCAGGCTCCCGGACGAGATCGCAGCAACGACGGGAGCAGCCATGACAGCACCCATTCCCATCACCGAAGATTGTTGCTCAGACACAGTCGATGAAGCAGCGGGCGGCGTATGCATGGCATGCCCGGTGGCCTCGGAATGAATGGCGAAAACGGCGAAAAGCAGCGCGGCGAGAGCGAGCAAGGCGACGAAAGGCGACAAAGAGACGGGTGCAAAGAACCGTTGTGCCGCGCGATCCAGTGTCATTTCACCTACTTCTTTACCTACAGCCAAGATTGAACTGCCAATGTCTTCCCTCGCAGAATACCCCACGGCACGCTGTGAATCCTGAATGCCAGCGGGAGATGACAATGACCTGCACACCACCTACGAGGAAGCAGTACGGCCTTCTTCGTCTTCAGATTCCGCGCCATGCGTTCCCGGAGTGTCGCATTGGCGGGGATCTGCTTGACACATCCACCCACTTCCACGGTTCGGCATCCCTTCCACAATTTGATGGCTATGCGAGTGACGTGACTAATCCGGGCTTTCGTTAGGACTGTCGTTGCCCCAATTTTCGACCGGCTCGCGCTGTGTGGCACCACGATCATTCCTTGCATAACACCGCGCTGAATGACTATTCAGGGCTGGCCGCGCACTATCACCTGCATGATCCACTCGAACGGGCACTCCTTCCGCAGGGAGAATTCGACGTGGCCCTGACCAGTAACGACGCCATGTGTGCTCAGGGCGGAGCGCTCGCTGAAGTGGAGATAGCGCGAGAGCTTATTGGGGATACCGCGTGCGCCCGTCGCAACGCTGGTTCAGTATTTTATGCAGGAGCACCTTGAGCGCGTGCGAAGAAGCCGGCTGACGGCCGTCAATGTCCGGGGTGCCGGTCGTATGATGCGGCTGCGCATCCCGTCGTCCGCCCCAGCGATTTCGGCAGTGGAAGACGATCAGGCGAGCAGAAGTCCAATCTTTCAGAACTGTATTCCACCAGGTCTCGCACAACGACGGTCTCATCGATCGGTTCGCCAGACCACCATGACGATGAAAAGGACATTCGTAAGCTGCGGACAAAGTCGGCAACGACCACTGTCAGGAATCTCGATTTGCGGATACCCTTCGCCGCAGACGTGCGTGCGTGCGAGTGATGCCAATCCAATTGGCCGAGAGCTACGAACTGACGTTGTCTCATCTAACCCTCGGGATCGTCCCGATGGGCGAGGTCACAAAGGAGTGAAACGTGAAGAAGAACATTAAACTGGTGCTGGGCGCGAGTGCAGCTGCGCTAATCGCCCTGTCGTTGGGCGCCGCGCCGGCGTCAGCGCATGTCCCGAAATCGGTGCGCGGCAACGTGGTGCTGACTGCCCACCTCACGGAGTTGAACGACTCCGGAGCGTCGGGTAGCGCGTACGCCGTCGTTCGCGGGGAGACAATTCGGGCGATCGGAATTCGCGCGCGGGGTTTGACGCCCGATGCTCCCCACGCACAGCACATCCACTACGGCGAACAGGCCATGAATGAGTGTCCCACGCTCGCGTTGGACAGCAACGCCGACGGACGACTGAACACCGTCGAGGGTGTTCCGGCGTACGGACCCGTTGTGGTGTCCCTCAACACCAGCGGAGACACTACGCCGGCCAGTTTTCTGGATGTTTCGCGGTTCCCCGTCTCGAAAAACGGCTCCTATAACTACCTCCGGACCAACATCAGATTTACAGACGTGGCCGGAACCGGTTACCCGGGAGCCGAAGGGCTCGGCACCGCCGCGCAGATTGCCGAGGCCATCCGTGACGGTGAAGGTGTTGTCGTGATCCACGGAATCGACCACGACGGCAACGGAACGTACAACGTCAGCGATCCCGAGGGTGTAAGCGAGCTGGACCCCACCCTCCCCGCCGAGGCAACCGACCCGGCTGCCTGCGGAGTCCTGCACTAGCTGTGAACGTCCGGTGAAGGCTGAGGTCCAGGCGCCGTGCGGGCGCGCAGAGTGCCGCACGGTCCTGGGCTTCATCCTTCGACACTGTGTCAACTTTCCGAGGCCGGCTCGAGCGCGCTCAAGCGGGGGTCGGTGTGGTTCACCTGGGTCGCCGCGGAGAGAAAGCCTCCGTCGGATGCGGTCGCGTTCGTTGGCGTTCGCTCCAAATTGCGCCAGCCACGACGTCCCCTACTATCCAGACTGCGCCGCTGTACAAGCCTCCGAAGCTGCCCTCCCCGCTGTTGGCAGTCTCTGTGCCAACGCGGGGTCAGAAGACAATCCCCGACGAACTAGTAAAGAGCACCATTGGCACAATGGATGCCGGTAGCCGGTAGGTGCGCCGCAGTCAGTTGTCCCATCGGCTGAGCTCGATCTGCCTCTCCAATGGCCGCGAATCTATGAACACCAAGATCCGTCTCATGACCCGCATCGCCCTCGCCATGCTCAGCCTCGGCGGGCACAAACCGGCACTTCCCTGCCGGAATTAACCCACGGAAGAGTCAGAAGAGCCCGAAAAGTCCCGGTAAATCTTGCGGTCTACCGGGACTTTTGGTGGGCCGTTCGGGAAACCCAGCAGGGCGCGGATCGCGGGGGAATCGGGGAATGATTTTCCTCCGCACGGCGCGCGATTTTTCTCCAGTTCGCAGAAATCAGCACGCACCGCTTCGCGGGTATTCGGATGACCGCAGCGCAGCCCTGCACGCCCTCATGAACCGCCAATAATCACCTCGCTGTGCACGGATTGTCATTGAGCGGTGGCAGCAGATTCTCGATGATGCGGCCGTCGACACCGCATCGAGCATCCAGGCCTTTCCCGGCCGCAAGGCCCACGTAGAGGGGCATAGATGTGGCCCAGGCCGGGAACCGACGGGGTGAAACGGTGCGAGATTGCCTCGCATGAAATCCTCGCGCCTCTGCCGGACATGCCTCAGTATGAGAGTTGTGACCGACACCCAGCGCGAAAAGCGGATGCGCAACCTCGTCGCGCTCGTCGGCGACCCTGTGCGCCGCTACCTGCACCGCCGCACCGACGCCGCGACGGCCGACGATGTGATCGGCGACACGCTGCTCGTGTGCTGGCGCCGCCTTGACGAGGTGCCCGACGATGCCCTCCCTTGGGCGATCGTCGTCGCTCGACAGTGCCTCAGCAACGCCCAACGCGCCGAGCGTCGCCGCACCCGTCTCATCGGCCGCATCATCGCGATCGACCCGCCGCCGGCCGTTGCGGACGAGAACCCGGCAGCATCCACCGTCGATGAAGGCACTGCCGTGGCAGCCCGCGTGACCGCAGCCCTCGCCGGCCTGCGTCGAGACGATGCCGAGATCCTGCGGCTGTGGGCGTGGGACGAGTTGACGAGCCCGCAGATTGCCGTTGTGCTCGGCGTCAGCGCGAACGCAGCGGCGATCCGGCTGCACCGCGCGAAGGCGCGCCGCAAGCAGGAGCTACTGAAATCGGGCCACCCGACCGGACATGTACCTTACGACGAAGGGAGCGAAGATGCACGACGATGACCGTGCGCTGCGCGATCAGCTGCGCGCCGCCGATCCGGCCCGCGCGCTGCCCCCTGCCTCGCCGACGTGGCTCGACCACAGAATGGAGCAGATCATGACCGACCAGTCCGTTACCACCCCGGCTGTCACCCCCGAGACGCCGCGACGCGCGTTCCGGCGGTGGATGCCGGTGGCCGGCGTCGCCGCGGGCCTCGCCATCGCCGCCGCTATCGTCGTGCCCCTCGTTCTCGGTAGTCCGGAACCCACCATCGAGGCGCTGCAGCCTCCAATGGGTGGAGGTCTCGCGAGCGGTAGCTGCCTCGTGCTCGAGCCGGCGACCGTCGCGGCGCAGGAGCAGGCGTTCGCCGCGACGGTGCTGCAGATCCAGGGCAACACCGTTGTGCTGGAGGTCACGGAGCGCTTTGTCGGCGAGGTCGCCGATCGCGTGGAGGTGGCGCAGGTCGACGCGATGACCTCCGACTTCTCGGGTGTGCCCTTCGCGGTCGGCCAGAGCTACCTCGTCGGCGCAGTCGATGGAACGATCACGGGATGCGGCGTGACCGGGGCCGACAGTGCCGAGCTTCGCGCGGTCTACGACGCAGCGTTCCCTGGCTGATCTAGGCCCGCGAGAGCGGCTGGCGGGAACAGTGCGTGGAATCGTCCCATCTCATATCGGAACGTCACGGCGGTCAGTGCGACCGCTGTGACGTTCCCCAGAACCACCACTAATCCGGCGGAGTGTAACTGGGCACAGCGGCTGGTCGTTGGAGTTGCGGCGCTGACAAAGGACGACAATGGAGGCTACATTTTTCATTCTCTCGCCGGCAAGTGAGGCGTGTCTGACCCAGAATCACCGGCCCGGCAGCCCACCGCCTCAAATAACTGGCGGACGATCGCGCAGCATCCCCTCATAAAAGAGATCGCTCCTGAGAATCCTCAGGAGCGATTTCTTTTTGTTCCGACCGGGCCGTTTTACGAACGGCCCTTTGGTCGGGCTGACAGGATTCGAACCTGCGACCCCTTGCAGAATCGGAGGCGATTCTGAACTCGACCGAATGTCTTCGAAACTCGCGGATTCCCTTGAATTTGCAGGGAACCGGGCGGTTCGCTTGATCTGAGTGTACGCGTTCAGGTTGGGTCGGCCACGGTTGATTTAGGTGGGTTAATAGTGGGCATTCAGCCAGGATAAATGTGAAAAGCTGATGCGAAGTGGCGCGAAAGACGTGACTTCGAAATAAAGTAACCGGCGTCGTTCACGGCTAAATAAATGAGCCGAAAATCGATCTTCTCGGGGCGGGAAATTACTGTGGCCGTTAGAGAAAGTGTCGACGGTGGGACACTGCGCCGCGCCGCCGACCGCCCATTTTAGGCGTCCTTTAAATCGATGCCCTTGGTTTCCTTCATGATGAAACAGGCCACACCGGTACACGCGCAGAGAATGACGATATAGACACTGGACAGCCAGCCAATATCTAGGGAGTTGAAGAGAGCGTTTAGATAGGGGGCGGTGCCGCCGAACACGGCCACCGAAATGGAATAGGCGAATCCGATGGCCCTGGTGCGGATTCTGGTCGGAAAATTCTCGGAGAGGATCGCCGAGAGCAAAGCGCCGGGGATAGCGACGATCACCAGGGCGATCGCCGAGGCGAGCAGGAGCGTCCACCCCGCAGAACCAATCATGGCGGTCAGGGGGACGGACAGCGCGATCATAAGAACGGCGAAGATCAGCATCATCGGGCGCCGTCCGACTCGGTCGGAAATCCATCCCCAGAGCGGCAGGGTTGCCAGAGCGATCAACTGGGCCAGCAGGGTCATCCAGAAGGCGGTGCCCGAGTCCATGCCTTTCTGGGTGATCGCGTAGGTGGAGGCGTACGAGGTCCAGGTGTAGTGAGCGGCTGTCACCCCGGAGGTCATGGCGATCATCAGCACGATTGCGCGCGTAACCTGGGCCTTTGGGAGCGGTGCCGGCTTTTCGGTGCCGGCCGTGTGCTCGTCGAAGACTTCACTTTCGCCCATGTTGCGTCGCATATAGAGAGCAGCCAGGGCGAGGAAAGCACCGAGGATGAACGGGATGCGCCATCCCCACGCGGCCACACTGTCGTCGGGCATAATACTGGTCACACCGCCGGCGACACCGTAGGCGAGTACAGATCCGCCGAAGATGGCGATGAACACGGCACTGCCCCAGAGTCCGCGATGCCGCCGAGGCGCAATTTCCGCCACGTAGGTATAGGCGGTCGCGGTTTCTCCGCCGTGAGCAAACCCCTGGATGACCCTGACCATGAGCAGCAGGAGTGACGCCCAGGCGCCGGCATTCTGATACGTCGGCATCAGAGCCATGGCCAGACTTCCGCCAGCCATCATGAGCATTGTGGTGACCAGGACGAATTTGCGCCCGCGCCGGTCGGCGACCATGCCGAAGACGATGCCGCCGAGTGGTCGCATCAGGAAGCCGACGGCGAATACTCCCAGGGTCGAGAGGAGTCCGGAGATGGGATCGTCGGGATTGAACATGGCAGCGGCGATGAACGGCGCAAAGACCGCGTAGGCGCTCCACTCATACCATTCGAGAACGTTGCCGAGAGTGCTGGCGATTAGATCCCGCCGCTTCGACCGTTCGGTCACGCCGCTGGTTGGTCTGGCCGTATCGTTGTTGGTCTCGTCGATCTGGGTCATCAGAAAAGGCTCCTTTGCCTTAAGGTATTCACGTCAGTGCGCCCCAAGCAGGATGTCGATGGGTCGCAGGTCGGACACTTTGTCGTGCGGGTAGAATCCGGCCCCGGTCTTTCGTCCGAGCTGTCCGGCCTCGACCAGTCGACGTAGGTTGTTCGGAACGATGGTGGCCGGGTCTCTGGACTCGGCATAAATGGAGTCGGCCACGTCGCAGACCACGTCAAGACCAATGAAATCCGACAGCTCCAGCGGCCCGATGGGATGCCCACAACCGAGTTTCATACCGTCGTCAATGTCTTTCGCGGAGGCATAGCCGGCGTCCAGCATGCGAGCCGCCGAGAGCAGGTAGGGGATCAAGAGCCCGTTGACCGCGAAACCCGGTCTGTCATCAATGGTCAGCGGTGTTTTGTGCAGGCTCGCGCGCACAAAATGTTCGACGGCCGTCACGGTGTGGGGGTCGGTCAGGACGGTCGGGATGACCTCCACGAGGTTCATCCTGGGAACTGGATTGAAGAAATGCAGCCCAAGGAACCTACCCCTCCGGGTCAGGGCTCCGGCGAGTTTGGTAATGGGAATCGAGGAAGTGTTGGTGGCAATGATGGTCTCGACAGGAACGCATTTCTCCAGCCGTCCCAGCACGGAAAGCTTAATCTCGAGGATTTCCGGCACGGCCTCGATGGCCAGGTCACACACCGCGAATTGTGACAGGTCCTCCACCGTGTGCAGTGCGGACAACCAGGACTCGGTGTCCTGACCGCTGCTCTGATGCTTGTCGACCGAACGTTGTAGCGCCGCCTCAATGTGCGTTCGGGCAGCCCGCAGCGCATCCGTTGAAGTATCGTGCAGCAGCACTGTCCTGCCCGCGCGGAGGCAGCTTTCGGCGATTCCGCGGCCCATGGCACCCGAGCCGACAACACCGACCGTTTCAACGCTCACTATTCCGGTATTCATACGTCGTACCTCCTGATCAGAGCGGCCAGTGCCTGGCCTCCGCCGATGCACAGCGTGACGATGCCATATTCCGTGCCGCTGCGCTGCAAATGCCGGGCGGCACGAATGGTGAGGATGGCGCCGGTCGCTCCAATCGGGTGGCCCAGGGCGATGGCCCCGCCGTAGGGGTTGGTTTTCTCCGGATCAAGCTTCAGGTCGCGGATGACGGCGACGGACTGGGCGGCAAAGGCTTCGTTGAGCTCGACGATCCCAATGTCTGCCGGGCTGAGCCCTGTTTCGTCAAAAAGTTTCCGCAGCGCCAGGGCGGGCGCGTAGCCCATCAGCGCCGGATCGATTCCCGCCGTCGCGACGTATTCCAGGGTGGCCAGGCCGCCGAGTCCGCGATCGCGGGCCGTTCTCTCCTTCGTCAGAATCACGGCCGCGCCGCCATCGTTGATTCCCGATGAGTTGCCAGCGGTCACGCTGCCCCCCGTCTGGAACGCCGGGCGCAGCCCCTGAAGGGTCTCGAGGGTGGTGTCCGGGCGCGGTGCCTCATCGACGGTCACCGTCACTGGCTGCTTCCCGGGCACCAGAACCGGCGTGATTTCCTCTAGAAAAGCCGCCTGAGCTTCCGCGGTGCCCGCTCTGCGTTGGCTCTCCCAGGCAAACTCATCCTGCTCCCGACGAGACACCCCGTATTTTTTTGCCACGTTTTCGGCCGTGACACCCATGTGTTTTTCGCTGAACGGGTCGGTGAGCATGGCCAGTGTGCCGTCGACTTGGGTGCGGTCCCCCAGCCGGGCATTGCCGCGGGCGTTGTAATCCAGGAAGGGCATCCGAGACATCGATTCATCGCCGCCGGCCAGGATGAACTCGGCTCCGCCCCAGCGCAGCTGCTGCGCAGCCGACCAGATGGCCTGCAGACCGCTGCCGCAGAGCCTATTCACGGTAAAGGCGGGGGTACGCTCGGGCACGCCGGCTGCCAGAGCGACGCGGCGGGCGTTGTAGGCATCCGCACCGGCCTGGCCGACGCAGCCCATGATGACCTCGTCGATGTCGTCCGTGGTAATGCCGCTCCGCTCAATTGCCGCGACTGCGGCAATGGCCCCCAGCTCGTGTGCCGGTACGGCCGCCAGGGCCCCGCCGTATTTCCCAACGGGCGTTCTGGCTCCGTCGACGATGACTATTTTCTGCTCTGACACTGCGATCTCGCTTCTATGACGTGAATGTGCTTGGCGTGAATGGGTTCAGAACGCGACGGTAGAGCCGGCGCCGGCAAACTGCCGGGCTCCGTCCAGCAACCTCGGAATGCCTGCTTCCAGCGAGGGACCGAAGCCGGTATCGCCCGGTCGTTCACCCTTGAGCCAGCGGGTGTAAATGGCTTCGCAGAAGATGGATGCCTTCCACAGTGCCAGCGTCTGGTACCAGGGCAGCGCATCCAGATCCACGTGCATCCGCTCGCGGTACCGCGCAATGAGCTGATCGCGGGTGAGATACCCGGGTTCGCGGGTCACACTGGTCAACTCGAGCGGTGTCAGAAAACTGCCGGGTTCCGAATACGTTGCCGTGAGATAGCCAAGATCCGCCAGCGGGTCACCCACCGTGGCCATTTCCCAGTCCAGGATGGCCATCACGCGTGCCGGGGACGAGGGCTCGAACATCAGGTTGCCGACCCGGAAGTCACCGTGGATCACGGTGGCGGCCTGACTGGTGGGAATATTGCGCTCCAGCCAGCCGCCGATGCTGGCGACCTCGGGCAGATTCCGGGTGGTGTTCACCTCCCACAGGGCGGAAAAGCGCTGAACCTGCCGCTTCAGGTAGCCTTCCGGGCGCCCGAACGCGGCCAGTTCGCCGGCGGAAACATCCACCTGGTGGAGCTGCACCAGGGCGTCGACAACGGCGGCGCTGGTCGCCTCGCGCTGCACCATGGTGCCGAGGTACCCGGGGATTCGATCGGTGATGATGGTGCCGCCCAGGAAGGACATAATGTAAAAGGGAACACCGAGAACCGACTCGTCGTCGCAGACGGCGAGGATTTCCGGAACCGGCACTCCTTGCTTTCTGACCAGCTGTTGGATCCGGGCCTCACGGACCATGTCATGGGTGGATCGCGGCAGGGGCGGACGCGGGCCGCGGCGCAACACAAACACCTGGCCGCCACGCTGGAGACGATAAGTGACATTGGACTGCCCATCGCCAATCCGGCTCCAGGACAGCGGTCCGGCACCGAGCCCCTTGGCATCCATGAACTCTTCGACGGCGTCGAGAATGAGAAGCGGCGGCGAGCCCAGCCGCGTCGCATCGGCGCGGCTGGTGACGACTTCGACGCCGTCGGGAGCGGTTCGCATCAGTGGATTCCTGCCAGCTCGGTGTTGAGATTAGCGGCGTGCAAATTACCACGGTCCGTAGTAAAGCCGTGCACATCGGCCAGGTACGGCTCGCCCGCATCGACGGCCCGCTTCCGCATCGCCGAGGCGCGCCGGGAGATGGCCCATTTATGGGTCTCGTTAGCGCCGTCGTAAATTCGAAACGGACGAACCTCGTTCAGGTACGCGGCCAAGGGAAGCGCGTCGGAAACGCCGTCGCCACCGCAGAGCTGGATGGCGCGGTCGACCACCCGGAAGATCGCTTCCGAGCAGTGCACCTTGGCAATGGAGGACATCGCGGATCCGGCCCGTGGATCCGTGTCGAGCAGCGCGGCGGTCTTAGTGATGATGGCGTCAGAGGTTTCAATATCGATCACCGATTGGGCAATCAATTCCTGGGCAAGGCCCAGGTTCTTCATCGGAGAGCCGAACAGCTCACGGCGCTCGATCCGGTCGAGGGCGATGTCCAGCGAGCGCCGCGCCAGGCCAAGCCAGCGCATGCAGTGCGTGAGCCGGGCGGGGCCGAGGCGCACTTGGGCATATCTGAAGCCGAGTCCGACGGCCCCCAGTACCGCGTCATCCGCCACAAAGCAGTCATCGAGATAAATGTGGGGATGACCGCCAGCTATGGCACGGTCCATGGTGTGGATGCTTTCGCCGAGCCGGATGCCTTGGTTGTCGAGATCGACCAGGAACATGGTGGCACCGGTCGGGGCGTCTCCGACGGCCTCGGTGCGGGCCATCACGATGCAGAAGGCTGCGCCGTCGGCGCCGCTTGTGAATCGTTTGTGACCATTAATGGACCATCCACCGTCGACCTTTGTCGCCACGGTGAGCAGGGCGGCCGGATCTGAACCGGCACCAGGGTGCGGCTCGGTCATTCCGAAGCAGGACCGCGACGTGCCGGCGGCCAGGGGTACAAGGTATCGCTGTTTCTGCGCCTCCGTAGCGATCAGATTTAGCATGTGCATATTGCCTTCGTCCGGCGCCATGCAGTTGAGCGCGGACGGGCCGATCGGGGAATATCCGGCCTCTTGAAAGATTGCGGACCAGTGCTGAATGGGGACGCCCTGGCCGCCGAATTCCTTAGGGACGTGCGGGGCAAAGACATTGGCGGCCTTCGCCGCCGCTTGTAGCCGGTCCCGGGTGGCCTGGCCCAGGCGCTCGCCCGGCCTCGGCTCGGCGGGAATGACCGTGCTGCGGATGAATTCGCGGGTGCGGATTCGCAAATCTTCGATGTCGACGGGCAGTGACTCGGTGCTCATTGTTCTATTTCCTTTCGCGGGTGGGGGCCGATGAGTGGGGATGTTAAGCGGTGCCGCCGGCCGCAAGCAGGCCGCCGTCAAGGTTGATGACCTGACCGGTGATCCAGGCCGAATCTGAGGACGCGAGAAAAGCAACGGTGGCGGCGACATCCTCTGGATTGCCGAGACGGCCCAGAGGATATCTCGCGGCGACTTCTGCCTCCTTACCTTCGTACAGGGCCTGGGCGAATTGCGTCTTGACAACCGCCGGTGCAACCGCGTTCACTCGTATCTTCGGCCCCATTTCGACGGCGAGAGTGCGGGTCAGATGCGCGATGGCCGCCTTGGTCACGCCATAGAAACCGATGCCGGGTGCCGGTGTCTGCCCGGTGACCGAAGACACGTTAATCACGGTGCCGCCGCGGCCGGCGAAATCCAGGGCAGCGTGGTGGTAGGCATCCTGAATCCAGGCCAGGGTACCGAAGACGTTCACCTCGGTAATTTTGCGCGCGGCGGACAGATCTAGATCCATCACCGATCCGTAGACGGGGTTGATGCCCGCATTGTTGACGAGGATGTCCAGCTGGCCGAAGGTTTCGGCGACGGCATTGAGAACCTCGAGGCGGTGGTCCGGATCGTGGGCTTTGCCGGCAAGCGCGATCACGGATCCTTTCGGGAACTGGGCGGCCGCATCGTCTAACGCCTCGGCGTTACGGGCGGTGATACAGACCTGGGCGCCCTCCGCCACCAGCCGCAAGGCGATGGCCAGTCCGATACCGCGACTGGCACCCGTGACGATGGCCGTCTTGCCCTCAAGGCGGTGCGCTTGGACGGGGTGCTCGCTCATAATTTGTCCTTCTGGGACGGTACGCCCTGGGCTGCCGTGTTTTCATCACGGAGCGCCTGGCGGCGAATTTTTCCGGTCTGTGTCTTGGGTAGGTCGTCGATGATGTGCACGATGCGGGGGTACTTGTAAGCTGCGAGGCGCTCTTTGGTGAATGCGATGAGTTCTGCTGGAGTGGCCGATGCACCTGATTTCAGGGACACGAAAGCGACGACGGTTTCGCCGCGGTACTCATCCGACTGGCCGATCACAGCGGCCTCATGGACTGCGGGATGTTCGTATAGCGTGTCCTCGACCTCGCGGGGCCAGACCTTATACCCGGAGACGTTGATCTGGTCTTTAAGCCGGTCGACCAGATAAACCCAGCCTTGGGTGTCGATGATGGCCACGTCGCCGGTGCGAAACCTGCCTCCGGGCATTGCGTGGGTGGTAGCGTCCGGATTATTCCAGTAACCCGGGATAATTTGGGGTCCAGATAATTCCAGCTCGCCCTGGGTACCCGGCGGAACGGGTTGACCGTTCTGGTCGATGACTCTGGCTACAACGTGTGGTAGCGGAATGCCGATGGAAAGAGTGCCGCTGGAGGCGTCGACCGGCGCCTCGGCACAGGGCGGGACGGCAATTACACCGGACGTGCTTTCGGTTAATCCATAGGCATTGTGGATGTAGACGCCGAAGCGTTTTTTGAAGCGTTCCACGGTGGCCGGCGGGATTGGCGCCCCGCCGGAATACAGAGTCTTGACGGCGGCAAAATGGCTGGCGCTGGCATGCGGAAGCGCCAAAATCGCGTTGAACACAGTAATCGAGCCGATGGTAAAGCTGACCCTATGTTCGGCGAAGGCCTCCAACACGACATTGGGGTCAAAGCGGCCCGTAAAAACCAAGGTTGTGTCGGTGAACAGCGAGATCGCAGCGTTAATTACGGCGCCAGTGATATGAAATAGTGGGGCCACGGCCATGACGACGTCACCGGGGGCCAGCCGTGCAAAGCGGCCAAACGTCGTGGCGACGGCCAGGACGTTTTCGTGGGTGTTCATGGCGCCCTTAGGCGGCCCGGTCGTTCCAGAGGTATAGGTCAAGAGCGCCACGTCGTCGCGGTTCAGCTCAATGTCAGGGGGTCGCAAGCCGTCGAATTCGCGAATCAGAGCCGCGACGTCCCCGTCAGCCGAAGCTGCCGGGCGTGTTGTCATGTCACAGCTGCGCGGATCGTTCCGCGTCTGAAAGTCACGTGCAGAGGTACTGATGAGCCAGCAAGCGGTGCCTCCGGCAAGCGTTTGACGAGTTTCCGACACAGCCGTATCGGCACAAATAACACCGATGGCACCCGAGTCGTCAACGAGACGGCGCAGCTCTCTACGTTTGTACATGGGGTTCAGCAATAGTGCCGTCGCCCCCAATTTCCAGAGGGCCAGCAGGGCGAGCGCATAATGGGGCGTGTTCTGGAGGTAGATACCTACCCGGGCACCGCGAATTGTGCCGCGGGCCTTGAGCGCGATAGCGAGAGCGTCGGAGGCACGGTCGACTTCGGCGGCAGTCATCCTGCCATCGAAATAGCGAATTGCGACGCGATCCGGATTGGCGGCGACGCGGGCCTTCCACGCCTCTACGGTGGACTCGTACCGCATCTCTGCACGTACATCCATGCTAAGAACGTCTGGTGCGGTCTGAGAATCCTCTACGGCGTTGATCCCAAAACGACTCTCTACCGAAGAGCCGATCTCACAACGGTTGGTCACAGTTGAACGAGTCACGACAGCCGCCCCCCTCCGGCATCTTCGCCGAAATTGACTTACTAACTCCTACCGAGCGATCGCTCGGTAGGAGTTAGTCTGGAGTAGACGCCATCATCTGTCAAGGCAGACAATAGCAAGCAGGCGTTTACAGGTGAAGGAGTATTCGTGAAAGTTGAGACTGCGAAAAGAGTCGGGGATGCGTGCGTGTGGCGCAAATATTCTGAAAATATTCTGCCACCCCTGCTCCAAGCCGCTTTGGATAGTTTTGTGGAGCACGGCTATCACGGCACGACAATTCGCACTGTGGCCGCTCGGGCCAAGCTCTCCGTACCGGGCCTATATCACCACTACGCCTCCAAGCAGGCGCTGCTGGTGGCGATCGTACAGTTTGCGATGGAGGATTTATTGGTCAGGAGCGAAGACGCTATAGCGGAGGCAGGTTCCTCAGTGGAGGAACAGTTTCGCCTGCTGATCGAATGTCTGGCGCTCTTTCACGCTCACCGCAGTGAGCTCGCCTTCATCGCTGCTAGTGAGATCCGAAGTCTGGAAGGCGAGTCGCGAACGGCGCACATCAAATCCCGCGATAAGCAGCAGCAGATGGTGGACAACATCATCAATCAGGGTATGCGGGAGGGGATCTTTGACGCTGAGCACCCCAAAGACACCAGCCGAGCCATCGTGACTATGTGTACCGGTATTGCGCAGTGGTACCGCCATGACGGTGAGCTTTCGCCCGAAGAGCTGGCCATCAGATATGCCAACATCGCTCGAATGACTTTAGGGGTTGGCTCAGGCTCTCAAAGACGGAGTGTCCTCACGGCGCCCACGCCTTTACGAACAGATGCGCGAGGCAGGCCGGACCGCGGCTGACCGTGAGCAGCGACCAGTGAATTTTGGCTATCTCGTCTGGCCGCTGCACGGAGCGGCCAGACTGCCCTTAGGTTCGAGGATTCGGGTCACGTCCCGCTGTGTGGTTTCTCGACACCGTGCAGGCACCAAGGCGATGAATGCGACTCTGAGCGATACGTCATTCCCAAAGGTCCCTACTGTCAGGGTTTCTTTGGTGCCCTACGAACCCGGCTAGCCACCTGCATCCAGTGAAAATGACCGCAACCGCCGCATATTTCACTTTTTTCACAAGCCGCCCCTCCAAGACGAAATCGGCCAAAATCGTGGCTATAACCATTCAAACGGACGTTTTCACGGGCCTCCGCTCACTGTCGCGCCTGCCGACCACGAGACTTCTACCCACCGGAGACATCCGGTCTACCGCCCAAGCAGGAGATGAACCGTGAGCGACCAGATCACCGAGTTGTCAGCATCCGCGCTCGCTCTAGCCATTCGCCGACGCGAGATCTCGGCCAACGAAGCCCTCGACGCGCACCTCGCCCAGATCGACCGGGTGAACCCTCGCATCAACGCCATCGTCACCCAAGATCGTGAAGCGGCCCGCGACCTTGCGGTGGCCGCCGACACCCGCACCCTGAGCGGCGACGATCTGCCTCCACTGCACGGCGTTCCGATCACGCATAAGGACACGCATTCCACCGCCGGCCTGCGCACGACCTTCGGGTCACCAGTGTTCGCTGACCACGTGCCCGATCACGACGATCTGATCATCGAGCGGTTCAAGGCCGCCGGTGTCGTCACCACCGGTAAATCCAACGTGCCGGAGTTCGCGGCCGGGTCGCACACCTTCAACGAGGTCTTCGGAACGACCACCAACCCGTATGACCCCTCTCTCAGCGCGGGCGGCAGTAGCGGAGGGGCCGCCGCAGCTCTGGCCGCACGCATCCAGGCCATTAGCGACGGCAGCGACATGGGCGGCTCGCTGCGCATTCCCGCCTCTTTTTGCAACGTGGTGGGATTCCGGCCGTCGCTCGGCGTGGTCCCCCTGCAGCCGAGCCGTAACGCCTGGAGCTGGCTCTCTCGCAGCGGTCCCTTGGCCCGGGAAGTGACCGATATTGCCCTGGCTATGTCGGTGATTGCGGGACCAGACGCCGCTACACCGTATTTCAACCCGGTGCCGGCACGCCGGTTTCTTGAGCCGCTGCAGCGCGATCTCACAGGGCTCGTCATCGGCTGGTCCGACGATTTCGGTCTGGGAATTCCGGTGCAGAAAGAGGTGCTGCGCGTGCTGCATCAGCAGCTGCAGGTGTTCGAAGACCTCGGTGCGACAGTGGAGCAGGCGGCCCCTGATCTGCGTGACGCCGATGAGGTGTTCAGCACAGTGCGCGCGTTCGACTTTGCCTTGTCCTACGGCGATCTTGTGGCCCGGCACGGCGACAAGATTAAACCCGAGGTGCGCTGGAATGTGGAGCGCGGCCTTGCTCTGAACGGAGCCGACGTCGTCTCGGCCGCGCTGGCCCGCACCCGGTTAGCGCAAAAGACTCGTATCTTCTTCGCCCGCTACGACGTTTTCGCGAGTCCGGCCGCCCAGCTGCTTCCCTTCGATGCCGCCCTGCGGTATCCGACCGAGATCGACGGCGTGCCGTTTGAGAACTACCTTGAGTGGATGCGTTCCGCCTGCGTCGTTTCTGCGACCGGGCTTCCCGCGCTTTGCGTGCCAGCGGGCTTCAGCGAGTCCGGTCTGCCGGTCGGATTACAGCTGGTCATGGACCACGGGCAGGATGTCGAGCTGCTGCAGGTGGGGTACAGCTTCGAACAGGCCACCCGCTATGCGTGGCAGGCTCCCGATCTGCGCGACATAGGTAGCTGAGATGCGTCGTCGACGTTCAAATTCGCGCGGGCTGCAGCACTCGTCCGCCTCGTTTGAAAGCCTCGAGCAGCAGACTGACATCAATCGATTTGGTGTGAGCAACCCAAGGCGCGGACGTCACGCAGGCATAGAGGGCAGCTTGGTCCTTCGCCGTGACATTCGCTACGATCTGGTAGTCGCCGGCGACCGCGGCTGCGTACCTCACCAGCGGCGAGGCCGCGAGCTCTCGCCCGACCGCCTCGACGTTCTTCGGGTCGCTGCGGATCCACAAAAACGCTTCGACGGGAAGGCCGACACTCGCCGGTTCAACGACCGCCCGAATGTAAACATGGTTGTTCTGCAGCAGCCATTCCGTGCGGCGGCGGGCCGTAGCGTTGGACACCCCAGTCAGGCGGGCCAACCGTTCGCAGGACACCCGCCCGTCTCGGCAAAGCGCCTCCACGATCTCGTTGTCGACCCGGCTCAGCCGCTGCGGCTCCTGCAGACTCCACGTGTCCGTCGTTACACCGGCCCGCAGGGCATCAGCTTCGACCTCCGTCAGCAAGTCAGGCTGCCAGCCGCGGATGGTGCGGAAGTAGCGCATCACGGGGTAGCTGACTGCGCGCACCAAACCGACCGTACCGGGGATCTCGTCCGTGAGCAGTGCCGGCATCAGCTCGGCCTCGGTCAGCACTTCGACGACACAGTCCACGCCGCCGGTCATCGTGTACGAGAAGGTCGAATCGCGACGCTGCGCCAGTGCGTTCGCGGTCGCGCGCGTGGTGCCCGGCGCGGTCTGAACGCGGATGATCACCGAGGTGGATTGTGGGCGGAGTCCGGCCACCTGCACCAGCCGGGCTTCGATCAGTTCACTGCCCCGGCGGGCGACAGTGCGCTCCGGTTCGCCGAGCACGACGGCGATTTGGCTCCAAGAGCTGCGCCCGTCGAACTGCAGCGCGGCCGCAATCCGCCGCTCCAAGGGATCCAGTAGCCGCACAATCCATCCTTGCTCGTACGCCGTTCCTTGAAAATACAAGGATTTCCTTAGCGCCGAACTTATCATCACTCACTGCCCCACCCGCATTCCAGCACTGGAGCACTTATGATTACGTCCCTACCCGGTGACCCTGACTCAACCGACATCCTTGCCATTGCCAACCTGCCAATCCTGTGGATTTTGGCTGTCGGCGTGTTCGCCGCCATCATCCTGCAAACGGTCGTGTACATACATGCGGCCCGGATCGCCGCGCCGGCGGCCGGCATCAGCTCGGCCGAACTGAAAACCTCGTTCCGCGCCGGCGCCGTGGCCGCAATTGGCCCCTCCCTGGCGGTAGTGCTCGTCAGTGTGGCCCTGCTCAGCCTGTTCGGAACCCCGGCTGTGCTGGTGCGCGTCGGTCTGGTCGGGTCGGCTGCCACCGAGACTGCTTCGGCCAGTATTGCCGCCAGTACCATGGGAGCAGCCCTTGGCGACGCGAGCTACACCCAGAGCGTGTTCGCCGTCGCATTTATGGCGATGAGCCTCTCCGGCGCCATGTGGATGATCGCCACCCTGGTGTTGACCCCGCTGCTTAAACGCGGCGACTCTCGGCTGCGCAGCGTGAACCCCACCCTGATGGCCATCATCCCCGCTGCCGCGCTCCTCGGAGCGTTCGCGAGCCTCGGCATCGGCGAGCTCGGCAAAACCCCCGTGCACATCCTGACCGTTGTCACCTCGGCCGCGGTGATGGGCGCCTGCCTGTTCCTGGCACGCCGCTTCAACTTGGGCTGGCTACGCGAATGGGGGCTCGGCTTCTCCATCGTGATCGGCCTCATCGTCGCATACACCGCCCACACCACCGGCCTCGCACCGGTCGCCTGAACCAACATCGAGAAAGGCCAGCATGTCCTCCACAACAGTGATCACCACGCCGTCCGCCGATTTGGCGACCTTCGACCGCACAACGAGCCGCTGGGGTCGGTCCACCATGATCGCCGCACTGGTCATGTCACTCGCCGCGCCGCTCTACCTGGTGCTTTTCGCCGACCTTGGCATCACGCAGACACAGGTCTGGATCGCGTTCCTCGCCGTTGCCGCCGTGTTCTCGGTGCTGTGGGTGGTCGAACCGATCACCTACTACCCGATCCTTGGTCCCGCGGCAATGTACCAGGCGTTCATGATCGGCAACATCGCCAACAAGCTGCTCCCCTCTGCACTGGTCGCCCAAGCGGCCATCGGCGCTAAGGCTGGCACCAAGCGCGGCGAATTCTCAGCCCTGATGGCCATCTGCGGCGCCGCGATGGTGCACGTGTTCTTCATGCTGGTGTTCGTCGGTCTATTCGGCTCCTGGCTGGTCAACATCGTGCCAGCCGACGTCACCGACGTCGCGCGCCTGTACATCTTCCCCAGCATCATCGGCGGGGTCATCGTGCAGCTCGTGGTGTCATTGAAACAACCTCGCGTCACGCTTATCGCCATCGGCACAGCCGCGTTCGTCTTCTTCGTGCTCGTGCCCGCCGTCCCCAGCGTCGCAAACCTCGCCACCGGAATTACCGTCGTCACCACCGCCGTGCTGGCCTGGTTCCTTCGCAGCAAGCCCCGTTCCGACTCCACGAAAGAGATCTCATGACCGTGACCCTACTTCCGACTGATGACACCACGACCCGCACGATGCAGGAGCTGTACCGGCACCTGCACGCGCATCCGGAACTGTCCATGCAGGAGACCGAGACCTGTGCGTTCCTCACCCGGCGCCTTGATGATCTCGGGCTCGAGACCTTCCGCTGCGGCGGGACCGGCGTCGTCGGTATCCTGCGCAACGGCGCCGGTCCCACGGTCGCCTACCGCGCCGACATCGACGGCCTGCCTATCCAGGAAGAGACCGAACTCGACTACGCGAGCACCGCCCGCGGCACCCTGGCCGACGGCACCGACGTGCCTGCGATGCACGGGTGTGGCCACGACACTCACATGACAGTCGCGTTGACACTGGCCGAGCACCTCGTCACCCACCCGTCCGCTTGGGCAGGCACCGTGGTGTTCATCTTCCAACCCGGGGAAGAGACCGGGGCGGGAGCGGTAGCCATGCTCGCCGACGGGCTGTGGGACCGCGCCCCCCGCCCCGAGATCGTCTTCGGCCAGCACGTATGGCCCGGCCTCGCTGGCACCGTGGACATCAGCAGCGGCGTGGCGATGGCGATGGCTGATTCCTGGAAGGTGACCGTGCACGGCCGTCAGGCCCACGGCTCCCAGCCCGATCAGTCGATCGACCCGATCGTGATCGGCGCTCACATGGTCGTGCGTCTACAGACCGTCGTGTCGCGAGAGGTGCACCCGATGAAGGCCGCTGTGGTCACGGTCGGCACCTTCCACGGCGGACTCAAGGAAAACATCATCCCCGCCACTGCCGAGTTCACTGTAAACGTGCGCACTTTTGACGTCGAAGTGCGGACCCGCGTACTGGATTCGCTGCGCCGCATCATCGCGGCCGAAGCACAAGCATCCGGAGCCCCCGATCCGATGATCGAGGTGCTCTCCACATTCCCCCGCTGCTACAACGACCCGGCGGCAACCCAACAACTGATTGCTGCGCTCAGCGGCGCCCTCGGAGCGAACGGCGTAAAAGAGGTTCCGCCAGTGATGGGAAGTGAGGACTTCGGACTGCTTGCCGAGGCCATCGGCGTACCCTCGGTGTATTGGATGTTCGGCGGCTATTCCCAGCAAACCATCGACGCAACCGAATCCGTCGCCGGCAACCACTCCCCACATTTCGCCCCCGACTCCGAGCCGGCCTTGGCAGCCGGGCTCACCGCCGCCCTCACCGCCATACTGTCGCGGGTCGGCACGCCGGGCGGCACCGCATGAGCACCGCAACAGCCCGACTCTCGGTCAACGGACCCCGACTGGTCGCTGACCTCAAAGCACTCGGCAGCATCGGATGCGGGCCGGGCGGCGGCCTGGATCGCACTTCCTTCTCGGCAGCGGATGGCAAGGCTCGCGCATGGCTGCTCGGGCGCTGCGCCGAAGCCGGTCTCAGGGCGGAAGTGGACGGCATCGGGAACATCGTCGTATCGCCCGACTACGATGCCCGGACTGCGGCCCAGCCCGCTGTGTGGTCCGGGTCGCACATCGACACCGTGCCAAACGGGGGCGCATTCGACGGGGCGCTCGGTGTGCTCGCCGCGCTGGAATGCCTGCGCCGCATTCAAGAGGAACGCCCAGCCCTAGACCGGCCGGTGCGGGCGGTCATGTTCACCGACGAGGAGGGCAACTACGCCCATCTGTTCGGGTCGAGCGCACTCGCACGAGGATTTTCCCGCACCGAGCTGGAGTCGCTCACCGGTCGAGACGGCGACCGGTTCGCTGACACCTTCGCGGCCACCGGCGGAGACCTCGATGCGGCCACGGCGACCAAGCTGGACCCCGCTACGCTGCACGCCACGGTGGAGTTGCACATCGAGCAGGGACCGACGCTCGAGCAGCTCGGGCACGACATCGGCGTGGTCACCGGCATCGTGGCGCTCGGCGGCGGTGTGGTGTCGTTCCGAGGCCGGGCCGACCATGCCGGCACCACCCCGATGAACCAGCGCCGCGACGCCCTCACTGCCGCCGGCGCGCTGCTCGTGGCGTTGCCCGAAGTGGCCTCAAGCGTTAGCGAGCGTGCCGTCGTCACCTCGGGAATCGTGACGGTCGAGCCGGGAAGCGCCAACGTGATCCCAGGGCTGGCCCGGGTTACGGTGGATTTTCGGGAAGCGGAGACGGATCTGGTTGACGCCCTGCAAACGACCATCGTGGATGTGGCCCGGGAGATTGCGCTGCGCTACGGGGTGCAAGTGGAGTTCGATTTTGAGGTCACGATCCCGCCGGTTCGGCTCGACGCCAGCATTCAGGCGACCATCGAGGCCGCGGCCGCCGCGCGTGAGTTGTTGTACAGCTCGCTGCCGTCCGGGGCTGGCCATGACTCGCAAAACATGGCTCAGCTGGCGCCGACGGGCATGATCTTCGTGCCGAGTATCGACGGACGCAGCCACTGCCCCGAGGAGAACACTGCGTGGATCGACGTGGAGAACGGCGCGAATGTGCTGCTCGACACCCTGCTGAGCCTCGCCCGCGACTGACGGTCCCGCCCCGCGCCTTCAAGGTGGCCAGCGAGAAGTGCTCCCGGGATTCTATAGGCCAACATGTGGTTCTCGAGCTGACCCAGCGCGACGCACCCCAGGAGTACATTTCCGCGGTTCAATAAAAAAAGGCAGTCAAACAGGATTCACGCGTTCCGGAGAAGAAATGGGTGATGCCTCTTTTCGAGATGATGTTTTTCGCTGGAACGTGCCTACGCAGGACCGATCAGAATGCTAGCCGACCATACATGTTCGTGACATTGCGGGGAGTCACATGATTAGATACCGAGGGGCAAGCCACGATTCGCCATCACGTTTGGTTAGGCATTCCGGTGACCATTGATATTTCCCGCAAGTATAGAACGCAGCCTCGGAATCCCGCCTCCGCGCCACGTTCTCGTCGCGGTCGCTGACGTCGTCATCGACTGCCTTCGCAGGCGGTTCGGCCGGCCAAGCCGTCTGGCGCGTCGGCCGATCACGCTCCAGCCGCGTCCACCCAGTCGCGAAACCACTGGCGGGCATCCGCGAAGTCACGATGCCATCCGAACGGGGCCGAGCCGTGCTGATCGGGGTCGTAGGCGCCGAGCCAGTGCAGGTGCAGTGCGGAGAGTTCCGAGACGAGTTCGGGGTGCCGATGCCAGAACGGCGGCACGACGGATGCCGGCAGCCCGTAGGTGCGCCGCAGCCAGTTCACCCAGCGGTTGAGTTCGATCCTTTCGGCCTCGGCTTCGTCGGCGCTGAGGAGGTTTTAATTGATCGGATGCGGCGGCTCCGCGGTGAGCGGCCCGTCGAGGTCGTCCAATGAATTCTGTCCGAGCGACTCATCGTGATCGCCAGACGCCCACTGGACCAAGGACTCTGCCATCGCCGATCTCACAACCCGAGGACGGATGCGCCGGCGCGAGCAGCTTCCACCTCGCGGGCAATGGCATTCTGTGCGACACCTGGTTCGGCGCTGGGAACTGAGCGCTGGGCTCGGTCAACTTCGTAGTTCGTACGTGCTAGGTCGTGGCCGATCTTCTTGGCGACGATAGGTTGTCCCTGGTTGATCCTCACGCCAGCGCGCGGGGCCGAGGCTCAGTGCGCGCGGCGTGGCACGCGCAGTGAGGCAGGACTGGCAGCTTCACAACCGCACCCGGCGGGCGACCGTACGGGTATCGTTTACGACGATCGTTTCGGGTACTCTCACCCGTTGTCTCTCGCAAATAGATTTTTCTGGCGCAGGGCAGGCGCCGGTCGATTCAGCGTGTCGGTTGTCGGACTGTCGATGTCGGATTGAGGCTCAGTGTTACGTCACGCCCGAGAAATGGGCAAGTCAACCGGCAAATCAAATGGACACCAAAAAGTCCTGGCAAATCTTGCGATCTACCAGGACTTTTTCGTTCTGTCGGGCTGACGTGATTCGAACACGCGACCCCTTGCAGAATCAGGGCGGTTCTGGGTGTCAACGAAAGTCTCGGGAACTCGTGGATTCCCTTGTGTTTGCAGGGAACCGGGTGGTTCACTGCTTCCGAGTGTACGCGTCTATGTTCGGTCGGTCACGGTTGATTCAGGTGGGTTAATGATGGCCGCTAGCGTTGCACAACGTTGTCTGGCCTCTTGGAGTCGGCGGACTGCCCAGGCTCTCAGATCGTGTACCAATTCGTGTCCGTAGCGTGTGTTTTTCAGGCGCGCGGGACGTAGCGCCTCGGCGCGAACGCCCGGGCGACGAGGGCGCGCAGGCTTTCGAGGCTTCCGGTGACCAGGCCCTGCGCGCGCGCCTGCACCAACACGTTGCCAATCGCCGTCGCCTCAACCGGACCGGCCAGCACGGGCAGCCCCGTGCGATCGGCGGTGAGCTGGCAAAGCAGTTCGTTTTGAGAGCCGCCGCCGACGATGTGCACGGTGTCGATGCTGGTTCCCGAGAGTTCGGCGGCGACCCGCAGCGTGTGCGCGTAGGCATCCGCGAGGCTTTCGACGATGCTGCGCACGAGCTCGACGGGCGTCGCCGGCTCGCGCAAGTCGTGCTCCCGGCAATAGTCGCGAATGCGGCTCGGCATGTCGCCCGGCGGGAGAAAGCGCGGATCATCCACATCGAACACGATGACCGGCCCCCTCCACGCGCTGGCCTGGGCCAGCAGGCCGGGCAGATCGAAGGTCTGCCCGGCCAGCTCCCAGGTGCGCAGCGATTCGCTCAGCAACCACAAACCCATGACGTTGCGCAGGTAGCGCACCCGTTCGTCGACACCGCCCTCGTTGGTGAAATTCGCCGCCCGGCTCGTCTCGGTGAGCACCGGTCCGGCTAGTTCAACACCGACGAGCGACCAGGTCCCCGACGAAATATAGGCGGCATTACCCGAGATCATCGGCACAGCCACCACAGCGGATGCCGTATCGTGCGACCCGACGGTCATCACGTCGATGCTGTGGCCGGTTCCGATCTCGGCCAGTACCTCGGGAAGCACCGAACCCACCCGGTTTCCCGCATCGACCAACCGCGGAAACAGCCCGCGCGGCAGCCCGAGCCGGTCGATCAGCTCGTCGTCCCATTCTCCGCCCGCAACATCGACCAGCCCCGTCGTCGAGGCGTTCGTGCGCTCCGCGATCTTCTCACCGCTCAGCCAATACGTGATCAAATCTGGAATAAGAAGCATCGAATCGGCGTCGTCGACCGCGCCGTCGAGTTGGTCGGCGGCCAGCTGGTACAGCGTATTAAAGGGGAGGAATTGCAAGCCGTTGCGTCCGTAGAGCTCAGTCGGTGGGGCGATCGCATGCACGGTGGTCACCCCTGCCGCGGTGCGGGTGTCGCGGTAGTGAAATGGGTTGCCGAGCATCCGCTGCCCGCGCAGCAGCGCGTAGTCGACCGCCCATGAATCCACGGCTACACCGAGCAACTCTGGTTCATCGCGTACGGCCGAACGCAGGCCGCTGACGGCGCCGCGATAAAGGTCGAGAATGCTCCAGTGCAGCCCGTCGATCGTGCGCACAGGGGTGTTCACGAACCTCGCCACCGAGCGGATGTTCAGTTCGTTGTGTCCGACATGACCGAGAATGACCCGCCCGCTTGACGCGCCGAGGTCAATCGCCGCGACCGTGCCGGCGTTCATGCGCCACGTTCCTTACCGAGAGCGGTCGCAAGGAACATGATTGCCTTGCAGAACGACCGCTCTTGTTTATATCGGGCGCAGTTCCCGGCGAACATGGCCATTTCCATCAGCGCAAGAACGCGGCGGCCACACCGGCGTCGACGGGAATATGCAGCCCGGTTGTGTGGCTCAGGTCGCTCGTGCAAAGCACGAACACGGCGTTGGCGACGTTCTCCGGCAGCACCTCACGCTTGAGCAGCGTGCGCTGGGCGTAGTACTTGCCGAGGTCCTGCTCGTCGACACCGTATACCGCGGCGCGCTTGGCGCCCCAGCCGCCGGCGAAGATGCCCGAGCCGCGCACGACGCCGTCGGGGTTGATGCCGTTGACCTTCACGCCGTATTCACCGAGCTCGGCCGCGAGCAGCCGCACTTGGTGGGCTTGGTCGGCCTTCGTCGCCGAGTAGGCGATGTTGTTTGGGCCGGCGAAGACCGAGTTCTTCGAGGAGATGTAGATGATGTCACCGCCGAGCTTCTGGTCGATCAGTACCCGGGCCGCCGCGCGCGACACCAGAAAGGAGCCCTTGGCCATCACATTGTGCTGCAGGTCCCAGTCGGCGACGGTGGTCTCGAGCAGCGACTTCGACAGCGATAGCCCAGCATTGTTCACAACCAGGTCGAGCCCGCCGAAGGCGAGTACGGCGGCGTCGACGCCGGCCTGCACCTGCTCTTCGTCGGTGACGTTGGCCTGCACGCCGATGGCGACGTCCGTGCTGCCGATCTCGGCGGCCACGGCCCGCGCCTTGGCCAGGTCGAGGTCGGCGATGACGACGCAGGCGCCCTCGGCGGCCAGGCGGGTGGCGATAGCCTTGCCGATGCCGGAGGAAGCGCCGGTGACGAGCGCGACGCGGGTGGCGAGCGGCTTGGCGGCGGGCATCCGCTGCAATTTGGCTTCTTCGAGCGCCCAGTACTCGATGCGGAACTTCTCGGCCTCATTGATCGGGGCGTAGCTGGAGAGTCCCTCTGCGCCCCGCATCACATTGATGGCGTTGATGTAGAACTCGCTCGCGACGCGGGCGGTTTGCATGTTCGCGCCATAGCTGAACATGCCAACGCCGGGAATAAGCACGACGAGCGGGTCGGCGCCGCGAATCGCGGGTGACTCGGCCGTCTTGTTGCGGTCGTAGTAGGCCTGATAATCTGCGCGATATTCCTCGTGCAGGGTCACCAGGCGAGCGAGCGATTCTTCAACGGATGCCCCGCTCGGCAGGTCCAGCAGCATCGGCTTAACTTTGGTGCGGAGGAAATGGTCCGGGCAGCTGGTTCCGAGGGCGGCCAGCCGCGGGTGCTCGGCGCGGGCGAGAAAGTCGAGCACCTCGGGGGCATCGGTGAAGTGCCCGACCTTGGGGGTGTCGGTGGAGACCAGCCCGCGAATCGTCGGCGCGAGAGCGGCAGCGCGCGAGCGGCGCTCGGCCGGCTCCAACGCGGAAAATCCGTCGAGTAGCGGCCCGAACGGCTCCGGCCGCGAGTGCTCCTCTATATAAGAGGCGGCGGTGTCGATGATCCAGAGCGAGTTCGCCTCGGTAGCCTCGCTCGTGTCTCCCCAGGCCGTGATGCCGTGACCGCCGAGAATGCAGCCGACGGCCTGCGGATTGGCCTCCTTGATCGCGGAAATGTCGAGTCCGAGCTGAAAGCCGGGGCGACGCCAGTCGACCCAGGCCACTCTGTCGCCGAAGATCGTCTGCGTGAGCGCTTCGCCGTCGGCGGAGGTCGCAATGGCGATGCCGCTGTCGGGGTGCAGGTGGTCGACGTGCGCCGCGTCGACGAGGGCGTGCATGGCGGTGTCGATCGACGGCGCAGCGCCGCCCTTGCCGTGCAGGGTGTAGTCGAACGCGGCGACCATCTCGTCTTCACGGTCGAGGCCGGGGTAGACGTTCTTCAGCGCCAGCAGCCGGTCCAGGCGGAGTACCGCGAGTCCCTTCTCGGTGAGCGTGCCGAGGTCTCCGCCGGAGCCTTTCACCCACAACAGTTCCACGGCCTTACCGGTGACCGGGTCGGTCTCCGTGCCCTTGGCCGAGGTGTTGCCGCCGGCGTAGTTCGTGTTCTTTGGATCGGCGCCGAGGCGATTCGACCGGGCGATCAGTGCTGCTGCGTGGGGGTTGGTCATGGCATTCTTCCTAACTACGGTCAAACGGATGCGAAACGGTCGGGTAGATCCTGCAGCTGCCGGCAACTGTTGCTCGTGCAGACAGCCGCAACTATTGCCCGGAGACCGGGGCGGGCTACGCGCCCCAGCCGGCCTGGCTGCCGCCGACCCGTTCGGCGGCGATTTTCGCCTGGTAGGCGGAGGCGGCGTAGGCGGTAATCGGGTCGCCGGCCAGTCCCCGGCTCTCCCGCCAGGCAGCGAGGCCGGGGCGCACGTCGGTGTAGAAGGCGTCCATCAGAATGCCGTTGGCGCCGAGCACGTCGCCGCTGTTCTGCGCGAGGGTGAGCGCGTCCCGGTCGACGAGCAGCGCGCGGGCGGTCATCTCCTGCACGTTCAGCACTGAGCGAATCTGCCCGGGAATCTTGTCTTCTACGTTGTGGCATTGGTCGAGCATGAACGCCACCGTCGACTCCGGGCCGTAGCCGCCGCCCCGAATGACCTCGTACAGAATGCGGAACAGCTGGAACGGGTCGGCCGCGCCGACGATGAGGTCGTCGTCGGCGTAGAACCGCGAGTTGAAGTCGAAGGAGCCGAGCTTGCCGAGGCGCAGCAGCTGGGCGACGATGAATTCGATGTTGGTGCCGGGAGCGTGGTGACCGGTGTCGAGGCAGACGCTGGCCTTATCGCCGAGCGCGGCGACCTGCGCGTAGCTGGTTCCCCAGTCAGGAACGTCGGTGTGGTAGAAAGCGGGCTCGAAGAATTTGTACTCGAGCACAAGCCGGTGCTCATCGCCGAGGCGGGCGTAGATGGCGGCGAGGGACTCGGCGAGGCGGTCCTGGCGGCCGCGAATATCGCCCTGGCCGGGGTAGTTGGTGCCGTCGGCGAGCCAGATCTTAAGGTCGGTCCCGCCGGTCTGGTGCATAATCTCGATGCACTCGAAGTGGTGGTCGATGGCCTTCTGTCGTGTCGCCGCGTCGGTGTGGGTCAGGCTGCCGAACTTGTAGGCATCGTCCTGAAACGTGTTCGAGTTGACGGTGCCGAGCACGAGACCCTGGTCGGCCGCGAACGCGCGCAGGGCGGCGTAATCGTCGACCTTGTCCCAGGGAATGTGCAGCGCCACCTTTGGCGCCAGGCCGGTGTATGCATTGACCTGCGCCGCGTCGCAGATCTTCTCCTGGATGGTGCGCGGGGTACCGGGCGTTCCGAACACCTTGAACCTGGTTCCGGAATTACCGAACGCCCAGGAGGGCAGCTCGATGGCCTGCGCCTCGAGTTGGGTGATTACGGCAGCACTGATGGTCACGAGGTACTTCTTTCTGTAACGGTTGTGGTGAGGGCGTCGAGCTGGTCTTCGAGGTGAAAGACTTCGGTCACTTGCTGAAACCCGGTGTCGGGGGAGCCGTTGAGTGCGACGAAAAATTCACTCATCTCGGCCTGCCAGCGCGCGTTGACGGCGGTTGCCGCCATGCCAGCCTGAGCGGATGCCAGATCCGCCGTTTCGAAATAGCCGATCAGTAGTCCGTCCTGCCGAAGAAACAGCGAGTAGTTCTTCCAGCCGGTGGTTTTGAGCGCCCGGAGCATTTCGGGCCAGACTGCCGCGTGGCGCTTGCGATACTCGTCGATGCGTTCCGGCTTGACCTGTAACGCAAAGCACACGCGGCGTGCGGCGGTGTTCGTCATCGGTGACTCCTCCAGGAGTAAATGAATCGTTTCAATAATGGAGCGTAAGATGCCGGATGGCAAGACCGGATCGAGCGGAGCCCGCTTCCGGCGCGCGGTTCAGGCGCTAGACGAGCGCGACATGGCGGTGCTCGATTCCCAGCAGGCTCGCGGCAGCCTTGATGTCGGCGGCCCGGTGGCCGAGGCTAAGTGCCCAGTGGTGGCCGATGCCGGTTTGGCTCCACTCGTCAACCCAGCGACCCGGATCGCCGCCGAAGTCGACACGGGAGGTCGTGTTGCCGATCGCGAGCAGCGGACCGGGCACGACCGTGCCCTCCGAGGTAACGAAGACGTAGCGCCCATCGGGGTTTTGTCCGACACCGAAGGTCGTTACCGGTCCGGGCTGCACATCGAACTCTACCGACACGCCCCAGCCGCGTTTGCCGTGGTAGACGCCGAGCCCGCGCAGTAGGGGCTCCCGTGCGCTCACGGCGAGGTGGGCGGGTCCGTCGTGCCCCATCTCCACGACATTGTCGAAGAAGTTGAGCGCCTGAATTTCGGTAAATGACCCGCCGGCTCCGATGGCTTGGCTGGCCAGCATCGCGATCGAGGTGCGCAGCTCGTATTCACCCGCCATCGGAATTCCGCGGGCGGTGAGCAGCGACGATCCAAGAATCATGCCGGCGCCGAGCCGTTCGTGCTGTTCGCCGGCCAGGCCTCGATGGTAGTAGGCGACCGAATCGAGGTCGAAGTCTGCCACCAACCGGTCCAGCCCGACCGAAACCTTGGCGCCCCAGGCGAAGTCCTCCTGTTGGACCGAATCGTCGACCTGAAACAGTTGCGACGCGAGGTGCATGCGTTCCCGCACCGCGGCATCCGTCACCTCGTCGACCCGCACACGCAGATCGTCGAACTCGAGCACCTCGACGTGGGAGCCGAACGTGGTCGAAACGCTGGTGAGATCGGTCGAGACATCGAGCATGCCGGGGTAGACGTGACCCATGAGACCGTGGCGGGCAGTGCGCAGCGTCGCTCGGACACCGGCCGCGTGCACCCATTGAATAATGCGATCCCAGGCGCGCTCCTGCCGCAGGTATCCCGATACCGAACGAAACGGAATCCCGGCCCGCCGAAATACGTTGGCGACCTCGGGAACAGGACATTGGCCGCAGTACGCGAGCCACTGGCCGGTATCGAAGGTGGCATGGTCCATCGCTTCGGTCGGCTGCAGATCGATGACCAGCACCGGGGTGTGCGACTTCTGAGCAATCGGCAGCACCATCGACGAGGTGAGGTAGGTGGCAAGAAAGACCACGATGAGGTCGCAGTCCGCGACCCGCAACTTCTCGGCGGCCATCTTAGCATCTTGGGCGTCGGAGATGAATCCGGCATCGATCACGTCGGCGTCGAGAGCCTTGAACCGATCGGTGACATACCGCGCGGAGTTCTGTAACAGGGGGAGAAGGTCGGGGAATTGCGGCCAGTAGGCGCCAAGTCCGCCGGAGACCAGGCCGATTCGGGTGCTGCGACGTGTTTTGGGCTCGAGTAGGCCGGTCGGCAGGGCGCGCCCACCGGTCACCGTAGCGGCGTTCGACGTCGTCGTGTTCGTCATGTAGCACTCCTGCCTCTGAAATTCGTGAAGTTGGGCGGTCGAGGGCTGTGGAACGGATGCCGCAGCATCCGTCCCACAGCATCCGCTGCCTGCGAGGACTACTTAGAAGTCGTAGTCATCAATGTTGTCGGCGTTGAACGTGGTCGGCGGGCCGACGATGACGATCCCGTCGGCACCCACCTCGCGCTCACCGAGGTCGCCGGCTTTGAAGGTGTCGCCCTCGGCTCCGGTGATGGTTCCGTCGGCGAGAGCCTTGCCGGCGAACGCGGCGACGTAACCGAGCTGTGCCGGGTCCCAGAGGGCGAACGCGGTGACGGTGCCGTCCTTGACGAACGGGCGCATTTCATTGGGTAGCCCGAGCCCGGTCAACGCGACGGTGCCCTTGTAGTTCGAGGTGGAGAGATAGCGTGCCGTGGCCGCGATGCCGACCGTGGTCGGTGAGATGATGCCCTTGAGGTTCGGGTAGGCCTGCAGCAGACCCTGAGCCTCCTGGAACGACTTGGTGTCGTCGTCATCACCGTAGACCTTGGCAACGAGGGAGATTTCCGCGTACTCCGGGTTGGAAGCGAGCTCCTCCTCGATGAACTTGATCCACTCGTTCTGGTTGGTCGCATTGGCCGTGGCCGAGAGAATCGCGATTTCTCCCGATCCGCCGATCTGCTCGGCGAGTAGCTCGATCTGAATCAGTGCGACGTCCTTGGCGACGACTTGGCTGATGAACACGTCACGGTAGTCCGGATTGGTGTCCGAGTCGAACGCCACGATCTTGGCGCCGGCGGCGCGGGCTTCCTCGAGGGCCGGACCGACGGCATCCGGGTCGTTGGCAGCGATCACGATGACGCTGGTTCCGGCTTGGGTTTCAGCATTGATGAACGACACCTGGCTGCTCGCACTCGCTTCGAGCGGGCCGACGATCTCGGTCGCGGCGAAGCCGGCGGCGGTCGCGCCGTCCTTTCCGCCGCCGAGAACGACGTCGGTGTACGGGTTGTTGAGCTGCTTGGGAATGAAGGTGATGCTGAGATCTCCCTCGGCGGCGGTGCCGGTTCCGGCATCATTGCCTGCGGCGCAGCCGCTCGCGACGAGGGCAACGGACGCGGCGACTGCTGCGAGGGTGAGGAAGCGGCGAGTGCGCCTCGTCTTGGTGTGGCGAATAAACTGCATGGTCATTTCCCTTCCTGAACGCCGGATGCTGTGGCGCGGGTTGCTCCCGAGGCCGATGCCTGGGGAAGAGTGCGGCGGTGTCGCCGGGTATGTAGCCATTTCGTGATGCCGTCGATAATGCTGGGGGCCACCACGGAGGCGATGAGCAGGGTACCGGTAACGATGATGAGCACCACGTCGGAGGTGCGGCCCAGCCGTAACGTGAAGTTGATCGTTCCGATCAGCAGTACTCCGGCGATGGCACCGGGGATCGATCCCTTGCCGCCGAAGATGGAGACTCCGCCGAGCAGCACGGCAGCGATCACCGTGAGTTCGAGGCCGCTGGCGTTGTCGCTGCGGGCGCTAGAATAGCGCAGGGTCCAATAGATTCCGGCCAGGGCCGAGACGGAGCCAGACGCGACATAAAGCCAGAACTTGGCCCGCACCACCTTGATGCCCACGAAGATGGCCGCTTCCTTGCTGCACCCGAGGGCGAACAGGCCACGACCAAAAGGAGTGAGGTGCAGCACCACGCCGAAGATGATCGCGACCAGAACCACGCCGATCATGACCGTCGGTATTCCGGTGCCGCCCAATTTAGAGGTGAAGAAGCTCGTGAGTGCCGGCGGAAAATTGGCCACCGCGTTGTCGCCGATGACGACGAGCGCCAGGCCGCGAAACAGCGCTAAGGTGCCGATGGTCACAGCGAGGGAGGGCAGCCCGAGAACCGCTACGAGCAGACCGTTGAAAGCCCCGGCGAGCACTCCGGCGAGCAGGCTGATGATGAGCACAAGGCCGATATCGAAGCCAGCTGCCCAAAGTACCCCCATCAGTGCGCTTGTGAGACCGGCGATGCTAGCCACTGAAAGGTCGATCTCGCCGGTGATGATGATGAGCGTCATCGGTAGGGCGATCAGCAGGGCTGGAATTACGTCCAGGAGTAGAAAGCCGGTCGAGACAGGACTGTAGAACCGCGGAATGAACAGCGCGGCGTAGATGATGAACACGACGAGCGCGTAGATCATGACCGTGTCGCGGCCAAGCAGAATGCGGGCGATTCCGGTGCGACCGCGGGCGGTCGGTGCCCCGGCCGAGCGGGTTCCGGATTTGTTCGTCGCGGTCGGGAGCAGTTCGGTCGGGGGATTAGACATCGCGTGCCTCACTGTGTCGGAGATTCTTCGCTGTTCGAATGCGCGCGATTCGATCAATGACTATCGCGGCCAGGATGAGCAGGCCGACAATGGCCTGCTGCCAGAATTTGTCGACACGAATAGCGGTCAGGGCGCTTGTGATGGTGGTCAGCAGCAGCGCGCCGATGGCGGCTCCGACAACGGTGCCGCTGCCGCCGAAGATCGCAACGCCGCCGACGACGGCAGCGGCGATGATGTCGAATTCGAGGCCGGTTCCGGTCGTCGCTCCAACCGAGTTGAACCGGCTGGCGTAGAGCACGCCGGCGAGACCGGCTAATACGCCGTTGCTGAGAAAGGCGAGGAGCACGCGGCGAGTGACCGGGATACCGAACAGTTTGGCCGCTTCCGGGTCGGAGCCGATGGCGTACAAATCACGACCGGGTCGCGTGGACGCCATGAAAATTGCGACGATGATGACGACGACGATTGCGATCAGGGTGATCAGGGGAAAGCCGGCGATGGTGTCGACGGACAGGGCGCCGAAGCTGTCGGGCCGGTCTCCGGCGAAGTATTGCGTACCACCGGCCCACGCATTGTTGAGACCGCGGTAAATGTACAGGGTACCGAGGGTGATGACGAGCGACGGTACTTTGGCGACGGTGACGAGAAAACCGTTGACACTGCCGAGCAGGGCACCGAGAGCCATTCCCGCGAGAAAAATCAGCACGATCGGAATACCCGGAACGGCCACGAACAGGGTTCCGGTGCTGAAGGCAACGATGCCGAGGATCGACCCCACCGACAAGTCGACGTTGCGGGTGATGATGACCATCGCCTGCCCGACGGCGAGGATGATGACGATCGTCGCGTTCAGAAGCAGGTCTTTCATGCCCTGCTGGCCGAGGAAGAGCGGATTAGCCAGATAGGTCAGGGCGACCAGGGCGATGAGGGCCAGCGTGACCGGAAGCTCCCGGAGGCGCAGCACGGAGGCCAGTCCGCTCGAGGTGCGCCGCATCGCGTTGCCGGCCGTGTCGGGTGGCGAGGTACCGATGGTCATAGTGAGCGCTCCAGTTTTGCGGTTGCCGCGTGCATGATCGACTCGGCTGTCGCATCCGCTCGGTCGAGTTGGGCGGTGAGACGACCCTCGTGCATGACCAGTACTCGGTCGGCCATGCCCAGGACTTCGGGCAGTTCGCTGGAAATCATCAGGATGGCAATGCCTCGCCCGGCGAGATCTGACAGTAGACGGTGCACTTCACTCTTGGTGCCGACATCGATGCCACGCGTGGGTTCGTCGACGATGAGGAACGTCGGCTCGGTGGCCAGCCATTTGGCCAACACGACCTTCTGCTGGTTGCCGCCGGAAAGGGTGGAGACCTTGTACTCCTGGGACCTCGTCTTCACCTGCAGGCGGGTCGTCCAATCCTCCGCCGCGCGGCGCTCGGTTGCAGCGTTGATGAGGCCGAAACGCGACAGGCGGTTGCGCAGCGTGAGGGCGGCGTTGCGTGCCACCGAGAGGTCCATGACGAGTCCCTGCTTCCGGCGGTCCTCGGGAACAAAACCCATGCCGGCGTCGATCGCCGCCTGCGGGTTGTTCGGTTTGACGAGAACGCCGTGCAGTTCTACTGAGCCGTGATCGTAGGGGTCGATACCGAAAATGGCGCGAGCCACCTCCGTGCGACCGGCACCCACCAGGCCGGCCAGTGCCACGATCTCGCCGGCCTTGACCTCGAAGCTGATATCAGCAAAGACTCCGGTGCGCGAAAGGTCAGACACTTTCAGCACGGTCTCTCCGACCTCGGCGACCACCTTGGGGAATAGGGCGCCAATGTCCCGACCGACCATCTCACGCACGATCTGGGGCGAGGTCACCTCGTTGGTTTGGTGGGTCGTGATGTATTCGCCATCGCGCATGACCGTGATGCGGTCGCACAGCGCGAATACCTCGTCGAACCGGTGCGAGATGAACAGAATGCCCGCGCCGTTCGCGCGCAGGGCCCGTGCGACTTGAAAGAGTCGTTCCACCTCGAGGCCGGAGAGTGCCGCCGTCGGTTCGTCCATGATTAGCACGTTCGCATCGAGGGAGATCGCTTTGGCGATCTCGATGATCTGTTGGTCCGCGATCGAGAGTCCTTCGGCGACGCGGTCCGGATCGATGCGCACGCCGAGTTGCTCGAACAGGGCACGAGCCTCTTTGCGCATTGCCGACCGGTTGATCAGGCCGAGTGCGTTCTTGGGCTGTCGCCCGATAAAGATGTTTTCCGCGACTGTGAGATCAGGAAAGAGCGTCGGCTCCTGATAGATAACGGAGATGCCGGCAGCCTTGCTGTCGGCCACAGTGCGAAAGGTCACCGGCTTCCCCTGAACCAGAAATTCGCCGGCGTCCAGGCTGTAAAGCCCCGCCAGAATCTTGACCAGGGTGGACTTGCCCGCTCCGTTCTCGCCGACCAAGGCGTGAATCTCACCGGGGAGTATCTCGACCACGCCGTCGGCGAGGGCGATGACCGGGCCGAATGCTTTGGCCGCCCCGCGCAATGACAGGAGCGGTGTAATCGACCGTCCGATGGTCGGTTCGGGACTGTTGATCATTTCGAGGTCGTGCCTCCGCGTCGAGGAAATGCCTGAATGAATCGTTTCATTTCGGCTACTCAGTGAATACTAGGGTGGCGGCCACCTGATCGTCAACAGCACTTTCCATCATCGTTTCCCAATTGACATGAAACCCGGCCACCTGTGTTGATTCGATTCATTGTGGGCGCCTATGGCCAATAGGCTGAGGGCTGGGCCGCCGGAGGCGTCCCAGCGAAAAGGGAGTCAGCGTGGCATCGATCAGCGTCAACGACGTCGCCGCCGCCGCCGGCGTATCGGTGGGTACGGTGTCGAACGTGTTGAACCGACCCGAAAAAGTGTCGCCGGGCACGGTCGCGCGAGTTCAAGCTGCCATTGCCGACCTCGGCTTCGTTCGCAACGACGCCGCCCGTCAGTTGCGGGCCGGTCGGAGCCGCAGCCTAGGGCTCATCGTGCTCGACGTCGCGAACCCATTCTTCACCGATGTCGCCCGTGGTGCCGAAGATCGAGCGGCCGAAGAGGGGCTCGCAGTTCTACTCGGCAACACCGACGACAGTCTCGCCCGTGAGGACGCTTACCTCGACCTGTTCGAGGAACAGCGCGTGCACGGGGTATTGATCTCACCGCTTGGTGACGTCGGCGACCGACTCACCCGATTGCGCGCTCGCGGTACACCGACCGTATTGGTCGATCGCCAGACGGAGGACCGTAGCTTTTCCTCCGTCGCCGTCGACGACGTTGCGGGCGGGCGCCTCGCTGCGCATCACCTGGTGTCCATCGGCAAGACTCGTATCGCTTTCGTTGGCGGACCAATCAGCATTCGGCAGGTGGTCGATCGGCTGGAGGGTGCGCGGGAAGCCGTTGCTAAACATCCGTCGGTGTCTCTGGAAGTCATCGAAACCGATGCCCTCTCGGTGCTGGCCGGCCGTGCCGCCGGCGAGCTGGTGCTGGAGCGGGCACCCGGTGACCGCCCCGATGCCATCTTTGCCGCCAACGATCTGCTCGCCATCGGTGTGCTGCAGGCGCTCAACATGCGCGGCGAGCTGCACGTGCCGCGCGATATTGCCCTGATCGGCTACGACGATATCGCTTTCGCCGCTGCGGCCGTGGTGCCGCTGTCGTCGATCCGTCAGCCGAGCGTGCTGATCGGCTACACCGCAGTCGACCTGCTGCTGCGCGAGGCCGAGGTCGGCGACACGTTTGAGCACGAACATATCGTGTTTCAGCCCGAACTGGTCGTTCGCGAGTCCACCGGGGCTTGAGGTCTGCATCGGGGCGGAATCGTTATGCCCAATATTGGAGCGGAAGGACCTCGAAAAACGTAGGGATACTCCTTGCGACGTGCGATTTCTCTGCTGCCGACTTGAGCAAACACGAGCTCTAAGCTCGCAAAAAGCATCGGACCGTCGTGCTTGCGCCTGGCATCTTTGTGCGTGCGAGCACACGGGGCTCTGCGATTAAATCGGCTCTTTAGAATCGCCATGTCCGTGGCTAGGTACAGGTCCCCAATTGGACTGGAGAGAGCACCAGAGATTTGGGCTCTCTTGACGTAACCGTGGGTAGTTTCCGAGCGCCTTAACGAGTGCACGCCGCTCTCCGTCTAGGTTTCTAACTGACAAAGGCAAGAAACACAGGGACGAGAAAACGGCGTGCAAAACTCAACACTATGGCGAACTCTTCTCGGAGTCGACAAGACCATCGTCGAAGCGGTCAATCTCGACGTGGACACCGGCATTCTGGTCGCGCCGGTGCGACCAACGGCTTCGATGCGGAACCGCTGTGGGTCCTGCCAAAAACGCTGCCCCCTCTACGACGCTGGTGACGGTCGCTGCCACTGGCGGTCGCTGGACGCTGGCTTGGTGCGAATCCAGTTAGAAGCCGCGGCACCGCGGGTGAGTTGTGGTGAGCACGGCGTCACCGTCACTGCCGTCCCGTGGGCTCGGCATCAAACCGGGCACACGCTGTTCTTTGACGACCAGATCGCGTGGTTGGCCACGCAGACTTCCAAGACGGCGATCACTGTGTTGATGCGCATCGCGTGGCGCGCCGTCGGGGCGATCATTACCCGGGTCTGGGCTGATACCGAGAAGCAGGTCGATCAGTTCGCGGACCTGAACCGGATCACTGCGCGGCGTGGCACGCGCAATGAGGCAGGACCGGCAACTTCACAACCGCGCCCCGGCCGGCGAACGTACAAATATTGTTGACGACGATCGTTTCGGGTACTCTCATCCGTCGTCTCTCGCCAGTGTATTTTTCTGGCGCAGGGCAGCCGCCGGGCGATTCAGTGTGGCGGCTGTCGGATTGAGGCTCAGTGTTACGTCACGCCCGAGAAATGGGCAAGTCAATCGGCAAATCAAATGCACACCAAAAAGTCCTGACAAATCTTGCGATTTACCAGGACTTTTTCGTTCTGTCGGGCTGACAGGATTCGAACCTGCGACCCCTTGACCCCCAGTCAAGTGCGCTACCAAGCTGCGCCACAGCCCGCTGCTTCCACAATGCGATTTCAACGAGCAAAACCTGCGGAAGACAACTGTAAGAGCTTACCGCTTTCTAAGTGGGCCTATGAACACGCCGCCGCCACACCAGCTAATGCCGTCGCCACGTTGCCGGTCGGCGTAGCATCGGGACATGACCCAAGCTCACTGTCGACGGCGGTCGTCAACGCTGCAAGCTGGCCTGATTGCCGGCGATGCAACCCGTTTAGCCGTCATTGCGGTATGGATCGTGATCCCGCGCTCGGCCCGCCCCGACCGCTCATCCCAATGAGCGGATGTCGGCGGCCGGCTTGTTCCCCACCTGACCGGGTTTAACAGCCAGCGTTGGTCTGCGCCTGGTCCAACTGCATGACGACAGCGATGTTCTGCACAGTCGCCTCGTTTGGATTGTAGTCAACAGGGCGGTAGCAGCTAACGAGCACCAGGCGGTTGGGGATGGCGTTGGTGAGCTCGTCGTTGTTCTTGTACTCCGATTTGTTCAGCTGAAGCGCCTTCTGCTCGACGTAACACAGCCTGCCGTTCGCCGTGTCAATGCTCGCGACGGCACCAGGTGCCATGTCCTTGAGGTCATTGAAAACTGCGGATTCGACCGCAGAATGCCCATACAGGTAGACGGTGTTGGTCGAGTCTGTGCCGGCGGTCCCGCCGGCAATGGTCGTGTCCCAGGCGATGGTGGTGAGTTCGGGCGGATCGAAGCCGTCGTTTGCGTCGATCATGGCCTGCGTGTATTCCGAAACGGCACCATCGAGGGCGATGGAGGGTACTCGAAGTCGCAGCGGCGCTGCAGCGGTGATCGTGACCTCAGCCGCAGGTACCGCCGCGGGCGGAGCGGGCGTCGCCGGTACCGCCCGGTGAATCTTCGGCGTCGGCGTGGCCGTCGCTGCGATAGTGGAGGTCGGCATCGACTTCGAGCCGGTCGGATGGAGAAACAACCACCCGACCGACATCGCGCAAACGAGCGCGCCCGCGCCGACGAGCAGCGCTTTTTTAGTGACGGGCACTGATGCGGCGTGCACCGATGGCTGCAGCTACCAGCGCGGCCAGCAGCAGTGCCCCGACCCCGAGAAGGAGAGGCGAGCCGCCGTCATCGGTGGCGGGAACGAACCCGTCGGTCTTGGAATCGTGCAAAGTGTTTTTCGCGATCGGTGTTGGTGTCGTCGCCGAGGCGAGAGTGATGTTGGTCAGCGAGGCGGCGCAGGTGACGACGGATCCACCGCCGTTGGCCGTGCCGTTGCACTGGTTGATCGACACCGGCAGAAGCGCGCTGGTCGTGGACGGAGTCACCGTGCAGGTGACCCGGTCGGAGGCGCCGCCGCCGTTGGTTGATCCGTTGCACTGCGTTATGGTGGCGCCGGTGGTGCTGGCGGGGAACGGGTCGCAATTCAAAGTCGGCCCGGTGCCTTCCGCACCGGATCCGTTGCATTGATTGACCGTCGCATCGGTCACGTCAGTGGATGTCGACCCGGTCACGTTATTCGTCACCATCACGTTGCAGACGACGCTGGACCCTCCGCCATTCGCTGCATCGTTGCACTGGTTCACCGATGTGGTGAGCGAGTCGTACGACGTGGTCGCGGTTGTGCAGGTGGGAGCAGTGTTCGCAGCCGCGTGACATTCCTTGACGGTCACCGTTGAACTGGCCACTCCGGTGCTGACATCGAGATTATTAACGACGATGACATCACAATTCAGACCCAAACCGCCGGTGTTCGCAACGTTGTTGCACTGGGTGATTGTCTGCGCGGCTGATGCGGACGAACCGGAAGGAGCGAACGTCAAGCCAAAAACGGCAAGGAGTGCCACCGCAGCGAGCACGACAACTCTCGTGAACGACTTACCGAGACGAGTTGCGTTGGCGGGACCGGGAATAAAAATAGCTGTACTCAAAGCGCTCCTCACATAGGTTCAGAGAATAACACGCCATCTGATGGAATGAAATTGAGTGCGAGCGCAGTGCTCATTGCGGTTGACCCTCCGGAAGCGACCGCCCAGAGATTTCGGCTGGCTCTCGAATCCCAAATGACGGTCGATGCCCTTGCGTGCCAACTTGACGATCGCTGAGAACTAGGCTTAGCGCCTAATTTCTGCGTCGGGACGCAGCCGGATCAGCCGCTGCGGGCCATCCTCTTTCAGCTCGGCCAGGTCGCTGCGCGACGAGAGAAAATCGGTGAAGGAACGAAAGCCGAGCGGCTTCTCGTTGAAGGACGGGTCCATGCGGCGCATCTGGTTCTTGACGGTGCCCGTGTTAAGCCATTCGTCGTCGTCGCCCTTGGCGTGACCGATCTGCAGCGCACGCACGAGGAGCTCGGTGGCCAGGGTCTGCGGGTCGATGTCTTCGGCTTCGGGCTCGTCGAATTGTGCGTCATCGGTGTGCGAGAACATGGGAATCGTGGTGAACTTGCGGGCCTCGATGGGGGTCGGGTCGGGTGCAATTTCGGCGGGTTCGGGCGCCCGTCTGCTGGACTTGGGCCTCTCCACAGCTGTCGCGGTGGCTTTGCCGATTCCGGGCAGCGAGTCGTAGTCCTCGAACTCATCGCACGCAGCCGCAAGTGATGTACTCGTCGAGCCCGCAACGCCGATGCCCACCACAAACCGACCCAGCCGCTTCGACTTCTGGGCGAGGGCGATGTAATCGGAGTCGCCGGCGATGATGATCACGTGGGTCAGGTCGGGCAGTCGAAAGAGGTCTTCGACCACGTCGACGGCCAAACGGATGTCGGCACCGTTCTTGGTTCCGCGGGTGGTCGTAGTGAACAGCTGCGTCAGGTCCACCGCTCGAGACATGAGCTGGCGCTGGTAACTGGCATTGACCGGCACCGACCAGTCGGCGTAGGCACGATTGACGACCAGGGTGCCAAAAGATGCGGCAAAGTCGATGATGGCGTTGAAGTCAACGGTCGCGGCGGCGAGCCGTGCGGCGATCTCGGGGTCGGCATCCGCTGAAGACTTGTTGAAATCACGGATGCCGTCGCGCTGAAAGGCATTGCGCCCGTGCAGCTGCTGATAGCGCGAGATGACGATGTTGTCGAAGTCGATGTAGAGGCCGACGCGCGCATCGTTCGGTTCAGTCATAGTGAGCTCCTTAGCCACAGGCGGAAGACTCAGTTGCGATCCGGTGCCTCCAGTCTGCGCCGAGCGGCGGGGGCAGGGCAACTCGGGTGGTAACTTGCACCCGCAATCGACTGCGGCGGGCGTCATGTGTACCTGGTCATGATCGCCCCCGGGGACATCAGAATTTGTCGTGCACCCGTCAAAGTCGGAGGCCTGAACCATGGAGCACACGAACGACACTTCACCCGATCACGCCCACGCGGAGGCGGCATCCGCTAGTCGCGCCCCTCGCGATCCCGGCGCGGAGGAGGAGTTCTGGAACGCGCGCTACGCCGACATGGCACAGCTGTGGAGCGGGCATCCGAACGGGACACTCCTGACCGAGATGCAGGATTTACCGGCCGGGCGCGCTCTGGACGTCGGGTGCGGCGAGGGAGCGGATGCCCTCTATCTGGCGGAACACGGGTGGCGCGTCACCGCGCTGGACGTGTCGCGGGTGGCGCTCGACCGCGCGGCCGCTGAGGCCGACGTTCGCGGAGTGACGGTGAACTGGCTCCACGCCGGCCTGGTCGAGGCGGCACTACCGCAGGCGTCCTTTGATCTCGTCTCTGCGCAGTACCCAGCGCTGTTGCGCACCGACGAGAACGTTGCCGAGCGCGCGCTGCTTGCAGCGGTCGCCCCCAATGGTGTGCTGCTCTTCGTGCATCACCCCGCTCCGACGGCGGAGGAGGCCGCGGCCCACGGTTTTCATGCCGACGACTACGTGGGCCCGGCCCAGGTTGCTACCCTGCTGGATGACAGCTGGCAGATTAAGGTCGACGAGACCCGGCCACGCCATGTAGCGACCGGCGCCGGGTCGCATCACACCCACGACGTTGTCCTGCGAGCCCGGCGCCTGCGCTGACCGGCCGCATTCAGACCGTTATTGTAACCGGCGCTCCGCTGCCGCAAGGGTCATTGTACCTCGCGCAGCGCTCGCGGTGTGCGCTAGAGAAGCTGGCAGCTGTCTAACCTTCTTGACCTCGTGCCGGGAGACCCGGGCTGCGAGCGGTCTGCCTATAGGGTGATCACTATTATGCAGATTCGCGACATTGGCCTGTCGGTGCTTAAGGGCGGCCGTCACACGACGCGCGAAAACGTGCTGCTTGAAGTACACGGCCCGGCCGGGGACCGACTGTTCGCGGTCGTCGACCTCGCAGACGGTCGTGTGTTGAAGACCGTCGAGCATCCGTTACTGCTCACCTGCAGAGCCCGATGGGATGACGGCGTGCTGTCGGTTGGCCTCGGCGGGCGGCAGGTCGCCGCGACACCCGAGTTGAACGGTCAGAATCTCACACTCGACTATTGGGGTCGCGCCGTTTGCATGCACGTGGTCGGCGGGCCGTGGGCCCGGGCGTTTTCTCGTTTGCTCGGGAAGGATGTGGCTTTGGCACAGATCAACGCCCCGGGAGGCCTGGTCTATGGCGACTCCATCACCATCGTGACGACGAGTTCGCTTCGTCGACTCGCCGATGAGGCGGCCGCGACCGTTGACGCTCGCCAGTTTCGAGCGACGTTCACAATTGACACGGGCGACGCGGCTGCACACGTGGAAGATTCCTGGGCTGGCCGTGAAATGGACCTGGGGAGAGCGCGCCTGCTCGTGGGCGCCGGTATCCCGCGCTGCGCGGTCATCGACCTGGAGCCCGACACCGGCGCTTCCGGCACCAACCTGCTGAAGACCCTCGCCCGCTACCGACTGAGCGGAAGCGACATTCCATTCGGCGTCTACGCCCAGGTCATTCGCCCGGGGATTGTCGGCTGCGGCGACCAGGTGCGGGTTCTCCCCGAGAGCTGACGAAAGGCCGGGCGTACATTGACTCTGCCCGTGGTGGGCAGCGACGGGTCTGGTCGGTGCCGGCCGCCAAGCGGCGGCAGGTCAGGGAGCGATCTGCTTGACCGGGCGCATGAGAATCTCCTGGATGAGCACATTGGCCGGCTGCGCAAAAGCGAAGACGAGGGCCTGGGCTACGTCTTCGGACTGCATCGCTTCCAGCTGGGTGCGGCGGGTCAGGAGCGCATCGCTGACGTTCTCGCCGAACTCGGTCCAAACAGCGCCCGGTTCGAGAACTGAGACGCGGATTCCCTCCTCGCCAAGTTCTTTGCGCAGGGCATCGTGAAAACCGACGACGGCATACTTCGTCGCGCTGTAGACCGACCAGGTGGCTGCGCCGTAGCGGCCACCGACGCTCGAAACGGAGCAGATCATTGCGCCGGCCCGACCGCGCATGAGGGGGATAGCCGCCTGGGTGCAGTTCAGCACGCCATACAGGTTTGCATCGATCATTGACTTCCAGTCAGCGGGGTCGCTGCTCTCAAATGGCGAATTGATGCCCAGGCCGGCGTTGTTGAAGAGCAGATCCACCCCACCGAAACGGCTCTTGATCGTGGCGAACATTGATGTGACTGCGGCGGCATCCGCGACATCGAGCTGCATAACCGTGGCGGAGTCTCCGAGTTCGGCGGCCAGCTCCTGCAACCGTTCCACGCGCCGGGCGACCAGGATGACGTGTGCACCCTCTTCGACGAGAAGACGCGCTGCGGCTGCTCCAATTCCGCTCGAGGCACCCGTGATAACAGCGATTTTTGCGGTCAGATCCTGCATTTTCATGTGTCTGGCTCTCTTGTTCGTGAGGAGGCAAGAAAGGCGACCCGGCGCTGATCCATCAGGTGGTGGAAACAGAAGACACTGTGCAGCTTTACACCCGACAGACGCTGGAGAACCCAGACTTGCGCGAATACCAATTATACAGTTGATGACACCGGCCGGTTCATCCGCCCGAGAAATGGAAATTTGTTATGTCTGAAAAAGTATGGTTCATCACCGGAACGTCCCGTGGTTTCGGTCGGGAGTGGGCAATTGCCGCGCTCGATCGAGGTGACAAGGTAGCCGCAACCGCCCGAGACATCGATGCTCTCACCGATCTCACAGATAAATACGGCGACCTGATCCTTTCCCTGGCTCTTGACGTCACGGACCACGCCGCGGCGACCGCAGCAGTCGATGCTGCTCACGCACATTTTGGGCGTCTCGACGTCGTGATCAATAACGCGGGCTATGGACTATTCGGCATGATCGAAGAGGTCAGCGATGCCGAGGCTCGCGCCCAGATTGAGACGAACTTTTTCGGGGCCCTTTGGGTTACTCAGGCGGCCCTTCCCCACATGCGGGCGCAGAAAAATGGCCACATCCTGCAAGTATCGTCCATCGCTGGGATCAGCGCGTTTATGGGAACAGGCCTCTATGCGGCGTCGAAATGGGCGCTGGAGGGATTCTCTCAATCCCTCGCGCAGGAGGTCGCCCCTTTCGGCATCAAGGTGACCCTGATCGAGCCTGGCGGATTCTCGACCGACTGGGGCGGGTCATCCGGAGTTCACGCGAACGCGCTGTCGGATTATGACGGGGTGAAGGAACTCGCCGATACCGCCCGCAAGTCGCGCGTGAGTGTTTCGGGCGACCCGGTCGCATCTGGAGCCGTTCTATTGAAGATTGTGGACGCCGACGAGCCGCCCCTGCGCATCTTCTTCGGGGCGGCCCCGTTGGCAATGGCGAAGGCGGATTACGCGTCACGACTGGCCACCTGGGAAAAATGGAACGCTTTATCTATCGAAGCCCAGGGCTAGGGGTCAGAGACCTGCGGGCTATACCAGCGAGCCGGTGTCTGTCGTCAGGTCGATAGCCACGTTCTGCCACCAGAAGCTGTACTCGCTGTACCGGAACTATCCAGCAACCGCGCTTCTGCCGTCGTTCCCTGTCGGTGGAAGGGGAGCGAGTCGGGAGTCGATAGAGTGCGCGCCGCCGGTTGCCCAGCCCGGGATGAGAGCGATCATGGCGGTGGGCATGGACCGGATCACCCGACTGCGCCTCGAGAATGAGCAGCCGCCCCGCGCACCGAGTCGAAGTCACCAGTCGGGCTATAGCTCAACTTCGACGTGCGTCGGTTTGAGATACTGGAGGGATGGACGACAAAGATACCCTTGCTGATTTTCTGCGCTCGGCCCGGGCCCGACTCACGCCAGCCGACGTCGGCGTTCCGGTAAACCCTCACGCGTCCGCCCGGCGGGTACCCGGACTGCGCCGTGACGAAGTAGCCGGGTTGGCCGGCGTGAGCGTTGACTACTACGCGCGCATGGAACAAGGCCGGGTGACGCAGGCATCCGATGCCGTTGTCAACGCGCTCGCCGGGGTGCTGCACCTGAATGAGGCGGAGCGCAGCTACCTGTTCTCGCTGTTATCCGCCTCGACCGGCGGCCGCATCCAGCAGCGGCGGCGCACCCACACAGTGCGGACGTCGGTGCGCACCATCATGGACTCTTTCACCACGCAGCCGGCATTCGTGCTTGGCGTTGGCATGGATGTGCTGGCCATGAACGACCTCGCCAAGCTGCTGCTCAAGGACTTCACGAAGGACTCGGGGCTGGGGCGCAGCATGGCCCGATGGACATTCCTCGACCCGTCAGCGCGCACGCTGTACCTGGACTGGGAGATTGTGGCGTGCGATGTGGCGGCTATGCTCCGTCATGACGCGCGGTCCCACCCCAACGACCGGGCCCTCAACGAACTGATCGGTGAGTTGTCCGTCAAGAGCGGCGAATTTCGCGCCTGGTGGAGCCAGCACCGCGTGTGGGAGTGCACGTTCGGCGTGAAGCGCTTCGAGCACCCGATCGTCGGCCGGGTGGACGTGGACTACGAGACCTTCCCGGTTCCGGGTGAACCAGACCAGCAACTCTTCGTCTACAGCACCCAGCCGGCGTCCTCCTCAAGCGACGCGCTGCGCATCCTGGCCTCCTGGCGCACAGATCAGACGGATGCCCCCGCGCTCGAGTCCAGTCGCTGATGCTTTAGAACCCTTCGGGCAGACGTGGAACGTACGATGCCTCAAGGCGCGCCCGCTCGTCGGCGCTGAGCTGGAGATCGAGCGAGGCGATCGCATCGTCGAGGTGCTGCGGCTTCGTGGCGCCAACGATCGGCGCCGTCACAGCAGGGTTACCCGATACCCAGGCCAGGGCTACCTGAGCCCGCGGTACTCCGCGTTCAGCCGCAATGTCAGCGACGACGGAAGCAACGGCGCGATCGCCGACCTCTGCCTGGGCATACAAGGCCTGGCTGATCAGATCCGTTTCGGTGCGGGCGGTCGTCTGGTCCCAGTCGCGGGTCAGCTTTCCACGCGCGAGGGGGCTCCACGGGGTGAGACCGATGCCAGCGTCGGCGGCGAGGGGGAACATTTCACGCTCCTCCTCTCGGCTGATCAGGTTGTACTGGCTCTGCATTGACACGAACGGCGTCCAGCCGTTGACGTACTGCAGGCGCAGGGCTTTCGCAAACTGCCAGGCAAACATTGAGGAGGCGCCCAGGTAGCGCGCCTTACCCGAGCGCACCACGTCGTGCAGGGCTTCAAGCGTCTCCTCGAGGGGAGTGAAGGGGTCGAAGCGGTGCACAATATAGAGGTCCACGTAGTCGAGGTTGAGGCGACGCAGGCTGTTGTCGATCTCCTGCAGCACCGCCTTGCGTGACAGGCCGCGCTGGTTGGGACCTTCACCGACCGGCGAATAGACCTTGGTGGCCACAACGATCTCGTCGCGGCTGGCATACTCCGCGAGGGCGCGCCCGAGGATTTCCTCGCTCGACCCGGCCGAGTAAGCATTTGCGGTGTCGAAGAAGTTGATGCCCGACTCAACGGCTTGCCGAATGAAGGGGCGACTGGTCGCCTCGGTCAGCGTCCAGGCGTGGTTTCCGCGCTCCGGCTCGCCATAGCTCATGCATCCGAGGGCGAGCGCTGAAACATCCAAACCGGTGGTCCCGAGCTTGACGTACTTCATGGGACTCCTTTAATGACGGATGCCCCGGACCACGTTGAAATCTGCGGCCCGGGGCGGTTCGTGCCTGGGTTTTTTATCGACCGGCGAGGCTGATGCCGCGCTGGTCGGGGCGCCTACGCGTCGACGCGGGTCTCGTTCGCAAACGTGGCCACGTCGATAACAAAACGGTAGCGCACGTCGCTGCGGATAACACGCTCGTAGGCTTCGTTCACCTGATCGACCGAGATGATCTCAATGTCGGCGCCGATTTTGTGGGCGGCACAGAAGTCGAGCATTTCCTGGGTCTGGCGGATGCCGCCGATCTTGGAGGCGGCGATGGAGCGACGCTGGGCGGCGAGCCAGAACATCTTCACGCTGTCAGGCTCGGTGGGGATTCCGACGTGCACGAGCGTGCCATCGAGGGCGAGCAGCTTCAGGTAGCCCTCCAGGTCGAGGTTCGCGGCGACGGTGTTCACGATGAGGTCGAAGTGGTTCTCGAGCTCGGTGAAGGTGGTCGGGTCACTGGTGGCGTAGTAGTGATCTGCGCCGAAACGCAGGCCGTCTTCCTTCTTGCTCAGGGTCTGGCTGAGCACGGTGACCTCGGCGCCGAGCGCGTGGGCGATCTTCACACCCATGTGTCCGAGGCCGCCCATGCCGAGGATGGCGACCTTCTTGCCGGGGCCGGCCTTCCAGTTCGTGAGGGGGGAGTAGAGCGTGATGCCGGCGCAGAGCAGGGGAGCGGCCTCGGAGAGCTCGATGCCATCGGGGATGCCGAGCACGTAGTTCTCGTCGACGACGATCGCGGTGCTGTAACCACCGTTGGTGGGGGTGCCGTCGTGGTTGCGGTCGTTGTACGTGCCGACCTCGCCTTTCAGGCAGTACTGCTCCTCGCCGGCGAGGCAGTTGGCGCACTCGCGGCAGGAATCGACGAAGCAGCCAACGCCGACGCGGTCGCCCACCTGGTAGCGGGTGACGCCGCTGCCGACGGCCGAGACGATGCCGGCGATCTCGTGGCCGGGAACCATCGGGAACAGTCCCGTGTCCCACTCGTCGCGAGCCTGGTGGATGTCGGAGTGGCAGATGCCGGCGAACTTGATGTCGATCGCCACGTCGTGAGCGCCGGGGGTGCGCAACTCGATCGTGGTGCGAACGAGGGGCTGGTTGGCCGCGGGGGCGGCGAGTGCAGGAACGGTGGTCGTCATAAAAAAAAGTCTTTCAGTGCCGATGATGAGATGCGAGGAAACCCCGTGCCGTGGCACGTGTCGACGGTGACATCCGCTCGTACAACGTTACGTGATTCCACCGACACCGTCGAGGCCGCAGCATGGCACTGTCTGACCTACCCAGGGCATCCGCTTTCGCGACGCCTTCACCGTGCACCGGCCGGGAATATCTCGCCATCGACGGGTCTTGCAACCCGCATGACAACTATCGCAATCATCGGTGCAGGTACAGGACTCGGGGCAGCAGTAGCGCGTCGTTTTGGAGCAGAAGGATTTACCGTTGCGTTGATCTCGCGCAACCAGGGGCGAGTGGATGCTCTGGCGGACGAACTGGTCACAGAAGGAATTACAGCGAAGGGTTTTGTCGCCGACGTGCGGGACCAGTCGTCGATCACGCGAGCGCTTGAGCAGGTTGCGGAGACCCTCGGCGCGATCGAGGTGCTGCAGTACAGCCCCCTGCCGCAGAAGGACTTCATGCGTCCCGTGCTCGAAACGACACCCGCTGATCTCGTTGGACCGATCGAATTCTCCGTCTACGGCCCCGTCGCGGCCGTGCACCAGGTCGTTCCCGGCATGCGTTTTCTGGGCAAGAACCGGGGCACCATCCTGTTCGTTAACGGCGGAACGGCCGTGACTCCGGTGCGTAGCCTGACCGGTACGTCGATTGCCTTTGCCGGACAGGCCGCGTACGCGCAGCTACTCAATGAGGTTCTTGGCGAGGAGGGCATCCAGGTTTCCCAACTCATCATCGGCGGTGGAATCATTGCTGGCCACCCCGAGAAGGACCCGGCAAAACTGGCCGAGCACCTCTGGAACCTGCACATCAAGCGCGACCAGTTCCGCCTACAGATTAGCGCCGACTGATCTGGGTCAGTTTGACGTAAACGACCGCGGCACGTGTTTGAGAAGCCGGCACGTGTTCAAACCAGTGCCAACTTCTCAAACACGTGCCACGCGACGGCCGTCAGCTATTCGGCCAGCAGCGTCCAGTTGCCGTCGGCGCTGACGACGATGGCCGATGGGCCGGAGCCAAGCGGCACGGTTCCCGAGTAGGGCCCGATCTCGTTCACGAGCAGCCCCATGCTGAAGAGCTCGTCGGTTTCCTCGATGATGGCAAAGTTGCTCGAGCCGTCGTGGGTCGCCGTGAGCTTGCCGGTTGAGCCGTCGTAGAGAAACACGCCGTCGCCGGCACCGGATGCCGCGAGCCCGGGTGCCGCAGAGATCGGCGCGATGGTCAGACTCCAGTTGCCATCGGCGGTGATCTGCAGCGTCGCGTCCTCACCGAAAGAACTGAAGCCGTACTCGGTCGTGCCGTTGTAGGCGCCAATCGTATTCACGAGCAGCTGCCCAGTGGATGCATTCGCAGCGTCGAGAACGGAAATCGAGAAATTACTGCTCCCGTCGTGGGTCGCGGTGACGATCCCCGCGGTGGCACCGGCGGGCAGGGTGACGAGGTTATCGCCGAAGCCGGTCTGCGAGACGACCTCGAACGTGCCGAAGGCGTCGTCGGCCCAGGACTGCACGGTGTCGACGGGCGCCGCTTCAACGACCGGCTCGTCAACGACCGGCTCGTCCGCCGCATCGGCGACTGCGGCGGCCGGCGCCACAGCGGCCGGACTCTCACTCGGTCCATTACCCGCGTTGATACCGGACACGATCATCGACAGCACGGTCACCGCGCCGGTGACAATCCAGGCGACCTTCTTGAACTGGCCGTAGCCGGCGAGTGTGAGGCCGTGCTTGTCGCGCTGGGCACCGACCAGCACGAGGATGAGGTCGACGAGCCACCAGATCCCCAACCCGCCGAAGGTCACCAGCTTCAAGAGGCCGGTACCGCTCTTGCCGAGGTAGAAACGGTCAACGGCGAAGATGCCGAGCAGCCAAGAAAACAGCCAGGTGGCCATAAACGATTTCTGCGAGATGGGCGGGTTGGGCATGGTGACCGCCTGAATCGGGGGAGCGGGAAGCAGAAATTGTTCCTGCTGGGTGGTCGGTACGCCGGTCGGAGCGGGGCGCTGGCTGGTAGTCATTCTGACGTCCTTTGCTGGTGATGGTGCCTGTGCTGGTGATGGTGCTTGGGAGGGGCAAGTGAGGAGCGGCCATTCCCCCCAATGACAACGGCCGATCCTCACCTGCTGGTGCCGGCCGACTGCGGCGGGCACAGGAACAAGTTATTGCAGCGCCACGTTTAGTACGCAGAGAACACCGATAACAGGGGTTATCAGCAAAGCAACATCAATGTCATGAATCTGCCCTAACCTGAACCCACGAGAAAGGAACGCAATGACTGACACCGCACTGCTGATGACCATGTCCGACATCGCCGGTCTCGCCCACGTGCAACGCCCGGTCGTCTCCGTCTGGCGCAGCCGCTCCGCAGCCACCAACACACCCTTTCCCACGCCGGTCAGCCGACAGCGCGGCGTCGACCTCTTCAACGCCGACCAGGTGGGCAGCTGGCTCAGCGCAACCGGCCGCGGCAACAACCGTGACGCCGCAGCGGATGCCGCCGCCTACGCTGTATCCGACGCGCACGACGAACAAACCTTCCGTGGCGTCACGGCTCTGCTCACCCTGCGCGCGGCGTGCGATCACGCGCTCAGCACCCTCACCGCCGCCGAACTGGTCGACCTGGCCGATGAGCACGACCCCGACGACGACCTGCTGTTACGCGAGATCGAAGCCCTCGGCGATACCCTGCCCACCCTGGCCGCCTACGTCGACGCCCTGGTCGAGGCCGCGTTTGGTCCGGTGCCCGCCTTCGAACGGATGCTCACCGACCGGTTCAAGCGCAACCTCGCCGACGAGGGCGACCTCACACTCAGCCGTGCCGCCCTTGACCTCATGGCCGAGACCGTCACCGCGCTGCGACTCACTCAGCCCGCTGATTCTGTGCTCGTCGACCCCACGGGCAGCGCGAGCGATCTACTCATCGCCATCCACCAGGGCGAGTGGCCGGTGAAGACCGCGAACGTCGCCGGCCCCACCGCCCGGCTGCAACGCCGCCGCCTGATGGTGCACGGTATCGTGCGCACCGAGCTGCAGATTCTGCCCTCCGGTGCCTTCAGCGTGACCGGCGCCGCCGTGCACGTCGCGCAATACCCCTCGGCGGCTCGGCCGACCATGACGCCGGTGCAGATTCTCTCGAACATCGAGCAGATCGTGCTGCAGATGACCGATGAGCAGCTGGCCGTGGTTCTGGCTCCGTCAGCGGTGCTCAGCGACACCGGCCTCAGCCGCGAAGCCGACGAGCTGCGCTCGTCTCTATTGCGTTCCGGCCGAGTGCGCGCCATCGTGCGTCTGCCCGCCGGGCTGCTGACCCGCAAACCGCAGCAGTTGCAGGCGCTCTGGGTGCTCGGTGCCGCCCACGCCGGGGTCGCCCTTGCCGATCGCTACGCCATGGTCGCCGACCTCGTTGCGACGCCGCTGGGTGACGCCGCCATCGACGACCTCGTCAGCGACCTCGCCGCGTCACTCGGCAGCCAGAGCACCGTGCGCGCCCACGCCTTTCGCTTTGCCCGACTCGTGCTCACCCGCAGCCTGCTCGCCAGTCGCCGGCCACTCGTGGCCGGAGTGCACACGGTTCCCTCGGCCGCCGATCAGCCGGCAGCGGCGCTCGCCGTGACCATTGACCGGCTGGCAGCCTTGCTCGACGCCGACCTGGTGGTTGAACCCGCCAGCGACAAGGCTGTCTCCTCGACCGTGCACGAGCTCCTCACCGCCGGGCACCTGCACTATATTCCGGGCAATCGCATCGCCGCCGACGATGTGATCGAGGGGGCAACGGATGCCGCCGGCATCCGCTTAATAGGACCGGCCGAAGTCGCGGGCACAACAGCGCTCGGCCGCCGGCGCATCGACCGACTGAGATTCGCGGCCGCCTACCCCGCCGGCCGCGTCACCGAGCCGGGCGACGTGGTGTTCGCCACCTCGCCCCGGCCGGCCGCCCTGGTCGACACGGAAGGCACCTCCGTTGTGCTCTTTCCCGCCCGCATTCTTCGCATCGAGCAAGCCGACCCGAATGGTCTGCTCGATGCGGTACTCGCCGCCGACATCCAGTCAATGCCGGCCGGGCATCGCCGTTGGCGCGCCTGGCCGGTGCGTCAGGTTGCCCTGAACCAACGCGCGGCGCTCGCCGACGCTCTCACCTCGCTACGGTGGGAACAGAAGCTTGCGCTTGATCGGCTCGGGCAGCTCGACGAGCTCACCGATTTGCTCATGGCCGGCGTCACCGCCGGCACCATCACCATCGCTTCTGGCGCACTCTCGAAAGGAACCACCTAGTGGCACCGAAGACCAAAGCCGCCGCACTGCCGTCGACCATGAAAGAACTGAAGGACACGCTGTGGAAGGCCGCCGACAAGCTGCGCGGATCCATGGACGCCTCGCAGTACAAAGACGTCATTCTCGGCCTGGTGTTTCTCAAGTACGTCAGTGACTCCTTCGACGAGCGGCGTGAGCAGATTCGCACCGAGCTCGCCGCCGACGGCCTCGACGACGACCAGATCGGCCAGCTCATCGACGACGTCGATGAATACACCGGCCGTAGGGTGTTCTGGGTGCCAGCCACCGCACGCTGGACCTACATCGCCGAAAACGCCAAGGGCATCGCCGGCGCGGTCGGCGAGCCGTTCAAGCAGGTGGGTCAGCTGATCGACGAGGCCATGGACCTCATCATGGTGGCCAATCCCACCCTCGCGGCCACGCTGCCGCGCATCTACAACCGTGATGGCGTCGACCAGCGCCGTCTCGGTGAGCTGCTCGACCTGTTCAACTCCGCCCGGTTCACCGGCGAAGGGTCGACCAAGGCCCGCGACCTGCTCGGCGAGGTCTACGAGTACTTTCTGGAGAAGTTCGCCAAGGCTGAGGGCAAGCGCGGCGGCGAGTTCTACACCCCCGCCGGCGTTGTGCGCGTGCTGGTCGAGATGCTCGAGCCCACCCGCGGCCGTGTCTACGACCCGTGCTGCGGCTCGGGCGGTATGTTCGTGCAGGCCGAGAAGTTTCTCGAGAACCACCACAAGGAGGGCTCCGAGCTCTCGGTCTTCGGCCAAGAGCTCAACGAGCGCACCTGGCGCATGGCCAAGATGAACCTCGCCATCCACGGACTCAACGGCAACCTCGCCAGCCGCTGGGGCGACACCTTCGCCCGCGACCAGCACCCCGACATGCAGGCCGATTACATCCTCGCCAACCCGCCCTTCAATATCAAGGACTGGGCGCGCAACGAGCAGGATCCCCGTTGGCGTTACGGCGTGCCGCCCGCCGGTAATGCCAACTACGCCTGGATTCAGCACATCATCTCCAAGCTCAACCCCGGCGGCAGCGCCGGTGTCGTCATGGCCAACGGGTCGATGTCGTCCAACTCGGGCGGCGAGGGTGAGATTCGCGCCCAACTCGTGGAGGCCGATCTCGTCACGTGCATGGTCGCCCTACCCACAAACCTCTTTCGAAGTACCACAATTCCGGTCTGCACCTGGTTCTTCGCCAAAGACAAGACCGCGGGGGAGAAGGGCTCGATCGACCGCACCGGCCAGGTGCTCTTCATCGACGCCCGCAATCTCGGCACCATGGTCGACCGGGCCGAGCGCGCCCTCACCGACGAGGACATCGCCAAAATCACCGGCACCTACCACGCTTGGCGCGGAACGCCCTCCGCAGCGGATGCTTCGCTCGTCTACGCAGACGAGCCCGGCTTCGCCTACTCCGCGTCGCTCGCCGAGATCAAAGCCGCAGACTATGCGTTGACGCCGGGACGTTTTGTCGGCGCGGCTGAGGCCGAGGAAGATGCCGAGCCGATCGAGGAGAAGATCGCCCGGCTGAGTGCCGAGCTGTTCGCCGAGTTCGACGAGTCCGAGCGCCTGGCGGCGGTCGTGCGCGAGCAATTGGGGCGCCTCTCGTGACAGTTCATATTGATAGCGTCATCCATCACACCATCGGGGGTGGTTGGGGTTCGGCGACAAGTGACAGCGGCGACCTCCCAGTTCTAGTTATTCGTGGGGCCGACTTTCCTCAAGTCCATTTGCGCAATTTGTCGAATTTACCGCTCCGGTACGAACCGTCTTCAAAGGTGTTGAGCCGCGCTTTACGCCCCGGAGATATCGTTCTCGAGACCTCCGGCGGGACTTCAAGTCGACCAACTGGGCGGACGGTCTTAATTACTGCAGAGATGATCGAGAATGCCTCGGCCATTCTGATTCCGGCAAGTTTCTGCAGGCTCATACGCGTCGACGAAACGAAATGTTCTCCTGAGTTTGTCTACTACGCACTCCAAGACCTCTACGCCGCTGGAGGTACGTGGGAGTTTCAGAATCAGTCCACGGGTATCTCTAACTTTCAGTTTGAGGTCTTTCGAAAGAAATATACTCTTCCAAATATTGATCGCAGTGAGCAGACCGCCATTGCTGAAGTACTCGGCGCTCTTGACGATAAAATTTCCACGAACACTCGGATCGCCACTGCATCTGCGGATATTTCCAGATCGTTGTTTGAGCGGGCACTCGAGAGTGGTTCTGTCGAAACATCGCTGACCACCGTGACCACTCTCATTTCGCGGGGGATCACTCCGTCATACTCGGATGAGGCGGCCGGGACGACGAAGATCTTGAATCAAAAGTGCGTGCGCGATCAAAGAGTCTTACTTGCCCCCTCGCGTCGGACGGTGGATTCAAGAGTGCGGGAGGACAAGGTTCTCGTGGTCAATGACGTTCTGGTGAATTCGACCGGTCAAGGAACGCTGGGACGCGTTGCTCGTTGGACCCGCATAGAACGCGTTACAACGGATTCACACATCTCGATTGTCCGGTTTGACGCCAACCTGACAAACCCGATCACGGCTGGCTACGGCCTCTTAAGGATGCAGTCGGCAATCGAAGAGTTGGGGGAGGGCAGCACGGGCCAAACGGAGCTCTCACGGGTCGACCTCGGCAAACTTCGAATTCTCCTTCCCAATCGCGAAATCCAAGACCAGCTTGGCGAGCAATTGCATCAAATCTCAAGCACTCAGAATGCCTATCTGGCCGAGAATGACACGCTCGCCGCGACCCGCGACGCCCTCCTCCCACAGCTAATGTCGGGCCAGCTGCGCGTCAAAGACGCCGAGAGGTCGCTCGCGGGCGTGCTCTGATGCCCGACGCACTGCGCAACTAGCTTTCACCAGCGTCAAAGTATTGAGGGGATAGGCAATGACGATCACGAATCCACCAGTGGGGCTCTCCGAAGCGGCGTGGGAGAACTTCGCGCTCGACCAGCTGGGCGAGCCGCTCGGCTGGCGGCCGCTGGCTGGTGAGAAGATCGCGCCGGGAACGGGGGAGCGTGAGTCGTGGAGTGAGCTGCTCATCCGTCCTCGGCTGCTCGAGGCGCTGCGCAACCTCAACCCGAGCGTTCCGGTGGAGTACCTGCGGCAGGCGCTCGCCGAGCTGACGTCGCCCAAATCGATGGACGCGATCACCGAGAACCAGCGCATGCACGAGTACTTCGTGCATGGGTTTCCGTTCAGCTACCTCGATGCCAGCGGGGCCGAGGTGAGTCCCCGCATCCGCTTGATCAGTTCTGACCCGGCGCAGAACGACTGGCTGGCCGTGAACCAGGTCAAGCTCGTGAAGCCTGACGTGAAGCGCCGCTTCGACATTGTGCTGTATTGCAACGGCATGCCGGTGAGCATCATCGAGCTGAAGAAGGCCGGCAGCGAGCGGGCCACCGTGTCGGCCGCGCACGCCCAGCTGCAGACCTACCTGCGCGAGTTTCCGCTGGCGTTTCGGTTCTGCGTGTTCACGCTCGCCTCCGACGGGCAATCGGCTTCGTACGGCACGCCATTCACCCCGCTCAACCACTTTTCACCCTGGAACGTCGACGACGACGGCAGGCCGGTTCCGCCGGGCACGACCACGGTCGACGGCGACGCGGTCACCGGACTCGACACCGCGCTGGCCGGCCTCTACAACCAGCACAACTTTCTGCAGCTGCTCACCTATTTCACCGCTTTCGATGAGGGCGATGACGGCCTCACCAAGCGCATCGCCAAGCCGCACCAGTTCTTCGCGGTGAACAAGGCGGTCGCGAGCACCGTGCAGGCCGTCGCCAGCAACGGCAAGGCGGGGGTGGTCTGGCACACGCAGGGGTCGGGCAAGTCCATGGAGATGGAGTTCTACACCAACCTGGTAACGCTACATCCCAAGCTAAAGAACCCCACCGTGGTCGTGATCACCGATCGCAAGGAGCTCGACGGGCAGCTGTTCAGCTCGTTCGATCGCAGCCTGCTGCTGCCGGGCAAGCCGGAGCAGATCCTCCGGCGTTCCGACCTGCGGCAGAAGCTGCGCGAGCGCAACACCGGCGGCATCTTCTTCACCACACTGCAGAAATTCGGAATCAGCAAGGCCGAGAAGGATGCCGGGATGGAGCATCCGCTTCTGTCGGACCGGCGCAATATCATCGTGATCGTCGATGAGGCGCATCGCAGCCACTACGACGACCTCGACGGGTATGCCCGCCACCTGCGCGATGCCCTGCCGCACGCAACGCTGATCGCGTTCACCGGCACGCCCATCTCGTTCGACGATCGCAACACGCAAGACGTGTTCGGCGACTACATCGACGTCTACGACCTCTCTCGCGCGGTCGAGGACGGCGCGACCGTACCGGTGTACTTCGAGCCCCGGCTGATCAAGGTGTCCCTCGCAGCGGATGTCACGCAAGAGATGCTCGACGACGCGGCCGACGACGCCACCCAGGGGCTCGACGAGACCGAGCGGGCGCGCATCGAGCAGAGTGTGGCCGTGGTCAACGCGGTCTATGGCGCTCCCGAGCGTATCGCCGCGCTTGCGGAGGACATCGTCGCGCACTGGGAGAATCGGCGCAGCCGCATGCAGAAGTTCATCGCGGCGCCGGGCAAGGCCATGATCGTCGGCGGTACCCGCGAGATTTGCGCGCTACTGTATGAGGCGATCATCGCTTTGCGGCCCGACTGGCACTCGGCGGCGCTCGACCAGGGCATCATCAAGGTGGTGTATTCCGGGGTTGCGACGGACCAGCCGCCGGTTTCAAAGCACGTGCGGCGCACCTCGCAGAACGATGTGATCAAGGCGCGGTTGAAGAACGTCGACGACCCGCTCGAGCTCGTGATCGTGAAAGACATGATGCTCACCGGCTTCGACTCGCCGCCGCTTCACACGCTCTACCTCGACCGACCGCTGAAGGGCGCGCTGCTCATGCAGACCCTCGCGCGGGTGAATCGCACGTTTCGCGGCAAGGAAGACGGATTGCTCGTGGCCTACGCGCCGCTCGCCGAGAACCTGGCCAAGGCGCTCGCCGAATACACAGCGGATGACCAGACCGGCAAGCCGATCGGCCGCAACATCGACGAGGTGGTCGCCCTCACCGAGACGCTCGTCGAGACCCTGCGCGGCATCCTGGCCGGGTACGACTGGAAAGCCGTGCTGCATAAGGCTGGACCGAAGGCGTACCTGAATTCGGTGACCGGTGCCGTGAACTATCTGCGGGCCCCCGGCACGCCGGGCAACCAGATCGTCGAGGGTGAAGAGACCCTCGGCGTGAAATACCGCCGGTATTCCGGGCAGCTCTCACGGGCCTGGGCCTTGTGCTCGGGGTCGCAGAACCTGGCGGCGCTGCGTCCCGAGGTGCAGATCTACGAGGAGATTCGGGTGTGGATGGCCAAGGGCGATGCCAATGATCGGCAGTCCCGCAACGAGCCAATCCCCGAGGAGATCCAGCGGTTGCTGGGGGAGCTGATCGCGTCCGCGACGTCATCGGGTGAGGTGCTCGACATCTACGAAGCCGCTGGCATGCCGAAGCCGTCGCTGAGCGATCTGACGCCGGAGTTCGTGGCGAAGACGCAGCAGGCGCGCAACCCGCATTTGGCGATTGAAGCGTTGCGCAAGTTGCTGACCGAGGAGGCTGTCGCATCCACTCGCAACAATATGGTGCGGCAGCGCGCGTTTTCAGAGCGCATCACCGAGCTGATGAACAAGTACACCAACCAGCAGCTGACCTCGGCCGAGGTCATTGCCGCGCTCGTGGAGATGTCGCGGGAGGTCGCGGCCGAGTCGCAGCGTGGTATGCACTTCACGCCGGCGCTGACCAGTGATGAGCTGGCGTTCTATGACGCGGTGGCGCAGAACGAGTCCGCCGTAGATCTGCAGGGTGAGGGAAAGCTGGCCGACATCGCGCGCGGGCTGGTGCAGGTGATGCGCCGCGACGTGCGCACCGACTGGACCGTGCGCGACGATGTGCGTGCCAAGCTGCGCTCGTCGATCAAGCGGTTGCTCGTTGTGAACGGCTACCCGCCTGACCAGCAGCCCGCCGCGATCAAATTGGTGATGGAGCAAATGGAGTCGATGGCGCTGCGGTTTGCGGCGGAGCGCTAATACCGGCGACCTTCTCGCGGTCTGCAAACCAGAGCACACCGACCGATGTGATTTTCGCAACGAGGGGGAGTCTGGGGAGATGGAAACCCTTCGAGACCGCGTTCTGACGTGCCTGGAGCAGATGGCGCCCGGCACGTCTCAGAAGGAACTCGCGAGGCGCATCGGGATGGCGCCGAGCGCTCTGTCGCGTGCGCTCAATGAAACACGTGGACTCACGGGTGACGAGCTCGTGAGCTTGGCACGGGAACTTCGGATGTCGGTCGACTGGATACTGACGGGGGAAGACCCATTTTCGATCCGTATCGCTGCCCGCCACAACTTTTCGCAGATTAACGGCTACCAACTGTCACGAGCGGCGGCGGGAGAGCGAACAATTCTGGACGATGTTGCTCTGGTGTTCCGCCAGGCAGTAGACGACCTGCAGCCCCTGGCTCGGCGCGCGGTCCCGACCGATCCATCCGAGGCCCGCGAGATGCTGCTCGACGCATTTGGCTCGGATTCGACACTTCACTTTGCGGAAGCCGTTGAGCGCGTTTTCGGCATCGACGTCGTCAAACTAGCCATGCCCGACGCCGCCGGCTATTCGATGCAGTTGCCGAACGCAACTGTCATTGTTGTCCCGACTGAGAACTTCTGGGGTCGACAGAATTGGACAATAGCTCATGAGCTTGGGCACATTTCTCGAGCGGAGTTCACGCCGATTGACGAGCCAGCTTCGATATCGGACGAGTCGGCGGCGAATGCATTCGCGGCGCAACTGCTGCTGCCCGAGGAGGAAATGCGAAAGATCGACTGGTCCGCCACTCGCGGTCCAGAGCTAGCAAAGTTTCTCTGGGGGAGCGGTGTTTCGATCGGGGCGCTCGGCGTGCGCTTGGAAAGTCTCAAAATTGATCGTCCCGAGGTGACGCTGCGCACCGGGCAGCTGATTCGCAAGTATCCACCAATGGACGTCGGGGTCTTCGACGACCCGATTAGTCAGCGGTGGGTTGCCGCCGGCCGCCGACGGTTTCCTGTCAGAATCCTTGTCGCGCACGAGAAATTTGAAACAACACGGCGTTCCCTGGCGTGGATGTTGGGTGTTGAGGTCGACGAAGCTTCCGACGAAGTGGAGGCTCAAATCAACCTGGATACGATGGCGACGGCATTCGGATTTGTCCCGGCGAAGTGTCAGTGATGAGCGCGCGATTCGCGGCCTGACCCGTGCCGACCTTGCTGCGGCCGCCGGAGTGGAACTGGTCGTGCTGTCGGCCATCGAGCGCGGCAAACCGGTCGAGAGCATCGCTGCGATTCGTCGAGTGCTGCGCGCCCTGGACATCGAACCCTCGGCTATCCCCGTTCCAGGTGTTCGATGACGAGCGGACTTGATGCCTACCTCGAGGGCAAGCATGTCGGCCAGTTCGCTCGGAAGGCCAAAGGAACGACGGCTTGAAGGGGTTGCGAATTTCGGAGTTTTTCTCCTATGTGGGTTGCCTGAGTATGTGCTGATGGGGCGTTATATTCGAGATGTGGTGCCGCGAAAGGAACGCTATTAAACTCTCGCGATGATGTCAACGAAAAATCCCGAAGGTACGTCGCACGGTGACAGGGTGACGAGACGTACGATCAGTGGATGCCGCCGCGCTCGCCACTTCCGCAACGTCACGGCCTCGAGGCCGCGTGGGTCTGCACCCCGGAACGGGTGCAGCATCCGCTGTGGGACACGATGGGCGCCTGGCTGGATGAGCGCCTATCGGAGTTCGTGGACGTAGCCGGCTTTCTGGCTCAGGGGCGTTTGGTCTACGAGTCGGGCACCGCGGTGGCCGGTCTCGACCCATACCGGCCGAACACCTTTGTCTGGTTCCACCGCGATCTGGCCGCGGAGACATTCGTTCCGGGGCGCATCCACCTGATCTATCGCGACGATCGCATCGTCGTGATCGACAAGCCCGCTTTTCTCTCGACCATTCCCCGCGGGCGCCACGTCGTGCAGAGCGTGGTGGTGCGGCTGCGCGCCGAACTCGGGCTTCCGGAGCTCTCGCCGCTGCATCGGCTGGATCGGGTGACGTCGGGGCTGGTGGTGCTGGCAACCGAACGGCGATGGCGCGGGGCGTATCAGTCGATGTTCCAACGCCAGGAGGTCGTCAAGACCTATTGGGCGCTGGCGCCGCTGCTGCCGGGCCTCGACCTGCCCGTGACGGTGCGCAACCACCTCACGACCCGCCGTGGTCAGTGGCAGGCCGAGGTACTGCCGGACGCGCCGGCCAACGCTGAGTCGTTGATCGAACTCGACTCGGTGATCGACGGCCAGGGCGTCTACAGACTGACGCCGCGCACCGGCCGCACCCACCAATTGCGCATGCACATGCTCGGCCTTGGGATTCCGATCACTGAGGACCCGATCTATCCGGTCGTGCGAGAGATCGCGATCGACGATTTCAGCCACCCCCTGCAGCTGCTGGCGAACGAGGTGCGCTTCACCGACCCGATCGACGGTCGCCTGCGGCAGTTTGCCAGCGTGCGAACGCTCCCGTTGCGCAGTGAGGTCGGCTGAGCCTGGGTGTCGTGCGTCGCGACACGCGATTGAGAAGCTGACACGTGTTCAAACCAGCGCGGACTTCCCCAACACGTGCCGCGAGCCTTGATGGTGCGCGTCCAAAGCTCGCCAAACGGATGCCTAGGCTAGACCCATGGCCACAGTCATTCTCGTGCGGCACGGCCGCACCACCGCAAACACCGCCGGAATACTCGCCGGGCGGGCCGCCGGCGTGCGACTCGACCAGATCGGGCAGGACCAGGCGGCGCTGACCGGAAAACGCCTCGCGGTGGTGCCCCTGGTCGCCGTGGTCTCCAGCCCCCTGGAACGCTGCCAGCAGACCGCGCAGCTCATTCTCGACCACCAGAGTGGTTCCCCGGTCATGCCGATTGACGACTATCTCACGGAGTGTGATTACGGCCAGTGGCAGGGCCGGACCATCAGCGACCTGGCCACAGAAGACCTCTGGTCGGTGGTGCAGACGCAACCCTCAGCCGTGGTTTTTCCCGGCGGCGAGTCGATGGCGGCGATGCAGGCGCGGTCGGTGGCCGCGATTCGACGCCACGACGCCGCCTTCGAGGCGCAGCACGGGCCCGGTGCTGTGTGGGTCGCGGTCAGCCACGGCGACGTTATCAAGTCCATTTTGGCTGACGCGCTCGGCATGCACCTCGACCTGTTCCAACGTATCAACGTCGGGCCCGCGTCGGTATCGATCGTGCAATACGGCCCCAAAAGGCCGAGCGTGCACGCGACCAACACCGACGGCGGCGATCTGTCCTGGCTGGCTGGCAGCATCCACTCAACGGATGCGCCGGTCGGCGGTGGGGCCGGTCATCAGCCAGCGCGCACCTCGAACGGGTAAAATATTCACATGCCCACAATCGTCCATGAGTTCGACTGGCCCGACCGGGTAGTCGTCGGCACCGTCGGCCTGCCCGGGTCGCGCACATTTTACTTGCAGGTGCGCAGCGGCACCCGCATCGTGAGCATCGCGCTGGAGAAACAGCAGTCGGCGCTTCTCGGCGAAAAGATCGACGAGATCCTCGACCAGTTGATCACTTTAGAGGGCAATCCCTTCAGCATTCCGACCACGACCCCCATCGAGCTCGTCGACAACGACCCGCTCGAACAGCCCGTCGCCGAGGAATTTCGCACCGGGGCGATGAGTCTGGGCTGGGACCCGTCGACGGTGCAGGTCGTGATCGAGGCCTACCCGATCACCGACGATGACGAGGAATTGCTCGATCCGGCAGACGTGGCTGAAATGATGCTGGTGCGCATCCCCGTCGGCACGGCGCGAGCATTCGCGAAACGCACGCGCGAGGTCGTCGGCGCCGGCAGGCCCATGTGCCCCCTCTGCGGTTACCCTGTCGACGCCGACGGGCACACCTGCACCCTGCCCGAAGCCTGATGCCGATTCCCGACCTGATCAACGGTGAGCTGAAGCTCACCGGCCGCATCACGACGGCCTCGAATGCAACGTTCCTGGGGAGCATCGACGGCGCGGTGGTCGTCTACAAACCGGTGGCGGGGGAACATCCGCTGTGGGATTTTCCGGGCGGCCACCTGGCCAATCGCGAGGTGGCGGCCTACTTGGTCTCGCAGGTCTTCGGCTGGAACGTCGTGCCGCGCACCTGGCTGCGCGAGGGCCCGATGGGCGAAGGCATGGTGCAGTTGTGGCAGGAGTCTGACCCCGCGCAGGCCGCCGTCGATCTCGTGGCCTCCGACGCCGTGCCGGCAACCGGGTGGCGACACGTTCTCGACGGGCGAGACGAGCACGAACGGATGGTCACCCTCATCCACGAAGACAGCGTGGCGCTACGCCGCATGGCCGTGTTCGACATCGTCGTGAACAATGCCGATCGCAAGGGCGACCACATTCTCGCCATGCCCGACGGTCACCGGCACGGCGTCGACCATGGGCTCACCTTTCATATCGAGCACAAGCTGCGCACCGTGCTGTGGGGCTGGCTCGGCGACACGCTCACCGACGAGGAACTCGAGGGCATCGACCGGGTGCAGGCCGACCTGAATGGTGCGCTGGGCGCGACCCTTGCTGGCCTTCTCAGTACCGAAGAAGTCGCCGCGCTCGCCGAACGCTGCGGTCGGTTGCGGTCCGAGGGGGAGTTCCCCGCCCCGAGCGGCGACATGCCCGCGGTGCCCTGGCCCCTGTTCTGAGCCATCTGTGCCACGCTTGATGCATGGATCTTGAGGTATCGCCGGCGCTGATCATTCCCGAGCGCGAACTCGGCTGGCGTTTTTCGCGTTCGTCCGGGCCCGGCGGCCAGCACGTCAACACCTCAGACAGCCGGGTCGAGCTGTCCTGGAACGTCGCCGAGTCGACGGTTCTCTCCGATGATGAGCGGATGCTGCTGCTCACCCGCCTCGGGCACCGTCTCGTTTCCGGGGTGGTCACCATCGCCGCGAGCGAGCAGCGTTCCCAGCTGCGCAATCGCGAGATCGCGCTGCGCAAACTCGGCGATCTGGTGAGCGCCGGGCTGGCGGCTGAGCCGCCCGCCCGCCGCGCCACCAAACCCACCAAGGGCTCGGGGCGGCGGCACCTCGCCGTTAAACAGCAGCGCTCAGCCACGAAACAGAACCGCCAGCGTCCCGCGGCCGAGTAGGGGCGGCGACGCGGCGGCATCCGCTCGCAGCGGCGACTGCGCTCGGCGAAGCCGAATGCCTGAAGCATCGGTGCAGCACTATCAGCTGTGTTCTATAAACGAACGCCGTGTTCTATTATCGTTTGTTGAACCATGTACCATGCTGACCCTGGGGTGCCACCGCTGGGGCGAGAGAACTACCGCCTGAGGAAGACCACAACTATCCCGCCCGGTTGATGCTCGACGGATGCACGCAAAGCGGCGCCACGTCGACCTCCATAAACGGAAAGAGCGGCAGCCCCCACAAGATCTCGTGCAGGCGCTCATTGCTTGCCACATCGAAAATACTCAGATTGGAGTAGTGCCCCACGGTGCGCCAGATATGCGCCCATTCCCCCGTGCGCTGCAGGTCTTGGGAGTAGCTCTTTTCCCTGGCGAGGGTGTCGGCCGTCACTGCTGGATCCTGGCCCGGGGGAATGCTGACGGTCATCGTGACGGCATAGAGCATTTGCTTGTCCTCCAGCGATAGTCGGTTAGGCGTCGAGCGGGTCGAGCACGAAGTCGTAGGTCACTTCTTCGCCGTGTCCACCCGCCACGGCCGTCGGGGTCAGTACGAGCTCCGGTTTCACGGCCGACGCGATGTCGTCGGTCAGGTGTGCATCTCCAATGAAATAGAGCTGTGCGGTGAGCAGCTGCTGTCCCGGAGCCGAGACCTTAAGGTGCAGGTGAGCAGGGCGCCAGGCGTGCCACCCCGCCACAGCGATGAGCTTGCCGCAGGCGCCATCGGTGGGAATCTGGTAGGGAGCCGGCTCGATGGTGTTGATCTGAAACCGCCCGGACTCGTCGGCCACGACGGTGCCACGCAGGTTCCATTTCGGCAGGCCGGGGCTGTACTGCGAGTAGTAGCCGAGGCTGTCGGCGTGCCAGATTTCTACTCTGGCACCGGGCAGAGGGGCGCCGTCGACGCTCGTGATCGTTCCCTGGAAGAGCAGCGGGGTACCCGGCTCGTTGTCGCGCATCGGAAGCGTTGCGGGGGTTGCCAGTTCTGGGGCATTGACCACGTAGTACGGGCCCTCGATGGCACCCTTATTGCCCTTCCGGTTTTCAGTCGCAACCTCTTCGACCGCGTGCTCAACCCACACGTCCATGAACAACGGCCACTCACCGTCGAGGCCCACTTGGATGAGCCAGCCCTTCACCGCCTGGAACTCGTCGTAGGTCACCTTGTGCCGACGAATGGTGTCGGCCACCCCATTGATAACCTCTGCAGCCAGCACGTTCACGCGTTCTTTGCTCACGGCAACATCAACCCGGTGATTCTCAAAATAACGATCGGTGGCCTGCTGGCCCGACTCGGCGGCTTTGGCGTCGAATTCGGTGCGGCTCTCGGCTGTGGTCTGTGCGGTCATGGTGGACTCCATCTCGTGTTCGTGCCTCAGACGACGTCGTGCCGAGGCAGGGAATGTTTATGTTTCTCGTCACTGGTCCTGGCGATATTTCGCCAGTTTCTGGGGATCGACGTCGATCCCCAGTCCAGGTACGTTGCGAACGGCAAGGACGCCGTCCGAAATCTTGAGGGGCTCTGTGAGGAGGTCATCCGACATGTCCAGAAAGTTCGACAGTTCGCCCGGCCGCATCGTCGTGGCCTTGAAGGCGGAACCAAAGACGGCAGTGCACATCGTGCCGATCTGGCCGTCGATCTGGTTGCCCATGATGACTTCAACCCCGAGGCCTTCGCACTGGTAGAGCACTCGCTGCGAGTAGGTAAAGCCGGTGCGGGCCGTCTTGATGCTAATGGCAGTGGATGCCCCGCTCAGCAGCTCACGGGTGACCTCGCCGGGTGTGGTGGCGCTCTCGTCGGCCACCACCGGGATGGGGCTGCGCTCGGTCAGCCATTTGCGCCCCAATACGTCGTCGGCCGGGCAGAGCTCCTCGGCCAAAGTGAGGTCGAGATCGCTCATTGCGGCGAGGGCCCGCAGGGACTCCGACGCCGTCCAGCCGCGGTTGCCATCGATGTACAGCTCGACGTCGTCGCCGAGCCCCGCACGCAGGGCCCGGCACACGTCAACGTCGAGCCGGAACGGCCGGCGGCCCACCTTCACCTTGAAGGTGGTGATGCCGTAGCTGTCGCGCATCCGCTCGGCCTCGGCCACCATCATCTCCGGCTGGCAGAATCCCAGCATGTGCGAGACGCGCATTCGGTCGGTGTAGCCACCCAGCAGCGTGGTCACCGGCAGATTGAGCGACTTTCCGATCACGTCCCAGACGGCCATGTCGACGGCCGACTTCGCCGTGGGATTGCCGATCGTACGGTTCATGACCGCGTGGATGCGTTCGCGGCTGAGGCAGGAAATCCCCACCAGCTCTGGCGCGAACGTCTTCTCGATGATCGTCGCGATGGATTCCTGCGTTTCCCCATAGGTGAAGGGGCGCGGGGGCGCTTCGGCGACGCCGACCAGGCCGTCCTCGGTGTGTACGCGCACCAGGATGTGCGACGCCACCCGTACCTCGCCGCTGGCGAAACGCAGCGGTTTGTTGTACGGAATGGCGAAGGGGATCGCTTCGATTCTGGTGATCTTCAACATGAACCTCGATTAGTGGCGGTGGCGCCTGCCATCACGTTATTCACCCTTCGGCCGGTGCCAACAGACCCCCCAGAGTGACCCTAGGCAAATGTCTAGTGCGACTCGTTCCGCGCGCTGGAATGGTCGTCATTACAACAAATTTTCGGCCATCCAGTGTCGGTTGGCCCCGGGCAACGCAGCCCACACCTGATTGGAGCGGCAATGACTGACGCGCGAGCTAACATCTCAACCTTCCTCGACGATGCACTGGTCGAGGATGCGGAGAACGGGATCCATCGGGTGAAGCGGAGTGTTTTCACCGACGAGCAAATCTTCGAGCTCGAGATGACGCACATCTTCGAGGGCAATTGGATCTACCTCGCCCACGAAAGCCAGATCCCGAATGTCGGCGACTACTTCACGACCAATATCGGGCGCCAGCCCATCGTGATCTCACGCAATAAGCAAGGCGAGCTCAACGCGCTGATCAATGCCTGCAGCCACCGTGGTGCCATGCTCTGTCGTCGCAAAACCGACAACCGCACAACCTTCACCTGCCCGTTCCACGGGTGGACCTTCAACAACTCCGGCAAGCTGCTCAAAGTGAAGGACTCCCGCGACGCCGGCTACCCCGACCAGTTCAACCAGGATGGTTCCCACGACCTCACCAAGGTCGCGCGATTCGAAAGCTACCGTGGCTTCCTCTTCGGCAGTCTCAACGCCGATGTCAAGTCTCTCGAAGAGCACCTCGGCGAATCCACCAAGATCATCGACATGATCGTGGACCAGTCTCCCGATGGCCTCGAAGTTCTGCGTGGCGCGTCCACCTATACCTACGACGGCAACTGGAAGCTACAGGCCGAAAACGGCGCCGACGGTTACCACGTCACCGCCACTCATTGGAACTATGCGGCCACAACCGCTAGGCGCACGAGCGGCGAGTCGCTCAATGAAACCAAGGCAATGGATGCCGGCGGCTGGGACAAGCAGAAGGGTGGCTACTACTCTTTCGAGCACGGCCACCTTCTGCTCTGGACGGAGTGGCTCGACCCGAGCAACCGACCGCTGTTCGATCGACGAGACGAACTGGTTGAGCGATTCGGCGAGGCCAGAGCTGACTGGATGATCAACATCTCCCGCAATCTGTGCCTGTACCCCAATGTGTACCTGATGGACCAGTTCGGATCCCAGATCCGTCATTTGCGTCCTATCGCCGTCGACAAGACCGAGGTCACGATCTACTGCATAGCACCCAAGGGTGAGAGCGACTCGAACCGGGCAAAGCGCATCCGTCAATATGAAGATTTCTTCAACGCCTCCGGCATGGCGACCCCTGACGACCTCGAAGAATTCCGGTCCTGCCAGAAGACCTACCGGGCCACGGCCGCCAAATGGAATGACCTGAGTCGTGGCACCGCCCACCAGATCACCGGCCCAGACGAGAATGCCGACAAGATCGAGCTCAAACCTATCTCGAGTGGTGCGCGCACCGAAGACGAGGGGCTGTACCCCATCCAGCACGGGTACTGGTTGGAGACCATGCGGGATGCCCTTGACACGGAATCGACCCGGCAGCGCACATCGGTGCGCAAGACCGGCACCACAGTGACATGCGACAGTGAGAACCAGAGCAAATGACCATCACACTCGACACCCGCGAGAGCGTCATCACGATCGAAGCGATTCAGCAGTTTCTCTATCGCGAGGCCCGATTCCTGGACGACCGGGAATTCGAACGGTGGATCGACTGCTACCACCCCAATTCTGAATTCTGGATGCCGGCCTGGGCCGACGACGACACGCTGGTGGACGACCCGCAGCGCGAGATCTCGCTGATCTACTACGCGAACCGCGGTGGCATCGAGGACCGGGTGTTTCGCATCAAAACGGACCGCTCGAGCGCGACCAGCCTGCCCGAACCGCGCACCGGCCACAACGTCAGCAATGTCGAGGTCGTCGAGCAGCGCGGAGATCTGGTTGACGTGCGGTTCAACTGGCTCACGTTGTACTACCGATACCAGAACATCGACCAGTACTTCGGAACCTCGTTCTACACCATCGATTTCTCGGGTACCCAGCCGGTCATCCTCAAGAAGAAAGTCGTGCTGAAGAACGACTACATCCACCACGTCGTGGATATTTACCACATCTGACCGACCACATCTGACCCGGCACCATCGCCCAAGGGAATTGAGTTGAAATGACGTATCAGGTTGCATTGAGCTTCGAGGACGGGGTCACCCGTTTCGTGAAATGTGGACCCCGAGAGACCGTCGCCGACGCGTCCTACCGAGCCCGCATCAATATCCCGCTGGATTGCCGAGACGGTGCCTGTGGCACCTGCAAGTCCCTGTGCGAATCGGGGTCGTACGACGGCGGAGATTACATCGAGGATGCCCTCACCGATGATGAAGCGACGGCAGGCTATTGTCTGCCGTGCCAGATGACGCCCCAGAGCGACCTCGTGCTGCAGATCGCCACCACATCGGACCTCGCCAAGACCCAGGCCATTGCCTTCGACACGACACTCACCGACATCCGGCGGATTTCCCCGGGCACCTACGGCTTCTCGCTCGAACTCGACGACCGGGATTCTCTCGCTTTTCTTCCCGGCCAATACGTGAATGTCGGCGTTCCCGGTACCGACCAGACTCGCTCCTACTCGTTCAGTTCGGGACCGACGGCGGCGACCGCCACCTTCCTAATCCGCATTACAGATGACGGCCTCATGTCGAGTTACCTGCGGGATACGGCGTGCGTAGGTGACCGGCTCCAGGTCACCGGGCCGATGGGAAGCTTCTTTCTGCGGGAGGCGAAGCGGCCAGCCCTGCTCATGGCCGGTGGCACCGGCCTGGCACCGATTCTGTCGATGCTCGAGTCCATGACACGGCTTGAGCTGCAGCATCCGGTGCATCTGATTTATGGTGTGAGCACGGACGCCGACCTCGTGGAACTTGACCGGCTCCAGTTCTATTCCGATCGCATCCCGCAGTTCACCTTTGACCACTGCGTAGCGGATGCCGCCAGCACCGCCATTAATAAGGGGTACGTCACCAGTTTGGTCGGCCCCGAGCACATCAACGGCGGGGATGTCGACGTCTACCTGTGCGGGCCGCCAGCCATGGTGGAAGCGGTACGAGGCCATCTTCGAGAACGTGACATCGAGCCGGCACACTTTTACTATGAGAAATTCGCTCTCGTGGCACCCGTGGCTCAGGGTGTTCGATGACGGAGTGGATGCACCCGGGCCGGTTCGCCGGCAAGATCGTGGTCGTCACCGGTGCTGCTCAGGGCATCGGGCTGGCCGTGGCGCGGAGGGTCGCCGCGGAGTCCGGCCTCGTTGTGCTGATCGACCGTGCCGAACTGGTGCACGAGGTCGCTCGCCAGATTCGCGGCTCCGGCGGCGAGGCGCTCAGCGTCATCGGCGATCTCGAGCGGTACGACGACACGTTGTCGGCGATGGCCGCCGCACAGTCCTGGCGCGGTCGCATCGACGTTTTGATCAACAACGTCGGCGGCACGATCTGGGCCCGACCCTTCGAACACTACGGTCCAGAGGAGATCCAAAAGGAAATCCAACGTTCGCTGTTCCCGACGCTCTGGGCCTGCCGCGCGGTCTTGCCGTATCTCATCGAACAACAGGCCGGCGTGATTGTGAATGTTGCCTCCGTTGCCACCCGTGGCATCAATCGGGTTCCCTATGCCGCAGCCAAGGGGGGCGTAGGCGCCATCACCGCTGCACTGGCCATGGAGACGGCTCGGTACGGTATTCGAGTCGTGGCAACGGCACCCGGCGGAACCGATGCCCCCGCCCGTCTGGTGCAGCGCGGCCCCTCCCCAGATGGCGAGCGCGAGATCGCCTGGTATCAGGAGATTGTGGACCAGACCATCGACTCGACGCTGCTGAAGCGCTACGGCACACTCGACGAGCAGACAGCTCCCATCGTCTTCCTCGCCTCCGACGAGGCCTCGTATCTCACCGGCATGGTGCTTCCCGTTGCCGGCGGAGACCTAGGCTGACGCGCATTTTTCCACCCGTACATTCATCCCTGTGACAAAGGAGTTGCACCATGAAAAGCATTGACGACTCGACCGACGCCCGCCAGCGAAAAACGCTCCGCTGGGTCGTGGCCATTACCGCGTTCGCGCTCATCTTCGACGGCTACGACCTGGTCGTATATGGAACCGTGGTCTCGACACTTCTTCGCGATCCCAGTCAGATCGGCGCACTGGATCCCGTGCAGGCTGGTCTGCTCGGCAGCTACGCGCTCATGGGTGTCATGGTGGGCGCCTTAGCCGCCGGGGCGGTCGGAGATTACTTCGGCCGCCGCAAGATCATGCTCATCAACATTGTGTGGTTCTCGATCGGCATGGCAGCCACCGCCATGACCACGAGCGTCACGGCGTTCGGACTGATGCGCTTTCTCACCGGGATCGGCGTGGGGGCGCTCATCGCCACGGCCGGCGCCATGATCGCGGAATTCGCTCCCGCCGGTCGTCGCAACTTTTACAACGCGCTCGTCTACTCCGGCGTTCCCGCAGGGGCACTAATCGCCTCCCTGTTGGCCATGATGCTCTCCGATTCCATCGGTTGGCGCGGTATGTTTCTGATTGGTGCGCTTCCCATAGCGGTTCTCTTGCCCATTGCCCTGGTCAAACTTCCCGAGTCACCCAAATGGCTATATTCCCGCGGCCGCATATTCGAAGCTGAGGTCCTCTCGGCCCGAACCGGGATCCCCATGCTGGCCGATGGCGTCACCATGGCAGCGGTGCCGTCGGACCATGTCGGTCAGCGTTCTGGCTTCCCAGGCCTGGCCAGCAAGCGTTTTCTCCTTCCCACGGTCTTGCTCGGCCTCATGAGCTTCTCCGGGCTGCTGCTCACCTATGGACTGAACACCTGGCTGCCTGAGATTATGCTGCAGTACGGCTATGGCAAGAACTACTCACTCCTCTTTCTTGTGACGCTCAACGCCGGCGCCGTCATTGGTGGGCTCGTCGCATCCCGTGCGGCTGACAGGTTCGGCCCCCGGCGGATCGTATCGTCCACGTTCGGTCTGGCCACCCTGTCGTTGATCCTGATCACGCTGCACCTGCCGCTCGGGGTGTTGCTCAGCGCCGTGGCCGTTGCGGGGGTCGGCACCCTCGGCACGCAGGTTCTCATTTACGGCTTCGTTTCGAACTACTACACGACACCGGTTCGAGCCGCGGGAGTGGCGTGGTGCGCGGGATTCGGACGCCTGGGTGGCATTTTCGGCCCGCTCCTGGGCGGTTTTCTGATCGCCGCGGGAGCCGCGAGCCAGGTGGCATTCTTCGTCTTCGCCGGCGTCGCTCTCTTCGGTGCGCTCGTGACGGCCTTTGTTCCCCGCCACGTTGACGCCGAAGAATCGACGGTGCCAGAACCGCAGCTGGTCCCGGCCGTATCGGCGTCGGTTACGCTTCAGGGTAATGAACGACGATGATGTTGTACCTCGGATCTTTGGTCGGAGCACCGAGCTCGCGCAGCTCGCACGACTCCTGAGGTCGGCCGACGACGCACGTGTACCCCTGGCCGTAATGACGGGACCGCGTGGGAGTGGCCGGTCGGCCCTGGTTGACGAGTTCATCCGCCAGAGCGGGGCATCGCTCTTCCGGGCAAGCGGTGTTTCCTGGGAGCAGAACATCCCCTGGGGCATTCTTGACCAACTGTTGGGGGGAAGGGCGTGGAGCGAGGGGGAGGCGGCTTCGACACCCGATACGGCCGGTGAAGCCGTGCTCTCCGCTCTGGGCACCTGCGCGGAAGACCGGGACGTCGTTCTCTTCGTCGACGATGTCGACTATGCCGATGACGAATCCGTGCAGGCACTTCTCTACCTGGTGAGGCGACTGCGGCGCGATCGAGTGCTGATAATCCTCACGGTCGAGGTTGGGCATCCGTTGTCGCCCGTAACTACGCGGCTGGTGCAGCTATCGGGATGCACGCAGACGATACTCGGCCCGCTGGACACCGCTGATATCCAACGGTTGGCCCTGGCTTCGGGCCGGATCGACCTGCCCACGTCAACGGCCCACCGGCTGGGCCTGCACACGGCTGGAAATCCGCGTCATATTCTGCAGCTGCTGACCGAACACCCGCCACGGTTCTGGTCCGAATGGCAGCATGTGCTCCCGGCGCCGCGGCAATTCGCCGGGGAGACGCTGGAGCGGCTCACGCGTGCCAGCGCCGATGCTCGTGCCCTCGTCGAGGCTGCAGCCGTGCTCGGCGTAGATGCGGTCTTTGCCTCGGCGGTCGCCCTGGCAGGGACGCGGGTGCCGATGGAGGCTTTGGATCAGGCCCGCACGGCGGGGTTTCTCAAGACCTCTGGCGACGATACCTTTTTTCGCATCTCATTCTCGAGCGCTCTTATGCGCGCGGCGGTATACGAATCCCTTGGCCCGGTACGTCGTACAGCGCTGCATCGGGCCGCTTCCCGACTTGTCCCGGGTCACGGAGACCGGCTGACGCATCGAGCGGCATCGACGGCGGTGCCTGATGCTGCGCTCGCTGCCGAAATCGAACAGTTCGCGGTAAGTCAAACGGAGGTGGGGGCTTGGGAACCGGCGGCTGAGAATTTTCTGCAGGCGGCCCGTCTCTGGCCGACGAGGGCGGAGCGGGAAAGACGCCTCCTATGCGGCATCGATGCCCTGGTCGGCGCCGGTGATGTGCCGCGGGCGCTGAGCTATATCGACGAAATCGAAAGTTTCAGCCGTGGACCCCTTCGAGACTCGGTTCAGGGGTACCTGGCTGTACTGCGCGGGCGCCAGGTGCAGGCCGAACGACTGTTGGTTGAAGCCTGGGATCAGTGCGACCCGCAGGCCGATGCGAGCACCACGGCGACGGTCGCACAACGACTCGTGCTGCATTCCCTCGCAAAATGGCACGGTCCGGATTTGGTGGAGTGGGCGCAACGTTCGACCAACCTCGTGGAGGAAGATATCCCGGCGGCGGTCGAATCACGCGCCATGATTGGCCTCGGACTGGCAGCCTTGGGCAAGACCGCCGAAGCGACCGCGTTCTATCACCAGATGACCGTCGGTAACGCTGTGGGGGCCCAGTCGCAACGGATGCGGCTCGGTAAGGGCTGGCTGCAACTGGCCATGGATGAGCCCGAGCTGGCGCGAGACGAGCTCACCATCGCCGTACCCACGGCCTACAACTATGGTTCGCTGCGTATTTCCCTCTGGGCGCAGGCATGGAAGGCGCGGGCCGAGTTCACGCTGGGCAGTTGGGACGATGCTCTGCGAACCGTTGCGCGCGCGAGCATTGACCAGGAGAGCTCGCACATCGATCTCACTCGCCCGCTTCTGCACTGGACAGCTTCCCAGGTATTCGCCCTGCGAGGCGACCTGGAACGGGCATCCGCTCACCGGCGGTTGGCGGCCGCAACGGCCGAGGACTACCCGGTGATGCAAATACCCTCGTGTCTGGCGGTTGCTCAGGTGGCCGAAATTCAGGCCGATTACGACGGCGTCATTCGGGCCCTCACTCCAATGCTGAGGCTCGACCGATCCCACGGAATCGACGAGCCGGGCTTCTGGCCGTGGCAGGACGTCTATGCGAACGCGCTTGTGATGGTGAATCGAGTGGACGAAGCCGGGGATTTTCTTCGCCCACTTGAACGACTTGCCGACAAGCGCCGCCACCGTTCCACCATTGCCCGGCTCGCTTATGTTCGTGGCCGAATCTTGAGCGCCAAGGACGAGATCGAGGAGGCCAGGGGCGTTTTCGAACAGGGTCTGGTCGCCCTCGAAGGCCTACCCATGCCCTTTCTCCGGGCGCGAGTGCACTTCGCCTATGGTCAGTCCCTGCGTCGCGCCGGCAAACGCCGCGACGCCGCGCCGCAGCTCAGCACAGCGCGCGACATATTTTCCTCGCTGGGGGCGATACCGTATGTACGAAGGTGCGATCGGGAGCTGCTCGCTGGCGGGCTGAACGTGGCACGGCGGGAGGGGGGCGACCTTGCGGCGCTTACCGCACAGGAACAGGCCGTGACAGGCCTGGTCGCGAGTGGCAAGACCAACAAACAGACGGCTGCCGAACTCAACGTCACCGGAAAGACGGTGCAGTACCATCTCACGAACATCTACTCGAAGATGAGCATCAGCTCACGAAGTGAACTGGCGGCCCGGTTTGGTGAGGGGGCTGCAGACTAGTCAGCATCCCGGTCGCGTGGTGCGTATATTTCGCAGCCACCGGCCAGAGTTCTTCGCCCGCCGCACGGTGAACTGCCCGCGACCGCCGCGGCCGTCGGCCGATTAGGGGCGGCGGCCCACCGGCATCCGCTCGCCGAGAAAGCAACGGCCTTCCGGGACGGTGCCACTTGACCGGTCGGCATCCGCTTGAAGCGGCTACCGCACGAGCAGCATCTGCCGAAAATACGTCGCGAGCTCGTCGGTCGCCGTCAGCGGCAGCACGTTCGCGACGTACTGGTCGGGTCGCACGACCACGATGGCACCGTCGCGGCTGATTCCGCGCAGGGAGAAGATGTCGTGCTTGGGGTCGGTGGCGTAAAGCTTCTCGTAGTCGATCAACCCGAACGGGCCGGTTTTAGGCAGGAATACCTCGGAGACCCGGCTGATATCGACCTCGACGTGGGCCTGCTGGTAGACCACCTTGACGTCGAAGATGCTGTCGATGTCGCTCCTGGCCGGGGTGTGGGCGAGCAGCGGCGAGTCGGGAGAGGTGCGCATCCACTCTGCCCAGGTGGCCAGTTCAACGGATGCGGCGTCGGCAAACGCGTAGACGCGCCAGCGGCCGTCGGCGCGGTGGTGGTGGCCGAGTTCGATCGGGTTGGCGTCACCGACCCGCACCACCGGGGCCGATTTGAAGCGCTTACCGATCGGGAACCCGGTCGCGAGCGACTGGTGGGTCGCCTCGCCGATCAGTATCGACGGCGGATACTGGGTCATGAAGCCGGCCGGAAACTCCGCCGTCTGCGTGTAGAACTCCTCGAGTGGCACCTTGAGGTCTTCCGGCTTGGCGGCCATGAGTGACGACCACTCCTTGTCGAAGTCGATCAGGTTCTTGGCGATGACCTGGCGTTCGGCCGAGTAGGTGCCGAGCAGGCTGTCGGGGCTGCGCCCGTCGAGCACGTAGGCGAGCTTCCAGCCCAGGTTGAAGCCGTCCTGCATCGAGACGTTCATGCCCTGGCCGGCCTTGGCGCTGTGCGTGTGGCAGGCGTCACCGAGAATGAAAACACGCGGCGAGCGGATGCCGATCTCCGCCGGCAGCACATCGTCGAAGCGGTCGGTGAGCCGGTGAGCAACCTCGTACACGCTGTGCCAGGCGACGTTTTTCACGTCGAGGGTGTACGGGTGCAGAATGGCGTTCGCCTTCGCGATGATCTGCTCCATCGAGGTCTGGCGCACCGCGCCATTGTCGTCGGGAGCGACTTCGCCGAGGTCGACGTACATGCGAAACAGGTAGCCGCCCTCGCGCGGAATGTGCAGGATGCTTCCGCCGGTCCCGGACTGGATGGCGCACTTGGTGCGAATGTCGGGAAAATCGGTGACGGCGAGAACGTCCATGACGCCCCAGGCGTGGAAGGCCGCGTCACCGGCGAGGGTGCAGCCGATCGAGTCGCGCACAGCGCTGCGGGCACCGTCGGCGCCGACGACGTATTTGGCGTGCACGATGCGTTCCTGGCCCTTGTGGGCGCCGGTGGTGTGCACGAGCGTCACCGTGACGGGGTGCTCGCCCTCATTCGTGTTCACGAGGCTGTGAAATTCGAAACCAAAATCCGGGGTCATGCGGGTGGGCGCATTGGCCATCACCTCGGCGAAATAATCCAGGACGCGGGCCTGATTGACGATGAGGTGCGGAAACTCGCTGATGCCGGTCGGGTCGTCGATGGCGCGGGCGGTGCGGATGATGTTGGCCGGGTTGGTGGGGTCGGGCTTCCAGAACGCCATCTCGGTGATGCGGTAGGCCTCGGCGATGATGCGTTCGGCGAAACCGAAGGCCTGAAAGGTTTCGACGCTGCGGGCCTGGATGCCGTCGGCCTGCCCGATCGCCAGGCGGTCGCCGCGGCGTTCGACGATGCGGGTCGTGATGTCGGGAAACTGGGAGAGCTGGGCGGCCGTGATCATGCCGGCCGGGCCCGTGCCGACGATGAGAACGTCGACGGTGTCGGGAAGTTCGTCGGGGCGATCGATGCCGACCCCGGCGGCGTCCTGAACGCGGGGATCGGTGGACACGTATCCGTGGTGGTGAAACTGCACGGCTTCCTCACTTCTCTGTGTGGTTCCTAGGTGTGGTTCCTCGGTGTGGTCTCGCACGGCGATCAGTCACCGTTCTATAATAGAACACCGTGTTCTATTATCGTTTTCTGAATCATATACGACATTGGGTGATCCACAGGGGCCGGCGGCGTATCTGGCCGAGCATCCCACAAGCGCCTGAGTCTGGTAGAACGCGCGCCACCACGGTCAACCGACCTTGAGCCAGGCGCGAGTGGTGGGCGCTACTCATCATTCGCGACTCGGTGCCGCGGCGCTAAACCGACGTCAAACTCGAGCTTCCGGGCATCCGTCAAATAATTGGTTGCGGCAGATGGGAAGTAATGGTGCTGGCTCGCCGTTAGAAAGGACACACGGGCTGGTGCACGCCTGCCATGGTAGACGCGTCCAAGCCAGATCGCGCGCCCGATATTGTGACCAGGGGCCTGCAACGAATAGCTGGCTAGCCATCCGCTCTTCGTAGGTCGATGATTACTCTGTGCATACATGCAGCGTTGGGTGCGGGTCGTGAACCCGGCGGCTCGGCGGGTGCAGCGCGTCTACCTGACCCTGATGCTTGGGAACACGCTCGCGGCGTCGTTCATCTGGGGCATCAACACCCTGTTTCTGCTCGACGCTGGACTGTCGAACTTCGAGGCCTTCGCCGCCAACGCGTTCTTCACCGTGGGCATGGTGATCTTCGAGATTCCGACCGGGGTAGTCGCCGACACCGTCGGGCGTAAGGCGTCCTATCTGCTCGGCACCGTCACACTGGCGGTCACGACCGGGCTGTACTGGATGCTCTGGCTCTGGCACGCGCCATTCGTCTGGTGGGCGATCGTGTCGGTGCTGCTCGGACTCGGCTTCACCTTCTTCTCCGGCGCCGTCGAAGCCTGGCTGGTCGATGCCCTGGCCGCGACCGGCTACACCGGCAGCCTCGAAGCCGTGTTCGGCCGTGGCCTCATCGTCACCGGAATTGCCATGTTCACCGGCTCAGTACTCGGCGGGGTGATCGCTCAGGTCACTGACCTCGGGGTGCCGTTCCTGGTGCGCGCCGGGGTGCTCATGCTGATGTTCGTCTTCGCGTACATCGTTATGAAAGACCTCGGCTTCACCCCGGATCGCTCCGCCGGCCCGCTGAAAGCGACCCGCAACGTGCTGACCCAATCGATCGAGCACGGCCTGAAAAAGCGCTCGGTGCGCTACGTGATCTTTTCGGCGCCCTTCGCCGGCGGGGTTGGAATCTATGCGTTCTACGCGCTGCAGCCCTATCTACTCGAGCTGTACGGCGACCCGACCGCGTACTCCATTGCCGGGCTGGCCGCGGCCGTGCTGTCCCTGGCGCAGGTGTGCGGCGGACTGCTGGCGCCGCGCATCCGCTCACTGTTTAGAAAACGCACCAGCATGGTGTTGGTGGCGGGAATTATCAGTATCGGCACGCTCGTGGCGCTCGGCCTGAACAGCCTGTTCTGGCTGGCCGTCTTGCTATTGGTCGTCTGGGGCTTCGTGTTCGCCGTCGCCGGGCCGGTACGGCAGGCCTACCTCAACGACATGATCCCGTCGAAACAGCGCGCAACCGTGCTGTCGTTCGACTCGCTGTTCGGCAGCCTCGGTGGCGTGTTCATCCAGCCGGCCCTCGGTCGCGCGGCCGACCTGCAGGGCTACGGCACCTCGCTTGTGATCGGCGCCGTCGTCGAGCTCATCGGTCTGCCGTTCCTTCTGGCCAGCCGCCGCCAGCAGGATCCAGCTGACGCCCGCACCATCCAAGCGGATGCTGCGCCGCCCGCCGGCGCTTAGCTCCCGTCGCGCACGTCCCGCAGAAAGCTGCGCAGGTGCTCGCCCAGGGCGCCGATGCGCTTCTGGCGTGCCGCCTCAACGTCGAAGCCGATGTAGGCGACCGAGGGGAGCTTACGCACGTTCGAAGAACACTCGAAGTTGGAGCAGGCGAGAATGCCGATCGTGTCGCCGTTTCGCCCGGCCTGCCCGGCGCGTTTGGTGCTGAAGAACGCAACGTCGTTGGGCAGCTGCACGTCAATGCACCACGAGCACTGCGGCCGGGTGACCATCTTGCCCTTGCGTTCGCACAACAGCAGCCCGACCGGGCCCTCATCGAGCTGCGCGATGACATAACCGAGGCCCGGAATCTTCGGGTCACGCCAGCCTAGATAGTCGAGCTTGGCCCCGGCGAGCGTGGCCACGTTCGACGGCAGGGTCACGGCCTTGCGCTCACTCAGGGACGCATTGATGAACGCCGCCCGGATATCCGTTTCGGTGAGCTGGAGCATGGGGGAGCCTTGTCTGTCTGGGTGCGTTGGAGCACTGTATGCGTTCTCCAAACTACGCGTGCGGTCGCCCTCCCTCAGATTCGCAATTCCCGCGTCGATCGCGCGGCGCCTGACTGCCACTTGCCGCGTCATTTTTCGATGGGTGAGTATGATCACTGTCATATCGGTGAAGAGAGCGAAGGAAAAAGTTGGCGACCAGCGAGACTCAAATCGACAATGGGATTTTTCGCGTGACCAAATGGACGATTGAACCGGGAGATGCCATTCCCATGCACGTTCATGATTACGAGTATGCCGTGGTGCCCCTCGTCACTGAAACAATGCACGTGATCAACGCCGACGGTTCGGAAATTGTCGCTGAAATTCGCAATGGCCAGAGCTACACACGCCCCTCCGGCGCCGAACACACCGTCGAGAACCGGGGGACCCGCACCATCGAATTCGTCGAGGTCGAAAAACTCGCCTAGCTCCCTGGCCTTACCGGGCTAGAAATTCAATCTGGTCTTGCAGCGCCAGCACGTCATCCTGAAAAGCCAGGTACAGATTCGCGATCGTGGCGGTGCTGCTCATCGGGGTTCCCAGCAACTCCTCGCATTTGCGCAGCCGATACCGAACCGTATTGGCATGAACATACAGATGCCGGGCGCTTCTCCCAACATCCTGATCCAACGCCAGATACACGATCAGGGCTTCGATCAGGTCGTCGTCGAGGTTGAGGGTCGCGACAAATTTGCGCAATTTGTCTTCCAGCTGCGGCGCCTCGCGTCTCGCCAGTAGCCAGCTGGCCAGGTCAACCTCGTCCAACCGCACCACGGTGCGCTGGGCCCCGCGGTGCCGGCCCGCCTGCGTCGTGCGCCGCCGTGCTATTTCCAGGGCCGTCTCGGCCTCGCGAAACGCCATCGGGGTACTGGCCAGTTCGCTGAACGGCTCCGACGTGCCGACGACGAGTTCGGTCCCGGCCAGGGTGAGCCAATCGGCCACAACGGCGGAGTCTGCAACCAACGCATGGATGCTGGCCATCGTGCGGGACCCGCCGCCGTTCTCATCGAGCAGCAGCCCCAGGCCGCCCAAAGCCGCTTCCTGCAGTAGGCCCTCGATGAGATGCTTCGCGGCTCATGAATTCCTACGCGAACCCGCAGAACGAAATCCGCATGCGGGAAATACTTGAGGAAGAACTGCCCAATGCGACGGTGTCGACGTCGGCCGAAATTCTTCTGGAAATCTTCGAGCATGATCGGTTCAACACGACAGTGGCCAATGCCGTTCTCGCCCCGCTCGTGTCGGGCTACGTCAATTGGCTGTCCGATCAGCTCAAGGCCGGCGGGTACAAGGGAGACCTTCTGGTGCTGCACTCGGGCGGAGGGTCGATGACCCCCCGCATGGTCGAACGCTTCCCGGTGCGCCTGGCCTCGTCGGGGATCGCTGCGGGTGCTATCGCGGCCAAGCATGTGGCCCAGCAGTGTGGCTACGAAAACGCCGTCGGCCTCGACATGGGAGGAACGTCAACGGACATCGCGTTGGTCAGCGGCGGTGAACTGCGCATCACCAAGGAATGGCAGGTCGAGTACGGCCACCCAATCATTTTCCCGAGCATCGATGTGCTGACGATTGGGGCTGGTGGTGGCTCGCTCGCCTACATCGACATCGCCGGATCCCTTCGGAACGGGCCGCAGTCCGCCGGCGCCGATCCAGGTCCCGCGTGCTGCGACACCGGCGGCGACCAGCCGACGAACTCCGACGCCAACGTCGTGCTGAACCGCCTGGGCGCCTCGCTCGCGGGAGGCGAAGAATTTGAACAAGGCGCTCGCGACCTAGGCGATCAAGAAGTTCATCAGCGATCCGCTCAATATGCCGATCGCTGAAGCCGCACACGCGGTGATCCAGGTGGCCAACGCCAACATGGCTGACGCCGTCCGACTGGTCTCCATCCGCAGAGGGCACGACCCCCGCGATTTCGTACTCGTGGCCTTTGGCGGCGCCGGCGCGCTGCACGGGGCCGAGGTGGCCCGTGAACTGAACATACCAACGGTCATTATCCCGCCGAACCCGGGCGTAGCATCCGCTCTGGGCAGTCTGCTCGTGGACATTCGTCACGATTTGTCGAGCATGTTCACCGGAATTGCGGCCGATGCCGACACCGAAGCGCTTGAGGGCATGTACACCTCGTTGGAGTCAGAGGCGATGGCACGGTTGCGCCAGGAATGCGTCGCAGACGAGAACGCACTGCTGCAGCGGCAAATCTCCATGCGCTACCTGGGCCAGTGGCGTTCGTTGTCGGTCAGCATCGGATCGGGGCCGGATGCCCTGGCCGAAGCCACGGCCATGTGTGAGCGCGAAGTTCTGCGTCTCGTCGACCGATATTCACAGGCAACCGTGCAGCACGCGATGCAGGAAACCCAGGACTATGTCGAACACACCGTTCGACTACGGTTGGAAGGCCTTCCGCACGGCGTCTGGGAAACCACCGACTACAGGGACAACGACCCGGGCAAGGACGAAGGGCTCGTACCGATCAAGATCAAGCTGACCCTCGACGGCACCGGCATCCACTAGGATTTGGCCGGATCGGCGCCGGTCGTGGCCACGTTCCTGAACTCCGGCTACGGCACGACATACTCGGCAATCTACGCCGGCACCAAGACCGTCTTTCCGGATGTTCCGCTGAACTCTGGGTTTTACGCCGCGGTCACCGCTGACATCGGCACGGAGGGAACCGTCGTCAACGCCGGCTGGCCGAACGCCGTCACCGGCTTCTGTTCCGGACCATACGAGAAGCTCATGAACGGCATCTTCGAGATTTGGTCCAAGATCATGCCGGAACGAGCGATGGCCTGCGCCTTCAACCTGGACTACCTGCTCGTCGGCGGCAAGGACGGCCGGTCAGAGGAGAGTCTGTACTTCATGTGGTACGACTGGATGGCCGGCGGCTGGGGCGGCCGTGCGAGCAAGGACGGCAGCGGCGCTACGGCACCGGCCTTTGGCGCTGGCCTGGCCGTGCAGCCGGTCGAGGGCCAGGAACGGCTCTCGCCGGTGCTGACCTCCATGCATTAGATCGGCATGGACTCCAGCGGTCCGGGGCGCTTTCGGGGCGGCGTGGGCAGCGAGAAGGGCGGGATGCTCACCGACGCACAGAACGCGGTCATGAGCTATTGCTGTGACCGCGCGCGGTCCATCACCTGGGGGATCGAAGGCGGCCTTCCGTCCATTCCGCACGGAGTCTGGCTGAACAAGGGCACCGAGGGAGAACGCTTTCTCGGTTCCAACTTCTCCTCGGTTCCGGTGCAATCGGGGGACTCCTTCGTGCGGCCGTCGGCCGGTGGTGGTGGCTACGGTGATCCGCTCGAACGTACCTACCCCGAGGTTCTCAATGACGTCATCGACGGCTACGTTTCCATCGGACGGGCAGCCAAAGACTATGGCGTGGTTATCACGGCAATCGATCCCGATCTGGACGATTACGTGGTCGACGAGGCGGCAAGCGTTGCACTGCGACACGACATCGCTGCCCACCGAATCGGGTGGCTCAAGGAAGATCCCGCGCTCGTCTCCGCTCGTTTCGTGAGCGGTGACCTCGACATGCTCGACGTGATTCGCCGGTACGGCGTCATTCTCGACTGGGGCACCGGGGAGCTCTTCGCCACGACCACGCAGGAGCACCGGGCACTGATGGAGCGCCGATCCTCATCGCACTGGCCGATCGTGACGGTCTAGCTCCCGCCGGGGGTAGAACCGTACGCCACAATCCGTCGTTGTGCATTTGCACAGGCAGAGCCTGATCGATATTGCACTTGCCTACTGGTTTGGATGCACAGGGCATTTACATACTTGCAGAAGGTTATTCAGCGCTGGGCTTCGCTTGGCCCGACAACCCCGGCGTTCAATCATCCGTTTCACCTGAATTCTCGCACTGTGCATCACCAATCACGAAACATTTTGCCGGTCGCCACCGGCCCTAATGGAGGTACCTAGTGAATGTGAATTTGACCGGCAGTAACAATACTGTTGAGGCGACGGATGCCCTCCGCCGCGAAGGCCATGACGAAGACCAGATGACCAGGGGTTAGCTCTCAATGGCATGGTAAGGCGTCGCCAGCGCCATGTTCTTTGTGTACATCGGTGCCGCACTGGCCATGGCCTACGGCACCAAAGATTCCCTGATCGGACTGGCTCTCACGATCGTGGCGTATGGCCTGATCAACCGCGTTCTGGCCAAGTACGCCATTAACAATCGCACGACGGTAGCCCTCTTCTCGCGCACCATTCTTGGCACGGCCGGGTCGGCGATCGCGACCATCATCTTCGCCCTCGTCGCGATCTACTACGCCGTGTTCGAAGGCTCCATCGTCGCCTACGCGTTTCAGGTCGCTTTCGGGGGCGAGATGTGGATGTGGTACCTCATCGTGGTGGCGTATTCCACGCCGCTCATCCTCGGCGGAGCTCGCCGGTTCCTGGACAAACTCAACGGATGGCTCCTGCCGATCTATGTCGGCGGACTCGTCGCGGCCGTGGTGTGGGCCGGCGTTCAGTACGGATTCAGCAGCACCTGGCTCACCCAACAGCCCGAATCGGGACTGGCCTTGACGATGGGTGGGCCGGGCTGGCTCGCCACCTTTGCCGCCTACATGGGCGTCTGGATCATGATGATGTTCACCATTGACTACGCCGCCCTCGGCAAGCGCAAGGACATCAAGTTTCACCAGCGCTGGAGATTCGGTTGGGTCTTCTACATCATCGCCTACGGTTTCAGCGCCTGCGTCGGCATCTTTCTGACCTTCACCATCCCGGGCCTCGAGACCTCGGAGACGGGAATCGCCGGCGGAATCGTCTCCATGATGGGCATTCTGGGCCTCATTGTCGTTTTCGTATCCCAGACCCGCATCAACACCGCCAATTACTACCTGGGCGCCGCAAACCTCAAATCGTTTGGCGAACGGGTCTTTCGTATCAAGCTGCCCAACCTGGTGTGGGTACTGACCTCATCGGTGATCATCTTTCTCCTGATGCTCCTGCCGATCGTGAAGTACATCCTGCTGGCGTTGGCCTGGCAGGGCGTGCTCGTTACAGCGTGGGTTGCCATCAGGCACTCCAACGCCGGCCTATTTGTCGCTGAGGTCAACCAGCCGAAGGGCGATGAGGCAGGTGGCCTGGCCCTCGACGGAGCCCAAATTGAGGCGCAACAACGTCTCGATCTTGCGCAGTCGATAGTTGAGTGAGTTGCGGTGAATGAACAAGACACTGCACGTCTTCGACGGCTGCGCGTCATTGTCGAGGTACGCCCGCAACGTTTCGACCAGCGGGCCGGCGCGTTTCGCATCGTGTTCCCAAAGCGGGGCCAGAAACTTGCGTGCTGATTCCTTCGCCCCGCGCCCTGCGGTGGCCGTGACGATCGCGCTGAGGCCCAACTCCGGGGCGAGCTGGGGTCGTTCGATCCGTTGCACGAGTTGGAGTGAGTGCACGACCGACAGCCGAAGTTCAAACAGGCTGAGCGTCGGACTCTTCAATACGAGGGGTTGCCGGTCGTGGATTTGCAGCAGCCGCTCGGCGACCTTGTCAAAGTCCACGCGCGGGTTTTGCGCAAAAGCGACCAGTCTGTCGCCGAACTCGGTGACCCGAACGGTCTGAAACTTCTCGTGCAGCGCCACGCGCAACTGCCAGGAGGTCGACGCCAACTCCCCGCTCATATCCGCCACCAGAACGGATGTTTCCACTCGCGCATCCAGACCGATGTCCTGAAACGCTCGCCGCACGTCGAGATGGGTCGCTTCCTCCCACGACTCGCACGCGATCACGAAATTCTTAATCTCGTGCTGACGGCTGGCATCAACGATGACGGATCGGTTGAGCTGCAGGGCGATGATGGAAGCAACTGGCCCCAGGAGAGAAGACAGCGAAGTCTCGCTGTCCGTCTCCCTGATGGCCAGGCGGCAGGGATTGTTAAGCCCCATAGGCAGGGGAATGCTGAGTACCCCTACCTCCGGCTTCGTTCTGAGTCCGGCCGTCCAAGTCGCCAGAGCCGGGTACTGGGCGATCACCGTGCCATAGGCGTCGTACACGGCCAACGGGGATTGGATCACGTTGAAGACCGTGGCCAGCAGGGTGACGACCTCGGCATCCTGGTTGGCCAACCGCGCACACTCGTCGGCCAGTGTCCAACCCCGGTTCACCACGGCCAGGCGCTCAGCCTGCATGACGCTTTCGATGAAGCGGTTCACTTGCAGCGGCGGAACGGCCGCGGGTACCTCCAGTAGGGGAACGTCATGCTCGGTGCAGGCGGTAATGAGGCCGGGTGGCAGGGCGCGGTGAGCCATTCCCGTCGCGAAGACGATGGCCGAGACAGGTACTTCGGCGAGGCGTTCAACGAACGCGTCCCAGGTGCGTTCGTCGGAAAAGTTCATGCCGATTCCACTGGTCAGCAGCAACGAATGTGGGTCCAGGAACGGCGTGGGATCCATGAGTTCGGTGGGTGCGCATCCGCTGAGCTCCGTCGCAAGACGCGTTTCCGACGACGGCGTCTGCAGCAACAGTTGCAAGGATCGTTCCAACAGCAGGTCCACCACGCGCATCTTGAATCCCGTTCTTTCGGCAGTTTGCACAAAGTTGTTCGCAAGCTTAGTGCAGATGCCTACTGGGCCGTGCTGTCACGGCACCGTAGCGTGGAGGGATGGACGACGTGAACAGAAACTCGAACATCACCGTGAATTCCGATATGGGGGAATCCCTCGGAATCCACAGCTTTGGCAATGACGAGGCACTCATGCGGCTGATCGACGTTGCGAACGTTGCCTGCGGTTTTCACTCGGGAGACCCCGACGCGATGGATGCCACGGCAGCGCTCGCCCGGGAGCACGGTGTGCGCGTGGGTGCCCACCCGGGGCTGCCGGACCTGGTCGGGTTCGGTCGGCGCGAGATGAAGCTGACGCCCGACGAGGTCGAGTCAATCATTCGGTATCAGGTGGGCGCGCTCGTCGGCTTCTTGCACAAGTACGATCTGCCCCTCAACCACATCAAGCCGCACGGTTCCCTGTATGGAATGCTCGCCAGGGATGAAGCTTTGATGCAGGGAGCTGCCAAAGTGGCCAAGTCGTATGGCGTTCCCATCTTCGGTCTGGCCGGAAGCGCCCATCAGATCGTCGCCGAGCGCGAGGGCGTCGAATTCGTCGGGGAACTGTACGTGGATCTCGATTACAACGCTGAGGGAGGCCTCATCATTCTCCGGCGCCCGGAGAATACCGATCCGCAGAAGGCGTCAACCCGCGTGCGCCGGGTACTCGAGGACGGAAAGGTCCTCGCCAACGACGGCACGGTCCTGGACATTCCCTTCGGCACCGTCTGTGTTCATTCGGACACCCCGAATTCTCCGGCCGTAGCCCAGGCCGTGCGCGAGGCGCTCGGAAACTAATGCCGGCGCTGGCTGTTACCCCACGCGGCACCGGCAGGCGTCCCAACACACTCAAGCTCGACGAAAGTGAACCCATGAGCCACCAGATCATCTCCCCCCTCCCTGGAATCTTCTACCGCAAGCCCGGCCCGGGCAAGGAACCGTACATCAACGAGGGCGACACTGTCTCGGCCGGGCAGACCATCGGCCTCGTTGAGATCATGAAGCAATTCAGTGAGGTTCGCGCCGAATTCGACGGTGTCCTCGAAAAATTCGAAATTGAAGACTTCGGAGTCGTCAACCCCGGTGACGTCATCGCCATAACGTTCTGATCCTTCCCGGGTGGCACCCCAGGTACCCTCCCCGCCGTTCAACGTTTCCCTCGACTCACTGGAAGAGCCAATGAAGAAACTTCTCATAGCCAATCGCGGCGAAATTGCCGTTCGAATCATTCGCACCGCTCGAGAAATGGGCATCGTGACCGTTGCGGTCGTGAGCGAAGCCGACAAAACATCCCTCGCCGCTGATCTCGCGGATGAGGCGATCGTCGTGGGACCGGCTCCCGCCGGCCTCAGCTATCTGAACCACGACGCCGTGCTCAAGGCAGCCCTCGACAGCGGCGCTGATGCCGTGCATCCCGGCTACGGCTTTCTCTCGGAAAATGCTGAATTCGCGCGCAAGGTAATTGCTGCCGGGCTGACATGGGTCGGTCCCTCCCCGGAATCGATCGAACTCATGGGGGACAAGTCTCGCGCCAGGCGCGCAGCGATCGACGCCGGAGTCCCGACTCTCCCTGGCACCGAGACGGCACTGCGCGACGATGACGACATCGAAGCCATTGCAGCACGAATCGGCTACCCCCTCGTGGTCAAAGCCTCCGCCGGCGGCGGCGGGCGAGGCATCCGCTTGGTTGAGGACCCCGCACAGCTACGCGGAACAGTCGAAATCGCGCAGGCGGAGGCGCTCGGAGCCTTCAACTCCTCAGACGTCTATTTCGAAAAGTTTGTGACGAAGGCACGCCACGTCGAAGTACAGATTTTGGGCGACGGCGAAACCTATGTGCATCTCGGAGACCGTGATTGCTCGATGCAGCGCCGACAGCAGAAGATTCTCGAGGAAGCCCCCGCGCCAGGGCTACCCGACGCGGTTCGCAAACGGATGCGAGACTCCTCGGTTGAGTTAGCACGTAAGGCGAACTACGTCGGCGTTGGCACCGTTGAATTTCTCTACGATCCGCACAGCCATGAGGTCGCCTTTATCGAGATGAACACCCGAATTCAGGTCGAACACACCATCACCGAGGCCATCACGGGGCTGGACCTGGTTCGTGAACAACTGCGCATCGCCGCGGGGGAGAAGCTCGACCTTACCCAGAATGAGGTTGCATTCTCCGGGCACGCGTTGGAATTTCGCATCAACGCTGAGGACCCGGACAACAACTTCATGCCCAGCCCCGGTCTCATCAAGACCATGAACCTGCCTGGGGGGGCTGGTGTGCGGTCCGATTTCGGTTTCATTTCCGGCAAGACCGTTGCCCCGTTCTACGACTCCCTGCTGGGCAAGATCATTGTCTGGGCGCCGACACGCGAGCTGGCCATCGCCCGCGGGGAACGAGCTCTCGGCGAAGCGCACATCGACGGGGTCAAGACCACCATCGGTCTACTCAGCTCCCTCATTGCCCTGGACGACTTCGCCGAGGTCAAGCACCACACGAAATACATCGAATCGGTTCTTAGCTCGTTGGGAAACTCGGAATGAAACAGCAGACCGCAGCCCGATATACCTGGGGTGCTGACGAGTTTCTCTTTGTAGAAATCGCCGAGGGTATGTCGCTGGAAGCCAACTTCATCTCGAACAGCATCGCCAACGCCCTGGAATCGAGAGCGCTCGCCGGTATCGTGGACATCTGCCCGGCCAACGCCTCACTGCTGGTGCGCTTCGACCCGGACATTCTGGCCTGGCAGGAACTTGAACGGGTGGTGCACGCGCTGGAAGACGACGTGCGCTCGTCCACCGACAAGGTTCTGGAGACGCGCATCATCGAGATTCCGGTCTGGTACAACGACCCGTACACGAATGAAACGGGTGCCCGGTTTCGTGAGGGCTACCATCAGAGGCCCGAGGGCAATGACCTCGACTATGCCGCCGAGGTCAATGGTCTGGCCGATGCCGAGGAGTTCATCAAACGTCATCACGAGTCGCCCTGGCTCGTGTCGATGGTGGGATTTGTTGCCGGCCTGCCCTTTCTCTTCCAGCTGGTCGAGCGTGAGCAGCAGCTGGAAGTGCCAAAGTACCTGAGCCCCCGCACGGATACGCCGGCGCTGACCGTTGGATACGGTGGCTGCTTCAGCTGCATCTACTCGGTGCGCGGCGCCGGCGGATACCAAATGTTCGGAATAGCGGCCGCTCCGATCTTCGATCCGTCTCAGGAACTCGACGATTTCTCTGACTTCATGGTGTTCTTCAAACCGGGCGACATCGTCAAGTTCAAACCGATCGATGAGGCCGAATATCGGCGCATCCGGGCGGAGGTCAATGCTGGAACCTTCCGCTACCGGCAGGCTCCGATCGCATTCGACCTGGGAGCAGCCCTGGCCGACCCCGACGGTTACAAGAAATCCCTTCTGGAGGTGCTCAATGGCATTTGACATTCTCGAACCCGGCCTCTCCACCACCGTGCAAGATCAAGGGCGAATCGGCTACTACCGGTTTGGCATCCCGCAGGGTGGATCGATGGATCAGTATTCGGCAACGCTGGCCAACCGTCTCGTTGGCAACACTGTGAGCGAGGCCGTGCTGGAGTGCACTTATATCGGCCCCAAGCTGGTGTCAACGACCGACGCCGTCATCGCCGTGACGGGTGCTCCGGTGGACGTGTTCGTCAACGGAGTACTCGTGCCCGAATATGAACGGCTCGAGCTCGCGGCCGGTGATGAATTGAAGTTCGGTGTGATCAAGGGCGGCACGAAGTATTTCATCGCCGTGCACGGCGGAATTGACGTGCCGGAAGTTCTCGGTTCGCGTTCGACCTATCCCATCGGAGCCATCGGCGGAGTTGCGGGACGAGCCCTCGCCGCGGGTGACCTGGTTCCGGTCGGTGCTGCTCTTGACAATGGCCTGCCCGTGCTGGCTGCCATCGCGCTGGATGATCGCCCGGTCTTCACCAAGGATGTTGCTGTTCGGGTGATGCTCGGACTGTACGACCACAACCTCTCGGCGTCCGGGCTGGAGAGCCTCCTCAACAGCGAATGGGTGCTGACTCCGGTCGCCGACCGCATGGGCCTTCGCTACAGCGGCCCCGGAGTGGAATGGAAAGACCGCGAGCAGCCGTTTGGTGCCGGTCAGGACCCGTCCAATATCGTTGACGCCGGGTACGCCGTAGGCTCCATTCAGATTCCCGGTGGCACCCAGCCGATCATTCTGCACCGCGACGCCGTCTCCGGCGGGGGATACGCCATGGTGGCTACTGTCATTTCCGCCGATATGGATCTGGTGGCTCGCTGCGCGCCGGGAACGAAAACCCACTTCGTCGCGGTGACGATGGAGCAGGCGCTGGAAGCTCGGCACGAGAACACAGCCAGGGCCGCCAGAATCTGGTCGTAGGGCGCCGCTGCGGGCGGCGCGTTGAACGACCGAGTGCCTGTTCGCAACTGCGTCCGGTTGTGCAATCGCCGCCCAGTCGCCGTGGCCCCGGCCGGCGGGCGCGATTAAGCTGGTCACGTGGGCAATGCAGAGGTTGCTCCCGACGAGGTGCTGTGTGATTCGACAGACCCGATGGGCAGCGTGCAACTACTGCCGCCACGTGATGTTCCCCTCGGCGGGCAGCGCGCCATGAACGTGCGGCGTACTCTTCCGCAGCGCCAGCGATCCCTGATCGGTGCGTGGTGTTTTCTTGATCACTATGGCCCCGACCTGGTGAGCGAGCGCGGCGGAATGAGCGTGCCGCGGCATCCGCATGCCGGAGTGCGTGACGCCAGCGAAGATGCTCGCCGAGGCAAAGGTGATCGCGAAAATCGCTCCCGAGAATATTCGGGAGCGATTTGCTGCAGGCGGGTACGCTGTGCCGCATGAGAGCTGCCGTGTACCGCCGCTACGGACCACCGAGCGTCGTGCATGTGGAGTCGGTTCCGATGCCGGTGCCGCAGGCGGACGAACTTCTGGTTCGCGTGATCGCGAGCACAGTGAACCGAACGGACTGCGGCTTTCTGAGTGGGATACCGTATTTCGTTCGGCTGTTGATTGGGCTGCGGGCGCCGCGGGCGACGATTCTCGGCTGCGAATTCGCGGGGCTGGTCGAGCAAGTCGGGGTTGGCGTCACATCGTTCACGGTCGGCCAAAGGGTTTTCGGCTACAACGGCGTGAAATTCGGCGGCCACGCTGAGTACCTGACCATCGCCGAAGGCGGTCTCGTGGCCGAGATTCCGGCCTCAACGTCGTATGAGCAGGCCGCTCCGATCGTAGAGGGTGCCCACTACGCGCTCAACATGATTCGGGCGGCCAAGATCACGGCCGGTCAGAATGTGCTGGTCAACGGCGGAACGGGAGGAATCGGTTCCGCTGCCGTGCAGCTGCTCGTGCAGCTCGGTGCCCGGGTCACGGCGGTCTGCGCCACCGCGCACCTTGATACGGTGCAATCACTTGGCGCCGAACGAGTCGTGGACTACACGTCGGAAGACTTTACCGCGCGGGGCGACAGGTTCGACGTGGTCATCGATGCGGTAGGCAAGAGTTCTTTCGGGCGTTGCCGCCGGCTGCTGGCTCCCGGCGGAATGTACATCTCGTCGGAGCTTGGCGTTATGTGGCAGAACCCATTTCTCGCGCTCACGACGCCACTGCTGCGAAAGAAGCGGGTGCTGTTTCCCATTCCGAAAGACACCCGAGGAGACGTGCTGTTCCTGAAGGGGCTCGTCGAGACCGGCGAATTTCACCCGCTGGTCGACCGCAGTTACTCACTCGACCAGATTCGAGAGGCGTACATCTACGTAACGGCCGGTCAAAAGATCGGCAACGTCGTTATTCACGTGCAGGACGCGACCTAGTTACGGGCGTCCCAGAAACCAGCGTGCACTTCGGCAGCCTCGGCGAGAAGGGCCGGACCGGCCACCGTCACGCTGTTGCCGCCCCGGGCGAACACCTCGCGGCAGGGCAGGTCCATGGTGGCCTCCCCGTCTTGCAGCGGAACCATCGCCGCGAGCTGTTCTTCTGGCAGCGCATAGACAACGCGGCCGATGCCAGCCCAATAGATCGCTCCCGAACACATGGCGCACGGTTCGGTGCTCGTGTACAGGGTGCTCGCGTGCAGGGTATCCCGGGCGAGCAGCGTCGCCGCGATGCGTACCAGGTTCATCTCGGCGTGCCCGGTCGGATCGCCAAGCGTCACGACGGTGTTCTGACCCTCGATGATGATGTCTTCGCTCGTGACGAGGATCGCTCCGAAGGGGTGGTTGCCCACTTCGCGGGAGGCGCGGGCGACTTCGATCGCGTGGCGCAGATGCGCTTCGTCGGAACTGGATACCGTGCTGAGGTCAGTCATGAGAGTCACTTTCTCAATGGGGAAAGGTTCAAGCCTAATCACCCTCGCGGCTACTTTTCGGCGGCCTGACGCTCGCGGAAGGCGATCATGTTCATGCGGTTGCCGCAGCGCACACTGCAGAAACGCTTGGACCCGTTGCGGGACAGGTCGAGAACCAGGCCGGTGCAGGCATCTGCTTCGCAGATGCGCAAGCGACCCATTTCGTCGCTGCGGATCACATCGATCAACGCCAGCGCCGCCTCGACGCGCATGCGCTCGCCGAGCGGTGCTTCGGGCACGGTCGCGTGCAGGTGCCAGTCCGACACATCGTGACGCGCGAGCTGGGGGAGCGCGCGAGCCTCGCGCAACATGCGATTGACCTCGATCACCGCGTCGTCGCGGCCCAGGGTCCACACCCTACGGAGTAGGGCTCGAGTCTGCCGTACATCGCGCAGTTCGGCGTCATCCCCGTCGATGCGCCCGGTGAACGGAATCGGGGCAAGCAACGCGGCCAGGTCGGCGAGCGTTTCGAGCTCGTCTCGACCGCTGCGGGAGGCCCCTGCGTCGGTATCGCAGAGCATGACCACGAACTCGAGAGCCTCCTCGGTGTCAGGGGCAAAATGCAAGTTGACTCCTTATGCACTCGGTCGTAATGTCAGTGGTGTAAAGCAGTTTAGACTATGACAGAAGGGCGCCTCCGTGAAGCTGACGTCAATCCCTGGCGGCCTCGCCGTCGCGGTGCTCTCGGCCGTCTCGTTCGGCACCTCCGGCGCGCTCGTCAAGCCCCTGCTCGAGGCCGGATGGTCGCCGGCCGCCGCCGTCACGGTTCGCGCCTTCACCGCCGGACTCGTGCTGCTGCCCCTGGCCGTCATGGCATTGCGGGGGCGCTGGGCCGCCCTATGGCTCGGGCGTTGGAGGGTACTCGGCATGGGCGTCGTCGGCGTGGCGTGCACCCAACTCGCCTACTTCGCCGCCATTTCGACCATCCCGGTCTCGACCGCGCTGCTCATCGAATTTCTGGCACCGCTCATTCTGGTCGGCGTCGCCTGGGCCGTTTCCAAGCGGATGCCCCGCCCGGCCGTGTTCCTCGGCTCGGCCCTCGCAGTCGGCGGCCTGGTGCTGGTGATCGGGCCCGGAGCGATCCAGGCGGTCGATCCGATCGGCCTGACCTTCGCGTTTCTCGCCGCGATTGGCTGCGCCGCCTATTTCTTCATTGCCGCGCGCCCGGACCGCGACCTGCCGGCCGTCGCGCTCGCGGCCTTCGGCCTGATCGTTGGAGGCATCATTCTCGGTCTGCTCGGGGTTACCGGCCTGCTGCCGATCACGGCAACCTTTGGCGACCTGCCGCTGTTCGGCGCGCTGGCGCCGTGGTGGGTGCCGCTGGTGCTGCTCGTGCTCGTCAGCACCGCCGTCGCGTATGGCACCGGAATCACTGCGGCTGGCGTGCTCGGCTCCCGGCTCGCGTCCTTCGTCGGACTGCTCGAGGTAGTCTTCGCCTCGCTGTTCGCGTGGCTGCTGCTCGGCGAGCAGCTCAGCCCGCTGCAGTTACTCGGCGGGCTGCTGATCCTCGGTGGAATCGCTGCGGTGCGGTCTGAGCGCGCCGAGGGCCTGCCATCAATAGCGCCGCTCCATCACGACACCGCGGCCGCCGCCTCCGAGGAGGCGACGGCCGCGGCATCCACTCACTGAGTCGTTAGCCGTCGAACGCGACGAGGTGGCGCTCGGAACCGCACCGGACATGCGGGAGACTGGACCCATGTCCGATCTCACCCTGCGCGGCGGCGTCGGCAGCCGCGTTGACACCGAGATCGAGGTCAAACGGTCCCGGTTCCTGTGCCGAATGGTGCGCACCGAAACCGAGGATGCCGCGCACGCTGCCGTCGAAGAAGCCCGCTCGGAGCACTGGAAGGCTCGCCACCACTGCTCGGCGTTCGTCCTCGGGCCGGGCGGTGCTCCCGACCAGGTACGCCGCTCGAATGATGACGGTGAGCCGTCGGGAACGGCGGGTCGGCCCATGCTCGAGGCACTGGCGGGGCGTGGCTTCGTCGACTGCGTGGCCGTTGTCACGCGCTATTTCGGGGGCACCCTGCTCGGTGCCGGCGGACTCGTGCGCGCCTACTCCGAGGCCGTGCTGACCACGATCGACTCGGCGCATTCCCGGGGGCTCGTCGTCGGGCGTGAACGCCGCGAACTGTTCACGCTCGCGCTGTCCCACGCGGATGCCGGTCGCATCGAGGCCGAGCTACGCCAGCGGGGCGTGCTCGTGCTCGGCACAGACTACGGTCGCGAAGCGGTGCTCCGGTTGGCCGATGATGACCCCGAACGGCTCGCCGCGGTCGTGGCGGGGGTGACGGCTGGAAGCGCCGAACTCGAGTCGGTCGGCCACGAATGGGTCGACGTCCCGGCATGACCATGCCATTCGATCCGACTTGCGGCCGGGACGGCTGGCGTCAGGCGAGGCCGGCGTCGTGGATGCAACGGGCGATGTGCACCCGGTTGGCCGCGTCCAGTTTCGTGAACAGATGACCGACGTGAGTCTTAACCGTCGCGACGCCCATGAACAGCTCGGCGGCGATCTCGGCGTTGGACAGCCCACGCGCGATCGCGATCGCCACCTCGGTTTCGCGTTCGGTGAGTCGACCGAGCAAGGCTTGGGCGCGCTGCTGCCGGTCGTCCGGCGCACGAATCACCCTCGCGATGAGCTGTGCAGTGACGCTCGGGGAAAGCATCGGGTCCCCGTTGGCTACCCGGCGTATGGCGGCGACGAGCTCGGCCGGTGGCGTGTCCTTCAGAAGAAAACCCGCTGCACCGTGCCGCAGCGCGGTGAGCACCATATCGTCCGTGTCGAAGGTCGTCAGCACGATCACCCTGGCCGGATCGCCGCGCTCCTGCAGGGCACGGGTGGCCGCAAGACCATCCATCCGCGGCATACGGATATCCATGAGCACCACGTCGGGCGCCTCTCGGCCGATGAGTTCCAGCGCCGCGAGCCCGTCGCCGGCCTCCCCGACGATCTCGATCGCCGGGTCTCCGCCGAGGATCAGGCGCAGGCCGGTTCGCACCAAGGCGTCGTCGTCGGCGAGCACAATACGCACGGTCAGGTCCATGGCAACCATGCTTGCAGAAGAAACGAGCCATCCGGTTCGATGCCGTGCCTTATCCGGCCGCCAGCGAGTTCGGCGCGTTCCTGCAAACCGATCAGGCCGACGCCGCTCCCGGTTGCGTCGGTCCAGCGTGACCGAATGCTTGGGGTCGCGACCTCATTGCGCACTTCGAGGTGCAGCAGGTCTTCGATGCGCTCGAGCCGGAGGGTGACCGGCTGACCCGGCGCGTGTTTGCGCGAGTTGGTGAGTGCCTCCTGCACGAAGCGATAGGCGGTGCGGGACACGGTTTGAGACGGCCCCGGCGTTGCCTGGTCTGACCCGGCCGAACCGGGGGCATCCGTTTCATCGAGCGTCACCCTTGTGCCAGCCTCGCGCGCCTCGGCCAGCAGTGCAGGAAGGTCAGCCAGCGTCGGCTGGGCCGGTTCGGGTTGCCCCGCCACAGTAGTGGCTTGCCCGCCGCGCAACACGCCGAGCACCTGCCGCAGCTCGGTCAGGGCGAGGTGGGCGTTGTCCTGGATGATGCCGGCTGCCTGCACCGTCTCCTCCCGGGTGAGGTCGGTTCGGTAGGTGAGTGCGCCGGCGTGCAGGGCGACGAGGGAAATGCGGTGCGCGAGTACGTCATGCATTTCGCGGGCGATGCGAGTGCGCTCGGCGTCGCGGGCTGACGCGGCGCGAAGTGTCTGCTCGCGTTCGGCGTTTAGGGCACGCTCGCGGAGGGTGGTCAGCAGGTCGCGGCGCGCTCCGATGTAGAACCCGGTGGCCACGCAAATGGCGTAGATCGCGATCGCCAGACCACCGGATGCCCACGGCGCCGGATAGAGAGTGAGATCGGCCAGGCTCGCCCGCACGATCACCTCATAGAAGACGGTGGCCAGGCCCCAGATTACGCCGACGACAATGACGCCTTTCCAGCGGCGCCGGGTGCTCATCGAAATTGCAGCCCAGATGGCCGCCGCGAACGAGGACGCCGACACGGCCGACAGAGCAGCGGTCACGGCGGCGATCAATACCGGTTGCCGGCGACGCAGAGGGAGCAGGCACAGCGCGACCGCGCCGAGGACGAAGTCCAGAAGGATCAGACCGCCGAGCAGATCTTCCGACACCTGGGCGTCGGAGAATGCCCCCGAATAGTCGGCGAAGACCAGAACCAGGATGACAAAGGAAGCCAGGGCGGTCGCGAGGTACCGCCAGATGCGCGACCAGGGCCGCAGTCGCGGAGCCTGTCCGGAGTCGATTGCGTTGGTTTCGGTGGGAGGGGGCCGGGGGATCATTCTCCCCAGCGTACGGTCGTGCTTCCAGCCCGGCCTCCACCCGTGGTCTGCTTCGCCTGCAACTAAAAGTGGAGACGACGAAGGCCCCGGGGCCGATCCGCCCGTGCGGGGCCGCCGCAACCATGGAGGAATGATCAACGCAGAACAAACTAGCGAACCCTGGAACGGAGTAGGTCGTGATCCTGGGAATTATCGTCGTCTGTGAAATTGGGTTCTGGGCTGTCATCGTGCTCGGATTGTTCGCCCGCTACATCCTGAAAACACCGCGTTTCTAAAACACCGCGCTTCGGTCTCGCCCTGCTCTCGATGCCTCCCATCATCGACCTCGTGCTCCTGATCACGACCGCCGTGCATCTTCGGTCGGGGGCCGAGGCGGAGTGGGCCACCGGCCGCGGAAATGCTGGAGTTAGCTCGACCACGGTTCACGTTCGCGCCGCGCCGCGTAACGTTGGACAGCCCACCAGAAAGCCGCACGATGACGCACACCCCGACGAACACACCCGACACCGGCCTGACCGCCGCGAGCACCGAGGCCCTGAGCGTGCGCGCCCTGTACGAAATTCTTGAACAACGATTCAACGGCAAGACCTGGTCGCTGAACGAAATGGCGATCGGATACACCAACGATGTCGGCTACATCGGCCGCCTGCTGCTCGCCCACGACGGAACCTGGCCAATCGACGGCGACGCGACCGCCGAACTGAAGCACAAACTGGCGGAATCGCTCTGGTGGACCTTCGTGCTGGCCAGCAAGCTCGACATTGATATCGACCAGGCCTTCAGTGAGACCATGAGCACTATTCGCACCAACCTGGAAGCCACGATCGAACGAACCGCGCTTTAGGGAAACATTCCCGCGCCTCAAGCGTTAGGTTTCACATGAAGACGATTGTGTATAGCGAAACCGGTGACCCGTCCGTGCTCCACCTGGTTGATCGGCCGGTGAGTGAGCCCGGAGCCGGCGAAGTGCGCGTGCGAATCGTGGTGGGCGGGGTGAATCCTACCGACTGGAAGTCGCGCCGTGGCGCGCGCCCGGGGGAATCCCTCGCGTTCCCTGACGTGGTCCCGAACCAGGACGGTTCCGGGCTCGTCGACGCGGTCGGCTCCGGTGTCTCGAATGTGGCCGTCGGCGATCGCGTCTGGCTCGCCCTCGCCGCCTACCAGCGGGCCGCCGGCGGAACCGCGCAGGAGTACGCCGTGCTCCCGGCTGAACGCGTCTTTCTGCTGCCCTCCTCGGCGAGTTTTGATCAGGGCGCGTGCCTTGGTGTGCCAGCGATCACCGCTTACCGGGCGCTCACTGTCGCCGAGGATGGACCGCGGCGGCTGCATCCCGGCGCGCTCGACGGCAGGATCGTGCTCGTCGCGGGTGGTGCAGGCGCCGTCGGCCATGCCGCCATCCAACTCGCCCGCTGGGCAGGAGCGACCGTGATCACGACGGTGAGCGGGCCGCCCAAGGCAGCGCTCGCGGCGGCAGCCGGCGCACACCATGTGCTTACCTACACCGGCCCCGATGTCGCCGCTGAAATCCGAGCCATCGCACCCGACGGCGTCGACCTCATCGTCGAGGTAGCCCCGGCCCAGAACTCCGAACTCGACCTGGCGGTCATCCGTAACCGCGGATCGATCGCCGTCTACGCCAACAACGGCGGCGACCAGATGACCCTCGACGTGCGTAAACACTTCAGTCTCAACGTGCGCTACCAGTTCGTACTGCTCTACACAGTGGGCATCGAGGTCGTGCAGCAGGCCGCTGCCGCCATCAACGAAGCCCTTGTTGACGGCGCTTTGCCCGTCGGATCGGATGCGGGACTGCCGCTGCACCGCTTCGAGCTGGCCCACACCGCGGATGCCCACGCCCTCGTCGAAAGCGGGGTCACCGGAAAGGTGCTCATCGACGTGTCAGCGTGATCCACGGTGGCTAAATCAGGAAATCCGGTAGGTGTGGGCTTTGGCCGGCCGGAGACGGGGCGGTTCGAGCCTGATCGGCTGCCGAGTTTCCTGAAGTGGCCACCATTGGCCAGGTACATGAACTGACCCGGCGCATAACTCCTGCAATTTGCGGGGCGCACACTGAACATCCGTGTGTTTCTAAGGGTGTCGAGGCGGGCCCGGTACGAATTGCAGGAGTTATGCGCGCCGTCCGGTGGCTAAATGTGCAGAAAGCCCCCTCGCCGCGAACGGTGAGGGGGCCTCTGAAGCAGGTTCTAGTACTCGCGGCGCGGCGCGCGCGGCGGGCGGTCGCCCTGCTCGGCGGAGCGTGAGGCTCCGCCCTTGTCGGCACGCAGCTCGATCAGCTTGCCGCTGATGCGGGTGTTCTCCAGCTTGGAGAACACGTCGCCCGTCAAGTCAGCGGGCAACTCGACCAGGGAGAACTCGGGCAGAATCTTAATGTGGCCGAAGTCGTCGCGGCTCAGGCCACCCTCGTTGGCGAGGGCTCCGACGATCTGACGCGGCTCCACCTTGTGACGCTTGCCGACCTCGATGCGGTACTGGGCCATCGGCTTGCCGCTGGAGCGAATCGGGCGTTCGCTGCGCACCGGACGATCGTCGCGGGCGCCGTAGCTGCCCCGATCGTCCCGGCTGCCACGGTCGTCGCGACCAAAACGGTCTGAGCGGTCGGGGCGGTCCGAACGACCGCCACGCTCGGGACGATCGCCGCGCTGCTCGGAGCGTTCGACCCGCTCGTCGCGTTCGAGGCGCTGCTGGGCGCGAACATCCTCGGCTGAGAGCAGCAGGGGCGTCTCGCCCTGTCCGACCACGGCGAGGGCCGCAGCCACATCGACCTCGGGCACGTCGTGGTGCGACACATAGTGCGCGATGATGTCGCGGAACTTGCTGATCCGGTCGGTCTCGTCGAGCGCCGCGGTGATGGCATCGTCGAAGCGCGTCAGGCGCGTCACATTGACGTCCTCAACGCTCGGCAGCTGCATCTGGGTCAGCGGCTGGCGAGTGGCCTTCTCGATCGCGGAGAGCAGGCGACGTTCGCGCGGCGTGACGAAGCTGATCGCTGCGCCCGAGCGGCCAGCACGGCCGGTACGGCCGATGCGGTGCACATACGACTCGGTGTCGATCGGAATGTCGTAGTTGACCACGTGGCTGATGCGCTCGACGTCGAGGCCGCGAGCGGCGACATCCGTTGCGACGAGAATGTCGAGCTTGCCGCTCTTGAGCTGGTTGATGGTGCGTTCGCGCTGCACCTGCTGCACGTCACCGTTGATCGCCATGGCGGAATAACCGCGCGCACGCAGCTTCTCGGCCAGCAACTCGGTCTCGTTCTTAGTGCGGGCGAAGATGATCATGCCCTCGAAGTTCTCGACTTCGAGAATGCGGGTGAGCGCGTCGAGCTTCTGCGGGTACGACACCATCAGGTAGCGCTGGGTGGTGTTCGCGCTGGTCGTGGTCTTGCTCTTGACCGTGATCTCTTCGGGATCGTGCAGGTACTTCTTGGAGATGCGGCGAATCTGAGCCGGCATCGTGGCCGAGAACAGTGCGACCTGCTTGTCGTCCGGGGTATCGGCGAGAATCGTCTCGATGTCCTCGACGAAGCCCATGTTGAGCATCTCGTCGGCCTCATCGAGCACCAAAAACTTCAGCTCTGAGAGGTCGAGGGTGCCCTTGGCGAGGTGGTCCATGATGCGACCGGGAGTACCGACGACGATGTGCACCCCACGGCGCAGGGCCGACAGCTGCTGGCCGTAGCCCTGTCCGCCGTAGACCGGCAGCACGTGTACGCCGCGCATGTGGGCGGCGTACTTCTCGAACGCCTCACAGACCTGCAGCGCGAGCTCACGCGTGGGCGCAAGCACGAGGGCCTGCGGGTTCTTCTGGGACAGGTCGAGCCGGTTCAGAATCGGCAGCGCGAACGCGGCCGTCTTGCCGGTGCCGGTCTGGGCGAGTCCGACAACGTCCAGGCCCTCCAGCAGCGGGGGAATAGTGGCGGCCTGAATGGCCGAGGGGGTTTCGTAGCCGACGGCTTTGAGCGCCTTGAGCATGGCGTCATTGAGTCCGAGATCGGCAAATGTCTTGGTTGCAGTGGCAGTTTCTGCCTCGTTCTGCGCTGTGGTGTCTGGTGCGGTCATAGTACCAACGGTAGTCGAAGACAGGGCCCCCGGTGTAAAGGCTCGTCGACGAACCTTGAAGCGGATGCCCGGGGCCGCAGCATCCGCATTCTTCCGCCGACGTCTGCTCGTCTGGGCCATCCGGACCGCGGCCAATAGGGTCGGTATCGGACCGGTCTGGAAACGGTCGACGGCGGTCACGCCCCGGGGCTAGTTCACAGCACGGGCGCCTCTGTGAGACTGGACCCATGGAACAACGCGTGAACTTCATTACCCTAGCCACGAGCGACCTCGAGGCCGTACGCACGTTTTATCGCGACGGCCTCGGCTGGACGCCGCTCGTGGACGTTCCCGGTGAGATCGTGTTCTTCCAGGTCGGACCCGGCCTGATGCTTGGGCTCTTCGATGCCGAGAAATTCGACGCAGACCTGCAACGCGAACACACGACCACCGGCGCGACCGGCGTCACCCTCTCGCACAACCTCGACAGCCGGGACGAAGTCACCACAACGGTTGCGGCGATGGCGGCCGCCGGCGGTACCGTACTGAAACCCGCTCAGGACGGCGCCTTCGGCGGCATCTTCCACGGCCACGTCGCCGACCCGAACGGCGTAATCTGGGAGATCGCGCACAACCCCGGCTGGCATGTCGACGACGATGGAACCGTCTCGTTCGGCTAGGGCCTAAGCCTTCAGGAACGCGATTGCCGCCTCGCGGAAGGCGCGTGACGTTGGCGCGTTGAAGTGATTGCGGCCCGGAATCTCAAAGAAGCCACCGTTCGGCGTCACCCCGGCCAGCGCGCGCGACGCGTCCAGAATGCTGTCTTCGCTTCCGGTCGCGAACAGCAGTGGCTGCTCTGGGGCGTTCGCAGCGCCGGGCTGCGGGCCGCCGCGCATACCCTCGACCAGGGCGACGAGGGCCGCGAGATCGTTGCCCGGCAATGCCTTCGCCATCGTGAGGTAGGCGCCGGTGAGCCGGTCGGTGACGTCGGCTCCGTGTTCGAGGTGGGCGCGGGCATCCGCTATTTGAAAGCGTTTGAGCGGGTCACCGTCGGGGATTCCGCCAAGAACGGCGTGCGTGATGCGGCCGCCGAGATCCTGGGCGGCCTGCCAGCCGACCCGTGCACCGAGTGAGTAGCCGACGTAGCGCACCTCGGTGAGCAGGTACGCGTCGAGTACGGCTTCGACGTCGGCGACGAGTAGCTCCATCGTGTACGCGTCGGGGGAGTGCGGCTTGTCGCTGGCGCCGTGGCCGCGCTGGTCGATGCCGATCACGTGAAAGCCAGCCCGGGTCAGGTCACGGGTCCATCCCGTGGCGTGCCAGTTGGCGATCGCACTCGAGGCGAAGCCGTGCACGACGAACACGGTCGGGTACTCCGGGTCGCCGAGCTCGTAGGTGGCGAGCTGCACGCCGTCCGGCGACAGAACGAAAAGGTGCTCGGGGGCGGTTCGGTGCGACATTCCCCCATTTCACCACGGATGCCGCGGCCCCGGTTCCCCAGATTTGCCCACGCTGCCCTCCCCGTGGCCCCGCGCGGAGACTATTCTGGGCCGCATGTCCACACTGCGACTGGAAGCGGTAGCGTGACGGAAAGAACGGTGAGGTCGTGTTCGCTAATAGAGCGGATGCCGGGCGCCAGCTGGCCGCCCGGCTCGAGTACCTGCGACCCTGCGACCCCGTCGTCGTCGGGTTGCCGCGCGGGGGAGTGCCTGTTGCGTTCGAAGTGGCGCGGGCGCTGCACGCGCCACTGGACGTCATCGTGGTGCGCAAGCTCGGCGTGCCGATGGATTCTGAGGTGGCCATGGGTGCCATCGGCGAGAACGGTGTGCGGGTGCTCAACGATGAGGTCCTCCGGCAGGTTGGCGTGAGCGCGGCAGCCCTGAGCACGGTCGAACAGCGGGAACGGGCGCAGCTCGAAGCCCGGGAAACCCTGTTTCGTGGCGGTCGGAAGCGGGTCGCGCTCCAGGGGCGGGTGGTGATCATTGTGGATGACGGCATCGCAACGGGTGCCACCGCGCGAGTCGCCTGTCAGGTGGCTCGACGGCTCGGCGCTCGCCGGGTGGTGGTGGCAGCCCCCGTTGCGCCAGGGGGAGCGGCGCTTCGGCTGGGCGCTGACGACATCGTCTGCGTGTTGCAACCGCCGCAGTTCTGGGCGGTCGGAGCACACTATCGGGACTTCAGAGCAACGACCGATGCCGAGGTGGTGGCGTTGCTCGCCGCGGGGATGGTCAGCTGACCGGGAGCAGGGCGGATTGCACGATGACGTAATTCTGAATGGTGCCGTCGTCGTAGTACACGGACAGCCACAGGTACCCGTTCATCGGCGTCGACGTAAGCACCTGCGGTTGATTGAGTGCAGTTTGAATCTCCGTCAGGGGGGCCTCGTCGCTCGCGCACGCGGTCAGGCTGAGCAGGCCGGTGGCGATAATAGCGGCGAAGAGGAGCGGTCGAGGTCTGATGCTCTGAGTGTGGCATCGACCAGGAACTGCCGCCAGCTCGCTCGATGTTGGTCGGGGGAATCGTGACTTTTTCGCGATCACGGGCAGCCGCCGGTTACGCTGGAGACACATTTTAGCGAGCGGGAGCACTCAGTGAACGAGAACACATCCGGGCCGAGCCCGCAGGTCATCGAGGGCGTTTTCGACCTCGCCCGCGACGGCTTGACCGGTCCGCTGGGTGAAATGCTCGACGCCGGGGTGTCCATCAATATGGTCAACCCGCGCGGAGACACGCTGTTGATCGTCGCGGCCTATCAGCAGCACCCCGAGACCGTCGCTGACCTGCTTCGCCGCGGGGCGGACGCATCCGCAATTAATGCGATGGGCCAAACCGCCATCTCGTGCGCGGTCTTTCGCAACAATGAGGCGATTCTGCGATTGCTCCTGGAAGCGGATGCCGACCCTCGCCTCGGCACACACAGTGGCGTCGCCATCGCCGACCAGTTCGGGCTGCCGCGCATGCGCGAGATCATCGAGTCGTACCCGCGCGACTGAACGCCAGGAAGGGCGCCTCCCGAAGGGGAGACGCCCTGGCTGCTAAGCGGTTTGGTTAGCGACCGAGGCCGAGTCCGAGATCGCCGAGAACGTCGTTGACGATCGAGTCGACCGAGCCGTCGATGTCGCCGCCATCAACGCCATCGATGTCGGTGCCGTTGCCGGCGTCGACCGGAGCCTCGATCGGTGCTACCACGTCGGTGCCGTTCCCGACGGATGCGTCGTTGCCGACCTCGTTGCCCGAGGCGACATCGCCGATGTCGTTCGTGAGCGAGTCGTCAATGAGCGGGCCGTTGACGACGCCACCGTTCAAGGTGTCACCGTTGCCGAAGCCGCCGACGGAGGTGTCGTTGCCGAGCACACCGTTGCCCGTCGCCTCGTTGCCGGAGAGGTTGAACAGGTCACCGATGATGTCCAGGCGGTTCTGTTCGGAGGAGTTGTCGGTGCTCGTGCTCGTCGTGGTGCTCGTGCTGTCACCCGTGAATGCTTGGGCGGGAGCGACGAAACCACCGATGATGAGAGCGGATGCCGCGGCGCCGGTGATTCCCAGCGCCGTGATCTTGCGAACGTTCGTGTGCTTCGTGATCGTGTTCATGAGAGCTCCTAATCGTTGTTCTGTTCCAGCCTCGAGTTGTTTTCGGGCCGCACAGATGATCCGGAGCCCCGGCGATCCGGGTTTGGTCGACTCGTCTACAACGGGCCCACTGGACCGTTCGGCACGCTCACGGAACGACCGCAGATCGCCGCGACGAGCGGCATCCACTCGCCGTCGCGGCGAAACCTGAGAAGACGCTGGCAGCCGCACTCTGAAAGAGAGGCAGTGCCGGAAGCGGCAGCAGGCTCGATGGCACCACCTGCGGTGGCTCAATTCCCAAGTGGCCCGGTGGCAGGAGGCTCGGTCGGTCCAGCCAGGCGAGCACTTGCGGTACGCATATGCGTCACCATTGCGGTGGCGGCCGCTTCGGAATCACCCGCGGCGATAGCCTCATAGACGGCGGCGTGTTCCACAATCGCCAATCTTGCGTGCTCGTCGTCTTGAACAGACCGGTCCGACCAGACACGCAGGAGCGAGCGGATGCTCTGCAGCAGATCCAGAAGTACCGTGTTGTCGGTACTCTGCGCCAGTTCCAGGTGAAACTGGAGATCAGCTTCGACGAACGCCGAGAGGTCGGATGCGGACAATCGCATTTTCTCCAGATGGCCGTGCAGACGCGCGATCGCAGCGGGGGGCATCCGTTCGGTGGCTAGGCGAGCGGCATAAATTTCGAGTGCCCCCCGCACCTCGGCCAGTTCGGCCGTGCGTGATTTGTTGAGCATCATTCCCCAGCTCAATGTCTGGGGGAGCAGCTCACTGGCGTTTCCGCGCAGGTAGGTGCCCGAACCGGGCCTGACGTCGACGACCCCCAAAATTTCCAGAGCGGCGAGTGCCTCCCGCACGGCCGACCGACCGACCGCCAGGGTCGCGGCGAGCTGCCGTTCCGGAGGAAGCCTGGTGCCGGACGCGATGGACCCCTCGGTAAATAGTTCCAGAAGCTTGGTCGCGACGGCTGCGGACGGCGAGCCAGGCCCCATGGCACCAAGGGCGGCGCTGATGGTGTCGGTTTCGTTGGTCGCGTATGCGGGCACGTCGTTACGTTATCAAACAGCGTGGCCGCCGACCGGTCACTTCGCCGCATTTGGTCAACCGGTTGACAGATATGCGTTGAGGATTGCATACTTAACTGGCCCAGCGCTGGTGTCTCAAGTGTTCGAGACCTGAAAGTCGCCCACCCGTGCCACCCCTCCATTTTTCTGCAGCGCCACACCGCGGAAGAATATGCCGACACGTTCGGTGGCATCGCCGCGCCGCAAGATGTCATTGCTGCCATTGAAACGGATGACGAGAGCAAGCGTGTCATCGCCGAGACGGCCATCCGCGTGATTTACGCTCCGGTCATCGACGTGCACTGGGTCACCGTCAAGCAGCTCGCCCAGCTCGAGCCGACCCTGGTGGAGACCATCGCCTGCATGATCGGCGGACTGCTCAGGGAAGCCCTCAGCGAAGCAGTGGACACCATGGGCGTTCCCGAACCCGCTGCCCGCGCGATTCTGCTCGGCCACACCCAGGTCGCCCTCGCCAATTCTGAGCAACCGCATCGGAATCGTTGTGTTGCATCCGCCAACTCTGGCCGGCCAGGTAGTCACTGTGACTGATCCCAGCGGTGCCGAGAAGGCGGTGCGGTTTTCGCAAACAATTTCACCGCACCAGCCAGCGCGAAATATCGCCGGGATGCGCTGGAACGCGGCGGGCTTCACTGCATCGCTCGGCTTCATCGGCGACATCTTCGAAACGGAGGATCAGCGGAACTGGACCGATGCCTCGTTCAAGACCTACAGCACACCGCTCGACCGGCCTTTCCCGGTGCAGATCAGGCCCGGCACGCCCATCGAGCAGTCCGTGGTGCTGCGCATTGCCGAGTCGCCATCCCCAGGCGGGGAGCGCGCGGCCGCTCCGACCCAGATCGCCGCAGCGTTCCCCCCGGATCAACCCGCACGTATTGTCGTTGGCGGCCCGTCGAACCGAATAGTGCCGGAGATCACTCTGGGCGCGTCCTCGGCACCGGGTGTCACTCCCGATCGAGCGGGCCTCACTGCCATTCTGGTCGAGTTGAACATGGCGGATACCGCTTGGCCAGACGTTTTGGCGCGTGCTCAAACGGATGCCGACGGCCACTTTCTCGACGTTCGAATCGTCGCCTCGACTGCAGCGCAGGTGAACCTCGCGCTCGATGCCGTGGCACCGCTCGACGTCCGCCGCCTAGGAGCCTTCGACGCGGCGACCCACCTCAGCGAGCGAGTGCTGTGGGCTGCCCTCGTTGAGGGGCGGCCGAGCGCGACCTGCTCGCCGAACTCGTTGGCGGCACGCGAGCCCATTTCACCGAACTTAATCGCAATCACGATCGGCTGCCTTCGTCGGTGACTGCGCTGGCCTTCAGCGTGACCCCGCACATGCACGCGCTCGAACGGGAACAACTCGTCGAGTCCATTGCCGTTCAGCGCACGGTTGCGGAAAATGCCGTGCGGATCGCTCGCGGTCGCCCGCTGCACATCGGCCCCATCACCCTGCGGCCTCGCTTCAATGCCGTCGCCACGACAGCACCGGTCGCGGGCCCCGACAAGATCGAATTTACCGGCTACGGCCCAGAGCACCTGCCGGAGGCGACCGACGCCCGCCAGCAGAGCGCAGCCCTGGCCGCCTGGCTGATCGCCAGCGTTGACGCCTTCGCCGTGCCGGGCGTGGCCAGCCTCTGCTACTTCGAGGCGTGGGGTGCGCGAGGAATCGGGGGATCCGGTGTCGCTGCGCGTTACCCGGTCGCCACAGCGGTCGAGTGGATGCGTGAACTCGAGGGAGTGCCCCTGCGCGAGCTGCGGGGAGAATTGCCCCCCGCCGTCGCCATTCTGATTGCCGATATCCGTAATGCGTCGGGTGCGCCCACGGCAGTGATCGCGAATCTCTCCGATCGGACGCAGGTGTTGAGGCTGGAAATCGCGGATTCCGCACTCCGGACCGGCGATGGCCCGGGATGCAGGCCGGGGGTGCTGGAGCGGGTCGTCACTCCCCAACACGCCACGGCCAGGATCGCACTGCTTCGCCCCGCGATGTCGTCTGAGACGGTGCCTTGCGTGGATGGCTGCATCACCGTTTCGGTGCAGGCGGGCGAAGCTGTTCGATGGCGCGCGACCGCAGTGCACTGAGCTCCAGGTACTCACAGGGCGTCTGCACCCCGGGTTGTGCTGACGACCGGCCACCGGGTCGGAAGCTTTGTGCCGTCCGGGCCGGGCTAAAGTTGTGCGCCCTCAGCCATCACGAAAGGAACATTCTCGTGTTAGTTGACAGCATCCGCTGTGATAGGTATCGTTTATTTCACACCAAAACATCACAAGATCACAAGTATGTAACACGAAAACTTGCGGGGTCTGGCGATGTTGGCGTGATATTTCCATTCGGAACTGACGACGATGTCTGACTCGTAGCCAACATCGAGCGCAAGCGCCAGTTGCGGCACAGAGATCTACTCACCTCGGCAAATTGGCCGAACAGTCCCGATAGGAGCGTCAGGCACATGCGAGCAGTCGTTTTTGAATCAGCTGGAAACCTCACTTTGGCCGAGCGGCCGGAACCGACCGCAGGCCACAAAGAGGTCGTCATCGAGGTTGCCGCTGTCGGCGTCTGCGGCACCGACACCCACGTGTTCGACGGTGAATTCGAAGGCACCATCTTTCCGCTGGTTCCGGGCCACGAGGCCTCGGGCATCGTCGTCGCCATCGGCACCGGCGTGACCCACGTAGCGGTCGGCGATCAGGTTGCCGTCAACCCCAGCACGACCTGTGGGGAATGCGAATACTGCCTGACCGGCAAGTCGAACCTGTGTCGCGCCTGGAACGGCCTCGGAGTCGTGGCTTCTGACGGCGCCTCACAGGAACGATTCACCGCTCCCGCAGCCAACGTCTTCAAGCTCAAGCCCGAGACGGATGTCTACCAGGCCGCGCTCATCGAACCGCTCGCCTGTGCGATCCGCGCCTACGACATTCTGCCGCGCAAGATGGGCGAGCACTATCTGGTCTACGGTGCCGGCACCATGGGCCTCCTCATGGCTCAGCTCGCACCACGCGCCGGCGCAGCCAGCGTCACGATCGTGGACCTCAACGAGGGGCGCCTCGCCACCGCGCGTGAGGTCGGTATCGACAACGCCTACACGAGTGCCAACGATGCGGGCCGCGAGAAGTGGGACGTGGTCATCGATTGCACCGGCAACATCCGCGCCATCGAAGACGGTCTGCCCCGGGTCAAGGCCGGTGGGACCTTTCAGCACTTCGGCGTGGCGCCGGCCGAAGCCATGGCGAACTACTCGCCGTTTCGTGTCTACCGCGATGAAATCTCAATCGTCGGAACAATGGCCGTGCTCAATTCCTTCGGACGCGCGGTCGAGATGTTCGAAGCCGGGGCGATCAAGAGCGAACCGATGATCAGCCACTCCTTCAGCCTTGAGGACTACCCCGAGGCGCTCGACATGTTCCGTAAGGGGACTGGTCGCAAGCTGCAGATCCGCCCGAACGACTTGTCCTCGAAGGTGTTTCACGCATGAGGAAGCAGTCGGTGAATAAGCGTCGCGCACTGTGGGTTGGTGGGATCGTTGTTGTGCTGGTCGCGATGGGGTTCGGTACGAAGGTCGTGACGGGTGAAGAACTGGCGGCGTCGACGCCGGTCGAGTTCAGCGCCGCCGAGTATGGTGCGACGGAATTTCCGGTCGTGCAGGCGGCAGTGATGAAGAATGCCCACGACCTGGCTCTGGTCTCGACCGCTCTGGCGGCTGACGCGGAAGCGGCGGCCGAGGAGTATGGCGTCGTCGAGGGGACATCCTTTCCGGTGTTCTCCGTCTCGTTCACGGCGGTAGCCGGTGCGGCAGACTCGCAGGGAATCGTTCCGTTCACCATCGATGGGGTGCCGGCCGAGGTGACGGTGCGCATGCAGACCGGGCCGGCGATCAGCGGGACAGACCTGCGGGACGCGACGGGAACCATCCACTTTCCTGACTTCACCAACCAGATCGAGTATCAGGATGCCGGCGCGGCGTTGAACGAGGAACTGAAGGTCGAGGTGCTGTCGAATATTGTCGCAGCGGAACTGGCCGGTAAGTCGATCACGGTCACCGGTGCTTTCCAGCTCGTCAACCCCGCGTCGTATCTCATCACGCCCGTTGATGTTGTGGTGAACTAAATGTCGGCAGCTGATGTTCATGTCGATTCCGACGATGTAGCGCTGAGCGCGCGTGCCGTCGTCAAACGTTATGGCGGAGTGCACGCTCTCAAGGGCGTCAACTTCGACATTGTGCGTGGCAAGGTCACGACCCTGTTCGGGGAGAACGGCGCCGGAAAATCGACGCTGATGAAAATTCTCTCCGGGGTGGAGTCGCCGACCAGTGGCGAAATTCGTCTGAACGGCGAGGTCGTGGAGTTCGCGTCGTCGGTGCAGGCCCGCGATCTGGGGATTTCGATTATCCACCAGGAACTGAGCCTGTGCTCAAACCTGAGCGTGCGCGACAACATCTTCATGGGTCGCGAACTGACCACGCCGCTGGGTGGCGTTGACTTCGCCGCCGAGGACGCGGCGGTGCGGGTGGTGATGACGGGACTGCAGGAGGAGATCGCACCGGGAACGCTGTTGTCAGAACTGCGTCTGGGGCAACAGCAAATTGTAGAAATCGCCCGTGCCCTGTCGGTCAACTCCCGCATCCTCATTATGGATGAGCCCACCTCGGCGCTCAGCGCGACCGAGGTCGAGGTGCTGTTCAAAGTCATCAACGATCTGACCACCGCCGGTGTCTCCATCGTCTACATCTCGCACCACCTGGAAGAGGCCCTGCAAGTCACCGACTATGCCGTCGTCTTGCGAGACGGTGAAATCGTCGCGCAGTCCCACGCCGACCACATCAATCTCGACTGGATCGTCGAAAACATGGTCGGCCGCAATTTCGATCTCGGCAAACCGCCGACCGGGTACGAACTGGGACCGGTCGCCCTTTCCCTCGATGGCGTGAGTGTCGCCGATGCGACCGCTCCCGACCGTCTTCTCGTCAACCGGCTGTCCCTGGACGTGCGAGCGGGGGAGATCGTGTGCATTTACGGTCTCATGGGTGCCGGTCGCACCGAACTCCTCGAAGCGGTCGCCGGCCGAGTAGCCGTCGCGGAGGGAACCGTCAGCCTGTTGGGCGAGAACCTCGGGAATCTGCCGATCGCTGACCGCATCAAACGGGGGCTGGGGCTGGTGCCCGAAGATCGCCAGCGTGATGGCCTGGTGCAGTCGATGTCGGTGGGCCACAACTTGTCGCTGGCCAGCCTGACCACCCTGGTGAAGGGAATGTTTCTCTCCCGGACCCAGGAAGACACCCTGGTGCAAACCCAAATCAGCGATGTCCGGGTGAAAACCGACGGCGGAAGCGCCCCGATCGGGTCGCTCAGCGGCGGAAACCAGCAAAAGGTCGTCATTGGCAAAATGCTGGCAACGAATCCTCAGGTGATCTTGCTCGATGAACCCAGCCGCGGAATCGACGTCGGTGCGAAAGCCGAGGTGTTTGGGCTCCTCGCCGGGCTCGCCACCCGCGGGCTCGCCGTAATCTATTCGACCTCCGAGGTAGGCGAGTGCCTGAGTATTGCCCACCGCATCATCGTGATGAACAAGGGAAGCATCGTCGCGACCTTTGGACCCGATGCCAGCAAAGAACAGATCATGGCTGCGTCCGGTGAAGCCGTGATCGCCGAGTCCCCGAACGGAAACGACTAACTCATGAGCACCACAACAAAAACACCCTCGGCGGGTTTGTCCTCCCTCTTCTCAGGCGGCTTCGACATTCGCGCAGTGCTCCTGCGCGGGCGGGCATTCTTTGCCCTCATCGTCATTATCATCGTGTTTTCGGCACTGTCACCCAACTACTTCACGGTCAACAACCTGCTGCAGATGTCGGCACACGTGGCCATCTTCGCCGTGCTCGGCCTCGGCATGCTCATGGTGATCCTCAACGGTGGCATCGACCTCTCGGTCGGGTCCACCGTGGGACTGTCGGGAATTGTTGCCGGCGCTCTCATGCAGGGGGTGGAGATCCCCGCCCTGGGGCTCAAACTCTTCCCCTCCGTGTGGGTCGTCGTTCTGCTCGCCCTGGCCACCGGCGCCTTCGTCGGCTTCATCAACGGAGTCCTCATCTCCCGGTTCAAGGTGGCACCCTTCGTCGCCACCCTCGGCATGCTCTACGTCGTGCGCGGCGTCGCGCTCCTGATCACAGGCGGCCTCACCTACCCGGCACTGCAAGGCCAGGAAGCCCTCGGCAACACCGGATTCAACATGCTCGGCTTCAACCGGATCCTCGGCGTGCCGACCGGCGTGGTGATCATGGTCGTCCTGGCCATCCTCGCCAGCGTCCTCCTGAATCGCACCGTGTTCGGCCGTTGGATTTACGCATCCGGTGGCAATGAACGAGCAGCTGAACTCTCCGGTATCCCGGTCAACCGCGTCAAAATTCGTGTGTATGTCCTCAGCGGTATCGCCGCAGCCATCGCCGGTGTGATCATCGCCTCCGAACTCACCTCCGCCAACCCCACAGCCGGTGAAACCTTCGAACTCACCGCCATCGCGGCCGTCGTGATCGGTGGCGCCAGCCTCATGGGTGGTCGCGGCACCGTTCGCGGCACGCTCCTCGGAGCTTTCGTTATCGGTTTCCTCTCCGACGGTCTGGTCATTATCGGAGTCTCCGAGTACTGGCAGATGATTTTCAAGGGCGCCGTCATCGTTCTCGCCGTTCTCCTCAACGCCGTGCAGTACAAGGGACGCAAAGCTCCCGCGGCACCATCATCACCCTCACCGACTTCCTCGCCTCGCGATACTCCGGCCACAGCCGACGCCGCGACCGAGAAGATCATCGGCTGACAGCTTCGTCAACCGATACCCAACCCAAGAAATGGACAGCAACATGTTTCGCAAAGCAGCAGCAGCGTTTGCCGTGGTCGTCTCCACCGCCGTCGTACTGGCCGGATGCTCGGCCACACCCGCCACAACAACTGACGACACTGCGGCTGGCGGCGGCCTGATCAGCATCATCGTCAACGACCTCGCCAACCCGTACTGGACCGCCGAAGGCGACGCAGCGAAGGCGCAAGCAGAGAAGCTTGGATACACCGCCAATGTCGCAGCGCACAAGGCCGATGCAAAGGCGGAGAGCGACCTGATCGATACCGCCATAACCAACAAGTCCGTCGCCATTATTCTTGATCCGGCCGACGCCAGTGGTTCCATTGGGGCCGTGCAGAAGGCGACGGATGCCGGCATCCCGGTGTTCCTGGTCAACGCCGAGATCAACGAGGAAGGCATCGCCAAATCACAGCTCGTCTCCAACAACGCCCAAGGTGCAGCCCTCGGCGCAGCCGAATTCGTCAAAGCAATGGGCAGCACCGGTATTTATGTTGAATTGAAGGGAAAGCCGTCGGACAACAATGCGGCGACACGATCCAACGGCTTTGCCACGGTTCTATCGCAGTACCCCGACATGCAGCTCGCCGGCCAGGAAGTCGCTAACTGGGACCAGAAGGAGGGTCACGACAAGATGCAGACGCTGCTCGCTGCTCACCCGGATATCACCGGAGTCATTGCCGGCAACGACCCCATGGCCCTCGGCGCAATCGCTGCGCTGAAGGAAGCAGGCAAGCTCGACTCCGTCGTCGTCGGTGGTTTCGACGGCTCACCCGACGCAGCGGTCGCCGTTGAAGATGGCAGCCTCGCCTACAGCGTTCTTCAGCCGGTCGTCGCCTTCGCAACGGCCGCAGTCGACCAGGCAGACTCCTACCTCAAGACCGGAAAGACGGGTGCCGACACCGAGAAGCAGTCCTTCGACTGTATCTTGATCACCACCGAAAACGTTGGCAAGTACACGTCGTTTGGCCTGAGCGAGTAACACCACCACCCGCTGGCCCCGGGACGATACCGTCACCATTGTCGGCGGTCGTCCCGGGGCCGGGCACCCTCGAAAGCGTCGTCGCTACGGCGTAAGAGACATTCGCCCATTGCCCCACTGATTCCAGCATCGCCCCGGAGGGCGCTTCACATGACCTACCTATATAACGACCCGGTTCAGTTTGCGGATGAGCTCATCGACGGCTTTGTCGCCGCGAATTCCACGCTCGTGCGGAAAGTTCACGGCGGGGTCGTGCGAACCTCCCGCACTCCGACGGGTCAGGTCGCCGTCGTTATCGGGGGCGGTTCCGGTCACTATCCGGCCTTCGCGGGCCTGGTCGGCCCCGGCTTGGCACACGGCGCCGCCATGGGCAATCTCTTCGCTTCGCCCTCGGCGCAGCAGATCTACACGGTCGCAAAAGCAGCAGCAGCCGGAGCGGGTGTGTTGTTCACGTACGGAAACTATGCCGGCGACGTTCTCAATTTTGATCAGGCCCAGGAGCGGCTTATCGCGGGGGGTATTCCCTGCCGAACGGTCGTCGTCACCGACGACATCTCCAGCGCCTCCGCGGAAGAGGCCCACAAGCGTCGCGGCGTCGCCGGCGACCTGGCCGTGTTTCGCGCAGCAGCGTATGCGGCCGAACGCGGCGACGATCTGAATGCGGTCTGGACCCTCGCCAACCGCGCCAACGAGCACACGCGCTCATTCGGCGTGGCCTTCACCGGATGCACCCTCCCCGGTGCGTCCGCCCCCCTCTTCACCATTCCCGAGGGCCGGATGGCGGTGGGCATGGGCATCCACGGCGAGCCCGGCATCAGTGAACAAGACGTGCCGACCGCTCATGGCCTCGCCGAGCTACTCGTACAGGGGCTCGTGCAAGCGCGACCGGCGAATCTTGATTCCTCGGACGGTGCGCGTGTCGGAGTCATCCTGAACGGCCTGGGCTCGGTGAAGTATGAAGAGCTCTTCGTGACCTACGGGAGTGTGTCAGCACTACTCTCGGCGCAGGGAATGGAAATCGTAGACCCTGAGGTCGGCGAGCTGGTGACGAGCTTTCAGATGGCCGGCGTCTCCCTGACCCTCTTCTGGCTCGACGCAGAGTTGGAAGAGGCCTGGAAATCTCCGGCCTACACGCCGGCATATCGCAAGGGCCTCGTGAATCGCCAGGCTCTCGATAGTAATCTGAGCACGGTGGTGGACATTGTCGAGGATGTCATCCTCCCCTCCAGCGCGGTGTCGCGAGCCTCCGGCGTCATCGTGCTGGACAGCATCCGTGCCATCAAGAACATGATCGACACCAACGTCGAGGAATTGGGGCGGTTGGATTCGGTGGCTGGAGACGGCGACCATGGAATCGGCATGCAGCGCGGTGCGACCGCCGCCCTTCTTGCGGCAGAGGATGCGGCCGCCCGCGAAGCCGGAGCTGGCAGCATCCTCTCGAAGGCCGGCGATGCTTGGGCGGATCGGGCTGGTGGAACCAGCGGTGCGCTCTGGGGCCTCGCCCTTAATGCTCTCGCCGTTGAAGTGGGGGACGACGCCGCCCCTACCGCGACGAAACTTGCGGCCGGCGTCACCGCCGCATTGGCAGCGATCGCCCGCTTCGGCAAAGCGCAGCTGGGCGATAAGACCATGGTTGATGTGCTTTCACCCGTCGCCGTGGCTCTCACCGAGTCGGCCGAACAAGGTCTGACCGCCCGGGAATCGTGGAAGAGTGCAGCCCTGATCGCTGCCGACGCTGCTGACGCCACGTCGCAGCTGCTGCCAAAAATTGGCCGCGCCCGTCCGCACATGGAAAAAAGTCTCGGCAGCCCCGACCCCGGGGCTGTATCCCTGGCACTGGCGATAGACGCCATTGCCGCGGTAATGAACAGCCAACAGAAAGTAAGTCAATGAGCCAGAAATTGCGCCTGATTATCGGATCCGACGATGCCGGATTCGCGTACAAGGAGATACTGAAGGCCGACCTCGAAGCCAGCGACCTGGTCGAGTCGGTCCTCGACGTCGGCGTTGATGCCAGCAATCACACTGCCTATCCGACGGTGGCAATCGCCGCCGCCGAACTGATCGCCTCGGGTCAGGCCGACCGTGCGCTGCTACTGTGCGGCACCGGACTGGGCGTCGCTATTGCGGCAAACAAGGTTCCCGGCATTCGTGCGGTGACGGCACACGACAGCTATTCGGTGGAACGCGGAGTATTGAGCAACAACGCGCAGGTTCTCACCTTTGGACAGCGTGTCGTGGGGATCGAACTGGCTCGTCGTCTCGCGAAAGAATGGCTTACCTACACCTTCGACGAAACGTCCGCGTCGGCAGAAAAGGTAGCGATTTTATCGACGTACGAAGACAATGTCACCGTCTAGCGTGCTTCTGGGCGTCAGCCTCAAGATGTACTTCGACCACAATCGCACCCGCTCCTGGTGCACCGAAGTTGCTGAGCTGGCGCGGCACCACGAATCAGTGGTCAGCGGTGCTGTCACCCTCGTGGTGCTCCCCGGGTTCACCTCACTCGCGACGGCCGTGGAGATCTTCTCGGGAACCGGAGTTTCGGTCGGAGCACAGGACCTCTTCTGGGAGGACCGTGGTGCCTTCACCGGTGAGGTGAGTGGCGCCGACCTTACTGACATCGGGTGCACGTTCGTTGAGATCGGTCACGCGGAACGGCGATCACTCTTTGGTGAAGGCCCAACCGTGCTAGCCCGAAAGCTTGGTGCAGCTGCGCGAAATGGCCTGACCCCGATTCTGTGCGTGGGAGAACCGACTCGCGGAACACCACTCGAAGCTGCCCAGGCGTGTATCGAGCAGTTGGATGCTGCTTTGATCGAGATCAGCCCAACTGACCGCGGAATGCCGCTTGTGGTGGCGTACGAACCGGAATGGGCGATTGGAGCAGCTGAGCCAGCTCAGGCGGACTACGTGGCCGCGGTGGCCGTTCTCCTGCGCGACTGGCTGGGCACGCGAATGGGTGAGGGCAATCCCCGGGTCATCTATGGCGGGAGCGCCGGACCGGGGCTCCTGAGCGAGTTGGGCGGATCGGTTGATGGACTCTTCCTCGGTCGTTTCGCGCACGACGCCACGGCCCTCGGGAAGATTCTCGAGGAAGCTGCGGCGCGATCGCACCAGCACGCAACCCTAAAATGAGTGCAAACAATGTGGTTCCAGACGAAATCGGGGAAGAGTGACGTGAACGTAAACCCAGTCTCCGATGACAGCCGGCAGTCGCGCCAGCTGGTTCGACAGCGAGCGATTAGCGAAGCCGTGATGGCCGAGGGCGCAATACGGATCGAAGACCTCGCCGAGCGATTCGATATCAGTGTGATGACCGTGCACCGTGACCTTGATGAGCTGGAAGCACGGGGACTTCTTCGAAAGACGCGGGGACAGGCCACTGCGCTGTCGACGAGTCTGGTGGAGTCGAGCGATGTCTATCGTTTGAACCGAGAGGTCGCCGAGAAGGAGTCCCTCGCCGTCGCTGCCCTGGAATTCATCGAACCCGGCCAGTCGATCTTTCTCGATGATTCGACGACCGTGCTGCAGCTGGCCAAGTACCTGCCGACCCGAGCACCACTCACCGTCATCACCAACGTCCTGACCCTGATGAATGAACTCACCGGCATGCGTGGCATCAGCCTGGTTGCCCTGGGCGGCGACTACTACAACTGGTGCAGTGCATTTCTCGGACGCATGACCAACGAGGCGATCCAAAAACTTCGTGCCGATATCTTTATTATGTCGACCTCGGCCATCACCGACGATGTCTGTTTTCATCAGACATTGGAGACAGTGGACACCAAGCGCGCGATGTTCGAGTCCGCAGCGACACGAATTCTTCTGGTGGACCACACCAAGTTCGAGAAGCGCGCCCTGCACGCTCTCGCCGAGTTGACCGAGTACGACATCGTCATCGTGGACGCCCAGACGGCGGCCGAGCACATTACGAGGATGCGTTCGAAAGGGATCCGGGTCGTCGTCGCACCCAAACTTGCCCGTGCCGACGGCACCTCGGCGGCCCGTCACTAGTACAACCGATCTTTTTTAGGAAAGGCATCATGACGAATAGTCTTCCGTCCACCATGCGCGCGAGCGTTTTGCTCGGTGCGCAGTCACTCGCGGTTGAAGAACGAGCGCTTCCAGCGCTGGACGACGATCAGGTTCTGGTCGAAGTAACCGCGGTCGGCGTCTGCGGATCCGACGTTCATTTCTGGCATGACGGTCGTCTTGGCGACTGGATCGTTGATGAGCCCCTTGTCCTCGGACACGAATCGGGCGGTCGTATCGTTGCCGTCGGGCGAGCCATCGACCCGGAACGGGTGGGTGAACGTGTGTCCATCGAGCCGCAGCGACCCACGCCGACTTCCCGCGAGACCCTCATCGGTCGGTACAATCTCGACCCGGACATGCGCTTTTATGCCACCCCAGGAGTCGATGGTGCCTTCGCCCAATATGTGGCAATCCAATCGCACTTTGCCTGGGCCGTGCCCGACACGGTCAGCGACGATGCGGCGGCACTTCTCGAGCCCCTGTCGGTAGCGATCGCCACCGCCCAAAAAGGCGGCATAACCATCGGTACCCGTGTTCTCATCACCGGTGCCGGTCCGATCGGCATCATCACGGCGCAGGTGGCTCGTGCCTATGGGGCCAGCGAGATCATCATCTCGGATGTGAGCCCCGCACGTCGAGCTCAAGCGCTGACCTTTGGCGCGACTCGGGCAATCGATCCACTTGTCGAAAACATCGCGACGCTCGGACTCGCGGTGGACGTATTTGTGGATGCCTCGGGTGCAGCGAGCGCCGTGCAATCGGGCCTCAGAGCCGTTCGCGCCGGGGGTGTCGTCGTGCTCGTCGGAATGGGCGCGGGTGAGATTGCCCTGCCGATTTCCGTCATACAGAACCGTGAACTCATCGTCACGGGCATCTTTCGGTACGCCAACACCTGGCCGACGGCCATCGAATTGGTGAGTCGAGGCCTCGTTGATCTGGATTCCCTCGTCACCGGTTATTTCGACCTCGACCAGGTTGACGCGGCCCTGCGTTCAACAACGCAACCGGGTGTTCTGAAATCCATCGTGACCCCCAACCCAACCGCGCGATGACGGCGGCACCTGAGCGACCGGTGCTCCTGCCGAGCAACCAGCCGGCGAACCGGTTCTACGCCGGCGGGCCCAAAATTCGCGCTTTCCGGCACGAGGAAGGAAGCATCGATCATGTTCCCGAAGATTGGGTTGCATCGACCACGACGATTTTCGGTGAGGCGGATATTGGGCTGACCGAGCTTCCGTCCGGGGAACGACTCCGCGACGCTGTTCTCGGTGACCCGGTCGGTTGGTTGGGCCGTGACCACCATGCCCAGTTCGGTGCCGACACCAAACTGCTCGTCAAGCTTTTGGACGCCGGCCAACGGCTCCCCGTGCACATTCACCCTTCCCACGAGTTCGCCCAGGCGAATCTCGGAGCCGGGCACGGAAAGGCCGAGGCCTGGTACGTGGTGGACGGTGGCACCGTGCACCTGGGCTTCGCCCGTGACGTGTCGGCGACAGAGTTGAACGATTGGGTGCAGGCGCAGGATGTGGACGCCCTGCTGGGCGCTATGCACCTGCTGACCGTGCGTGCGGGGGACTCCATCTACGTGCCACCCGGCCTGCCCCACGCGATCGGTGCCGGTGTCTTTATCGTTGAGGTGCAGGAGCCCGAGGACATGTCCGTGCTGCTGGAGTGGAAGGGCTTTGCGATCGATGGGCCGCGGCACGGTCACCTCGGGATTGGTGTCGAGAAAGCTTTGGAGGCGACCGACCGTCACGGGTGGTCGTTGGCGGAGCTCGAAACGCTCCTCGTGCACGCTGGCACCGGCGGGCACACCCTGGTGCCGCAGGCCGGATCCTACTTTCGTGCGGAACACAGGGCGGTAGCGGGGGAGACCGTGCTCGAGGCAGGCTTCAGCATTCTCGTTATCCTCTCCGGGAGCGGGCAGCTCACCGCAGCGAACGGCTCCCACGTTGTTCTCGCGCAGGGGCTCACGATCCTCACGCCGCACAACATCGGTGAGCTCACCATAACCGGTGAGCTGACACTGCTACGGTGTCGTCCGCCGATGCCCGATCAGGCGCGATAGTCCGATCTCATCCGAGGAGCAGCTGCTGCGTCAGCCGAGTAGGTTGACCACGCGGTCGCGCAGCAGGTTGCTGCGCTCGGTGAAGCCGCGCTGCCGGCGCACGTACTCGGCCTTGCCTGCGGCAGTTTCGACCGCTACCGGCTCATAGCCCCAGGCGCTCAGGTCGTAGGGGGAGGCCTCCATGTCGAGCTGGCGGATGTCGCGCGCAAGCTCGAAGGCGTCCAGCAGGACCGCGCCGGGAACCAGGGGGCCGAGCTTGATCACCCATTTGTAGATGTCCATGCCGGCGTGCAGGCAGCCCGGCTGCTCCAGCACCGGCTGGTTCTCCCGCGTGGGCAGCAGCTGATTAAGCGGCAGGGCCGCCGGGGTGAAAAACCGAAACGCGTCGAAGTGGCTGCAGGCCACGCGGTTGCCGTCGACGACGGCGTCGGTGTCACTCTGGCCGAGGCGCAGCGGCGCGACGTGCCGGTGCTCACCCTGGCGGTAGACCATCGCCCACTCGTGCAGTCCGAAACAGCCGAAGTGGGCCGGTCGCTGCCGGGTCGCGGTGAGGAGTGTTCCGATGAAGCGGATGACGCGCTCATTTTTCGCGGAGAAGGCGGCGGCATCCACTTGGCTGGCGCTGCCCGTGCTGCGGTACCACTTCCACGTTGCGCGGGGCAGATCGGCCGCGCCCTGGAGCAGCACGCCGGCGCCGGGATGCCAGCGGCGCAGCAGGCCCGGGCGAAATGGATAGTAGGTGAACAGAAAATCGTCGACCGGATGCGTCTGGCCGGTTGCCGCGCGCTCTCGGCGGCCGCGAGTGAAGGCGTCGGCGCGTTCCTCGTGAACCTGCTCGAGGCCCCGCCACTCGTCGGTCCCGAGCTCCTGGGTCTGGTCAGTACGTCGCACCCGTCGACACTACGCCGTCAACCCTGAGGATGCTGGCTGCCCAGGCCGACGGCGGTCAGCAGGACGCCGTATAGAGTATCCGACATGTCACAGACTTCGTCCGTCGCGCCCCCGGAACTCGTCGCTGCCCCGACCACCTCGCGCCGCTGGTGGACCCTCACCGTCGTTGCTCTGGCCCAGCTCATGGTCGTGCTCGATTCGACCGTCGTCAACATTGCCCTGCCGTCGGCCCAGGCCGACCTCGGTTTCTCCAACGGTGACCGCCAGTGGATTGTCACCGCGTACTCGCTCGCTTTTGGCAGCCTGCTGCTGCTCGGAGGTCGCCTCTCCGACCTGATCGGACGCAAGCGTACCTTCATCATCGGCCTGATCGGGTTCGCTGCCGCCTCGGCGCTCGGCGGGGCGGCCGACAGCTTCGGCATGCTGGTTGGTGCCCGCGCCCTGCAGGGTGCCTTCGGCGCTCTGCTCGCCCCGACCGCACTCGCGGTACTGACCACGACCTTCACGATTCCCCGGGAACGCGCCCGCGCCTTCGGGGTGTTCGGCGCGATCGCCGGTGCAGGCGGTGCCGTTGGTCTGCTCCTCGGTGGGTATCTCACCGAGAATTTCGACTGGCGCTGGAACCTCTACATCAACGTCGTCATCGCCGTGGTCGCCATTGTCGGCGCGGCGGTCTTCGTCAGCCACGTCACGCGCACGGGCCCGCGACCGAAGCTCGATATTCCCGGAACCCTGCTGGTCTCCGGAGGCCTGTTCGGTCTGGTCTACGGATTCTCCAATGCGGAGACCGACGGCTGGGACTCCATGCTGACCTGGGGCACGCTTGTGGTGGCCGGGATTCTGCTAGTCGCGTTCGTGCTTTGGCAACGCAAGGCGGCGCATCCTCTTCTGCCGATGGCCATCGTGCTGGATCGCAACCGCGCGGCCGCCTACATTTCGATTCTCATCTCTGGTGCGGGTATGTTCGGCGTTTTCCTGTTCGTGACCTACTTTCTGCAGACCTCACTGCAGTATTCGCCGATGCAGACCGGTCTGTCGTTCCTGCCGATGATCGCCATGCTCGTGCTGGCCGCGCAGCTGTCGACGAACATTTTCGTGCCTCGATTCGGGCCCAAGGTACTGGTGCCGATCGGCATGGCCCTCGGCGCGATCGGCATGGTGTATCTCACGCACCTCGATCTGAACAGCGTGTACTGGATCGACGTGCTGCTGCCGCTGATGATCATCGGGCTTGCAATGGGAACGATCATGCCCGCCTCCATGCAGACCGCGACGCTCGGCGTCGACGGCCAATTCGCCGGGGTCGCCTCGGCGATGGTCAACACCAGCCAGCAGATCGGCGGTTCCCTCGGAACGGCGTTGCTTAATACCCTCGCCGCCACTGCGGCCACCAACTACGTCGCCGATCACCTGCCCGCAACGGCCGCGGTTGCCGCCCAGGCTGCTGTTGACGGCTATGCCGTGGCTTACTGGTGGGGTGCAGGGTTCTTCTTGGGCGGTGCGATCATCGCGGCCTTGCTGTTTCGTCGCATCGGGCACGGCATCTCGCTCCGCCACTGACCTTTGCAGAAAGCGGATGCCGCTGCCGAGGCGCGAGGCGCGAGGAACGAGTGATCGAGACCCACGTCAGGGATCTCGATTAGCGGTAGGCCTACTTCTCCCAGTAGGGTTTCTCGGCTGGGGTGGCGGCACGGTTTTGACCGGCGGGGCGCCAGGTTTGGGTGGGGTCGAAGATGAGGGGGCCGCGCACCCAGGGGCGTCCGTCTCGCATGTCGATGTCCCATCCGGACGTTTCGATGCTGGCATGCCCGGCATTACAGATGAGAACGGCGTTATCGATATTTGTCAGACCGCCCTCACTCCAGGGAATAACGTGGTGAGCCTGCGTCAGGTGCGGCGGCACGGTGCAGCCGGGGATGACACAGCCACCATCACGGGCGGCTAATGCTCGGCGTTGACTGTTGGTGAAAAACCGGTTGCTGGTGCCGAGGTGCAAAACCTGACCCTGGTGGCCGAACAGGACGGGCTGATACCCGCCGGCGCAGACGAGGTCGTCGACTTGTTTGACGGTGAGGGGGCCGTTGATGCCGTCGATCCAGCCGGCGCCGCGCCCGGCGAGGAGGTCGTCGATGTGGATGTGCACCAGCACCGTTGGTGCCGCGCCGCCCATCGTCGGGGTGCCGGGTTGTCGGGCGGCGGCTTCGAACACCGTGCGGAGGATGCCGGCCTGCTTCTCACCGATCGAGCGGATGTCGCCGGGTTCCTGCGGGCAAGGACTGAGCACCTGGCCGTCGTTTGCTCCAGTCTGCTCGTCGCGGCCTTCGTGCTGGCCGTGCTGGCCGTGCTGGCCGTCGGTCTGCTCGTCGGCTTCGCAGTGCTCTGCCGCCGGTGCGTGGTTCTCGGCCTGGTCGCCACCGTCAGCGTCGGCGGCAGCTGCGAGGCCGTCGCTGTCGCTGCTGTCGCTGCCGCTGCCGCTGCTGCTGTCGGTGCTGATGCCGTCCATGCGGTCGCTGCCATCGATGCTGGTGCTGTCCGTGCCGTCTTCAGCGGACGGTTCGCTCGCGTGGAACGCGACTGTGGCACACGGAGCGGCGCCGGGAACGGGGTTGGCGGCGGCGGAGGAGAGGTAGGCGTCGAAAACGGTACTGATGATGGCGCGGTCGAGGGTGGTCAGCCAGCCGGAGAGGCTGTAGCCCCCGTTCGCCAGCCCACCAAAGGAGAGCCAGCTTTGCCGTTCCGCCGTCGCCTCACCAGGCGCGGACCCGTCGGGCGCAAGGCGCGCCTGCCACGCAATGCCCTGCTGGCGCAGCAACTCCGGCGCGAACGCAATCCCCGCACCCGGAAGCCCCTCGGTCTCGGGCGTGATCGCACCGGACCCACTCGCCACGAGAGAGCGTTCGACCCGGTCGAGGTCATCAACCAGAACCGAGGAACGTAGGCCGTCGAGAACCTTCACGATCACCCGGGCCTGCTCCACTCCAAGCGCCCCGCCCTGCAAAGCTTCGCCGACAACGGGATAGGTCGGCGTCAGGGGCCGACCGAGCAGCATCCGCTCACGCGCAGTCTTACCCAGCGACGCACGCTGCCGCACCTCACTGCGCGACAACCGGGCCAGGGTCGAGACCAACACGAGGCCGCTACGGCAGCCCAGCCGACGCGTCAGAGACACCGCGCCCGCCGCTTCAATCTCAGTCTGCTGGGCCGTTTTCGCGGCGGCCTTCTTCGCCACGGACGCATCAAAGTACTCGGAACGACGCAGCACATCCGTCGTCGACAGCACCCGGGCCCCATCAACAACCCAGCCCACACTCTCCAGCGCGAGCAACATGCTCAAAGATTCTTCATCACCGAGCAGCCCGAACGACAGCCCACCCAACGCCGCCAACAACGCATCCCGCGCCTGCTCCACCGCCACAATAGTGGGGTTCAAACTGGACTCACTCGGGTTTTCCATGAACATGGGCGCCATTGCCTCCTTCCTCATGATTCTACCCCAAATCGAACACAAAAACGAGAGAAACTCAGGTATGTTTCTACACGGATTTCGGTGCCACAGCGAATTGGCGGAGCTTCCCGCGCGCTGGAAGGCCCTGAATCACGTTCGATTCAAAGGTTCGTGCCATCGGAAGCGTTGCGGTGACGCGAGCGACAAATAAAAATAACTATCGAAACTCTGTCACCATTTTATGCAGGGCAGATTCGGGCGATTGGAATGGCGTTCCGATCCACAAACAGCGTGTGCAGCCATGCCGTGCCGATGTTGCGAACGCGGTCCCAGCTGTTTGACAGACCAGGACCAAGAACAGTGCGCGCCGGTGCAGCCCGACGGCCGGCGCAGAGGACCGTAGGGGCACCCGCGCAACGCGGCCTCAACGGGAACCGCAACGCAGCCGCAACGGGAACCGCAACCGCCGGCAAAGTGGCCGCGCAGGCGCAGGAGCGCCCCGGACGCGCAGGCCCAGGCGGAGCCCGCCAGCGTCGCCGTTACGCGGCCAGGGGAGTGGGCTCCACACTCCAGCGGATGGCGCGGACGCCGGCCCGGGTGCCGTGCGGCTCGCCGCCGTGGCCGCGCAGGCGGCGGCACTCCACGAGGTCCGCGGCCGGGGTGATGTGCGGGTCGCGGCAGGAGCTGTCGTAGCCGGTGTAGTCGATTTCAAGCAGGAGTTCGTCGTCGGTCATGGTTGTGGTTCCACTTCAGCGGGGCATCTCGTCGGAGCTGCCGGGCGAATGCACCTGCCGGAGCAGGCGTTTGCCTCGAATTGATCGTGCGCGAATTGTTGGCACGCGATCGGGATCGAAACCCGATGTCACTCTCCGGCGATGCTGGCGGAGCTGGTCTATGCATACGAGGCTAGGTCGCCCGGGTACGGATTGTCTGCAAGAAGGCGAAAATGTTTCAGTTCGTTACCTGCTGGAAATGCCTCTTGCCCATTTCGGGTAGCGGGTAACGATTTGCGCGCGCCAGCGTTGGTCCCAGTATGACTATTCCGCTGTCCATTCTTGACCTCGCTCCGATTGCCCCTGGGCAGACCGCTCGGGAGAGCTTCGCGGCGAGTGTCGCGCTGGCCCAGACCGCCGAAAAAAACGGGTATGCGCGCGTCTGGTATGCCGAGCACCACAACATGCCGACCATCGGATCGTCGGCGACCAGCATTCTGATCGGCCATGTCGCTGGGCAGACCAGCACCATTCGGCTCGGATCCGGTGGCGTCATGCTGCCCAACCACTCCCCGCTCGTGATCGCCGAGCAGTACGGCACCCTCGCCGAGCTCTACCCCGACCGCATCGACCTGGGGTTGGGCCGCGCGCCCGGCAGCGACCAGACCACCGCTCGGGCGATGCGACGCGAGCCGCGTGCCTCCGACCAGTTTCCCCAGGACGTCATGGAACTGCAGGCTTACCTGCGCGGCCAGTCGATCGTGCCCGGTGTGCAGGCGGTTCCCGGGGCCGGCACCAACGTTCCGCTGTATATTCTCGGCTCCTCGCTGTTCGGTGCCGGTCTCGCCGCCGCGCTCGGCCTGCCCTATGCCTTCGCCTCGCACTTCGCGCCCGACGCGCTGCACGAGGCCATCGCGATCTACCGCCGCGACTTCACCCCCTCGGAGCAGCTCGCCGCGCCGCACCTCATCGTTGCGGCCAACGTGATCGCGGCCGATGAGAAAGCGGATGCTGTGGCGCAGTTTGACACGACCCGCCGCATCCGGGTGCGCGGCATGCTCTCCCGCGGACCGGCCACGCCCGAGTACAGCGACGACCAGATCGACGTCTTCCTGACCACCCCGGAGGGCCGGAACATCGCCAACATGATGCGCTACTCAGCCGTCGGAACGGCGGACGAGGTGCGCGCCTACCTCAACGAATTCGCCGAGGGAACCGGGGCCGATGAGCTCATTCTGGCCCACCAGTCGCCGCTGATCGAGGAACGCCTGCGGTCGGTCGCGCTGACCGCCGATGCGATGAATCTTGTCGCGGCCTAGATTGGGGTGATGACCCCGGACGCGCTCGTCGACCTGTGCCTGAGCCTGCCTCAGGCTGTTGAGACCTTTCCCTTCGGCGAGGAGACGAGCGTGTTCAAAACCAGCGGCAACGGCAAGATTTTTGCCCTTGTTGCCCTGGCTGGCGACCCGCTGACGGTCTCACTAAAGTGTGACCCGGAGGAAAGCCGCGCGCTGCGTGAGGAGTTTCCCGAGTGGATCGCGCCGGGGTATCACCTCAACAAAAAGCACTGGATCACGATCGTGCTCGATGGCCATGTGCCCCGCGAGCTCGTCGAAGAGCTGCTGCGGGACAGCCACGCTCTCGTGCGGCCGAGAGTTCCCCGGGCGCAGCAACGTCCCAACCAGCTACTTCTCGAAGCAAAAACCCCCGCGTTGCCCTGACCACTTGACTTTGCCCGTTGAAATCAGATCGAGACTCACGGGTCGTCGCCCGAACCTCACGGGTCGGCGAACGGATGCCGCCAAATCACACCTCGGCGAGCGGTTCGCCCAGTGGATCCGCCGCGCCGAGGTCGGCCAGCGCCATGCCGCCGACCGGGAGGCCGGCCCAAGACAGCAGGGTCCAACCGTCCTCTGGCGAGCCGGTGAGCTCGACCACACCGGTGTTATCGAGCTCGTTCTCGCTGGCGAAAGTGGGCGGCACATTCTGGGCACGCGCGGCCGTCCACACCCGAATCGCCGCGCCGTGGCTGAACACCGCCGCCACTTCCGAGCGCCCCGCCGCCGCAGCAATGTCTACGTCGAACCGACGCAGGAAATCGTGGCCGTCGTGAGCACCCGGCATCCGCTTATCAAGATCGCCGGAACTCCAGGCCACCGCGGTCTCCAGATAGGTGCGAACGGATGCCCGATCACGCAGACCCTCGAGCGACCCGGCTTCGATCTCGTGCAAACCCCCGGCAACCTGCAGCTCTAGACCAAGGTCGGCGGCGAGCGGATGCGCCGTTAGTTGGGTGCGCAGGAGCGTTGATACGAAGATGGCGTCGATCGGGTCGGAGCGCAGGGCATCGGGAATCGCAGCGGCCTGACGCAGACCGAGATCGGTCAGGCCCGGACCGGGATGCGCGGTGTCGAGCCGCCCGAGAACGTTGCCGGGAGTCTGGCCGTGACGGATCAAAAGAAGTCGCATGGTCCCCCCAGCATAAGCAACGCGCCTAGGCGGTGGGGCCCGATGTGCGGCCGCGCGGCCGCACCGGGCTGCGGAGAGTGGCAGCATGGGTCACACACCCTCGAGCATTCGAACAGGAAGCAGTCCCATGACGATCATCAAGATCAACGCCATCACCGTGCCGAGCGACGGCGGCGACGAGCTCGCCCAGCGCTTCGCCGCCCGCGCCGGTGCCGTCGACGACCGCCCCGGGTTTGAGGGCTTCGAACTGCTCAAGCCGACCGATGACCGGCTGACCTGGCTCGTCGTCACCCGCTGGGCCGACGAAGAATCCTTTCAGGCCTGGCTCGCGTCTCCGTCCTTCGCCCACGGGCACCGCAGCGAGACGCCGAAAGACGGCGAGCCGGCCGCGCGCCCGGTCGGTGTGAGCAGTGAGCTGTGGTCCTACGCCATCGCCGGTGGAACCGGGCGCTGACGATGTCTGGCGGCACGGCAGAAGCGGTCGCGCACCTCGGATAGTGCCTCAGATATCTGTGGCGATTTCGAACTTGGTCAGCAGGGGCGGGCCGGCCAGGACTGCTCCGAGGGATGATTTTCCTGGCCCGGCTCGAAAGGTGCGGTAGGCGGCGTCGTGCTCCAGTGACGCCCACTTCTCCACGAGTACGAAGTGGGTGGGGTCTTCGGTATCGACGAGGACATCCACGCCAAGACATCCATTGAAGGCTCTGGTAACGATAAGAGTCTCGTGCAGGATGTCAGGAGCGTCAGCGAGAGACTCGGTTTTCACATGGATGTCGAGAAAAGCAGTGATGGGCACGAAAAGCTCCTTGCGGTTGAGGATGGGACCACTATGCGTGATCTATTGAATCCGGAGGTGGATCGGGAGTGTCGCTTTCGAGCAGCTCGGTGATCGACCGGAGGGTTTCGGGGGAGACGTCGCCGAGCATCCGGGCAGCGAAGCTCACCACGCGCGCAACGCGCAGGCTCTTCACGAAGGCGAGTTGAGCGTCGACCCGTTCGGGCAGGTCGCCATCGGAGCCGAGCATGTACTCCGGAGGGATGCGGAAGAACTTGGCAATGCCGGTCAGGAGTGCTGGATCGGTGACGAGCGGACCTTCGCCGGTGATCATGTATGCCCAGCGGGCTCGGGAGAGGGTCAGGCCGCGTTCCTTCAATCCCGCTTCGATTTGACGATAGGTGTACGGAGTATTTCCTTCAGCGACGACGACGTCAAGCAGCAAATTGAGTTTGCGCGCCAATTCCAGCTGCGGACTTACCTCGCCGGAATTTGGGGTGGCGGTCATCGCGGCGTTCCGACGACGGGGGTGTGATTGGCCGGCGACGGGGCCTGCGTGCGCACCTCGGCCAGGTCGATCAGGCCCCGTTCGGCCGGACTGACGGCCTGCTCGGGGTGAAGTAGCAAGCTGTCCCGAATCTCGACGCGCCGCCGGTACAGGTGCGCACCTGGCACACGCGCGATGAGTCGCTGAAGCGGTGACAGCTCTCGTTCGATGCTGAGCTCGGGAGTGTCGGCCAGGAGGCGTTGCCACAACGGTGTGATGCGCCATAAAAGCACACGGTCGCGGAAGTTCCTCCCGCTCGAGGTCAACCCGTCGACGGTGGCGGTCAGTCCCAGGCCGATGACGAGGCTGATCGGCGAGAGGAGCAGGCTCAGACTGTACGCGATTCGGCCAGGAATGAGTTCTTTGTCGTGATCGAGAATCATGTGACCGAACTCGTGGTTGAGGAATTGCTGGCGGTGCACCGGGGAGGTGGTCGGTGCAGGGTGGATGCGCCCAAAACTCTCCCCGGCCACGGCGATCCACAGCCCGCAGAGCCCCGACTCAAGCATGCGGGGGGTCGCGCTCTGCACCACGATCTTTTTTTCCACGCACCGATTCCATGTGCCGGTGCAGCAACTCAGCCGTCAGTGGGCGGGGCAGACCGAGGTCGGACACCATCGTGTGTGCCTGTTTCTGCCGTGCTTCGTAGGTCATATGATGCCCCCTATTAGCCCACTAGCCTACCCCGCAGCGGGATCAGCCACCGCGAGTATGCACCGGCACCCATATTGGGTTACGATAGACATGTCTAACGCGGGTCCTCGGGGGAGGATCGGCCAGGGCATCGCTCATAATGGTGGCAACGCGGGGGCTCCAGTACCGGTTCTGCACACGGTACGACCACCATTCATCGAGCGGGCCCTGGCTCCACGTGGATGTTGAGTCCTAGAATCGGGCAGACGCATCGGGCCGGGGCACGCACACTAAGATTCGTTACGCCTCCTCGTCGGAGTGCCGGTGCCCGCAGTTAAGCTGGGCGCATGAGCACTGTGCGAACTACTGTCGCTGACACCCCTATCGCTGCGGCACGCCCTGCTCGATCCCAGGCACTGCTGGATGCCGTGACGAACTCCGTGGTGATCGCGGACGGCGCGATGGGCACCATGCTGCAGGAGCACAATCCCACTCTCGAGGACTACCAGCAGTTGGAGGGCTGCAACGAGATCCTCAATCTGAGCCGCCCCGATATCATCGCGGCCATCCACGACGTCTACCTCGAGACCGGCATCGACGCCATCGAGACCAACACCTTCGGCGCGAACTGGTCCAACCTCTCCGACTACGGCATCGAGGACCGCATTGAAGAGCTCGCCAGGCTCGGCGCGGAGATCGCCCGTACCAGTGCCGAGAAGTTCGAGGCCCGCGACGGCCGCGTGCGCTGGGTGCTCGGTTCGATGGGCCCGGGCACCAAGCTGCCCAGCCTCGGTCACACGACCTACGCCAACCTTAAGGCCACCTTCGCCGAGCAGGCGCTCGGCCTTATTCGCGGAGGCGCCGACGCTTTTCTGATCGAGACCTCGCAGGATCTGCTGCAGACCAAGAGCGTGGTGAACGGATGCAAGCAGGCCGTCGCCGAAACCGGCATCCGCTTGCCGATTTTCGTGGAGGTGACGGTGGAGACCACCGGGACCATGCTGATGGGCAGCGAGATCGGCGCAGCTCTGACGGCGCTCGAACCCCTCGGCATCGACGCCATCGGCCTGAATTGTGCGACCGGACCGACCGAGATGAGCGAGCACCTGCGCCACCTCTCCAAATTCTCCCGCGTTCCCGTCATCTGTATGCCGAACGCCGGCCTGCCGCAGCTGACCAAGACCGGTGCGAGCTACCCGCTCACCCCCGACCAGCTCGCCACGGCGCACGAACAGTTCGTGAAGGAGTTCGGGCTGGGGCTGGTGGGCGGATGCTGCGGCACGACTCCCGCACACATGACCGCGGTGGTTGAGCGGTTGCGTGGTATCACCGTTAAACCGCGAACGCTCGAAGCGGATGCCGGCGTTGCGAGCCTGTACCAGCACGTGAGCTTCGACCAGGACAGCGCCTTCCTCGCCATCGGCGAGCGCACTAACGCCAACGGCTCGCGCGCGTTCCGCGATGCGATGCTCGCCGAGAACTGGGACGACTGCGTCGACATCGCCCGCAGCCAGGTGCGGGACGGCGCCCACCTGCTCGACGTGTGCATCGACTACGTCGGCCGTGACGGAGTCGCCGACATGAAACAGGTCGTCTCCCGACTCGCGAGCGCCTCGACCCTGCCGCTCGTGGTGGACTCGACCGAACCGGCCGTGCTGCAAGCCGGCATGGAACTCATCGGCGGCCGCCCGGTGGTGAACTCGGTCAACTTCGAAGACGGCGAAGGTCCCACCTCACGCTTCGGCCGCATCATGCCGCTCGTGAAGGAGCACGGCGCCGCCGTGATCGCCCTCACCATCGATGAAGAAGGGCAGGCCCGCACCGCCGAACACAAGGTGCGCATCGCCACCCGGCTGGTCGAGACCCTCGTGAACGTGTGGGGTATGCGGGTCGAGGACATCATCGTCGACGCCCTCACCTTTCCCATCGCGACCGGCCAGGAGGAAACCCGCCGGGACGGCATCGAAACTATCGAGGCGATCCGCCAGATCAAGGCGAAATACCCCGGCATCCACACGACCCTCGGCGTGTCGAACGTGTCGTTCGGACTCAACCCGGCCGCCCGGTCGGTGCTCAACTCGGTGTTTTTGCACGAAGCCACCGAGGCCGGCCTCGACTCCGCCATCGTCAACTCCGCCAAGATCGTGCCGCTCGCCTCGGTGCCCGATGACCGCCGCAAGGTGGCCATGGACCTGGTCTGGGACCGCCGCGAATACGATGCCGAAGGCACCCTCACCTACGACCCGCTGGTGGCCCTGCTCGACCTGTTCGCCGGCGTCGACTCCGCCGCCCTGAAAGACGAGCGCGCCGCCGAACTCGCCGCCCTTCCGGTGGGCGAACGCCTGGAACGACGCATTATCGACGGCGAGGCCAAGGGCCTTGAAGCCGACCTCGACCTTGCCCGGGCGGGGGGGCTGAGCGCTCTCGACATCGTCAACGTGCACCTGCTCGTGGGCATGCAGGTCGTCGGCGCCCGTTTCGGCAGCGGCGAAATGCAGCTGCCGTTCGTGCTGCAGTCGGCCGAGGTCATGAAAGCTGCCGTCGCACTGCTCGAGCCGCACATGGAGAAATCCGAAGCGGCCGGCAAGGGCACGATCGTGCTCGGCACCGTGCGCGGCGACGTGCACGACATCGGCAAGAACCTCGTCGACATCATCCTCACCAACAACGGTTACGACGTGATCAACATCGGCATCAAACAGCCGATTGCTGAGTTCATTCGGGTGGCTGAAGAACACAACGCCGACGTGATTGGCATGAGCGGGCTACTCGTGAAATCCACGGTGGTGATGAAAGAGAACCTGCTCGAACTCGAATCGCGTGGCCTCGCTGAAAAGTGGCCGATCCTGCTCGGTGGCGCCGCCCTCACCCGCTCCTACGTGGAGGACGACCTGGACAGCGTCTTCGCCGGGCAGGTGCGCTACGCCCGCGACGCGTTTGAGGGCCTCGCCCTGATGGAACCCCTCGTGGCCATCGCCCGCGGTGCCGACCCCAAATCGGTCGGCCTGCCGCCGCTCAAGAAACGCATCCACAAGAAGAGTCTGCTCACCTTGACCGAACCCGAGGAGATGCCCGCTCGGTCCGAGGTCGCGAGCGACAACCCGATCCCGGTGCCGCCGTTCTGGGGCACCCGCATCGTCAAGGGCGTGGCCCTAGCCGACTTTTCGGCCTTCCTCGACGAACGCGCCACGTTCATGGGGCAGTGGGGGCTCAAGCCCAGCCGGGCTGAAGATGGCGCGAGCTACCAGGAACTGGTCGATACCGTCGGTCGGCCGCGCCTGCGTTACTGGCTCGACCGCATCCTGGGCGAGGGCATGCTCGATGCCTCCGTCGCCTACGGCTACTTTCCGGTGGTTGCCGACGGCGACGACCTGGTCGTGCTGCACCACGGCGACGACCCGACCGGCCTGGTTGGCCAGGCTGGACTGCTCGCGCCCGACGGAGGTTCCGACGGCGTGCTCGGCACGGATCGCCTGCGCTTCAACTTTCCCCGGCAGCGCCGTGACAAACACCTGTGCCTGGCCGACTTCGTGCGCGGTCGCGCGTCTGGCCAAACGGATGTTGTCGCCCTCCAGCTGGTCACCGCCGGCTCGAACGTGGACTCAGTGACGGCCCAAATGTTCGCCGCGAACCAGTACCGCGATTACATGGAACTCAACGGGCTCACCATGCAGCTGACCGAGGCGCTTGCCGAATACTGGCACTCGCGCATCCGCTCGGAATTCGGTGTGGGCGGCGAAGACCCCACCGATATCGCCGGCATGTTCAAGCTCGAGTATCGCGGTGCCCGGTTCTCGCTCGGCTACCCGGCCTGCCCCGAGATGGAGGATCGCCGCAAGGTGGTCGAGCTGCTGAAGCCCGAGCGGATGGGCGTGGTGCTGTCGGAGGAGCTGCAGCTGCACCCCGAGCAGTCGACCGACGCGTTCGTGTTCCACCACCCGGAGGCGAAGTACTTCTCGGTGTAGTTCGTCGGGGTCGGAGGGGGCTCCGCGCGGGAGTTGCGCCAGTGCGCGGGTGTTCGCTGCAGAGCCTCGTCGGCTGCGGGGCCGAGACGCGCGGGAGTTACGCCGATGCGCGGGAGATCCGGCAGTGGGGTGGCTTCGGGGGCTCGCGCCACGCGGGAGTTGCGCCAGTGCGCGGGACTTGTAGCCTGGCCAGAACTCCCGCGCCACTCGTGAAGCGGGAGTTGCGCCAGTACGCGGGAGTTGCGCCTCCCGCGCACGGGCGCAAGTCCCGCGCAGCGCGAAACGGATGCCTTCGAGCCAGAGAACGAGTCAGCGGGGGCCCAGGCGTGCGCGGCGCAGGGCGGCGAGAACGGCCGGGCCCACCAGGGAGATGCCGACCACAGTGGTGATGGCCCGCACGGTGTCCCAGGTGAGGGTTGACGTGACCAGGGAGTACAACGCGAACGAGGCGAGGTTCTGCCCGGCGTCGGCCCCGGCCGTGTAGGAGATGCCGGTACCGCTACCGACGGCGAACGGCCAGAACCAGAGGTTCATCATGAGGCCGAACAGGTACGACGAGACGACGCCGTAGACGGCCAGCAGCACGATTTCGAGGCTCCCATGCCAGCGCGTCCCTGTCATGAGCCGCGATTGCGCGTTCAGCCTGGGGAGGTGCCAGCGCTGCGCGGGTGCGCCTGGCGCGGGCTCGCCATGCGCGGGTTGGCTTGGCGCTTGTGCGGTCGACGCCGGTTGGGTCCTGGGGGCGGTCGGGGTCGCTTTCGGCCAGTGCGGCAGCAGCCCCGCGCCCGCACCGACCCAGCCGCAGGCGAACATCTGGAACGGGGTCCAGGGCCCGAAGCCGCCCCAGAGCAGGGAGGACACCGCGATGGTGAGCAGTCCGAGCAGAAAACCGAACCGCGCGCCGTAGACCCGTCCGGCCAGAATCAGCAGCACGAACACCGCCTCAACCCCGCCCATGCCGGCACCCGCGATTCGCACCGCGGCACCGACCGCCGCGAGCACACCGAGCAGCGCCACTGTTTTCGCCGTGTACATCTCCCGGTCGAGGGTGAGCGCGAGGGCCACGATGAGCGCCGGAATGAGCGCGAACGCCACGATCGGCACGGCGACCTGCGCGTCGGCCGGCACCGCCGCGACGAAGAACGGCCAGGCGAAGGCTGCGGCGGCGAGAACGCTGCCGCTGCCCAGAATCCACGACGTCCAGCGGATGCGCCGGCGCGCGCTCACAATGACCGTCACGAGTGCACCTCGATAGGGGCTTCCAGCCGGCCGGCTTCCATGCGCAGGATTCGGGTGGCGAGACCCCGCGCGAAGTCGTCGTCGTGGGTAGCGAAAATAACCGCAGCGCTGTGGCTCGCGGCCTTGAGCAAAGCGTCGCATACCAGGGCACGCGACGTGAGGTCGAGGCCGCGAGTGGGTTCGTCGATGAGCAGCAGGGCGGGCCGGGCCGCGAGTTGAATGGCCATCACGAGGCAGAGGCGTTCGCCGGAAGAGAGGTCGCGTGGGTGGCGTTGCAGCAGGTGCGCGGCATCCGCGACGCCATCGAAACCCAGCAGCTGCGCAAATGTCTGTGCCGTATCGGCGCCAGCCAGAGTGCCGTTAGCCCGCCGACACTCCTCGGCCACGGTGATCGCAAACAACAGGTCATCGAAGTTCTCGGGCACCAGCGCCACGGCCTGCCGACGGGTTCGCCGCTTGAGGGAGTGCACGTCATGGCCGGCAACCGTGACGGTGTCGGCAGCCGTCGGCAACGCCATCGCCCGCAACAGGCTACTTTTACCGGCGCCGTTGCTACCCCGAAGCGCGATCAGCTCGCCGGCCTGCACCTTGAAGGACACGTCGTCGACGACCAGACTCGTTCGGTGTCGAACGCTCAGCCGGCGGATGCTTGCCAACAGCACAGCAGGCACGGTTCCGAAATCTCGCGACGCGACCGGCGTCGGCGTGGGAGTCTCGGCGGTCGACAGCGCCTGCATCTCACCGGCGGAGACCTCGTGCAGGTGGTTTCCTCGTATCTGCAGCCAGACATCCGTTATCGATGCGAATTCGCGCGTGTTGTGTTCGGCGATGACGACACAGACGCCGGCTTCGTGGGCGAGTTGGTCGAGCACGGCGCAGACGCGGTCGCGGGCGGCAGTGTCGAGGTCGGCGAGCGGTTCGTCGACGAGCAGCAGGATGGGGTTGTTCACCAGCGCAGCCGCGATGGCCACGATGCTGGCCTCGCCGGCCGAGAGCTGCTCGATGGGGCGGTCAACGAGGTGATCGATCTGCAGCCGGGCGGCGATGTCACGTACCCGGGAGTGCACGATGGTGGTCGCGACGCCGCGCACCGCGAGGGCGAATCCGATTTCGTCGTGCACGGTTTCGGCCGCAAAGCCGAGGCGCACGTTCTGCGCGACAAGCCCGACGAATCCGGCGGTGTCGCGCGGGGGAGTGGTGGCCCGATCGGCGCCGGTGATATCGATTCCGCCGGTCTGAACGCCGTCGTAGAAGTGCTGGAACAGGCCGCTCATGCCGTGCAGCAGGCTGGTCTTGCCCGACCCGGTTGCGCCGACGATCACGGTCAGGTTACCGGGCTCAAGAGTGACGTTGAGCTCGTCGAGGTGCCAGTCGGCACCAAAGCTGAGAGCGGCATTCGTTAAAACGACCGGTGTCTCGCACACGCCGGGAACGACGCGGGTGGCTGCAAATCCGCGGGTTTCCATCGACGCGGCCAGCGCGAGTGCACGCTCAATGGTCTGCTCGAAGACCGGCACGAGCAGCGACGCGATCGACCGCTCGCCGCGCAGCGCCCGGGCGACGTTCACCCGCCGCACCGACTCCAGAAGTGCCGGAAAGGTAGCCCAGGCGATCACGAGCGAGCGCGAGATGGCCCGCAATCGACCGCGCCCTGCACCGCGCGCGAACAGAGACTGCACGTTGATGACCGCATTGAGCAGGCCGAAGAATACGATGACCGCGGCGACCGGCAGCGCGCTGAGCGCGGCGTTGCCGAGTCCGACCGTGGTGATCGGCCCGAGCAGGGTGATGTGGCTGAACGGGCCGTCGAGCCGCAGCCTCGGAAGTTCCATGAGTACGGCGCCAGCTCCGGCGCCAGCACCCCCGAACACCACTCGGTAGACGATTCGCAGCAGCACGAAGCCGACAGCGAGCACGACTGCCGCGCGGAGCGGGGCGAGGCGCAGGCGAAACACTAGCTGCCGGGCGTGGGTGTCTCGGTACCGGTGGTGTACACGAGCCCGACGGACTGGCCGGGTTCGACCTCGAGGGTGCCGAGCCCCTCCATGGCGTAGTCCCAGTCAGCGTCGGGGGTGGCTTTCACCCAGAGGGCCCAGTACGCGTACGCGGGCGGCATCGAGGCGCAGCTCTCGGTGAACGATTCCTGGCCCTCCACCCCGACGGTTTCGTCGGCAGCCGGACGGTCATTGACACGGCAGACGATGGCGTCGCCGTATTCCACACTGCCCTCGGTGGCGATGCCGGTCGTTGTGAGTGCTGCGCTCGCGGCGATGGCCTCAGTCGCGTCGACACAGTCGGTGACCGTGTCGGCGTCGAGCGTACCGAAGTCGACGACGACGTTGATGCCGGCGCAGTCGGTGGCCGAGGCATCCGCTTTGGCCGTTGCGGTGGCGGCAGCCAAGCTCGGCGAGCCGGCACCGGGATCGGCGGCGGCGCATCCGCTGAGAACAGCGAGCAGCACGAGCGCGCCGAGTGTAGACAGAGTGCGTGTGGGCAGGGTGAGGTTCATTGGTTCAGAGTACCTAGCGTTTAGAGGATGCCGGCGACTCGGTCGAGCCCCCCGCGGAGATCGAGCAGAAGGTCGTCGAGCGCTTCGATTCCGACTGACAGGCGCAGCATTCCGGCGGTGATGCCGAGGCGGGCGTTGAGGTCGGGGGCAAAGGAGGCGTGGGTGGTGGTCAGCGGATGCAGCACCATCGAGCGGGTGTCGCCGATACCGGTCATGCGGCTGAACACCCGCAGGCCGTTGGTGAAGGCGCGGGCACCCTCGGTGCCGCCCTTGACCGTGACGGCGAAGACCGAGCCGGTGCGCCCGTTGTAGTACTGCTGCGCAATGTCGTGCAGGGGGCTGCTCGGCAGGCCGGCGTAGTCGACGACCTCGACCTCCGGCTGCTCTTCGAGCCAGTGCGCGATGGCACGGGAGTTGTCGACGTGGCGTTCCATGCGCAGCGACAGGGTTTCGATGCCCTGGTGCAGCAGAAACCCGTTGAACGGGGAGAGCGACGGGCCGACGTCGTTGACGACGGCCTCGCGCACATACTGGGCGAAGGCGGCCGGGCCGAACCGGTCGAGCAGCGACGGCAGGCCGGGGCGCAGCGAGTCGGTCAGCAGCGGGTAGCGGCGGGAACTCGCCGCCCAGTCGAAGGTGCCGCCGTCGACGATCGCGCCGGACACACCGGCGCCGTGGCCGCTGAGAAACTTGGTGGTCGAGTGCACGACGATGTCGGCGCCGTGCTCGAACGGGCGAATCAGGTAAGGCGTGGCCACGGTGTTGTCGACGACGAGGGGGATGCCGTGGCGGCGGGCGACGGCGGCAATGCGGGCGATATCCACGACGTCGTTGCGCGGGTTGGGGATGGTTTCGGTGAAAATCGCCTTGGTCTCCGGGCGAATGACCGCGTCCCAGGCCTCATCGGAATCGGTGTCCCAAACGTAGTCGACCTCGATGCCCATGCGGCGAAAGCTGCGACCGAGCAGAATGCGGGTACCGCCGTAAATACTCGCGGTCGAGACGATGTGTTCGCCCGATTCGGCCAGGGCGAACAGGGCGGCGCTGATCGCGGCCTGCCCGCTCGACACGGCGACACAGGAGGAGCCGCCCTCGAGCGAGGCGAGGCGCTGCTCGGCGACCGCGTTGGTCGGGTTGCCCTGCCGGGAGTAAATGGGTTCGCGGGAGCCACCGTTGAACCGGGCGGCACCGTCGTCGAAGGAGTCGAAGACGTACCCGGCGCTCAGGGTGAGCGGCGGAATGCGTGCGTTGCAGTTTTCGTCGGCGTATTCGCCGACGTGCACCTGGCGGGTGTCGAAGCTGAAGCCGTCCCAGTCGGTAATCGGGTCCACGACCTCACGAGCGTCAGGGTTCAGCGGTGACGACGTGAGTGAAGCGGATACTGGTGCTGGCGTAGCCATGGAACTTCCTGTTGCGTCGGTGTGGGTCGGGAGCGGAGCATCCGTTTGGGTAGAGGTGGTCATCAGGCCGCAGCCTCGGCCGACACCCGGGCAACCAGCGCCGCGATGCGGGCGACGGCCTCGCGCAGAGTGTCGGGGGAGCAGGCCAGGTTGAGGCGGGCAAAGCCCTGACCGCCGAGGCCGAAGGACTCACCGCTGTTGAGGGCGACGCGGGCATCGTCGAGAATGCGCTGGTACGGATTGTCCCCGAGACCGACGTGGCGAAGATCCATCCAGGCAAGATAGCTGGCGCGCGGCCGGTGATAGATCACGGCGGGCAGGTGTTCGCGGAGTAGGGAATTCAGGAGAGCATCGTTGCTGACAATTTGGTCGATGGCAGTGTCGAGCCAGTCGGTACAACCGAACGCGGCGATATTCGCGTGCAGGCCGAGAATGCTGGTGCGACAGGCAACTTCCTCGGGCAGGCGGCCCAACAGCTCGTTGGTCACATCATCGGCCGCGACCATGATGGCGCACTTGAGCCCGGCAATGTTCCAGCCCTTGCTCGCCGAGGTCACGGTCACCGCGCGCGCGCCGGCGGCCACGGCCAGCGGGGCGAACGGAGTGAAGGTGGCGCCGGGGTAGGTGAGCGGGGCGTGGATCTCGTCGGAGATCACGAAGACGTCATAGCGGGCCGCGAGCCGGGCGAGCTCCTCGAGTGTGGCCCGCGCCCACACGATGCCGTGCGGGTTGTGCGGGTTGCACAGGAGGAAGGCATCGACGCCGGAAGCGAAACTGCGCTCCAGCGCCGCGAAGTCGAACAGCCAGGTGTCACCGTGCTCGATCAGTGGGGTCTCCACGACGTTACCGAGGGCCTCCTCCACCAGTTCGTAGAACGGCGGGTAGACCGGCGGGGTGATCGCGACGCGGCCGCCAACCGGCACGGCCAGGCGCAGGGCCTCGACGATGCCGACGCTGACGTCCGTGGCGAGATGTACGTGGCTCGGGTCGACGTTCCAGCCCCAGCGGTTCAGGGCGAACGCGGCGAAGGCCGGAGCAAGCGGCCCAGGGCCGTCGAGGTAGCCGGTGTCGGAAGCCTGTACGCGCTCCACCAGGGTCGCGACGATCTCTGGTGCCAGGGGGTAATCCATCTCGGCAACGAACAAGGGAAGTACGTCGGCGGGAAACCGAGTCCACTTGATGCTGCTGCGCTCTCGCCGGATATGCTCCAGCGGTGCGGCCTTGATGACTGACATGACCACAGCATGTTCCTGCCGCCCCGAATTAGCGAACAGGTCCGTAAATATTCGACACAGAGCGGATGCCGCCGGTGCCCGGTCGCAGCGGTCAAGGGTGTTGTCACCCCTGACTAACGCCCTGGATAGGCAATGGGAACCGACATGTCAAGCGCTCCGTAAGCCGACGGCTTAGGGGACGTTTCTGTATGGCCAGACTGCGAGGATTCGCTGCGTCGGCATTGCGCGTCGGCTGACCTTCTGGTTCCCACCGGCGGATGGACGGGTCGTAGTGGCCCTGTTCGCGGGCGAGAAGGCATCAACGGGAGACATGTTCTACGACGGTGTCGAATCACTCATGAACGGCTTTATTGGCCGTAGCGCTGGGCCATCTTCTCGGCCAGCAGTTGCGCTGCTTCCACCGCGGTCAGTGCCAGGCTCTCGCTTTCGTCAACGCCGAGTTCGCTGAGCGCCCGAACGAGATACAGCGGTAATGGCTCCTTCTGGGTCACGGTTTCGGGCACCCCGCGGTCCGGCAACTTCTTGTCACGAACACAGGCCCAGAACGCCTCAGCGTCAACGGCGAGTTGGGTTCGCAGGATGTGGGTCCACATCCCGGCAGAGTACGTCGACCGGTCGATGGGGCTGGAGATTCGAGTGCGGAGGATTTGCCCGTCCCAGAGCGCCAACTCATAGGTGCGGTGATGCCTAACAGGCTGTCCTGATGCGCCGCGTACGAGCTGCCACTTCTCCGCCACGCAGAAATCGTCGTGGTCGTCGCGGGTCGCGGCCGGGTACTTACTCACCGCCGCGCTCAAGCCATTCGAGGAGCTGCTCGTCGGTTGAAAGTTTAATGAGCTGCACAAGTGCCCAGTTACCGGCGTGATTCGGAGCACGCTCCAGCCGGTCGTCCCAGTCTTCGGCGTACTCACGAAGCGACAGGGCGAGGTCAGCGAGCGCGCCGTCAACATCCGTACCCTCTGACACGAAGGGGCGACCATCCATCAACGCAATGGTGCGGTCATCTTCCCGAGTGACGCGAACGCGCGGCGATACAGTTCGAGAGAAGTATGTACGGAGCCGATCCACCGGCATGACCGCAGAGAGCTGACCATCGCGCTGCACGGTGACGGTTCGCCCGCGCGCGGTTGCATCGAACACCTCCTTGAGATGTGAGCGCACGTCTGTAAAGGTCCGGTAATCGGCGACAAGTGGCATTTCGACCTTTCTGCGCAGGTGAACCCGCGCGCACATGCGAACGTACGCTGAGTACGTCATGTACATGTTATCTCGGTGTCACCTCCTCTGGCCACCTCGGCACTTGATGCACAGGATCGGGGACGGATGGGGACGAGCCGAAGTAGGCCGCAAACGCGACACGATCGTCCGTGTTTCCCGGGCAGCAGAGCACCGGGACATCTGCGGAAAGTTCGGCCAGGAAAGACTGAATGTTGGGAAGGGCCGACGCCGTCCGTTCGGCAGCACGAAGGGCGTCCACGGTCCGAGTAGTTAGGTCACCACTAACAATGACGAGCTCAGGCGGAACAGCGAGGCTTCTCAGGTGATCGGCCACCTGGACCAACCGATTAAGCGCTTCGAGGTCTTCCATCGGAGTGCGGATCTGACATCTGCGCAATGACCACCATCTGCCACCGCGTTGCACCATGCATGTCACATCGCGCGAGTTGATCGCCACTAGCTGAAAACGGTTATCGTGGTGGCCCGTAACTCTTTCGGGGGGAGCGGTTTGGATTCAAAAATCCGTAATATGAGTATTTTACACTTCGCTCTAACTTTGAAACGTCCTAGCGCTGATGGCTGGATTGCTTGGTTCCCGCGCGACCGCGCGGGTGAGAACCCCGAAATGACGGAGCATTCCATCTCAATGTCGAATCCTGATTTAGTTACCCGATCCGTACACCGGCACCGGATCGCCTTCCGGTGACTTTCAATCCCCCCTCTGAGTCGCGTTTTGCGGCGGCCAGCCGGTTTATGACGGCTCAGACCTGGTGGATCGCCAGCGAATTGGTTCGCCGGCATCCGCATCTACTCATAACGGGCGTCACAGCTGAAGACGACGGACCAGTAGTTCTGCTCCACGACGAACAAGATGGCATGCGCATTCAGTTCGATTTGGAACGCGGCATCAGATTTGTGGTTTTGGGTGAGGCCGTCAACATTGGATGGCGACGCATTGTGAACTCGGAGAGTTCGCACGAGATCGTGAAGATGATCGAGTTCGCCACGGGTCTTCAGGCGCCCCGAGTCACGCCGAATACCACGCCTCGTGCCCTCGTATACAGGCTGATCAGTAGCTTCCTGACGTCGGTCGTGAACGACCCGAATGAGTGGAACGTAGTGCCGGCGACCATGTCCACTGACGGCACCGACGATCAGAGCGCCGGGCAATTTCTGCTCTTGTTTCCGTCAACGCGAGCCGCTGTGGCGGCTTACACCGCGCAGACCCATACCCAATTACCCAACGGCGGCACACGGCTCTTCCATCAGCCGTTTTGGGCCCTTACCCGGGACCTTGAGGCTGTGGCCATTCTAGACACTGCCGGGGTCATTCACACACGCGAGGGCGCCGTGCGCCTGATGCCAATTTTCAAGGAAGCAGGTGGTCAGATGTCAGCGACCACCGCCTGCGTGCTGGGAAAATTCCAGCCCTGACCACTCCAGCCCTGACCACTCCAGCCCTGACCACTCCAGCCTGCCGTTGACTGCCGCGTCACTTTCTGCGAGTAGACCTCTACACGCGAAGGGGCCAAGCCACCCACCGACAGTTCTTGGAGGTCATTATCTCGTCGTGCGGGTTCTCGGCCACGTCCTGGGTGACCGGGTGAACAGGTAACGAAAAGTTTTCAGGCCCGCCGCGTACCGACAAGGCCCGACATCGTGGGTAGGGGCCCTGTCGGGCGTGCTATTTGGCGAGGAACGCGAGCACGTGCCGGTTCCACTCGGCCTTGTGCGAAACGGTGAGACCGTGGGGGGCGTCTTCGATCAGTACGAGTACGCTGCCGGAGATGGCCCCGTGCGTGCGCTTGCCGCTGACCTCGAACGGCACGATGATGTCAGAGTCGCCGTGAATCACCAGGGTCGGCACGGTGATTTTCGTCAGGTCGTCGCGGAAGTCCGTCGTCGCGAAGGCGGTGGTGCAATCGAGCGTGCCCTTCGGTGAAGCCATCTGGGCGATATCGAGGTTGTACGCAATCTGTTCGGAACTGACCTTCGGCTTGTTGACCAAGGACGGCTTACCCGCCGTGAAGAACATCGTCAGGAACTCGTTCAGGAATGCCGGCCGATCGCCGGTCAAACCGTCGTGGAACCACTGGGCCAGGGCGGCGTCGACACCGCCATCGGGGTTGTCCTCCGACTTCCATAGGTACGGGGTCACCGCGCTGGCGAAGACGAGTTTCGCCACGCGGTCGGTGCCGTAGGTACTGACGTAGCGGGCGAGCTCGCCGCCGCCCATCGAGAATCCGATGAGGGTAACATCCCGCAGGTCGAGGGTATCGAGAACGGTCTTTAGGTCGGCGGCGAACGTGTCGTAGTCGTACCCGTTCCACGGCTGGGATGACTGGCCGAACCCGCGGCGGTCATAGGTGATCACCCGGTAGCCGGCGTCAACCAGTGCTGGCACCTGGCCCTCCCAGGATCTGCCACTGAGGGGCCAACCATGAATAAGTACGACGGGCTTTCCGACACCGACGTCGTCGTAATGCAATTCAACGCTCGGATCGTTCTGACCGGTGACGGTGATGAAAGGCATGTTCACTCCTTGCAATCGGGATGGTTCCTTGGAGGTAATCGGGATGGTTAATTCGAGGTAAGCGGTGTTCGCTGGGAGACGGCTGTAGGCGGCGCCATCGGTCGGGCTCGTCCCCCACATCCGACAGAACTGACCGGGACTGAGGAGGCAGATCGTGCAACCTGCCAAAGCACTGACATTCGACTCTGACGCGCCACCCGATACGAGTTAAGAGCCAGACTAAACCGCATGACGAGCATGACCCGGGCCGCGCTGGTAAGCGGAGCATTTGTAGAACTAGCCGACGCACTGGTCGGCGAATATGACGTGCTCGATCTCTTGCACACCCTGGTCGACCAATGCGTGGTGTTACTTGACGCCACCGCAGCTGGCATCCTTCTAGCGGACCACAACGGCAATCTGCAAGTTGTCGCCTCCACGAGTGAAGAAAGCCAGATCGTTGAAGTTTTGCAACGTGAAGCCGGAGCAGGTCCCTGCATCGACGCGTATCGGTCAGGAAAGGTCGTCACGCTCAGCGATATCGCCACCAACGGGGATCTCTACCCCACTTTTCAGGCCGCGGCATTGTCCCAGGGCTTCCAATCCGTTCACGCCATTCCGATGCGTTTTCGTCCCCACACCATCGGGGCGCTGAATCTGTTTCGAACGGTGAAAGGCGTGTTGAGTGATGAAGACGCGACAATTGGTCAGGCCCTAGCCGACGTCGCGACGATCAGCCTTCTCCATGAACGCACGGCTCGAGAGAATGCAACGGTAAACGAACAGCTACAGCGTGCCCTCAATAGCAGAGTGTTCATCGAGCAGGCCAAGGGAGTCATCGCTGAACGAAACGGCATCAATATGGATGAAGCTTTCCAGCGGCTGCGCGAGCACGCCCGTTCGCGTCAGGAGCCGATGCACACAAGCGCCGCAGACGTGATCCGCAGCCGCGTCATGATCTAGGTCGGGTGTCCCGATTCACGCTCTGCGTGAGCCATGCATTCGTAGAGGTACTGGCTATAGTTCTGACCTGGACGAGTCCTCCCGACCCTGCCGAGCCAGACCACGAAACCATCGAGCGCGGGACTAATGCAGCCGTGAACTGGACCGTCTGTGATCGACCAAGCCGACACCTGGTCCCCGTCACCGTCGGCAATACGCCCGAGATGACGTTCACCGTTCAAGGCCACAGGGAACGAAGCGTGCCCGGCCAGGCCGTCCCGAGCGTCCCAATACACACAGCAAGGCCCATACTGACCGCGACTAAACTAGTGACTTCGGTTTAAAGGGGTGCGTGCGTGATCGACCAGGAGCTTGTTCGGGAACAGAACTATGTCCAGTCGCTGTATGAGCGGTTGGATGCGTTAGCGGAAGAGGCCGAACATCAGCTGATCGAGGTGCGCCGCCTCGACGTGGGCGGCAACCACCAGTCCCGCAGCGAACGCGATACCTTCGCCCGCCTGTACGAGGATCGCATCGTGCAATTGCGCGAGGTCGACGACCGGCTTGCCTTCGGTCGGCTCGAGACCATGCCGGACGACTCCGGCGACTCGGTCTACCGCTACATCGGCCGGGTCGGGCTGCGCGACGAAGACCACAAGCCCCTGCTGCTGGACTGGCGGGTGCCGCAGGCCAGCGCCTTCTATCAGGCCACTGCCGCCACGCCGCTCGGTGCCCGGGCCCGCCGTCACCTGCTGTCCAAGGGGCGCAGCATCATTCGCATCGAGGACGAAATTCTCGATGCCGCCCTGCTTGCCGACCCGGATGCGACCACACATCAGGGCGAGGGGGCCCTGCTCGCGGCCCTCACCGCGCAGCGCACCGGGCACATGTCCGACATCGTCTCGACCATTCAGGCGGAGCAGGACCGCATCATCCGCTCGGAGCTGGCCGGAATTCTCGTCGTGCAGGGCGGCCCTGGCACCGGCAAAACCGCCGTCGCTCTGCACCGCGCCGCGTACCTGCTGTACACGCACCGGGATCGCCTGCGCGATAGCGGTGTGCTCATCATCGGCCCGTCACGCTCGTTTCTGCAGTACATCGAGGCCGTGCTGCCGTCGCTCGGCGAGACCGGGGTCGTGCTCGCCTCGGTCGGTCAGTTATTTCCCGACGTCGAAGCGACCGAAGAGGATGCCCCGGCCGTTGCCGCGCTCAAAGGCCAGGCGTTCATGGCAGACCTCATTGCCCGGGCCGTGCAGTCCCGGCAGCGCACCCCGGCCGCCGCGCAGGTGCTCGTCGTCAACGGCGACCGCATTGTGCTGCAGCCGGAGCTGGTCGCCCAGGCGATCGCGCGCGCTCGCGGCACCGGCAAGACCCACAACGAGGCCAGGGTCACGTTCGTGAAGACGGCCATCAACGCGCTGTCCTGGGTGTGGCTCGAGCAACTGCAGCAGCAGGGCCGGTCGATGGACGATACCGACCTGCCGATGCTGCGCGAAGATCTGCGCCTGGCCGACGATGTGCGCGTAGCGCTGAACACCGCCTGGCTGCCGCTGACCCCGCAGAAACTGCTGCAAGATCTGTATGCGCGGCCGCAGTGGCTGGAGGAGCTGACTCCGCGCTGGCGTTTTGCCCAGCGCAAGCTGCTGGCCCGCGCGCGCGACGCCGAGTTCACGATCGCCGACATTCCGCTGCTCGATGAGGCGGCCGAACTACTCGGCGAGTACAACGCGGTCGACCAGGCGAAGAAGCGCGCGCTCAAGGAACAGCGCAAGCGTGACGTGGAGAACGCCGAAACGGCCATTGAAAACATGCGGGTGAAGGGGCTGGTCAACGCCAAAGACCTCGCCGCTCGTGCCGGCGAACTCGATGAGCGGGCCACGACCAGTGAGCGTGCCGCGCGGGACCGCAGCTGGACCTACGGCCACGTCGTCATCGACGAAGCGCAGGAACTCTCCCCGATGCAGTGGCGGCTCGTGTTGCGGCGTGGTCCGCGCAGGTCGTTCACGATCGTCGGCGACATCGCGCAGGCGGCGAGCGCTGCGGCATCCGCTAGCTGGAAGGAGGCGCTGCAGCCGGTACTCGAGGGCTCGCCGGAGGCCGACCGCTGGCGGCTCGAAGAGCTCACCGTGAACTATCGCACGCCGAGCCAGATCGCTACAGCGGCCGAAACCGTCGCGATCTCGCACGGCTTGTCGATCACGCCCTCCCGCACGGTGCGGTCCAGCGAATGGCCGGTCGAGACGGTAGCGGATGCCGCGGCGGCGGTTCGCCGGGACCGGGCGCTCGGCGCTGGCGGCACCCTGGCCGTGATCGTCGTCGACGCCGGTCTCAACGACCTGGAAGCCACCCTGCGCGCCGAATTCGGCGACCTGCTCGGCGTTGGCGCGCTCGGCTTGAGCCGGGACATTGCGCTGCTCACCCCACAGGACGCCAAGGGGCTGGAGTTCGATGCGGTTATCGTTGTTGACCCAGCTGCGATTCTCGCGGCCTCGGAGCGCGGTGCCGGGGCACTCTACGTTGCGATGACCCGGGCCACGCAGCGGCTGTACCTGGTGGGCGACGCGCCGCTCGGTGATGCGCTCGGCTGACGTCGCTGTTGACGCCGTCGTCAATGCGGATGCCGAGCTGCCCTGATCGAGAAAGTGTCTTCCCAAGGTGCGCAGCGAATTGACCTTGGCTGCTCAAACGAGCTTTGAGCCCCGTTCGCTGATCGTAGACAAATCTTAGAAAATCGCACCATTATACTGAGATTGTCTCGCTTTCACGGGCGTTTCGAAGTATAATTGTGGGTGAAGGAGGCCTCGTCGCCATGACCCTCACCGTCCCGCCCGCAGCAGCCGGTTCGATGCCGGAGTTTGAGGGTTCCCGGGTTGCGGTGATTGCTCAGGCCGGTGCATTGTTGGCTTCCGTTGTTGACGGGGTGCGGTTTAGTCATCTTGATGACGCCGAAGCGGTCGCGGTGATGGCCGCGCTGGAGGGCCTCGGGCGCAAGGTCGATGCGGCCAGACTGCGGGCGACCACCGACATTGGAGTTCGCGGGGAGACCGACCTCGGCAACGGATCTTTGGCGTATAAGAACGGATGCCGTAACCGGGTTGAGTTCATCACCCAACTTGCCGGCATCTCCGGCCGTGAAGCCAAGCGTCGCCTGAAACTGGGCGAGACGGCGGTCGAACGCACCCCGCTTGGTTTGCCGGTCGCGGCCCGGTATCCGGTCATTGCCGAGGGGCTCGTGAGTGGGGAGCTTGGGGTGGAGTCGGCGGAGATCATCGCCGGCACCCTGACCGCGTTGCAGGGCCGGGTCTTGCCGGACGACCTCGACCGCGTCGAACGTGCACTGGTGGCGTCGGCGACCGGGGAGATCACGCCGGAGACGGTGGGGCTGCCGGGCGCGGGAATCCGCTTCGCGCCCGACATGCTGCGGGCACAAGCCCTGGAGTGGCAGGGCCGGCTCGACCCCGACGGCACCGCGCCCAACGATGACGCCGTCGAGGCGAAAAGCACGTTGACCTTCGGCCTGCTGCGCAACGGGCTCTACCCGGTGCACGCCAACGTCACCCCGGAACTGCGCGGCATCATGGACACGTTGTTCGACACGTTCCTATCGGCGCGGTCCCGCACACCGCGATTTGAACCCACCGAACCCGGCAATGACCCCAGCGAGCTGGACGGCGTTGACATCGACGGCCCGAGCACGAAGGGTGAGCGCTTCGGCGCCGACCCGTTCGGCGCCGACCCGTTCAGTGCCGACCCGTTCAGCGGCGATACCCGCTTCGACGGGGACCGCCGCACCGGCGGTGAGAAGCGTGCTGACATCCTTCGCTCCGTGTTTGAAGCGGCCGCGCGCGACCCGCAGACCCCGACGATGGGCGGTGCGGCCCCGACCGTCATGATCCACATCAACGCCAGCGACCTCGACCAGGGCCGTGGCGTTGGCTGGATCGACGGTATCGAAGCCCCGGTCTCGTTCCGCCGGGTGAAAGAAGCCATCTGCACCGGCGGCGCCCGAAAGGTACTGTTCGGCGACAACGGCGACGTGCTCTACCTCGGCGACACAGTTCGCTGCTTCACCGCCAAGCAACGCACCGCCATCGCCGCCCGCGACGGAGGCTGCATCATCCCCGGCTGCACCATTCCCGCCCGGTGGAGCGAAGTCCACCACGTCATCCCCTGGCAAAAACACGGCCTCACCAACATCGACAACGGCGTCCTCCTCTGCTGGTTCCACCACCACACCATCGACACCAGCGGATGGAGAATCCGCATGATCAAGGGCCGACCCCACATACTCGGACCACTGCTCTTTGACCCAACCCAAACCTGGCGACCCGCCCACAATCACCGAGCCAACACCCCCAGCCCCGAACCTTACCGGCCCGAACGACCATGGCGCACCTGAGTCTCCGGCGACGCGTGCGCCAGCTGCTAGTCATTCCGGTCGGGTAGCGTTGAAGCATGACAATGGAGTCTCACCCCACGCCCTTTTCCAGTCTCGATGACTACGTGGCGCTGCCGCGGGTGGAGGGCCTCGCGCTCTCGCCCGACGGGCAGCGGGTCGTCCTCACTGTTGCGACCCTCACCCGCGACCAGACGAGCTATGAGCGGGCACTGTGGTCAGTGGCCGCCGACGGCACCGGCGTTCCGACCCGCCTGACCCGGTCGGCGAAGGGCGAATCCGGGGCCGCGTTTACGGCCGACGGAGACGTTTTGTTCGTTTCCACCCGCCTCGACGCGGCTGCTGACAAGGGTGCTGACACGGACGCCGTGGCCGCCCAGCTCTGGCTGCTGCCTGTTGCCGGCGGCGAGGCTCGCGCGATCACCCGCCTGGCGGGGGGAGTATCCGGCATCGCCGCGGTGGCGTCCTCCTCCTCCAACCTCGTGATCGCCGCCGAGCTCCTGCCGAGCGCCGCCGACCTCGAAGCTGAAGGCGCCGCCCGCAAGGAACGCACCGAGAAGAAGGTCGCGGCTATTCTGCACGAGAGCTACCCGGTGCGGTTCTGGGACCACGATCTCGGTCCGGCCGAACCCCACCTGCTGGCGCTCGACCTCGCCGACCTGCAGGACACGATCGCACCTCCCGCCAGCGCCAGCGACACGGTCAGCGAAGCGGATGCCCCCGCTCCTTATCCAGCCGACCTCCCGCGTCCCCGAGACCTCACGGCCGCCCCCGGTCGCACCATGGATACCGCCGGCCAGGCCCTAACCCCGGACGGATCCACGCTAATCGTCGCCCTGCGGGTTGCTGAGCAACGCTCCGGTCGCTATGTGCTGGCCTCCATCGACGTCGCGACCGGCACCCAGACCACCCTGTTCGACGAATCGAAGGTTGACTTCGAATTCCCGGCTGTGAGCCTCGACGGTAGACAGATCGCCTTCGTGCGAACAGCCGTCAGTACCCCGGAGGGTCCGGCCGACCAAGAACTCTGGGCTGCCGACCTGGACGGCCGCCGCCCGCGTCGCCTCGCCGCCGAATGGGACCGCTGGCCGACCAGCCTGGTCTTCGACGCGGACACCGAATCCAACCAGGCCCTTATCGTCACGGCCGACCACGACGGCCGCGGTCCGATCTTTCGCGTACCGCTAGACGGCGGAGCGCCCGAGCAGCTCACCACCGACGACTTCAGCTACACCAACGTCTGCGTCGATGCCCAGACCGGCGACCTCGTGGCCTTGCGCTCCTCCTGGATCGCGCCGGCGCATCCGGTGCGCATCGGCCGCTCCGGTACCGTCAGCATGCTCGCCACACCGGCCGCGCTCCCCGAGGTTCCCGGCACGATCACCGAGGTTGAGACCGTGGCCGAAGACGGAGCGCGAGTACGCGCCTGGCTACTGCTGCCTGCGGGAGCCGGGCAGGAGCATCCGGCCCCGCTTCTGCTATGGATTCACGGCGGCCCGCTGAACAGTTGGAACGCCTGGAGCTGGCGGTGGAGCCCGCTGCTCGCCCTAGCCCGAGGTTACGCGGTGCTCTTGCCCGACCCCGCGCTCTCGACCGGCTACGGGCTCGATTTCATCGCTCGCGGCTGGAATGCCTGGGGTTGCAAGCCCTACACCGACCTGCTCGCGATCGTTGATGCAGTCGAAGAGCTGCCCGAGATCGACGCGACCCGCACCGCAGCGATGGGCGGATCATTCGGAGGCTATATGGCCAACTGGATCGCCGGCCACACCGATCGGTTCCGCGCCATCGTCAGCCACGCGAGCCTGTGGTCGCTCGACCAGTTCAACGGAACGACCGACGACTCGCAATACTGGCAGAGCATATTCTCGGCGCAAGGCATGATCGACAATTCGCCGCACCAGGCGGTGCGCGAGATCGTCACGCCGATGCTCGTCATTCACGGTGACCACGACTACCGGGTGCCGATTGGCGAAAGCCTGCGGCTGTGGTCTGAGCTCGCCGAACACCACGCAGGGGTCGACGGCAGTACCCAGCACAAATTCCTGTTCTTTCCCGACGAGAACCATTGGGTACTCAAGCCTCAACACGCGGTGGTCTGGTACCAGACCGTGTTCGCTTTTCTGGACCAGCACGTGCACGGCGCCGACTGGAAGCGGCCGCGCCTGCTTGGCTGATCAGGTCAGGGGCACCCCGCAAGTCGGTTAAAGTGGAGAGCTGGAAAGGAACCAGCTCTTGAGTGACATTGCAGGCGAATTGGCGCGGGTGCGCGAAGCCTTCGACAAACCCACCCTGCGACTGCTCGACCGCAAATGGGCGCCGTTCGTGCTCGCTGTGTTCAAGAGCTCATTCAGCCGTGAGCATCGCAGCGTTTCCTGCGAGGCACTGCACACCCAAGTGGATGCCTACCTCGCCGACCTCCGCAGCATCGGCCTGGATGCGCCCGAGAAAACGGGCCGCGCCCTCTGCGTGCAGTGGATGAATGACCTCTGGCTCTACCGGGAGATCAACGACGCGGGGGAGGAACACTACTCGCTCACCAGCCATGCCCTCGAAGCCCTGCTGCTCGTCGACGGTCTCGCCCGAGATCGGGCGCTGATCAGCGAATCCCGCCTCACCACGATCGTCGACACCGTGCGTCATCGCGCCACCGAAGCTAACCCAGACCGCGAGGAGCGGGTGCGGCGTCTCGACCAGCAGATCCGCGAGCTCAGCAGCGAGCGTGACCGGCTCTCCGACGGCGGCGACATTGAGCCGGCCTCCAACGAGCAGATGCACGAGGGCTACGCCAACCTCATCAACCTTATTCAGCAGCTGCCGAGCGACTTCAAACGGGTCGAAGAGTCCGTCGCGGCCATGCATCGCCAGATCGTCAACGACTTCCGCGGCGAGGAACGGCCGATCAGCGAGGTTCTCGACGACTACCTCGCCAAAACGGATGCCCTCATGTCGTCGACCGCGGAGGGTCGCGCCTTCGAGGGCGCGTTCACCCTGCTGCGCAACGACGCTCTGCTGCAGGGGCTGAAAGCGGATCTCGAGACGATTCTGCTGCATCCGTTCGCCCTCGAACTCAGTCGCACGGAACGCCGCAGCTTCATGAGCACGGTCACCCTCATTCGCAAGGGCATCGACGACGTGCTGACCCAGCGCAAGGGGCTCACGACCACGCTACGCGAGCACATTGTCAACCATGACGTCGTGAAAGATCGCGAGCTTGAACGTGTGCTGCGCGACGTCAATCGCGAGCTCGCGACTTGGATGCAGACCGCCGGGCCCCGCTCCACTGTCACCGCCGAACTGATACCGGGCACCCTCGACGTTGAGCACCTGCACGAACGGTTCTACGATCCGGTTGCCCACCGCGCTCCGCCCGCGCTGGCCGATGTGTCGGGCGCCGCGCCCGCGGCGCCGAGCCTCGACGCCCTGCGCCAGCAGGGTGGGCCACTGCTCCAAGAACTGCGCGACGCCCTCGTGGCCGCATTCGGGACGGGGGAGGCGGCATCCATTGGCAGCGCCTTCAACGGGCTCGACGCGAGCCTGCGTCGGCCGGTCGAGATCCTCGGCCTGCTGCAGCTCGCCGCCCAGCTCAGCCCGGGCACGGCGGGGCTGGAGAGCTTTGAAACGGTGCGACCGGATGGCTCGGTGCGTTTCTTCGAGGTGCCGCGCCTCATTTTGACCGACGACGACACGGCGGCACTGGCCGCCCAGAATTTGGGTTCCGAGAATGACTGACGACCTGGCTGACGACGACACCGGCATAGACAGCGACCCGGCCAGCCTCTCGCTGTTCGAGGGGGATGAGGGCGGCCTGAGCGTGGAGCAGCGCCGGACGCTCGTGCTGCTGCTCAAGCACCGCTATATTTCGTCGGCACTGCAGCCGGCCGAGTGGCAGACCCTGCTGAAGTCGCAGAGCCTGCTCAAATCCCGGCTCAACGACGTCTTTCTCGACCTGCACGTTGACCTGCACTACGAGATCGCCTTCAAACGGCAGGCCCTTGCCGAGGGCGGCGAACGCTTCCCCACCCTGCTGCACGACGTCGCCTACAGCCGGGAAGAGACCATTCTGCTCGTGCTGCTCCGCCAGCGTTTTCGCAGCGAACGCGCCAACGGCCTGGAAATTGTTCTGGTCGACCGCGACAACCTGGTCGACAACGTTGCCCATTTTCGGCCGGAGCGCGCGACCGACCTGTCCGGCGACGCGCGCAAGGCGACGGCCGCCGTCGACAGCCTCGCCAAGGCGCGGGTGCTGCTGAAAACCAGCGACCCCGACCGCTTTCGCATTTCCGCCGTGATCGAAGTGCTGCTGCCGGTGGAGCGCCTGCGTGAGCTGCTCGAGTGGCTGCGCGCCGAAAATAACGAACCGCTGATGGAGCCCCTGGTATGAACGATTCCCCGCTGTTCTATATCAACGGCGCCACCGAGGGCACCACGCAGTGGCGTGCCGAATCGATGCAACTGGTCAATTGGGGCGGCTTTCATGGCCACCACGAGGTCGACTTCAGTGCCTCGGCCACGCTCGTCTCCGGAGCCTCCGGCACCGGCAAGAGCAGCCTGCTCGACGCCTACCTCGCCCTCATGATGCCCTCGGACACCCCGTTCAACGGCGCGTCGAACGACGCCGGTTCCGGCCGGGCCCGCAGCGTCGACCAGCGCAACCTGATGACCTACCTTCGCGGCAAGACCGACGCCAACCGCGAAGCCGGCACCGACGAGCTGACCGACCAGGTGCTGCGCGGCGCAAACGCAGCCACCTGGGGCGCCATCGCCATGACCTTCGTCGATGACAACCAGCGCCGCTTCACCGTGCTGCGGGCCTACTTCGTGCCGCGCGGCGCCCACAAATTCGCCGACGTCACCATGAAAATGGCTACGACAGACGGATGCCTCGACCTGCGCGACCTCGCCGCCATCGCCGAAAATCGGTTCGACAAGCGCGCCCTGAAAGCCCACTTCGACGGCCTCGACGTCTTCGACACCTACGCGGCGTTCGCCCAGACGCTGTACACGCGGCTCGGCATCGGCGCCAACGGTGAGGGCAGCAAAGCGTTGCGCCTGCTCGCCCGCATTCAGGCGGGCCAGCAGGTGAAAACGGTCGATGGACTGTATAAGTCGATGGTGCTCGAAGAGCCGGCCACCTTCGCCGCCGCCGACAAGGCCGTCGACCACTTCGAAGACCTCGAGCGCTCCTACGGCGCCATGGTCACCGAGGCGCAGAAGGCGCAGGTGCTCGAACGCCTGCCCGAGCTCAACGCCGGCTATGAGGCCGCGACGGCCAAGGCCGATCTGGTCGACACCTTCGGCGTGCACCGGGCCGGCGACACCCCGTTCGTGCTGTGGCAGTTGCAGACCGAGCAGGCCCTCCTCGAGACCGCCGCCGACACCAACCGGGTCGCCCGCCGGGATAACCAGGTCGCCCTGAGCCAGGCGCGTGACGGGGAGACCGCTCTGAAAACCCGGGTGGCCGACTTGCAACACCAGCAGCGCAACAACGGCGGCGACCTGCTCGAACGCCTGCAGAACGAACTCACCCAGCTGCGCCACCGGCACGACGACGTGGCTCGCGAGCGCGCGAGCTTCGACGATCGGGTGCAGAATCTCGCCCTGCAGCTCGATTCGCCCGCATCCTTCGCGGCTGCTCAGCGCGCCGCCGAAGAATTCGCCGCCGGGTTCGCCGCCGCCGAGGCCGCACTGGAGGCGACCCGCTCTGCGCTGCAACGCGAGTCGTACCCGGTGGAGGAGGGCATCCGCTTGCTCAAGCAGGAACGTGCCTTTCTGACCGGACGCGAGAGCCTCGTGCCCCAGCAGCTGCATCAGGCCCGGCTGCTGATCTCCGAAGCGGCGAACATTCCGGTCGATGAGCTGCCGTTCGTGGCCGAACTGATCGACCTCGCCGCCGGTGAAGAGCAGTGGCGGCAGGCCGCCGAGGTGACCCTCGCCTCGGTCGTGAAGGTTTTGCTCGTCGATGAGACCCGGCTCGCTCAGCTCAGCGCGGCGATCGACCCGCTGCAGCTGCCGCTGCGCATCCACTTTGAAGGTGTCGCGCTGAAACCGCACGTCGTGGCCGTCGGCGACGCCCGTTACGTCTCGGGCAAGCTCGACGTGAAAGACTCGCCGTTCAGCAGCTGGGTGCAGGCGCGCCTGCGGAGCGCAAACCTCGACGCACTGTGCGTGGCCAGCCCATCCGAGCTGGGTGGCCCAGGCGCACGGGTGACTTCGAGCGGGCAGACTCGCAATGGGTCCCGGGGCGCCCACGGCGCAAACGCGGGTCAGAAATCGATCATCGGATTCTCCAGCCGCGCCCGGCTCTACGACATTGCGTCGGAACTCGCGGCGCAGGGGCGGGTGGCCGATGCTGTCGCTGGACGGGCATCCGCTGTCGCTGACAGCTTGGTCGGACTGCGCGATAACCAGGCCGCTCACCAGCACATTCTCGACACCGACTGGTCGACCATCGACGTTGCGGCGGCCGCCGAGCGCATTGCGGGCAAGAAATCCGAGCAAGAACGCATGCTCGCCGGCAGCGATATCCTGCGCGCCCTGAACGATGAAGAGAGCCGGCTGGCCCTCCAACTCGATGTTGCCGGAAAACAGAAGCACGCGGCCGACCAGACCGGCGCAACGCTGGCCGAGGAGCAGAGCAGCATCGTCGACGCGCAGGACACGGTGAGCGGGCGGCTGGACCAGATCGACCAGGGCGACGCGCTCGTGCTCGCGGCCGAACATGCCGCGCACCTGAGTGAGCAGTTTGCTCTGGTCACCGACCAGAACGACCTTTCCGGTTTTCCCGCCGGCCTGAAACGCCTGCGCGAGCGGTTGATTGCCCAGTCGGCGCAGGACCGCGACAGCGCGGCACGCGATCGCGCGGCCATGATCGGCATCTTCGAGTCCTTCCAGAGCCGTTGGCCCGACCCGAACATCGGCGTCGCGCTCGAATCGGTCACGAGCTACACCGACATTCTCGACGCGATCCGCACCCTTGGCCTGTCGGAGCGGAGGCAGGAATGGAAGCGCCGACTCTCGGCCTGGAGCGGCCAGGACCTCGTGCCGCTCACCGGCGCGTTCAACTCGGCGATTGAGGAGATCGAAGACCGGCTGCGACCGATCAACGAAATTCTCGCGACCCTGCCGTTCGGCGCGGGCCGGGACCGCCTGCAGATCGCCCTGCGCCGCCTGCACCCGGGTGACGCGACCTCGTTCCGCAAGGAGCTCAAGGTGCTCTCTTCAGGCGCGACGGAGCAATTCACCGATGATCAAACCGAGGACCGCTTCACCCGGCTGCAGCGGTTCATGGCTTTGATTCGCCGGCCCGACGGGCTGAACAACTCCCAGCGGGACCTGCTGCTCGACGTGCGCCAGCATGTCGAAATCACCGCCGTGCGCGTGACGCCCGACGGCGTAGAGGTGAGCACCTATTCCTCGCTCGGCGGCAAGAGCGGTGGCGAGTCGCAGGAACTCGTGGCCTTCGTCGTCGGCGCCGCCCTGCGCTTTCAGCTCGGCGATGAGAGCCGCACCCGGCCGCGTTTTGCCCCGGTCTTTCTCGACGAGGGTTTCGTGAAATCCGATGCCGAGTTCGCCGGGCGTGCGGTCGCCGCGTGGAAGGGCCTCGGATTTCAACTCATCGTCGGTGCTCCGCTCGACAAAGTCACCGCCCTGGAACCGCACATGCAGTTGGTGCTCTCGATCACCAAGAACACCGCCACCGGTTATTCCTACATCACGCCGCTGGCGTCACCGGAGGTTGCTGCCTGATTCACTGAAGCGGATCAACGCTGGCGAACTTTAGTCTTTGGACTGCCAGCGGCTTGGGGGTAGCATGTTGGCGGGTCGGCGCGTGGAGTGGCCAACGAGATTGGAGCAGAGGTGATCGGATCGCGGCAACTCCATCGCAACCCCAGCTTTCGTAACCCCACTTTTCTCTCAACCTGGCTGCTCTGGCTCGTCGGTTTCCTCGCTTTTCCCATAGCCAGCCTCGCCGGAACCGCCGTCGGTGGGCGGGTCAGCAACCCCGTATCGGCCCTGATCGGTGGCGCAGTCTGCGGAGTCGTGATCGGCGTTGGACAGGTGCTGGTCAGCCGGCGTCGACTCGATCCGCTGATCTGGGTACCGCTGTCGGCCATCGGAATGGGCCTGGGGCTGCTACTCGGCTCAACCGTTGTTGACTATCGGACCACCCTGGCCGAACTAGCCCTGATGGGCGCCGTCACCGGGCTCGTTCTCGGCACCGCGCAGGCCGTCGCCCTGCCGCGGCGGGCCAGACGCCGCTGGCTGTGGGCACTGGGTGTTGCCGCTCTTTGGGCTCTCGGCTGGACTTTGACCACCCTCGTCGGGGTCAACGTCGACGCCCAGCACACTAATTTCGGCGCCATCGGTGCGGCAGCTTTTACCGCATTGTCGGGGCTGCTGCTTCATTTTTTGCTACCGTATCACCCCGCTTCGGGCGTGTGGCTACCATCCCGACGGGTCACGACCTCGACGCTTGGACCCCAATGAGGGGGATTGTTTTCGTCCAGTAAAAGCGAGAACGTCCCGACGTAATAGGCTCTGCAGAGCGGATGCCCCGAATCAGTGTCGGCATCGGCACGACCAGAACGGGCGGCCCGGGGCTGCCAGATCGGAATTACCCGTGGAATTCTCCGCCATGCTCGCCGAGACGACCGGGCTGAGGTCGGACGTCGTCAAACAGGTAGCGTCCGTGGCCGCCGACGTGCTCCAGCTGAGCCGCACCATTCATGCCGACCCGGAGCTGTCCTTTCAGGAGCACCGGGCATCCGTTCTGGTCGCCGCCCGACTTGAAGAAGCGGGATTCGCGGTAGAACGCGGCGTGGCAGACCTTGGGACAGCTTTTGTGGCGACCGCAGGAAGCGGACCGCTGACGGTGGCCGTCTGCGCCGAATACGACTCGCTGCCGAACATCGGCCATGCCTGTGGCCACAACATAATCGCCGGCGCGAGCGTCGCGGCCGCACTCGCCCTGCTCCCACTCGTGGATGACCTCGACATCACCCTGCGGGTGATCGGAACTCCAGCCGAAGAGCACGGCGGTGGCAAGGTTGTGCTTCTGGAACGCGGCGTGTTCGATGGTGTGGGAGTCGCCATGATGACCCACCCCGTTCAGGACGGAATGTCCTACAACCCGGAAGGGACGACGAGCCAGGCCGTCGGCCGATACCGGGCGACGTTCCGCGGCACAGCCGCTCACGCTGCGGCGGCACCACATCTGGGAGTTAACGCTGCGGATGCCGCAGTGTTGTCGCAGGTGGCGGTGGGGCTGCTGCGTCAGCAGATTCCCAGCGATCACCGAATCGCTCTCTATGTTTCTGAGGCCGGATTTGCGACGAACATCATTCCCGACACGGCGGTGGTGGAATTTGAATGCCGTGCTTTCACCCTGACTCAGTACGAGGCGCTCCTCGTGCGCGTTCGTCGGTGCTTTGAGGCTGGCGCGCTGGCGACGGGGGCGACGCTGGAGCTCGAGCAGACAGAACCCCTCTACGAGCCCCTGCTGCAGGACGCGGTGTTGTGCGCCCATTGGAACGAGGGCATGGCGTTCTTCGGGCGCAGCGTTGAGCGATCGGCGGGGTTGAGCGGTGGGTCAACGGACATGGGTAACATTTCCCAAGTCATCCCCAGCATTCACCCGTGGGTGGGCATCCCCGGGGCTCAGGTTCCCATTCACTCTCACGGATTCGCGGCCGTCGCTGATACTCCGGAGGCCTACGAGATCATGTTCGAATCCGCCATCGCGATGGCGTGGACGGTGCTCGGCGTCAGCACCGACACCGTGCAGCGCGAGACTTTCATCGCCGCAGCACAATCGCGCTCGACCGCGCAGAACACTGGGGAATCCGATGAACACTAGCGTCACGCCGACCAAGCCCGCCGAGCGGTCGGCATCCGTTCGACTGAAAAATGCCTGGCCGATCCTTGCATTGGCATTTGTCATCGCGGTGGGATGTCAGGCCATCGGGTCCCTGACGATCGACCTCGGCGTTGGAACCATCATCATTTTTCCGATGGTCTGGGCCATTCTGATCGGTGCCGTGGTGTCGGTGCAGACAATCAAACCGCTCGGGCTGAACCTGCAAAAGATCGCCAACGCGTTCGTGGGCATCGCCGTGATGCTTCTCGTTGCTCGTTTGGCATTCTCGATCGGTCCGAGCCTTCCCCTGTTGCTCGACGCCGGGCCAGCACTGCTGGTGCAGGAAATCGGTCATCTGCTGGGCACGGTCGCCCTCGCTTTGCCGCTCGCGGTCTTGCTGCGCATGGGCAAATCCACCGTGGGTGCCACATTTTCGCTCGACCGCGAACCGGCCTTCGCTATGGTCAGTGAGAAGTACGGCCCCGATTCCGACCAATATCGCGGAGTGCTCGCGATGTATGTGTTCGGAACGCTGTTTGGTGCCGTGTACATCAGCCTGCTCGCGTCGCTTCTGACCTCAGCCGATATCTTCGACCCCCTTGCCCTCGCCATGGGTGCCGGGGTGGGGTCGGGGTCGATGATGGCCGCGGCCGCAGCGAGCATCGTGGCCCAGTTTCCGGCGCAGGCCGAGCAGATTCTCGCCATGGCCGCGGTGTCCAACCTCATCACCACGGTCCTCGGCGTTTACGTCGGCATCTACATCGCCCTGCCGCTCGCCGACCGGTTCTACCGGCTGTTGACTCGGAAACAGGTCGACCAGCAGCAGGCAGTGGATGCCATCACCGTCGATGAGAACCGTCGGTTCCGGGAAGCCGCTGCGGAGGCTGCCGCGCCGGTGAAACTCCCGATCTGGCTGGCAATGAGCGTGCTCTCCATCGTCGGCATCGCGACGGCGTCGGTGGCCGCAAAGTCCTTTTCCTGGAGCATCGTCGGCGGCTACGCCATCATGGTCGCGCTGATTCTGGTGAGCATGTTTCTGGCGAAGGTCTCGCGAAAGATTTCGGCGATTGTCTGGGCAACGACCATCGGAGCGCTGATCTCCAGCCCTTGGTCTCCGGTCGGCGAGCTGCTCACGGCTCTGGTGACCAGCGTCGACTTTCTGTCCCTGGCGACCGTCGTGCTCGTCAGTGCGGGGCTGAGCCTCGGCAAGGATATGCCCCTGCTGAAGCGGATCGGCTGGAAGATCATTCCCGTCGGACTCGTGGCGATCACGGCCTCGTTCGTGCTCTCCACCGTCTTCGCCGAGTTCTCCCTGGGATTCTGGTAGCAGTAACGGATGCCGTCAGGAACGGTCCCAGACCCAGCGCGCAGCCTCGCCCAAGGCCCGTTCCGCCTGGTCGGCTCGTTCCTGCACGGCGAGGGCAGCTTCGATTTCATCGCACAGATCGTTGTCGACCAGCCAATCGATCGCCCGTGAATCGGCGCGTGCCTCGGCGAAACGGTGCCAAATCAGGTCGAGCCTGGGCTCTACCTCCTGCACCGTGTTCGTGAAGCGGCGAAATGCTCCGGCACCGTTTAACGCTCGGGCCAAGCGGTCGGCGATGACGGGATCGGTGACGGCGTCCGCGAAATCGGACATGTCCCGGTATTTGTCACGGGAGTCCTCAGTTCCAATTCCGATCCAGGCGGGGTCGTCAAGATCGATGTCTTCGGCGTCGCCCGTGATGACATCGCCGTCCATGATGGTCAGCATGTCCCCGGTCGCGGCGTTGTAGTAGCCACCCTCACCGTTGCCCAAGGTCATCACCAGCAGGTCCAGGTTAATGGTGGCCAGGGTGCGGTGCCGCGGCTGTTCGATAGTCATGCCCCCATAGTGGCCGCAATTCGGCGGGCAGGGGCACAAATAGTGCGATTCCGACTGCCCCCGCCGTGACCGCGCTAACTCCGGGTCGGCGCGCGCGCCATAGCTGGCGCGCCGAGTATACGGGCGACGTATTTAGCCGCGCTGCAGTCCCTTTTCGAGTACCTCGAGGTGCAGGTCATCGCGCCTGGGCACGCCGAATCGCGTGTCGACGTGGAAGGGTTTCCGCACGCCCGTGCGACGATAGCCGCGTCGTTCATAGAACGCGATGAGGGCGTCGCGCAGGCCAATGACGGTCATGATCATCACGGTCGAACCCCATTCGGCCACGGCCAGGCGTTCGGCCTCGGCCAGTATCCGCGTGCCGTCACCCTGACTCTGGCCCGTCGGGCGCACGGCGAACATGCCGAAATAGGCGGTGTCGCCCAGGTCTTTGGCGACGTGGGCGCAGCCGACCAGATCGACGCCGCGTTCAGCGAGAATGACGAGGCTGTCGGGGCGATCGAGGTCTGCGTGCAGCAGGTCAGCGTCGATGCGCTGCCCATCGATGAGGTCGGCCTCTGTAGTCCAGCCGGCCCGGCTGGCCTCGCCGCGGTAGGCGTTCGTCACCAGCTCCAGCAGGGCCGGAATGTCGTCGTTGGTCGCGCGGCGAAACGTCAGGGTGTTCATTGCCCCACGATATCGCCCGCACCCGAGCCTCCCTCACCCCGTCGGCGCGCGCTGATCCAGTGGCCAGGCGAACATTCGCGCGAAGAAGCCGCCGGTGGCCTTCTCCTTGACGTGGCCTTCGCAGCGCTGGCTGCGCGGCGCATTCTTCATCACCTGGTCGACGTGCTGGCCGCACCCGGCCTGGCCGGTGTATCGTTCCATCGACGAGCGCGTGGCTGGCCGACAACACGGCCACGGCGCTCGTGAACCCCGAGGAGAGAGAGGCGCCCCCCATGAGCAGCGACCCACCAATCGACGATGTCACCGACGACGACATCGAAGTCACCCATTCCAAGGCCTGGGCGGCTGGCGTTCCGGGCGTACTGCACTCGATGGAACCGGCAATCACTCAGATGGGCGCCCGGCGGGGGATGCGGGCTCTGCTCTCGATGAACCAGAAGGACGGCTTCGACTGTATGAGCTGCGCCTGGCCCGACCCGGGCCAGCGCAAGGCCTTCGAATTCTGCGAAAACGGTGCCAAGGCCGTCACCTGGGAGGCCACACCGATCACAATTCCCACCACCTTTTGGGCCGAGCACTCGCTGGCCGACCTGCGCGAGAAGAGCGAATACTGGCTCGGCATGCAGGGTCGGCTGATCGAACCCGTGTACAAGCCGGCTGGCAGCGACCACTACCGCCCGGTCAGTTGGGCCGAGGCGTTTCGGGTAATTGCGGCCAAGCTCAACGGGCTCGACTCACCCAATCAGGCCGCCTTCTACACCAGCGGCCGCGCGTCCAACGAGGCCGCTTTCGCCTATCAACTGTTCGCCCGCGCCTACGGCACCAACAACCTGCCGGACTGCTCCAACATGTGCCACGAGTCCACGGGCTGGGGCATGGGCCAGACCGTCGGAATCGGCAAAAGCACGATCAGTTACGACGACTTCGCGAAATCAGACCTGATCATCATCATGGGCCAAAACCCAGGCACCAACCATCCGCGTATGCTCACGGCGCTCGAAGAAGCCAAGGATGCCGGTGCCCAGATCGTCGCCGTCAACCCGCTGCCCGAGGCGGGCCTGCGCCGCTACAAGAACCCGCAACGGGTGCGCGGAATCATCGGTCACGGCACCGACATGGCCGACCAGTTTCTGCAAATTCGCATTGGTGGCGACATGGCGCTGCTGCAGGCGGTTTCCAAGCGGGTACTGGACGCCGATGCGGCCGCCCCCGGCACAGTGCTCGACCAGGCCTTTCTCGACGAACATTGCCACGGGCTGGCCGAGTTGAGGCAACATTTGTCGCAACTTGACGAGCGGATGGTCCTGGCCGCGACAGGCCTGCGTGCGGCCCAAATTGACGAACTGGCGCAGCGCTACCTCAATGCCGATCGGGTGATTATCACCTGGGCGATGGGGCTGACGCAACAGAAAAAGGGCGTCGAGACCATCAAAGAAATCATCAACCTGCTGTTGTTGCGCGGAAACATCGGCAAGCCCGGTGCCGGAGCCTCCCCGATTCGCGGACACAGCAACGTGCAGGGCGACCGCACCATGGGCATCTGGGAGCAGATGCCGCCCGCCTTCCTCGACGCCCTTCAGGCCGAGTTCGGCTTCGATCCACCACGTGCGCATGGCGTTGACTCCGTCGACGGCGTGCGTGCCATGCGTGACGGAAAAATGAAGGTGTGGATGGGGCTCGGCGGTAACTTCGTCGCCGCCATGTCCGACACCGGCATTGCCGAGGCTGCCATGGCCCGCACCGAAATGAGCGTGCAGATCTCGACCAAGCTCAACCGGTCCCACGCCGTGACCGGCGAGGAAGCCCTGATTCTGCCGACCCTGGGGCGCACGGAAATCGACGAGCAGACCAGCGGCGAGCAGTTCGTCTCGGTGGAGGACTCGGTTTGCGCGGTGCATCCGTCCTGGGGCAAGCTCACGCCGGTCGCACCGAACCTACTCTCCGAAGTTGCCATCGTCTCCCGGCTGGCGAGCGCCGTCCTGGGCGAGCGGGTTACCGTCGACTGGGCCGGATTTGAGGCCAACTATGATCGCATCCGCGACCACATCGCCCACGTGGTCGGTGGGTGCGAGAACTACAACGAGCGCATCCGGCAAGACGGCGGGTTCGTGCTTCCGAACGGGCCGCGCGATTCGCGCACGTTCACCACCCCTACCGGCAAAGCGATGCTGACCACGAACACCCTCGAACACCTCGAGGTGCCACCCGGGCGCCTGGTGCTGCAGACACTGCGCAGCCACGACCAATTCAACACCACTATCTATGGCCTCGACGACCGCTACCGCGGGATCAAGAAGGGCCGTCACGTGGTGTTCATTAACAAGAAGGACCTGATCGCCCTCGGGTTCGCCGACGGTGACCTGGTCGACGTGCACAGCGAGTTCAGTGACAACGTCGATCGGGTGCTACGCGGGTACCGGCTGGTCGCCTATCCGACGCCGCGCGGCTGCGCGGCCGCCTACTATCCAGAGGCGAACGTGCTCGTGCCACTCGACAGCGTCGCCGACGGCAGTAATACGCCGGTGTCGAAGGCGGTCATTATCCGATTGGAGCGGTCGGAGGTGTGATGCGGATGGTGGGAGCTCCTGCGCAGTTTGAGCTCCTGCGCAGTTTGAGCTACTGAGCAGTATTGACCCAGCCGGTTTCGTCGGGTGCCTCATTCGCGGGCTGCCGGCAGACAGCGATCACGATATCCGCTGCCCGGGCGATGGCCGCGTGCGACGCCATCGCCGAGTTGGCTGCGGCCAGACCGGCGGCATAGCCGACGACGAAAGTTGTGATCGGGGCGGCCATCGGACTGACCGCGTGGGCGGCTTCGTCCGCGACATTGAGCACGAGGTGGTTGTCTACGTCAAGGTCTAAAATCTGGAGGGCCTGGCTGAGACGGCGGGTCCACTGGTTGAGAATGTCTTCGTCTACGGCGTTGTGGGTCACAGCAGCTCCTTCAGTTGTCTGGTACCTCGGATGCATGGCTGATGAGAGGATACCCGGAACCAGAAAACTGTGTGCGAAGCAACGGTATCGAAGGGCGAACTACCAGCCCACGGTACCAGTAGAGCCCTTGAACGGCCCCACGATTTTCCTAGTGATCCAGCCGCCGTAATAGTCGCCGTCCTGCGCGCGCACCGTCTCACCGTCGACGGTGCAGCGGTCCATCGCGCCCGGGTAGACGGCGATACGTTCAGCCAGAATTTCGTACCCCGGTGACGGTGTGGAATAAAACCAGCCCGCACGGGGGCTGGAGCCGATCGAGAGGTAGCCGGCCACGCCCTTGTATTCGCAGTAGCTGTGACCCGCTGCCGACTTCAGCAGACCGGCGGCAAAAGCACTTCGCGGCAGGTAGTAGACGGGCGGGTGACTGGTTTCCAGCACCCGTACGACGTCGCTGGTGTCGACGATCGTCGCGCCGTTCAGCTCGATCGTGACGTGTTCCGTGGTTTGTTCAATCAGAGGTGGGCGCGGGTAATCCCACACTGATTCCTGGCCGAGACGTACCGGGTCGCGTTTCACTGGCTCAATCATGCCCCGATGATAGGGCGGCAAGTTGCGAACTACGTTGGCATTCAGTTTGTGCGTTGCCGCGCCACACTCGTTCAGCGCTCGACGGGGGCTGCTAGTGCGCCCTGCGTTGGGGCAGCCATGGAATAGGCCCGATGATTGCGTGGTTCGGTTACACGTGCCAGCAACTACCACCACCCGTATGCAAGCCGGGACGTTCTCGAATTGACCGAGCAACGCGGGGCAAATGTTAGCGATGCCACGACCAAAGCACATTTGAACGAGGAGATCTACCCATGACCACAGTCCCCACACTCACTCTCAACAACGGCACGTCCATACCGCAGCTTGGCTTCGGCACATTTCAGATCACCCCAGAAACGACCAAAGTGGCGACCCTCGCCGCCCTTGAGGCCGGCTACCGACATATCGACACGGCGGAGATGTATGGCAATGAGAAAGAGGTCGGTGAGGCGATTGCAGCGTCCGGTCTCGCCCGTGCCGATATCTACGTCACGAGCAAGCTCAACAATGGGTTCCACGACCGCGCCGACGCCCTCGCCGCGTTTGACCGCACCCTCGAAGCACTCGGCTTCGACTACCTGGACCTGTTCCTCATTCACTGGCCGCTCCCGGCCGTCGGCGACTACGTCGCAACCTGGAAGGCGATGGAGGAGATGCAGAGCTCCGGGCGCGTCCGGACGATTGGCGTGAGCAACTTCCAGCAGGCGCACTTGCAGCGCCTGTTCGACGAAACCGACACGGTGCCGGCCGTCAACCAGATCGAGGTACACCCGTACCTCACGCAGGATTCACTGCGTGCATTCAATACCGAGCACGGCATTGCAACCGAGGCCTGGTCGCCGCTCGCGCAAGGGGCAGTTCTCTCTGACCCGGTGATTACCGGGATCGCCGACCGCGTCGGTAAGACCGCCGCGCAGGTTACCCTGCGCTGGCACCTGCAACGGGGCGACATCGTCTTCCCGAAGTCGGTCACCCGCAGCCGGGTCGAGGAAAACTTTGCCCTGTTCGATTTCTCCCTCACCGAAGCGGATATCGCCGCCATCACTGCGCTAAACCGCGACGAGCGCACGGGCCCGAACCCCGACGAGTTCAACTACATCCCGTAGCTTGCCGGCAGCGGCGGCCGGAGGCTGCCGCTGCCAATAAATCTGGCTACAGTGTGCGCATGGTGAGCTCGGATGCGCAGGTTTTGATGGTCGACGGCCCGCACGGCGCGCGCGAGGTGCGCGTGTCGAGCCCGAGCCGGGTGCTCTGGCCCGATCCGGGAATCACTAAACTCGACCTCGCCCAGTACTTCATCGAGGTGGGGGAGGCGTTCGTGCGGGCTAACGGCGACCGTCCGGTGACGCTGCAACGGTTCAGTGGCGGCATCGACGGAGAGCAATTCTTCTCGAAGAACCCGCCGAAGGGGGCGCCCGACTATGTGCGGGCCGTTCCCGTGGTCTACCCGAGCGGGCGCACGCATCCGCAGCTCGTGATCGACGAACCGGCCGCCGCCGTGTGGGCGGTGCAGATGAACACGATCGTGTTCCACCCTTGGCCGTCCCGGGCCGAGCTATCGGACAATCCCGATGAACTGCGCGTCGATCTGGATCCACAGCCGGGCACGGACTTCTCCGACACCATTCCGGTCGCTGTCGAACTGAAGAGCCTGCTGGCCGAGGCCGGTCTGACCGCGTTTGTGAAGACATCCGGAAATCGCGGACTGCACGTGTTCGCGCCGATCATCCCGACCCGCGAATTTCTTGACGTGCGGCACGCGGTCATCGGCGCGGCGCGTGAGCTGGAACGACGGATGCCCACCCGGGTCACCACAAACTGGTGGAAGGAAGAGCGCGGCGAGCGCATCTTCATTGACTACAACCAGGCCAACCGCGACCGCACCATGGCCGGTGCCTACAGTCCCCGGCCGCTGCCGCACGCGCCGGTGTCCTGTCCGCTGGAGTGGAGTGAACTCGCCCAGGCCGACCCGCATGCCTTCACGATTCTCACCGTGCCGAACCGACTGCGCGACCAGGGCGACCCGTGGGCGACCATGCATGAGCAGCCCGGCTCGATCGACGTCCTGTATTCGTGGTGGGAGCGCGATCTGGCCGATGGCCTGGGTGAGTTGCCGTTTCCGCCGGACTTTCCCAAGATGCCGGGGGAGCCGCCGCGCGTGCAGCCGAGCCGGGCCCGTCGCCCCGACTAGCCCTACGCGTTCAGTTCACGATGCGCTCGCCGGGCACGGGCGGCTCCGGCGGGGTGCCGGTGCCGAAGGGACGGCCGCCGAGATCGGCGCGAGAATGCGGTGCCAGCCAGGCGGCAGCATCCGGCCCCTTCGGCACTATGCCGCTGGGATTGATATCGACGTGGGTCACGTAGTAGTGCTTCTTGATCTGATCGAAGTCGATCGTGTCGCCGAAACCGGGCGTTTGGAAGAGGTCGCGGGCATAGGCCCACAGCACCGGCATCTCGCTGAGCTTGTTTCGATTGCACTTGAAATGACCGTGATACACCGCGTCAAAGCGTGCCAGAGTCGTGAACAAGCGGATGTCCGCCTCGGTTATCGTGTCGCCCACGAGATACCGCTGCCCGGCCAGGCGTTCTTCGAGCCAATCCAGTCGGGCGAAGAGGGCGTCGTAGGCCCGCTCGTACGATTTTTGACTGCCCGCGAAGCCGCACTTGTAGACGCCGTTGTTGACGTCGTGAAAGATCAGGTTGGCGACCTCGTCGATCTGGGTCCGGAGGGCTTCGGGGTAGAGGTCGGGGGCGCCGGCCCGGTGGTGTTCTGTCCACTCGGTCTCAAAATCGACGGTGATTTGCGGGTAGTTGTTGGTGACGACCTTGCCAGAGGCGACATCGACGATCGCCGGCACGGTGATGCCGCGCGGGTAGTCGGGAAAACGGGCGAAGAAGGCCTGCTGCAGGCGTTCGATGCCGAGCACCGGGTCGAGCCCGTCGGGGTCGAGGTCGAACGTCCAGCTGTTCTTGTCGTGGGTCGGGCCGGGCAGGCCGAGTGAGATGACGCCCTCGAGGCCGAGCAGGCGGCGCACGATCGTGGTGCGGTTCGCCCAGGGGCAGGCCCGCGCTGCGACCAAGCGGTAGCGACCCGCCTCCACCGGCCAGCCGTCCCGGCCGTCCCGTGTAATGCGGTCCTCGATGTAATTGGTGTCGCGGTTGAAGTCCAGGCCGGGCGTGATGTAACTGGGATTCAGGCTCATAGTTCCACGCTACGCGCCTCGAGCGGTCCTTAGACCGCTTCGCCGAGCTGCTCGGCGATTTCGGCGTCGGTGCGGGCGTCGATGATGCCCCACATTATGTGGGTGGGGCCGCTGCTGTCGCTCGGTTCGGTGCGTGGCCGGCTGGCCCAGCCGTGCGCAATGACGGCGGCACCGAGGTATTCGAGGGAGTCGGCGATGCGGGTTTTACGAATCTTGCCGGCCAGTACGCTGCCGTCGGGCGCCTGACGCCAGCCGCGCTTGTGGGCGACGACGCGAGCTATTTCTTCGTTGGTCAGCCAGCGCGAAAAGCTGCGGGTGGGCGGGTCGATGGTAATCAGCTTCATGCCGACACTGTACCCGCCCGGCCCCGGCGCCTCGTCACAGACGCCGATCGGGGCGATAATCACAGGGCCACCCGACAATAAAGGAGAACGAACCATGAGCAGTCGTCTCAACCCGTACCTCGGCTTTCGCGACAACGCCCGCGTAGCGATGGACTTCTACCAGAGCGTCTTCGGGGGTGAAATCACCCGCAGCACCTTCGGTGAATACCAGGCCAGTGAAGACCCGGCCGAGCAGGACAAGATCATGCACTCCGAGCTGACCACCCCGAGCGGATTCTCGCTGATGGCCTCAGACACCCCCAAAAGCATGGACCTTCCCACGAGCAGCAGCGTCACCGTCTCCCTCAGTGGTGAGGACGAGGCCGAACTGACCGGGTACTGGGAGAAGCTGGTGCAGGGCGGCTCCGTCACGATGCCGCTCAACAAGGCGCCCTGGGGCGACAGCTTCGGCATGCTGGTCGACAAATTCGGCACCAGTTGGATGGTCAATATCGCCGGTGTCGCTGCCGAGTCCGGGGTTGGCTCCGAGCCCGGTGACGCGGAATTTCGGGACGACGTCACCCGGTGACTTGTTGGTACGTCGGCCAAGGAAAATTTCTGCGCGCGACGGCGTGTGTCGACCTAGGCTGAGCCCGTGATGAATTCATCGGCGACACGCATCGCTCGCGACGCGAGCAACAGTTCGGCACTGCAACTGCTGGCCCGGCTGGGGTTCGCTGTCAACGGGCTGCTGCACGTCCTGATCGGGTCGATCGCGATTACCGTGGCGATCGGTGCGGGCAGCGGCTCCGCCGACCAAAGCGGGGCACTCGCCCAGCTGGCCTCGAGCCCGGGCGGGGTGTTTTTGCTGTGGACCGTCGTGGTCGGCATGTTCGCCCTCGGGCTGTGGCTGGTCGTCTCCGCATTCGTGATGCAGGGCGAGCCCAAACGAAAATGGGCGCGTCGTCTGGCCAACATTGCCAAAGCCATCGTTTACATCGCCCTCGGCGTCACGGCGTTGACCTTCGCCCGGGGCGGTGCGTCGAGTTCGGCCGGCAGTACGCAGAGCGCCAGTTCGTCGTTGCTGTCCTCGCCGGGCGGCGTCATCGTGCTGTTCCTGGCCGGTGTGGCCGTGCTCGGTGTCGGCGGCTATTTCATCTACAAGGGTGCAGCGCGGAAGTTCCGGTCAGACCTCGCCGTGCCGGCCGGATCGGCCGGCCGCGCGGTCATCGCCCTCGGAGTTGTCGGCTACGTCGCCAAGGGCATTGCGCTCGCCGTGGCCGCGATCCTCGTCGGCGTCGCCGCGGTCACCAATGATGCCAGCAAATCCACCGGGCTCGACGGGGCGCTCAAGGCGCTCGCCGCCCTGCCGTTCGGAACCATTGCCCTGATCCTGATCGGTGTCGGCCTGATCGCTTACGGCCTGTACTGCTTCGTTCGCGCCCGCCGCGCCCGATTGTAGTCCGCGGGACGCATGACGGGTGTCCCAGGCGATCACCCCGCTGAGCACGACGAGCGAGATCGACAGTGAGGCGAGGGCATCCGTTGCCCAGTGATAGCCGAGATAGAGACGGCTGATCGCGGCGACCCCGATGCAGAGCGCCGCGATGCTGAACCCGATGATGGCAGCACGCCGACCGGGGCGCCGGGACACGACCAGGTAGGTCAGCACCAGTACGAAATCGGCAGCACCGAGAACGTGCCCCGACGGAAACGAGTACGAGTGGTCGGCGCCGAACAGCATCAGCTCGATCGGTGGGCGGCTGCGGGCGATGAGCGGCGCCAGAATCTGCGCCAGAATGACCCCGGTGAGCATGGCTATGGCGAGTAGGAGCGGTCGCCACGCGTGCTTGCCCCAGACCCCCCAGGCGACGGTCAAAACCAGCACGATGATCGGCAACGCGACCGGCCCGAAGATGATGGCCAGACCGATCATGATCAGCGTCAGGGTCGGCGAGCGGTTGTCGACGAGCCACTCGCGAACCGGCGAATCGTAGAACGACGACCGGTCCGGTTGCAGCACGTCAATGAGCACGCCGATGAAGAGCAGGATGCCGACACCGGCCAGGGCGATGGCGGTCAGGCGCAATTGCCGACGCGTGGCCGTGGACAGCGGCCGGGCGTCGACGACAAACTTTCCGTAGCGGGTGCGCCACACCGTTGCGGACCGGATACCGCCCATCTGTTCGTCCTTTCGGTAGAAGAGTGTCAGTGCCGTTTCAAATGTTCGGCGGCGCGCAACCGGCGTTCGCCGTCGAGTTTTGCCGCCAACGGCGCCCAGACTACAACGGCGATGCCCACGCCGAGCAGTACGGCGCCGATCGTGTCGGTCAGCCAATGCGCTCCCAGGTAGGTGCGGCTGATCATCATGGCCAGAGTGTAGGCAGCTCCGAGTATCCAGACCCACCATCGTGAAAAAAGGAGTGCGAAAATGGTGGCCATGACGGCCGCGTTTGCTACGTGCCCCGAGGGAAACGACCCAAAATCGACACTCACCAGAATGTCCTGGGGCCGGGTTCTCCCGAACAAATTCTTGAGCACCTGCACGGCGCCGCCGGTGAGTATCGTCGCTGCGAGGTAGAACCCGACCGCCCAATACCGCCGGGCCAGCAGCAGAACGCCCACGATCAGCGCGGGAATCAGCAGCGACGCCATGAGCCCGAAGCCGAGGTAATCCAATACCAGCGCTGGCACGTCCAGGGTCGGCCCGCGAAACCGATCGATCCAGGCAAGCCAGGACCGGTCGATGGCGAGTGACCCGGCATCGATGGTGTCAGCGGTGCCACGGAGCAGCACCAGATAGCCGAGGGCGATTGTGAGAGCGAGCGCACCGAGACCGCTGATCAGCGGCCACCGACGCGTGATGCGTTTCGCGCGTGGTGTCGCTGATCCTTCCGGATGCCGATCACTCACCATGGGGTAATGCTAGATCGCGCGTACATCATTCGGTGACAATTTCGCCCGGGGTCTTGTCGGGACGCCAGCCTCGCCAGGACGGCTGACGCAGCCGGCCGGTCGCGGTCCATTCGGCGAACTCAACCTCGGCGACCTGGGACGGGCGCACCCAGACCGCGCTGGCGGCATCCGCTTGGGGAATGTCGCTGAACGGTGTCGTCTTGCGCACCAGTCGCTTCAGAATTGTGTGGATGCTGGCCAGGTCGCGGTCGGCGAACCCGGTGCCGACCCGGCCGACGTAGCGCAAGGCCCCGTCGGTGGGAACCCCGAGCAGCAGGGATCCGATCGTGCCCGACCGGTTTCCTTTGCCGGGCCGCCAGCCGCCGACTACGACCTCCTGGGTGCGAAAGTGTTTGATTTTCACCCAGTCTCGCGACCGGCGCCCCGCGCTGTAACGGCCATCCTGTCGTTTAGCCATGATGCCTTCGAGCCCGAGCTGGCGGCTGGTCTGGAAGGCCTCGGTGAAGTCACCGTCAAACCGTGGCGGCAGCCGGGTGATACCGGTCGCGGTGACGGCGGCCTCCAGTCGGCTGCGTCGCTCGGCATAGGGCAACCCGGTGAGCGGATGGCCGTTCAGTTCGAGCAGGTCGAACAGCATGAACTGCACCGGAGTCTTCTTCGCCGCAGCAGCCACCTCCCGCGGGTCGGTCAGCCTCATACGGGTTTGCAGCAGCCCGAAATCGGGGCGTCCGCGCGGGTCGACGGCCACGATCTCGCCGTCGAGCACCGCGGCATCCGTTTCGGTGGTGGCCAGCGCGGCGAGCAAATCGGTCGTGAGATCGGGATAGGACACGGTCACATCGTGCCCGTTGCGGGTGACCAGACGCACGCCCTGCTCGGCCGGGGAGACGTAGGCGAGCGCCCGCATGCCGTCCCACTTCACCTCGAACGCCCAGTCGTCGTCGCCGAGGTCGGCTTCGGAGCCGGCGGCGGCGAGCATGGGGGAGTAGGCGTTCTTGGGCGGCGGGTGACCGATCTGCCCGGCGGTCGGGCGAGCGTTGGTGTGTGAACCGGCAGCCCCGTCGCGTGGCTTCATCCGGTGAATCAGCCAGTTGTTCGCCGCCCCGCGCCTCGCGCTCGTGCGAATCAGGGCGAACCGGGCGGTGCCGCCGAGTCCGGCGTGGGGTTCGCCGTGCAGAGTCACGATCACTTCGTCGTCGCGCCATTTTTCGAGGTCGTAGTCGCCGCGATCCCAGATCGAGACGTCGCCGGCACCATATTCTCCAACCGGAATGTTTCCTTCAAAGCTGCCGTATTCGCGCGGATGGTCCTCCACGTGAACCGCAAGCCGGTTCTGGGTCGGCGACACCGGCACGCCGCGCGGCAGAGCCCACGACACCAGCACCCCGTCGTGTTCGAGGCGGAAATCCCAGTGCAGGTTGCGGGCGTGGTGCTCCTGAATGACGAAACTCTGCCCGGCGGTCTCGCCCGGATGCAATTCCGGAACGGATGCCGGCACCGGCTCCGGTGTCTTGCTCGCGTCCCGCTTGTCGCGGTACACCGTGAGCCGGTCCGGTGTGACGGGGTCGATAGTGGCCACGCGTGCCGCATGCTCGAATGACCCGGCACTGAGCTGCGCGAGCGGATCGTCCCGCCGCTTCAGGCGGGCCAGCACCTGCTTGTAGTCGAGCTGCTGCAGGTCGGACGAGGCGAGCTCCTTCCAGGTGCGCGGGGTCGCGACCATCGGGTGGCTGCGTCCGCGCAGCGAGTAGGGCGTGATCGTGGTCTTCGCGGCGTTGTTCTGGCTCCAGTCGACGAACACCTTTCCCGGTCGCAGCATCTTTCTCATGTCGCTGACGACCAGGTCGCGGTGGTCGGCCTCGAGCGCCCTGGCCAGCTCGTGCGCGACCGCCGACACCTGGTCGGAGGTGTAGGACAGGTCGAGCGCCGCATATAAGTGGATGCCCTTGCTCCCGCTGGTGACCGGCATCGCTTCCAGCCCCATGTCCTGCAGAATCGCCTGGGCCCAGCGCGCTACCTCGGCGCACTCGAGCAGCCCGACGCCCGGCCCCGGGTCAAGATCGAGCACGAGCCGGTCCGGATTGCGCGGGGTGCCGGTGCGGCCGAACTGCCACTGCGGCACGTGAATCTCGAGGGAGCTCATCTGGCCGAGCCAGGTCAACGTGGCCAGGTCGTTGACCAACGGGTAGCCGTTGACATGGTCCTTGTGCTGGATCTCGTGCCGCTTCACCCAGCTCGGCGTCGCCGCCTCGAGGTTTTTCTGAAAGAACATCGGGCCGGGGTCGCCCGGCGTTCCGACACCGTGCACCCAGCGTTTGCGGGTGGCCGGGCGATTGGCCGCGTGTGGAATGAGCACGTCCGCTATGGCCGCGTAGTAGCTGAGCACGTCGGCCTTGGTAGTGCCCGTCTCGGGATACAGCACCTTGTCCAGGTGAGTGAGCGTGATGCGGTGTCCCTCGACGGATGCCACCTGGCTGCTGGCGTTCATGCGTCAACTGTGCCCCCAAATCGTGCGGTCGACTAGGAGACGACTGGCCTGAACGTGCGTCAACTGTGCCGCGCGCGCCAGAAAATCGTGCGGTCGACGGATTCTTCGATCGGGTGTGTACTGGTCGCATGAGAAGCATCTGGACCGGTGCGATCACCTTCGGACTCGTCAACGTGCCCGTCAAGGTGTACAGCGCCACCGAAGATCACGACGTCTCGCTGCACCAGGTGCACGATGCCGATGGGGGACGCATCCGCTATCAACGTCGGTGTGAAGAGTGTTCCAAGGTCGTTCCGTATGACCACATCGACAAGGCCTTCGACAACGGCGAGCAGACCGTGGTGCTCAGCGCCGAGGACTTCGCCTCGCTGCCCTCAGCGCACAGCAAGGAGATCGACGTGGTCGAGTTCGTGCCGAGCGACCAGATCGATCCGATCATGCTCGACAAGAGCTATTTTCTCGAGCCAGACGGCAAGTCGTCGAAGGCGTACGTGCTGCTTCGCCGCACGCTCGAGGCCACTAATCGTACGGCGATCGTGCACTTCGCGCTTCGGCAGAAAACCCGGCTGGGCGCGCTGCGGGTGCACGGCGACGTGCTGATGCTGCAGTCCCTGCTCTGGGATGACGAGGTGCGCGAGGCGAAATTCGGGTCCCTCGACGAGCGGGTTAACATAAGCGCCAAGGAGCTGGACCTGTCGGCGGCGCTGGTCGAGTCGTTCGCGGCCGATTTCGCACCGGATGCCTTCAGCGACGACTATCAAGACGAGTTGAGGGCGGTGATCGAGGCGAAACTGAAGAGCGGCGATGCCGTATGGACCGGGGAGACGTTCGGCCAGACCTCGAACGACGGCGAGGGCGGCGAGGTGCTCGACCTGATGGAAGCCCTGCGCCGCAGCGTCGCGGCCAGCCGTGACCGGGCCAAGCCCAAACCCAAGCGCACCCGCTCGGCCTCCTGACTCCCCGTAACTCCGCGATTCGCGGGAGCTGCGCCGCTGCGCGGGAGGTCGAACTCCCGCGCACTGGCGTAACTCCCGCGCGGCGACGTCCCGGTCCACCGGATGCGGCAGGTCTAGGTTCGCGGCTGGATGGTGTGGCGGCGGTGGTGGAGAGCGGGATTTCGCTGGCGCGCCTGCCGCACCTGATCTGGGTCGACGTCGACGGTGAGCATGCCCGGCTGCAGGCCCAGCTCGCCGAGCACCCGGCCGGCGGGATCGACGAGCAGGCTGCGCCCGATCGAGATCGGCGGGCACTGCGAGACCGCTCCGACGAAATAAGAGTTTTCAATGGCGCGCGCTTGGGCGAGGACGCGCCACTGGTCGTCTTTCTGCGGCCCGGGAACCCACGAGGAACAGACCAACACGAGGTCGGCACCGGCGTCGGCCAATTCGCGGCCGAGTTCGGGAAAGCGCAGGTCGTAGCAGGTCATCAGGCCGATCCGCAGCCGCTCGCCGGAGCACCCTGTGACCTCCGCGACGACGGGCGCGAGGTCCGCCGCGGGAGAGATCCACTCCGATTCTCGAAATCCGAAAGAATCGAAGAGGTGCATCTTGCGGTACTGGGCTTGCAAGACGCCGTCCGGGCTGAGCACGACAATCGTGTTGAAGGGGCGAGGATCGTTCTCGTTGGTCTCGACGATTCCCGCTACGAGCGTGATGTGCAGAGCAACCGCAATTGCCGCGAGAGCGCGGACGAACGGCCCGGTCACCGGTTCCGCGGCGACCGCGAAGCTCGCGTCGACGGACTTCTTCTCGTACATGGCGTACTCGGGAAACACGACGAGGTTGGCACCCTCCGCAGCTGCGCGTTGCGCGGTCTGCTGCATCAGCGCGAGGTTGTGAAGCTTGTTGGTGCCAGATTCGATCTGTGCGAGGCTGACTCTCACCTCCACCCCACCTTCCGCACACCGGTCACTCTTGCATCGTTAGCTTAAACCGCTGCGCGTGCACCCCGGTACTTGCACCGTGGGGTGCTGGCCCGCCGTCAGTGGGTCTCGGCAAGGAGAGCCGCGTCGTCCGCTTCGACGTATTCCATCTCGGGTGGCTGGCGGCGGAATCCGCGCGTGACGATACCGAGCACGATGACTCCGATGGTGAGCCAGACCAGGCCCAGCACAATTGCGTTCGAATCGAGGCGCGTGAGCAGGTAGAGGGTGATCAGGCCGCCGACCAGGGGAATGGCGACATAGAACAGGGGGCTGAGATGGCGGCCTTCGCGGCGTTGGCGAACGAAGTAGAAGATGACCGAGACATTGACCATGGTGAATGCCACGAAAGCGCCGAAGTTTATGAAGGAGGTGGAGGTGGCGACGTCGAGGAAGATCGCGACGAAACCGACTAGACCGATGATGACGAGGTTGAAGACGGGGGAGCGAAAGCGCTTGCTGACCTCGCCGAAGATGCGGCGCGGTAGCACGCCGTCGCGGCCCATGGCGAACAGTAGTCGGGAGGCTGCGGCCTGGGCGGCGAGACCGGACGCGAACTGGGCGATCACGAGGCCGGCGAGGAAGACGGCACCGAACAGGTTGCCACCGATGTGCATGGCAATGTCGAACGCCGCCGAGGACGAGTCGATGAAGGTTCCGCCTGGGCGCACAAGCTGAGTCGTATAGGAGACCAGCACGAAGATGGCGCCACCGATGAGGGCGACGAGCAGGATGGCGCGGGGCACGGTCTTGCGCGGGTTGATGGTCTCCTCGGTGAACGTCGTGACCGCGTCAAAGCCGAGGAAGGAGTACGCGGCGATGGCCGCACCGGCCGTGATCCCCGCAAACGTGGACGTGGGGTTCGCAAACGGCGATGCGTCGATTAGGCCGCCGGCACCCTGATTGGCGACGACCGATGCGATGGACAGGGCGACGAAAGTTCCGATCACGAGCACCTGAAAGGCCATGAGCAGAAAGTTGGCCTTGTCAGCGACCTTGATGCCGAGAATATTGAGCAGAGTGGTGATCACAACGAAACCGACGATCCAAACCCAGGCCGGCACGGCCGGGAACTGGGCGCCGAGGTAGGCGCCACCGATCAGCCAGATCACCATGGGGAGGAAGAGGTAGTCGAGCAGCACCGCCCAGCCGACCAGAAAGCCCACCCGCGAGTCGATGGTGCGCCGCACGTAGCTGTACGCCGACCCGGACACCGGGTATGCCGCAGCCATCCGGCCATAACTGGAGGCGGTGAACAACATGGCGACGAGCGCCACGAGGTAGGCCGAGCCGCTCGCGCCGCCGGTGGTCTCGGCGACGACACCGAAAATTCCGAGAACGATTAGCGGCGTCATATAGGCCAGGCCAAACAGAACGAGAGAGCGCAGGCCGAGCGTGCGCGCGAGGGTGGGTGTACCGGTCATGTCAGGATTCCGTTTCAAGGGGGGTCGGGACGGGGCTAGGGGTCCAGCGGTTGGGATCGATGCGCCCGGAATACAGGGGCAGGTCGAGCGGAGCGTCGGTCGGCAGAAACTGTTCCCACATGCGATTGGTGCCGGCCGTGCCGTGCTGGCGCACCCGAGTGACGTGATCCAGTTCGAGGGTGCGTACGAGCACGGTGGGCGCGGCGTCGGTCGATGTGGCGAGAATGGTACCCTCCGGGTCAACGAGCAGGCTGCGGCCCTCTCCCACGGGGCCGGCGCAGTTCACACTCACCGTGAACGTCTGGTTGACGATGGAATTGGCCTGAGCGAGCACCACTTCCTGGACGCGGTCGGGTGTAGTTGTCTTGACGATGTTGAGTACGACCTCGGCGCCCAGCCAGGCCAGGTGTCTGGTGACCTCGGGAAACCAAGCGTCGTAACAGATCGACAGCCCGAACCTGCCGATACCCGGGGCATCGAATACGACGAACCGGTCTCCTGGTTCGTGCGGCTCGTAAGGCCGCCAGGGGAAGATTTTGCGGTAGCTGGCCACCAGATCGCCCTGCGGAGAGAACACCACGGCCGTGTTGAAGAGTTCGCCGGCAGACCCGCGCTCGCAGATGCTGCCCGGCAGAAGCCAGACGCCCGCCCGGCGGGCAATTGCTCCGAGCGCAGCGATAAGATCGCCGTCCAGCGGCACCGCGGATGCCCGCAGCCGGTCGTTCCGTATCTCCAGACCGGCCGGCTCGGTGCCGAACAAGTGCAGTTCAGGAAACACGACGAACTGAACCCGCGGATCATCGTCGAGGACTCGGTACACCTGAGCAGCGAAGTCGTCGATCGGCCCGCCGAGGGGCAGCGGGGCTACCTGGACGGCTGCAATGCGCAGTGTACGAGACATGTTCACTCCTGTGAGACCAGTTGTACCGGTGGCAACCGTGTCTCAAGACATAAAATAGATCATAATGATCGCTTTTGTCCAGTCTCGTGCCATTAACCAGTGTTGAGCCGTTACTGTGGGCAGCGTGATGGTTGACGCGCGACACCCAGAAGCGGGTGCCATCGAACCCGGCCGCAGTGTGACTGCGCTCGCCAACCCGGCCGTATCGGGCATTACCAGGTTGAGTGCCACGGATACGGTGCGCGCCCGCATCGCCCTCGCCATCGAGCTGGGGTTGATGGTCGTGGGCGAGCAATTGCCGTCCGACCGCGAAGTGGCCGCAGCGCTCGGCGTGAGCGAAATCACTGCTCGACGGGCCCTCAAGAGCCTCGCGGATGAGGGCGTGTTGCAGCGCAAGCGCGGGCGCAGCGGGGGAACCTTTGTGGCCGAGCCGGGGGCATCCGTTTCGGTCGCCTCGATCACCGCTTATCTGGCCGATGCGGCCGACGTACACCGTCTGATCGATGAGCGGGTGCTGCTGGAGTGCGCGCTCGTGCACCACGCGGCGTTGGGCATTTCCTCCGCGCAACTCGACGAGCTCGAGGCGACGGTGGCGCAGGCGGCGGCCGCGCAAAGCTGGAGCGACTATCACGTGGCCGATGAGCGGTTTCACCTGGGGGTGGCCGCGGCCAGCGGCTTGGACTGGGCGCTACCGCAGTACGGTGCGGTGCTGCACGGGCTGTACCGATACTTTCTGCCCTACCCGGTGACCTACCTGCACGGCGTCAACCGAGAGCATGCCCGACTGGTGGCAGCCCTGCGCGAACACGATCCCATTGCCGCCGTCGCCATCATCCGACAGCACGTTGCGGTCTTGCACGACTCCATGTTCGTGGGCCTGGCCGCTGGCGACCCGCGTTCCTGACGGTGGATGTCATCGGGGCGCACGACCGAATCTCCGGGTGAGCACGATCGCGCTGGTGGTGGCACCATGGGTGCCATGAGAGGAGACTCCGAGTCAGATTTCATGGTGACCGGCGTCATCGCGTTCGCATTGGGAGAGCGGCCGGTTGGGCCGTTCACCGTGACCGTGCTCGTCGAAGACGTGTCCCGAGCGGATGCTCCCAGCACCATTGTGGGCGGCGTACGTTTTGACCACCCCGCGTTCACCGCGGCTGAAGCCGTCGAGGTGCCGTTTTCCGTGATCGTGCCCGCCGACGCGCAGAACGGCATCCGTCGTCTAAATCTGCGGGCGCACGTGCGCCAGGAGTTCGATTCGCGCGAACCCCTGGCCCACGGTGCGCCCCGCACTCAGCCCCTGGGGGATGCTGCTCCGGGGGAACCCACCGCGGACCGGCCCGACATCACCGAGGGGGATTTCGTCTCGACGCAGTCCCACCCGGTGCTGCCGAAGGGGTCAGTCCGTGTCCCGGTTCAGCGTGTCTGAACCGGCACGCACTTCGGCCTCGTCGAACGACGTGATCACGCCGCCGAGGCTCTCATAGCCGGTGAGCGATGGACCCCACGCAGCGCCGTTGAACCACTTGTGAAACAGCGCGCTGTTGGTGCCGGTCAGGAACACGTCCAGCCTGCCGGGTGCCCAGGAAACGACGCGCGGCTGCGAGGTGGCGATGCCGCCCATGTTTTCGTAGCCGAGCACCGAGGGCCCCCACGCGTTGCCGTCGAACCACTTGTGATACAGCGCACTGTCGGTGCCAATCACAAACAGATCGAGCCGGTTCGGTCCCCACGAGATGGCCTCGGGTTCGCCGACGACAATGCCGCCGAGCCGCTCGAAGTCGTTGACCGACGGACCCCAGGCCGAGCCGTTCCACCACTTGTGGTACAGCGCACCGTCGGTGCCGGTCACGAAGATGTCGAGTCGGTTCGGGCCCCAGGTGACGACCCGCGGCGCCGAGGTGCAGACCCCGCCGAGACGCTCATACCCGGTGAGCGACGGACCCCAGACTGAGCCGTTCCACCACTTGTGGTAAAGCGCCCGGTCGGTGCCGATCACGAACACGTCGAGTCGGTTCGGGCCCCAGGAGACGACTTCGGGCTGGCCCACAATGATGCCGCCCATGTTCTCGTAGCCGGTGACCGATGGGCCCCACGCTCCACCGAACCACTTATGGTACAGCCCGTGGTCACTGCCGACGACGAAGACATCGAGCCGGTTCGGTCCCCACGACACCACGCGCGGGTCGCCGAGAATCACGCCGCCCAAGTACTCGTAGCCGGTGACCGATGGCCCCCAGGAACTGCCGGTCCACCACTTGTGATAGAGCGCGCTGTCGGTACCGGTCACGAACAGGTCGAGCCGGTTCGGCGACCACGCGACCGCCTGCGGAACGCTCTCGGCGATGCCACCCATGTTCTCGTAGCCGGTGATCGAGGGACCCCAGGCTCCGCTGAACCACTTGTGAAACACGGCCCGGTTGGTACCGAGCACGAACGCATCCAACCGGTTCGGACCCCACGACACCACCGGGCTCGAACTGGCCCGTGCGGCTTGCGGATACATGAGGTTGACCGCGGCGATATCACCGGCCGATAGCGCGGTGCGCTGACCGATCTGCGCTCCGGCCTGCACCGGGGTGATCGTCTCAAGCCCATTCTTCGAGAACGCGGTGCGCGGATAGTGCATGATCGAGCCGTAGTCATACCCACCGACATCGTCACCGTCGACGATGTGCTGGTCGAACTGACTCTCCATACCCGACTCAATGTTGGCCACGTTGATCATCACGAAGGCGTTGCGATCCTCCCGACTCTGTTCGTGCCAGAGCCCGACCGCGTGGCCGATCTCGTGGATCGCGTTACCGGTGCTGCAGCCGGTCCCCAAACTGATGGTCTGCATGCCGTTACCCTGCATCCCGAGCATCGACCAGCATCCGCCAGAATCGCTGAACTCGATGAAGTTGGGGAATTGCCCCGCATTGGCCGCCGTGCGCTCGGTAAAGCGGATGGGAGTGCTGGCCTCCCAGTGGGAGATCGCGTCGCGCACCCGCTGCTGGTTCGGCAGGGCGGCGTTGATCCGAAACGGAACGTGGGCGTTCGGCCATCGAAAGCGCGCGCCGGTGATGGCCACGCCGCGGGCACGACCGTCGTCGTGGCTTTCGGCATCCTTGGTCTGCTCCAACTCGGCGACCGTGCCCAGCACAATGTCACCTTCGAAGACGGCCAGATTGTTGACCTTGTAGTAGACCACTTTGGTTGGTCCGAAGGTGACGCCGGAGATGAAACCGGATGCCGATTCGCCCGCTTGAAATTCACCCTCACTAACGAATTTCTGGTCGCCCCCGGGGCCGGAAATATTTTCTGCCATGGAACTACTCCCTGTGTGCTTTGTCCCTTGCTGGCACTGTGCCGGAACGCGCGTCAGGTTACGCCGCCGGGCGTTATCGGAGCGTTACTCGGGGCCGGTGGACGGGGTCGCGCCCGGCGGCCCACAGTTAGGCATTGCGGACCAGGATCAGTCTGGCATGCCGACCAGCCGTTCGACCGCAGCGAGCGGGATCGGCAGCCAGGCGGGTCGATTGCGACTCTCATAGACGGCCTCGTAGAGAGCTTTGTCGAGCTCGAAGGCCTCGAGCAGGGCAAGCTGCTCGGCCAGTTTGAGGCCGGAGCGTTCCGCGTAACCGTCGAGGAAAGCGCCACGGCAGGCCATTGCCCAATCGGAAATCATCGGCAGATTCTTCGTCATCGCACAGGACGACGAACCGGCTGAGGCGAGGGTGACCGCGGCTTCTGCCGTGGTCGCCGTCATCGCGCCGGACACGTAGGAGAAGGATCGCAGCATGCCGGCGACGTCGCGCAGCGGGACATCGGGCCGGGTACGTTCCCGCAGAGTGCGCAGCGGTTCACCCTCGAAATCCAGCAGCACCCAGCCGCGGCCCTGCACGTCGAGAACCTGCCCGAGGTGAAAGTCACCGTGGATGCGCTGGAGTCTGGGCCACGCCGCGGATTCCGCCCGGGCAAACACCGCTTCGATGGCGCTCTGGTATTTGGCCAACAGCGGGACTTCACGCAGGGTCTGACTGCAGCGCAGTCTCATCTTGGCCATTTCCTCGGCAATGACTTCGGAGCTCGCCTCCAGGGTCGGCAGGGTGCGGGCGAGATCGTGGTGCACGTCGGCGGTGGCCTGCCCCAGCCGGAAGGCCGGGCCGGTGAAATCACTGCCAGCGGCGGCGGCGATCAGCGCCGTGCGCCAGGCATCCGGTGCATTGGGCAGAAACTCCTGGGCAAATGCCAGGTGGCCGACCGCTCTCTGGTCGGGCTCGGCCGGATCGTCCCACTGGCCGAGCACGGCACCGAACGGCAGCGGGATGCGAGTTGAGCCGGCACCGGCCAGCGCAGCCTGCACCGTCACATCCGGATTCTCTCCCGCATGAATAATTCGGAAGACCTTGCAAATAATCGGCACCGCTGGCGATCCGGACGCGTCCAAGCGCTCCACGATGATCGAGGTATTGGATTGCTCTCCGCTGAGCACCCGACTCGATATGACGGTTGCGGCCGTCGTGCTGGAAGGGGCGGTGGAACGCGGGCGCAGGTCCTCGCCCCGCGCGCTGGTGGCGGAGCGGTCGGTCGCCGCTGGTTTGGTGGACGCGGACACGTCCTGCCGCTCCATGAATGCCAGCAACGCGGCAGCGAAGGCGGGATCGTAGGCGGCATCGTAAATGTAGCGGGCGTTGAGCGAGCCGGGTTGGCGCACGGTGATCAGGGCGTTGTCGGCGCCGGGCAATTCCTCGAAGCGTTCAGTGGTCGGCAACTGGTACAGCGTGAGAGTGAGGCTCGCTGTGTCGAGCACGAAATCCACGCGGATGGTGACTCCCGGCTCGGCACAGTCGAGGGCGAAATGCCCGATGCTGCGCAGCGCGGGAACTCGCCCCTTGTTGCCGAACCAACGCTGCGTCGACACCCAGGCATTGACGTAGCCCGGCAGTGGGGTGCCGCGATGGTTGGGGGCGAGGTCGGCGTCGGCGGTGTTGTGGGGCTGCGAATCTCGGTCTGGACGGTGAGCGCTGTCTCCATCGATCATGCCGCCAGCGTAGCGTCCCAACCGGGATTCTGCCGGCGCGCCCGAGGACCCGAACTCGGGGCTTGCGGTAGCCTCTGTCAAGCCCCCTAATCGGGATTGCGTCGATCGGGCGACAATTTCGGCGCCCCAAGCTACAATTGTAAACAATGGACAGTGTGGTGGGGCGCCTTCAGATGATTCTAGACATCCATTCGAGAAAGAACCGTGCAGGGTATGCCCCAGCGATATTCATTGGAACCGGTCGTGCAGGAGTCCACTCCCTCGATCATCGCCCGCAAGCTGAGGTTTGCGATCGCACGCGGCGAGGTGGCCCCGGGGTCGCAGCTCGGCGAGGCCGAGCTCGCCCGTGAACTCGGCGTGAGCCGGGGTCCACTGCGGGAGGCCATGCAACGGCTGACGCAGGAAGGCCTGCTGGTGAGTATCCGCAATCGCGGTCTGTTCGTCATTGAAATGACGGATGCCGAGATTCGCGACATGTACGTGCTGCGCACCGCCATTGAATCGGCCGCCTGCAAGCTCCTGGTGCGCGCCGACCACGTCGCGGCCGGCAAGGAACTGCTGACCCAGGTATCCGAGATGGAGAATGCGGCCGCCACCGGCGATCGCGCCGCCATGAGCGACGCCGACATGGCCTTTCATGAACGTCTCGTCGCCCTGAGTGGCAGCCGCCGCCTCGCGCGCATCCACAGCACCCTAATGACTGAGACCCGGATGTGCCTGACCGTGCTGCAGGACTCCGATCGGGTCGACGGGGAGTGGATCGCGGAGCATCGCGGTATCGCCGAGGCTGTGTTCAACGGCGACGGGCCGCTGGCCGAGAGTCGGCTCAGCGACCACGCCGAGGCCGCGTTGGCGCGACTGACCGACTCGACGGCATCCATTTCGGTGTGACCGGCATATGAATGCCCGGACCTTTGAGGTCGGGCACAGTCGTTCCAAGCCGGCACCTTCGCCGTCTTGTTCCCGGAGGCGAACGATTTAGGCCGAGGCGCGCGCCGCGAGGATGACGTGGGGCAGACTGGCCGGTTCGACGCGGATGCTGGTGCGCTCGCAGCCGGTGCACTTGAGGACGTAGAGGGGAAGGGTGATGCGCAGGGCCTGCGCGGGGTTGGGTTTCAAATCAGCGGGTGACTTGCAAAACGGGCAGGTGAGTCGCATCGCGGGGGTTTCCCTTGGCTCAGTTCTGCGCAAGCGGTAGCTCGCGTCAGATTGACCATAGGGTGTTCCGTGTTTCTCTGCTGCCCCTTGAATTCGCCGCCAAACTGTGTATCAAGAACAGTCTGCCCGCACCGCTAAACGGATGCCGCGAGCAGGCTCACGACGACAGTGTCATCCTTCGTCGACAGCTGGCCGACCTCGGCGAACCCGAGGCGGCCGTGGAACGCGAGGGACCCCGGATTCGGCGGTTCAAGGTTGACCTCGCACAGCACCTCGACAAGCAGTTCGCGGCGGGCCGCACCGAAGATGGCGTCGTAGAGCACCTGGCCGAGCCCCTGCCCGCGAAAACCGTCGGCCACGACGATGCGGTCGACGTAGAGAAAATCGCTGGATCGCTGGGAGAACCAGCGATAGTTCTCGCTCGCGTACTCGGCGCCGGCGACAAAGAGGATGGCAAAGCCGAGCACCTCGGCGGCCGCATCGTCGTCGGCGACGACAGCGACCGCGAGGTGGCTGTGGTCGACCAGCGCGGCCAGTGCCGGCGCATCCAGCTCATTGACCGCGGGAACGGCGGCATTGTTGAGCGCGAGCAGGCGCGGCAGGTCGGCGGCAACGAGGGAACGAATCGAGTAGGTCACCCATTAACGATAGGCCAACGCCCTGACCCGCGAACCACGGGCCCGCTACGCCTCCGAGCGCGCTCCTGCCCGGTAAACGGCGGTCGCAATGACGAGGTCTTCCCAGGACATCCCGGTGCTCTTGAAGACGCGCGGACTTTCCGCCGTGACGGCGACGGTTCCCATCACGATGTCACGCAGCGGCACGATCTCGTTCAGGGCGATGACACCCTCGGCCAGCGCGATGATAACGTCGCCGGCCTCCCGCTGCGCCGTGGCCAGGTCCTCGACGACGACCTGCGCGCGGGCGAGGAGCGCTGAGTCGAGCTCACGGGCATCCGTTTCGTGCGAACCGACGGCGACGACGCAGCAATCGGCGGGCACCAGGCTGCCGTCGAACAGCGGAGTACGCGCGGTGGTGGCGCAGACGATCAACTGGGCCGTTGCCACGTCAGCGGCCCTGCCGACCCGGGCCGGCAGGCCGCTGGCGGTCACCCGGGCGGCGAACAGCTCGGCGCGGGGCTGGTCTCGGGCCACGATCGTGACCCGGTCGATCGAGCGGATGGCCCGCATCGCCTCGATATGCCCCCAGGCCTGCGGCCCCGAACCGAACACCACCAGGTGTTCCACCGCGGCCGGAGCCAGGTAGTCGGCGGCCGCGGCCGACACGGCCGGGGTGCGCAGGGTTGTGATCGCGGCCCCGTCGAACAGCGCGATCGGCGTCAGCGTCGCCGCATCCAGCAAGAGATAGACGCCCTGAATGCGCTCCCGGCCGAGAGCAGGGTTGCCCGGCGCGACCGACGCGACTTTGATGCCGACGAACTCCGCGGCCTCGGTGGGCATGAGCAGCAGCTGGCCGTTCACGACGGGCAGCACCTGCCGGGCGAAATCCTGCGCCGGGTCGAGCCCGGTCGCAAGCGCGCTCTGCACGGCCCGCACGGCCGTGAGGTAATCGACCCGGTCGAAAATCTCGGTGGCGGAAATGAGGGGAGTTGCAGATGTCATCCCTCGCAGACTATCGCGCGGCTGGCCCGACCCCGCGGTCCTGTCAGAATGGACTATTGCCGTTTCGCTCGGGCAATAGCATCCGCCAGGAGGAGACAACGTCGCATGACCCATCAGGTGAGCACGAGCACATTCAACACGAGCACGTCCAACTACAAGGCAGCCCGCGACCAGTTGCTGGCGCTGCGCAACGATCATGCCCGTGCCGCGCAGGAGTTTGAATGGCCCGACGTGGGGGAGCACTTCAACTGGGCCACCGACTGGTTCGACGTGCTCGCACGCGGCAACGACAAAATCGCTTTGTGGATCGTCGAAGAAGACGGCAGCGAGCAGAAGTTCAGTTTCGCCGAGATGGCGCAACGCTCCGACCAGGTGGCCACCTGGCTGGCCCGGCAGGGCGTGCGGCAAGGCGACCACGTCATGCTCATGCTCGGCAACCAGCTCGAAATCTGGGAGGCGATGCTCGCCATTATGAAGGTCGGCGCGGTCATTATGCCGACCAGTGCCGTGCTCGCCGCTCATGACTTGACCGACCGGGTGCTTCGCGGCGGTGTCACCCAGGTGATCGCGAACTCGTCCGATGCAGCCAAGTTCGACGATGTTCCCGGCGACTACACCCGCATCAGCGTCGGCGCGCCGCGCCCCGGGTGGGCCGACTTCGCGGACGCCTACGCGCTCACCGCGGAACCCATCGCGACGGTCGTGGCATCCGGTGACCCATCGCTGATCTACTTCACCTCCGGTACGACGAGCAAGCCCAAAATGGTGCTGCACTCGCAGACCTCCTACCCGGTCGGCCACCTGTCGACCATGTACTGGCTGGGCCTTCGCCCCGGCGATGTGCACCTCGCCATCAGCTCGCCCGGCTGGGGCAAGCACGCCTGGAGCTGCTTCTTTGCCCCGTGGATCGCCGAGGCGACCGTATTCGTCTACAACTACTCCAAGTTCGCTCCCAGCGCCCTCATAGCCCAGCTGCATCGAGCGAAGGTCAGCACGTTTTGCGCGCCGCCGACGGTCTGGCGCATGCTCATTCAAGCGGATGTCGGCCCGCGGCCGGCCGCCCTGCGCGAGTTACTCTCCGCCGGGGAACCGCTTAACCCCGAGGTCATTCGGCAGATCGACAACGGCTGGAAACTGACCATCCGCGATGGCTTCGGCCAGACCGAGACCACCGCCATCGTCGGAAACGGTCCCGGATCGGTGCTGAAGGCCGGGTCGATGGGCCTGCCCCTGCCCGGCGTCTCGATCAAGCTGCTCGACCCGATCACCGAACTGCCCGCCGAGGAAGGTGAGATCTGCCTCGACCTGTCGACGAGCCCGGTCAACTTGATGACCGGCTACCACGGCGAACCCGACCTTACCGCGCACGCCATTCGCGGCGGTTTCTTTCACACCGGCGACGTCGCCACAGTCGATGCCGACGGCTACCTCACCTTTATCGGCCGCACCGACGACGTGTTCAAATCGAGCGATTACAAGGTGTCGCCGTTCGAGGTGGAGAGCGTGCTGCTCGAACACCCCGCGGTCGCCGAAGCCGCCGTGGTTCCCGCGCCCGATGCCACCCGGCTGAACATTCCCAAGGCGTACATCCACCTCGCCCCGGGCTGGGAGCCGACGGCCGAAACGGCCGAAGCCGTGCTTCTGCATGCCCGTACCGGCCTGCCCGCCTACATGCGGGTGCGCCGGGTGGAATTCTTCGAGCTGCCCAAGACCATCTCCGGCAAGATCCGCCGGGTCGAACTGCGCGAGCGCGAAGCCGACGCGGCCGAAGCCGGCACCCGGCTGCCGAATGAATGGCGCGACGACCAGTTTCCGGGGCTCACGCGCTAGGGGCATCCGCTCGAAAAATCTGTGAGAAAGTCGGGGCTTACGGCCCGAGACAGGGCCTGGCCCCCTCGCTAGACCCTCCTCCACAACCCGCGTACCACGACAACCGACGACACAGGCTGGGCTGGCTTCACCGCCGGGCCGTGGCAGCAGGGCAATGATGTTCGAGATTTGATCCAGCGCAACTACACGCCGTTCACCGGCGACGCGAGCTTTCTGACCGGCGCCACCGATCGCACACTGGCGCTCTGGGCCCGGCTGACGGAGATGTTCCCCCGGGAGCGCGCGCTCGGCATCTACGACGTCGACCCGACCACCCCGGCATCGATTACCGCGCCCGCCCCCGGCTACATCGACCAGTCGAGCGAGATCATTGTCGGTCTGCAAACGGATGCCCCGCTCAAGCGCGCCATTATGCCCTTCGGCGGCTGGCGCACACCCGGGTCGAGGTACTGCCCGTTCATCAGATGGGCGAGGACAAGTGGAATCGCCTGGCCATTCCGTATCCGCTGCACGGCGTGCTGCCGCCCGATTCCGCGCTGCAGGAGCGGGTGCGGGCCCAGTTCCGTGCCCGCGGCCTCACGACGTTCTAGCTAGAAGCGGGCGAGCAACTCCGTCTTTTTGGCGTGGAATTCGGCATCCGTCACCACGCCGGCCTCGCGCAGCTGACCGAGCTGGGAGAGGTGAAGGGCGATTCCGGTCCCTCCCGCAGGGTGGCCTTCGAGTTCGCGGCGCGCGGGCGCGGGGGCGAGGGCCGCGACCGGTTCCGGTGCCGGGCTGATCGGGTGCACCGCGGCCACCGCGGCGCCCGGTGCGTGACCGGACTGGGACATCCGGTCGATCCAGGCCAGTGCGATCGCCGAGAGAATGAACACCATGTGAATGATGACCTGCCACAGCACGCCGTCCCAGGTGTAGATATTGCCGGTGATGGTTTCGGTCGGGTTGTTATCGACGGGGGTGCCGCGCGCGGCCAGGTCGCCGACCTCAATGAAGGTCTTGAGCAGGTGGATCGACGAGATGCCGACGATGGCCATGGCGAGCTTGACCTTGAGCACGTTGGCATTGACGTGGGAGAGCCATTCCGGCTGGTCGGGGTGCCCTTCCAAACGGATGCGGGACACAAACGTCTCGTAGCCGCCGATAATGACCATGATCAGCAGGTTCGCGATCATGACGACGTCGATCAGGCCGAGCACCGAGAGCATGATCGCGGCTTCTTCGACGTGGATGCCGCCGTCGTCCCCTGGCACGGTCAGCGAGGTCCAGACGTCGCCGCCGAGGTTGATGAGCTCGACCATGAACACGATCACGTAGATGATCTGCGCGATGATGAGCCCGATATAAAGGGGCGCCTGCAGCCAGCGGCTGAAGAAGATCATCAGGCCGACGCTGCGCACCCAGCGAGACTGCGGGCGGAACGGGCGGGGGAACTCGGTTTCAGTCACCGGACGATCATAAACGAGGCCCGGGTGAGAACCACCTGTGTGCCGCAGATCCTGTGGAGGTACGCTGACGAGTTGATGAATCCGGCCACGATGGTCGTGCGCCAGCACTGTGCCGTCCGCTCCCCGGCCAGTGTGCGGGCATCGACGGAACGATCAGGAAGGTCGCAGCGAACGCTCAAAAACTCTGCGGCCGGTGGGCAGGCCTCCGGACAGATCGGTCGGCTCCAGTCCGAGCAGCGCGGCGAAATGGGCGGATGGCTCGACGCCGAGCTCACGGCCCAGATTGGCGCGAAAACTGCGGTAAACCTGCACCGCAGAGGCATAGTTGTCTTCGGCGAGATGGCAGCGCACGAGCAGATGCTGGGTGCTCTCCCGCAACGGATCGACAACCGCAGCGGCACGGGCCGCGCCCAGGGCGCGACTGAAACTGCCGGCCAGCAGATGGGAGCGGGCCAGGGACTCCAAGGCGTCCACCCTCTGATTGAGCAGATGGTCCTGCTGTTCCAGCACCCATTCCTCGTACCAGCCCGGCAACAGGTAGGCCTCCTGCAATACATCGACGGATTCCGGCGGCACCGGCAACCCGCCGGTCAGGGTGATCTCGGTGATCAAATCGCGTACCTCGCGCAGATCCACACGCACCGCCGCGTCGAGCTGCAGCGGATCGGTTGCGCGGAGCAATCGGGGGAGTTCGTGCGAAATACGAAATACGCTCGCTCGCAGGTTGCCGGCCGACTGACGCTCGGAGCTATCCGGCCAGAGCAGCGCGGCCAGCACGTGCCGCGGTTGGGTGTGCAACACGGCGAGGGCCGCGAGCAGCCGCTGCTGGCGGGCACCGACCTCGACTGGCACGCCGCTGTAGCGCAACTGCCAGTAGCCCAGCACGCGAAGATCCCAGCCCGGTGTCACTGAAAATCCCATGAGTGCTCGATCCGCGAAAAAGTACAAAGCCGACCCGCAACCTCAGGCGAGATCCGCTACCGCCCAGAATGGCCAGCCCCGGGGCGGTTGTCAATGCCGTGTGCGCGCCAAAAAGTGGATGCTCCGCCACCGCCAACGCGTACCCCCGACAGCTGGCAGTAACCAGCCAGTAACGCTGGGATTTGTACAGTTGGCCTGCGGTATCCGTTGGCAATCGGCCCTTTTGATCGGATCGTCATGAAGCAATTGGCACTCTGCGTGGGCATCAATCGGTTCGAGAACCTGCCGATGAGCAGTTGGCTGAACGGCTGCGTCAACGATGCCGAAGACGTCAGTGCATTGCTCGGGAGCGCCTTCGGATTTGCCGACTCAAGTATCACCCTGCTGACCGACCAGGCCGCGACCCGGGATGCGGTTTACGGAACGCTGGTCGAGGCGCTCGACCGGGCGAATACCCCGGGGGAGCACCTGGAGCGCATTCTGTTCACCATGTCGAGCCACGGCACGCAGGTGGCCGACACCGATAACGAAGAGCCTGACGGCGTCGACGAGGCCTTCGCCACCTGTGACCTGCGTCAGGTCGGCACCCAATGGGACCTCGAATCGCTCATCGTCGACGACGAACTGCACACCTTGTTTTCCCGGTTGCCCGAGGGGGTGCTGCTCGACGTGATTTTCGACAGCTGCCATAGCGGCAGCGGCCTGCGGGCGATGGACCAACTCCTCCTATCGGATGACCGTCGTCCACGCTTCGTGCCCCCACCGACACCGCTAGGCCGGGACGGCACAGCGGTCGCGGGCGCGAACACCCGCACGCTGCGCGATCTGGTGCGTACCTCGTCGGCCGTTGCGAAGCCCGTGTTGCTGGCCGCATGCCAGGCCGACCAGGAAGCGACCGACGCGAACTTTGACGGTCGGTACAACGGCGCGTTCACGCATTTTCTGCTCGAGGAGCTGCGCAGCGAGGCCGGCGCCAGTCGCGCCGACGTCGTCAAGCGCGTCAACAAGAAGTTGCGCGCCCGTAAGTTCGAACAGATCGCGCAGCTCGAGGCACCCGACCTCGGCAAAACAACGGCGTGGGGCAGCGCGTTCTGAACGCCGCGCTCGTGCGCAGAAGACCGGTCAGGGGTGAAAGGTCGGCCGACGCAGTTCGGCTACGCCTGGTGCCGGGGTAGCGGGCGCGGCGGCGGGTGGCGGTGCGGGCGGCGGCGCGGCAGCCGCTTTCAGCGCCGGGCGAGCGAGGGCGTGCGCGGCGAGTTTAGCCCGCTGCCGATCCAGGTCGAGAATCGGCTTGAGTGCGGCGAAGCTCAGACGACCACCCTCGTCGAAGCGCAGTTGCCCGCCACCGCGAATGAAAACATTCGCCTGGGTGGTCAGCCCGAATCTGCGCGCTTCAGCGACGGTGAACGTGAATTCCTGGGTGAAGGTGGCACCGATCTCCGACACCACGAAGCCGTCGGGCCCAACCCGAAGTGTCGGCCGCACCCGTTCCACTGAAATGGGGCGAGTGGGGTCGATCTTCGCCGCCTCCAGCAATTTCGGGTTCTCCCAGAGAAAACGTACGATCTCTTCCGGGTCGGAGCTGAGGGCGGCCAGCCGAATCGGGTAACGCAGTCCGGTGAAGGTCGCAACGCCCGAAAGGTCGTGGTTCGGGGGCAATTTGATGCCGAGCTCGGCGAATGCTTCGGTGACGACGGGACGATACTCCAGGTCGTCGTCGGGCACGACCGCCATGTCGGCGGCGAGGATTCCGCCCAGCAGGTCTTCCCAGGTCACATCCACCGGTGCCATGTAGCCCAGGCTGCGGATGAGCATGCCCAAGACCTGACGGCCAACGTCTGCGCCGGCGCGGGCGATCTGGTACAGGCTCGAGCGGCCTCCGGGCAAGTCGAGCCGCTTCAGCCAGAGTCGCACCACCACGCGCAGCAGTACCTGCACGATCGCGCCGCCGCGAGCGTGCGGGTCGCGCAGGGTGCGCCAGTCGGGCGGACTGTCCTCGCTCAGGGACGATCGAACGGTTCCGCGTTTGAAGAGCTCATCGCCCAAACTGAACAGGTCGCTCCGAAGCACATCCTCGCTGAGGGTATCGAGGTTGAGGGTGTCACCGCCGGACGACGTCAACATTTGTTCGACCAGGGTGCGGGTGGAAAACACGGACAGCAGCGCCACGAGGTCGGCGAACGTTTCATGCAGGGCGAGTTGGTCGGGCTCGGCCTTGGCATCCGCCCATTTCGGCCGGTAGCCATCGACGATGGCGTGGGTCACCTCGTGGGCCACCAGATCGCGAAAGAGGGCCAGCGGCACGGCTTTGCTCGTACGACTGTCACGTTTATGCCCGAATCGAATTAGACCCAGGTCGCGGTAGTAGCCGGATTGTCGGTACGACACCGGATCGTAAGCGCTGATGGTCAACCGTCCGCCACCGACCCAGCCCATCCTCCGGCCGAGTGTTGACTCAAACAGAGCGAGAGTGGATGCCGCCACCGCGTACACCTGCTGCGCCAGGAATCGGCTGTCCTCCAGCAGGGCCGCCAGATCATCGGGCGGTTTCTCGTCGACGATCATCCACGGCGGGGTCGGGGAGCCGATGTCGAGACTGAACGGCTTCTGACGAGGCTTTCGCACGATCACGTCGAACCGGGCGCTGCGCGGCCCCGGGCCGATGCGTTCGACCGGAACCCGCAGCGTGGTCGTGAGCAGCGGCGCGGGTTCGCCCGGGGGCGGATTCGGTGGGACCGTGGTGAACGGCCCCTCGGCCAGAACGGTCAGGCTGACCTGCAGACCACCCTGCCCGGCGTCGCTCAGCCCGGGATCGCTCAGCCCTGGATCGCTCGGTTGCGCGAGCGACGCGTCAGCAGACTCGGGGTCGGTACCAGTTGTCATGGCGGCCCCCACAGCATCCGTTTCTGAGTGCAATATGCAACCGCCGGCGTGGTTTGTCAAGGCTTCGGGCGAAGTAACGCAGCAGTAACGCTGGAGCGACATAATCGCAACGCCCCACCCCTGTTCCAGCATGAATTAGATGACATGAACTGAATGAGAGGAACGGTGCCATGCCCGAACCGATGCCCCCCACCACACGGCAGCCGCCGCTGTCTCCAAGTGAGCTCGACCGCCTTCGCCCGCACGTGGTCAACCTCAGCGGCGGCAAATTCTCATCGAGTGGAGTGTTCCAGACCAGTAAAAAGGATGTCAACGCCGTCTTTGCGACGCATCTGCCGGCCTTTGTGGCCGAGCATGGCGGCGTCGTACCCGTTGTGTTCTACGCCCACGGCGGGCTGGTCGGCGAGCAGTCCGGGCTGCGGATCGCTGCCACCCAGGTGGAGTGGTGGAAGTCCAACGGCGTGTATCCCATTCACTTCGTCTGGGAGACCGGCCTGGCCGGGGCCATCGCTGGTGCGGTGGGGGACTGGGCGCAGGGTCGTCGCGGCTGGCTCGACGAAGCCAAGGACCGCGTGCTTGAACTCGCGGCCCGATTCGGCCAGGGGCAGGCGATCTGGGGGCAGATGAAGCGCGCGGCCGAGGCTGCATCGGCCGGGGACGGCGGCGCCCGCTACGTCGCTGAAGCACTCGGCGCGTACTGCACCGCCCACCCCGACACGATCAGCGTGCACGCCGTTGGGCACAGTGCCGGATCAATCTTTCATTCCTTCTTTATTCCCGCCGCTTTGAAGGCCGGGGTGCCGGCCTTCGACACGCTCAGCCTGCTGGCTCCGGCCGTGCGCACCGATGTGTTCGAGAAGCAACTCGTGCCTCTGTGCGGCCAGGAGGTGAAGTTGCTCGCGCTGTTCACCATGACCGAAAAGCTCGAGCGCGCTGACACTTGCCTCGGCGCCTACGGAAAGTCCCTGCTCTACCTGGTGCGGGCGTCGTTTGAGCCCGAAGAATTTTCGCCCGTTCTGGGCCTCGAGGAGTGCCTCCGCGCCGACCCGGTGCTCAGCCGACTGTTCGGGCTGTCCGGCGCGAGCGGAGGCATCGCTGACATCATCTGGTCGAAAGCAACGGGCGGCCCCTTGACCAACCGCAGCACCTCGACCAGCCATGGCGGGTTCGACACCGACATCCCGACCATGGACAGCGTCGCGCGCCGGGTCACCGGCAGCTCGCGCATCCAGTCATTCCCGATCACCCGCTCCCGTGGCGACGAGCTCTGGCCGGTACCGGGCCCGGCCACGCCCCGGCGGGCCGGAACCCACCACGCACTCTGTGTCGGTATCAACGCGTATCCCGGCGGCGATGCCCTCTACGGCTGCGTAGCGGATGCCGAGGCCTGGGCAGCGCAGCTCACCGCGGCTGGTTTCGCGGTACGCACACTGCTCGACGCGGAGGCGACCCGGCAGAATATCCTGCTGGAACTGCTCGACCTGGTGGCGAGCAGCGTCGCGGGCGATGTGCTGGTCTTTCAGTACGCCGGGCACGGCACCTACGTGGACGACCTTGACGGTGACGAGGCGGAGTCCGGCAACGAGGAGAAGAAGTACGACGAAGCGCTCTGCCCGATTGACTTTCGCGAGGGCAATTTGATCATCGACGACGACCTCGGAGAGATCTTCGACCAGCTGCCCGACGGCGTGAGCCTCACCGCCTTCTTCGATTCCTGTCACTCGGGGGACGGCCAACGCCGGTTGCAACTGCTGCCGGTCGATGTGGAGGACCTGAGTACGGCATCCGCTCCCCATGGGCGTCGGGCGCGGTACGTCATTCCTGACAAGGAGACCAGCGAGAAATACCGGGCCAAGCGCGGGGCTCCCGCCCGGGCCGGCAAGCGGGCCTTGGCGCGGGAAGTGCTGTTCAGCGCCTGTAAACCGACCGAGGTGGCGTACGAGACGGGCGGTCACGGCGATTTCACCGTGGCAGCCAGCCTGCTCGTGGTGCCGAGTGCAAATCGGCTGACCAACGGCGAGTTCCTGGCGAAGATCCGGGAGGCATTTTCGAGTCAGCCGCGACAGAACCCCGACTTCAACGGGCCGCGGGCCGCGAAATCACGGGTCTTCCTGGCGCCGCTGGTGGCTGCCGCAGCGGAACCGACTGATCGGCCGCCCGGCACCGCATCTGGCACGATCCCCGCCGCGATAACGGCGCTGCTCGACCCGGCCGCAAGCCCCGGGGGCGGGACCGACGCGCTCGCGGCATCCGCTGGTACCGCCGGCTCGGCTAGCGTCGCTGCCAGTCGCGAAGCGGATGCTTTGGATCGCGCCCGCGCGGCCGCCGCGTTCCTGCGCGCTGCCGCCGACTTCATCGACGGGTAGCGGCCTGTCGGTGACTCCGAAAGACGGTGGGTGCCGTTGACGACGTGACCGACGGCATCCGCTTATTGTCGACATCTTTCGCATCCATCGCTGTGGCCTGCGACACTGGAGGAACAGCTCTGCGCCGAGGTCGTCGGACCGAATCGCGGAAACGATGTACGCGCCGGCTCCTCGGAAGGACCCCATGCTCGATTTTCTGTTCAGCCCGATCCCCGGGATCATTTTCACGATTGTCGTGGTTCTGCTTATCGGCCTGATTTACGCCAAGACGATCTATAAGAACGCGGGGCCCGACGAAGCCCTGATCATCACCGGCAAGAAGAGCCGAAAGACCATCGTCGATGGCGCCACGCTCGAGGAATCCGGCCAGCGGGTCGTGCATGGCCAGGGTGTGTTCATTACACCGTTCTTCCAGAAGGCGTTCAAGATCAGCCTGCGCAGCCGGGCGATTGAGATCACGGCCGTCGCGCAGGACCGCAACGGCATCACGCTCTCCGTCGAGGCCGTCGCCATCGTCAAGGTCGGCGACGACCCCGCTGCGATTCGCGCCGCCGCCCAGCGATTTCTTGGGCAGGACAAGAACATCGACGGCTTCGCGCAGGAGGTGCTGAGCGGTTCGCTGCGTTCGTCGATCGGTGCGACCGACGTCATGACCGTTATTCAGAAGCGCGATGAGCTCGGTTCCTCGGTGCTCGCCACGGCTCGCGAATCACTCGCCAACCAGGGCCTCGACGTTGACTCCTTCGAGATCAAGGGCATCACCGATGAGAACGACTACATTCGCGACATCGGTCGTGCCGAGCAGGCGAAGGTGCGTCGCCAGGCCGAGGTGGCCGAGCACGTTGCGAACCGCGAGTCGCAGGAAGCCCTGATTACCGCCGAGCAGGCCATCGCGGAAGCGCAGAATACGCTCGCGCTGCGTAAGGCCGCGCTGCAGCTTGACACCGACAAGGCGTCCGCCGAGGCCGCCGCGTCGAAGCCGCTCGCCGAGGCGAAGGCGCAGCAGGCCATCGTGCAGGAGCAGGAACTGACCGCCCAGCGCCGGGCCAGCCTGCGCAAGGCCGAGCTCGAGTCCGAGGTCAACGCGATCGCCGACGCCGACGCCTACCGCATCCGGGTCACCGCGATCGCGGCCGCCGAGGCATCCGTTGCCAAGGCCACCGCCGATCGCGACAGCCGTGTCGCCAACGCCGACGCTACCCGCGCGGAGGGCCAGGCCGAGGCCGACGCCATTCTCGCCCGAGGAACCGCAGAAGCGACGGCCACGCGCCTCTCCGCCGAGGCCGTCGCCCAGCAGTCCGAGGCGCTTATTCAGCTGCGCCTGATCGAAATGCTCCCGCAGATCGCGCACGAACTGGCCGCACCGATGGGTAACATCGACCAGCTCACTGTCATCTCAACGGATGGCGCCAGCCAACTCTCCAAGAACGTCGCGTCCGGCTTCAGCGAGGTCGACGCCGTGCTCGGCTCCACCATGGGAATCGGCATCAAGGACCTGCTCGGTGGGCTCCTTGGCGGCACTGCGGGAGCCGCTTTGCGGAAGGCGACGCCCAGCCACAGCGGCGCATCCGCGTCGACCGCTGGTGCTGCGCCGACTCACTCGAGCGCAACCGGCGCTGCGTCACAGCAGTCCGGGGCGGCGCCAACGTCGGCGTCGGCCGCCGCTGCGCCTTCGTCAACGTCGGTGGCCTCGTCCGCAGCGACGGCTGCCGCAGCGGCGCGATCCGCAGCCCAAACATCCGTTTCGCAGTCGATCGACGGCGTTGATTTCGATGCTGTCGCCGACGAAGCTGCTGCCGCAATTGCCCGTGCGGCGGCGGCCCGGTTGCCCAAGAAAGCTGGGGATCGTCTGCTGCCCTAGTGCACCGATCGCCGCAACCCCGGTGCAGCTGGCTCCCGAAGACTGTAACAGTGTCTGGACAGCGCCCGGGGGCGCGGGGTCACCTGCCCCGTATTCTCCGGCACCGAAGTGCGACCCCCGACCTCGTCAGCAGCCGGGGCCGTGGGGGTTGGCGAGGCAGTCTTCGGCGACGAGTACGGTGGTTTCGTTTGCGGCCATGACGGTGAATGGGGCTGAGGGTATGGTGATGGTGCCGTCGACGGGGCGCCAGCCTTGGTCGCCGAAGCTGTAGTCGGCGTGGTATTCGATGGTGAGGACGACGGAGTAGGTGCCCTTGGCCGTGTACTTATGGCTGGTGTCGGTGGTGGTGAATTCAGGAAGTCCGAGGGCTTCCCAGCTGGCGCCGCCGATCGGGGAGGTGGCGGTGTTTCCGTCGCCGAAGTCCCAGTGGTAGCCGATCGGGGTGAACTTGACCTGCGCGGGTTGGCCGAGGAGGAGACCTTCGCTGATTTGAGTGGATGCGCCGGTCCAGAAGTTGGCGGCGAGTCCGACGATGGCCCAGCCGTTGGGTTCCATGCCTGTTGGAGCGATCGGCGCGGGGAAGTTCCGCAGGTCGGAGATGCGGACGATGGTCGCGGTGGAGCAGAGTGGGCAGGCTGCAGTGGGTGCGGCGATGGTGGGTAGGAACTGGGGGTGTCGTTCCACCATGTCGCTGAGGCCGCCGGTGTTGCAGGGAACCCATTGGCTGGGTTCCGTCGTCGATTTGTGGCTCACGCACATGGCCGGTCGTACCAGGCTGCCCGCCGAGCCGCCGCCGCCGGACCCAGTGGCCTTCCCCGTGCCGTCCGAAGTTGCAGACCCTTCGGCGAATACATCGACGCCGTGGCCATTGTTGAGTCCGCCCGAGACCAGCTCGGGGGGACATTTTCTCGTTTGAATCTCGCGCCTGGAGCAAGTCACGACATCCGCAAACGAGGGAGAAATTGGAATAGTACTGAGAGCCAGAATGGATAAAATTCCGAAAGCTAGCAGAAATTTGAACCGGACCATACTGTCGACTCCGAAATCTGTAGTTGTTGGGAATCTTTCTGTGGTGTGACAAACCGGACCACCATCGGCCATCGCTGGGGGCCGGTATCAGCCACTTGCTGTCCATCCGCTTCGATCATCGAACTGTTCGTGATGTCGAAGCAGACGTAAGTGCGAACCTCCCAAGTCCCGTCGTCGAGGGCCGACGATGTCTGGACAGTCATGGAGTCGAAAGTCGTACTGCCTGTAATTGAACGGCCCCTTTCCTCCAGTCTTGTCTGTGAAGAAACCTCTCCGTCTCGCTCGGTCCCTGTTGTCATGGCCAGGTACTTGTTCCAGGAGTCGGACCCAATTTCGCCAGCGACATCGCCCGCCGACAGGTAAGCCGAGTACGTTGCCTCGGCGGCAGCGAGAGCTTCCTCGTCCGAGGCGAAGACCGGGGGTGTCGCGGTGGGTTCGGCTGCCGCAGACGGCGCGGAGCTGTCGGTCGGGGCGGGAGTGGCCATGCATCCGCTCAGCAGACCGATGGAGACCAGCAGGACAGCGCTCGGCACGACGGCGTGCAGGGGACGGCGACGTAACGGGTTTCGCATGGGGTCACAGTAGACCGGATTGCTACAATCCCGTTTAAGTTCTCCACAGGCTGGTTTCAGGCCTCAAATAACGGTAGAGCTTTGGTCAGTCGTGCGCGGTCAGCGCGTGCTCGAGCAAAGCGGCGAGGGCCGGCTGGCCTCCGGCGCGCATGGCGGCGCGCTGACGCTCTGCCCCGGTTCCCAGTCGCCGCGTGCGGGCCAGCAGGGTCTGGATGCGGTCGCGATTGCCGACCTCATCGATGGCGTCGCCGCAGTAGTGCAGCAGGGCATCCGTCACGGCGGTCGAACCCTCCAGGGTGCCAGACACGGGATTCAACAGGTTCGACTCCACGCCTTCGCGGGCAGCGTGCCAGAGCCCGGCATCGAGCAGTTCCGGCGCGATGTCGATGGGGGCGACATCCGTTTCGCTGTCGCGCAGGGCGGTCGTGACGAGCGCACGGGTCAGGGCGGCGAGCAGCAGGGTCGACGGCGCATCGAGCTGGGCGTCGCAGACGCGAATCTCCATGGTCGGATGTTCCAGGGGCAGCCGCGCATTCCACCAGATCGTGCGCAGGTCGTAGGTACCGCCGACGCCGACGAGCTGGCGAATCCGGCGGTCGTAATCGGCGGCATCCGTGAAGAGCGGCGGGCAGCCGATGGTGGACCAGCGGCGCATGTGCACGCTGCGCCAGCTCGAAAACCCGGTGTCCGCGCCGCGCCAGAACGGCGAATTCACCGCAAGGGCGAGCAGCGTGGGCAGCCAGACGCGCACCCGATTGAGTGCCTGTACACCGGCCTCGCGGTTCGGAATGCCGACGTGCACGTGCAGCCCGTTGATGAGGTGATCGGGTACGAGCCCCCGAAATTCGCTCTCGACCGTGTGGTACCGCTCGACATCGGTCACTTCCGGCCAGCCCTCGGTCTGGAACGGCGCTCCGACACCGGCGGCCAGGACCCCACGGCTGAGGGCGGCCCGCGCCAGCCGCGACCGAAATGCCAGCAGATCAGCGGATGCCTCTTCGAAGCGTTCAAAGACCGGCGTCGACCGCTCGATCTGCGAGGCCAAAAACTCGTGGCTGACGAACCGGGAAATCGGAGCGCGGCCGAGAAGTTCCGCGTGCACCGCGTCGCCCACGTTTGCTGGCTGAAGCGTCGCCGGTTTGAGAAAGATGAATTCCTCTTCAATGCCGAACGTTCGCATGCATCACCTCCAGCACCTTTACCGGATAGTACCGGCAAACCGGAATCAAGCCGATACATTTTCGTAACGGACTGTTGACCATCTGATCACCCGCATTTGACTAGCATGACCTTGACTCGCGATCCAATGCGCAGGCGTTGGCTCTCGCACTGGATGGCATCAGCTGGGAGTAAACGTGGTGCAGGTCACTCAGGTTCCAAGCAATTCAGCTCTGTCCCGTCGGCGCACACTGCACGGCGCGCTCGGTGGCCTGTTCGGTTTCGTGGCCATGAGCGTCGCGGCCGGTGTGCTCGTCACCGCATCGGTGACCCCGGTGGTTGCGCTCTCGGGCCTGGCCGCGACGAACACGATCTCGGTGTTCGAGAACCTGCCCGACTACGTGAATATCGAGCCGCTGTCCCAGAAGAGCGACATCCTGGCGACGCGCAGCGACGGAACCGTCGAACTCCTCGCCTCCTTCTATGACCAAAATCGCATCGAGGTGAGTTGGGATGCGATCAGCCAATTCGCCAAGGACGCTGCGGTGTCGGGGGAGGATCCCCGGTTCTATGAGCATGGCGGGGTCGACCTGCAGGGCACGTTGCGGGCCACAGCGACGACGGTGGCCGGCGGAGACACGCAGGGCGGGTCATCCATTACGCAGCAATACGTGAAGAACGTGCTGGTGCAGAAGTGTGAGCTTCTCACCGACCAGCGCGCGCACGACGCCTGCTACACCGCAGCGACCGAGACCACCCCCGACCGCAAACTCAAGGAGATGCGGCTGGCCATCGGGGTGGAGAAGAAGTACAGCAAGCACGACATTCTGCGCCAGTATTTCAACATCACCGGATTCGGCGGCACCGTTTATGGAATCGAGGCCGCCGCCAACTACTATTTCAACACGACGGCTGCCTTACTCACCCTGCCGCAGGCGGCCAGCCTGGTGGCAATCGTGAACAACCCGGTCAAGTTTCAGCTCGACCAGCCCGCGAGCGAGACCAACGGTGCTGCCAACGGATATGCCGCGAACAAACAACGTCGCGACTACATCTTGCGTGAAATGCTGCGCTACAAGAAGCTCAGTCGGGCCGATTTCGACACCGCGATCGCCGCGCCGGTCGAACCGATCATCACCGAACCAAGTACCGGCTGCCAGACCGCAGTGGGCAATGCCTTCTTCTGCGATTATGTGACCAAGATTCTTCAGACCGACCCCACCTTCGGCGCCGATGCGGCCACGCGCATGCTCAACTTTCGCCGGGGCGGCTACGACGTCTACACGACCCTAGACCTCGACGTGCAGAACGCGGCCGTGACCACCATGAACCAGCAGGTTCCCAAGGTCTATGCCGGTGGCGATGTCGGCGCGATCATCACGAGCGTGCAGGTCGGCACCGGGCGGGTGCTCGCCATGACGCAGAACAAGGACTACAGCCAGGACCCGGCCGTGCAGGCGACCGGGGCCAACTACACCGGCATCAACTACGCCACCGACTATGCCGAAGGCGGCTCGAGCGGGTTCCAACCCGGATCGACCTACAAGGTCTTCACCCTGGCCGAGTGGCTCAAGGAAGGCCACTCCCTCAACGAACGGGTCGACTCCCGGCGCAAATCCAACTGGGGCACCTTCCAGGACAGCTGCTTCGGCCCGCAGAATTACGACAAGGAGAAACCACCCTGGAACCCGCGCAATGATGCCAACGAATCCGGCGCCAACTACAGTGCGCTGCAGGCCACCGTCGGCTCGATCAACACCGGCTTCATCGGAATGGCCAAGCGGCTCGACCTCTGCGGCATTCGTCAGACGGCTGAGGCATTCGGGGTACACCGAGCCGACGGCAACCCGCTGTCTCAGTCTGCGGCATCCGTTATCGGAACCAATGAGATCGCGCCGCTAACCATGGCCGTGGCCTTCGCCGGCATCGCCAACAAGGGAGTGACCTGCTCGCCGATCGCCATTGACCGCATCGTCGGGCCTGGCGGGGTCGAGATTCCGGTGCCGCCGTCGGTCTGCACGCAATCGGTGGATTCAACGGTCGCCGCCGGCATGGCCTACGCCATGCGGCGGGTCATGACCGGGGGTACCGGACAACAATCCAACTCGAATACGAAACCGAATGTGCCGATGATCGGCAAGACCGGAACGACGGATGGCGCTAAAGATACCTGGATGAGCGGTGCGAGTACCAAGGTAGCGACCGTGGTCGCGGTGGTCAGCCTCACCGGGACGCTCAGTCAGCGGCGGCAATTCTTCGGGAGAGACCAGATTGCAACGGCACGGCACCGCATGTGGCCGGTCGTAATGTCGGTCGTCAACGCCAAGTATGGTGGTGACGCCTTCGAGGAGCTCGCGCCCAAGTACATTCCGCCGCCCGTGGTCGTGGCTCCGCGGGGCGCGCCCGCCCGCCCCGCCCCGCAGACCCCGCCCGTGGAGCCTGCTCCGCCGGCCCCGCCCGTGGAGCCGGCCCCGCCCGTGGAGCCGGCCCCGCC
>NZ_SOGX01000004.1:0-441645 GCF_004403125.1 Cryobacterium sp. TMS1-13-1 | reverse complement strand
CGAGCAGCTGCGCGTAAATCTGGATCGGCGGCAGATCCACGAACGAGTCCGAATTGACGACGTCGAGAATCTGCCGGCGGTCGGCATCATCGATCCTGTTCGCCGGGATCGGCGCCGGCAGGGCCACCGGGATGCGCGGTTTCCTGGTGGCGGTCGCTNCCCGGCCACCGGGATGCGCGGTTTCCTGGTGGCGGTCGCCCGAGGGATCCCGACCAGGTCAGCCGCGACGCGAGTCGAGATTCCTCGGCTGGCCAGTTCGCGGTAAGCGGTCATTACGGCAACGCGCGCGGTGTTTCGTCCCGCGAGCTCTTCGAAAGACTTTCGAGTAGCTCGTGCATTTTTGACATGATCTCCAACGCCACCCCCGTCGTTTCGAGCCGCTGCTCGGTCTGCGCGAGCTGGCGGCGCAACCGGGCGATTTCCGCTTGCTCCGGCGTTAACCGGCCAATCTTCTCGCCGGGTTTCTTCCCCGCGAGAACACCGGCGTCACGCAGCTTGCGCCACTCCGTGATCTGCGAGGAGTACAACCCTTCAGTGCGCAGATACGCGCCGCCCTCATGGTCCTTGATCGCCGCGTCATACGCGGCCAAATGGGCTAGCTTCTGCGCTGGGCTGAACGACCTTCTCGAGGTCGGACCACCAGCTCGCGGTCCGGAACTACTCATATAACTATCGTCGCGCACGGCGATCAAAGACGGGCTGGACATGGAGATGATTCCTGATTCTCGCCCTACGTCACACGGCGGAGTTGCTGTTAGCTACTGGCCTCACCCAACCCTGACACGTAGGGTTCTCGTGGCACGTGTTCAAGAACGTGGCACGTGTTCAAACCAGTGCGGGGAGCGCAAACACGTGCCACGAGCGCAAATCCGACGTGAAGACCCCGAACGGACACAAAAAAACCCCGCCGCACTGTCAAGCAGTGACGACGGGGATTGATGGTGCACCCCCCCGGACTTGAACCGGGAACCCACTGATTAAGAGTCAGTTGCTCTGCCAATTGAGCTAGAGGTGCATGTCAAGCAGCGGAACTATCCGCGGCAACGTGTAACCCTAACACCCCAAGAGGGCATGATGCCAATCGAGGCCGAAAAGCGGCGATGACCGGCATCCGTTCGTGAAATTACTATCCTTGAGACCGTGACCGAACCGCGAAACTACGCCCTTTCTGACGACCTGCAGCTGGCTCTTGCCCTCGCCGATGCTGCCGACGCGATCTCCCGTGCCCGCTTCACAGCGCTTGATCTGGTCGTCACGACCAAACCCGACCGCACCCCGGTGACGGATGCCGACCGGGCGGTCGAGCGCGCTATCCGCGACCGGCTGGCCAAACAGCGCCCCGATGACGGCATTCTCGGCGAGGAATTCGGCACGGCCGGATCAACCACGCGCCAGTGGATCATCGACCCCATCGACGGCACTGCCGGGTTCCTCCGCGGCATCCCGATCTGGGCCACGCTCATCGCGCTCGCCATCGACGGCGTCCCCGTGCTCGGCGTGGTCAGCGCCCCCGCGCTCGGCAAACGCTGGTGGGCCGCAACCGGCAGCGGAGCCTGGTCAACTAATACGACCGCCGCCGCCAGCAGCAGCAGCAAAGTGGATGCCGCCCCCACCCGCCTGCGCGTCTCCGGCATCGCGACCCTCGCCGAAGCATCCATCAGCTACGGCAGCCTGCAGCAGTGGGATCAAGCCGGGCACCTCGACGAACTCGTCACACTCTCGCGCCAGGTCTGGCGCACGCGCGCCTACGGTGACATGTGGTCGTACATGCTGCTCGCCGAGGGGCACCTCGACGTGGCCGGCGAATTCGACCTGCAGCCCTACGACATGGCTGCCCTGGCTCCGATCGTGCAGGAGGCCGGAGGCACGTTCACCTCGATCGACGGCCAGCCGGGACCGTGGCACGGCAGCGCCCTGGCCACGAACGGCCTGCTGCACGCCGCGACGCTGGCCGTGCTGAACCCGGCCTGACGGCGCCGAAACTAGACTCCGGCACCGGGATCGTCGGGATTCACACCGTTGCGGGCGTTGCGCGCATCGAGGCGGCGCTGCCGCCAAGCCAGGGGGTTGAGCAGCAGAATCGGTTTGGGGATGCGCAGCGCGTAGCCGGTCGGCAGAATCCAGCCGTAGCGTTTGGCCAGCAGTGACAGCGCGGCGCCGCTGAGAATCGCGACTCCGGTGCCGATCGCGACGAACCCGAGCTTGCTTAGGATGACCATTTCGGTGCTCGCGAGCAGCGCGCTCGTGGCGTAGAGCGTGTTTCCGCCAAAGATCGTCGGCACCTTGAGCAGCATAATGTCCCGCACCATGCCGCCGCCGACGGCCGTGATAATGCCGAGCAGAATCGCCGGGAGCCAGCCGAGACCGGCCTCGAGCGCCTTCTGCGCCCCGACCGCCGACCAGCAGCCCACGGCGAGCGCGTCGAGCAGCAGCAGCACGCGGCGGGTCCAGCGACCGTTGAAGGTCACGAAGTAGGCGATGACCCCGCCGAGGATGGCGCAGATCAGGTAGGCCGGGTCGAGCAGTGCGGCCGGCGTGCCCTGCTGCAGCAGCGTGTCGCGAATCATGCCGCCGCCAAGCCCGCTCATGATCGCGAGCACCACGAAGCCGACAATGTCGAGGCGTGCGGTGCGCGCGGCGACGCCGCCGAGAATGGCATTGGCGAGCACGCCCGCCAGGTCCACGAAGCGGATTACCTCAAACAGCGTCTCCGACTCAGTGTTCACTTGCCCCATTCTCTCCTACTCTCGGGGCGCGAGCCGCGCACCTACAGTTAGGGAATGAGGATCAATGCTTTTTCCGACGTGTGCCTGCGGGTCGTCATGCTGCTGGCAGCGGCGCCGGAGAGCGTCACGTACACCTCACGGGTCGTGGCCACCGAGGTCGGCACGCCCTACAACCACGTCACCAAGGCCATCATGCGGCTCCGCGAACTCGGTCTGGTCGAGGTCATCCGGGGACGCACCGGCGGCGTGCGCATCAGCATTCTCGGCCGCGAAGCCACCGTCGGGGCGCTGCTACGCCAGCTCGATACCCGCACCGATCTGGCAGCGTGCGACTCGCCCGATGGCCCCTGCCAGTTATTGAGCGGATGCGGCCTCCGCGGCGCCCTGCGCCGGGCGCGGGAATCCTTCTACCGCGAGCTCGACGGCATCGTCATCGCGGCTCTGCCACACGGAAAACCGAATGGACCGGTTCTGGTTGAACTCGGTCTGGTGCGGTAGGACTAAAGTCCCTAATTTCTACAACTTGTAGAAAACATCCGTTTAATTGGTATATCAAATGCTACTTTTGACGCAGACCCCACGAACGGGTGTCGCCACGCAGAAGGAGTATTCATGCTTTCGCCCCAGTCTCTCCCCTTCATCGAAGCCACCCTGCCGCTCGTCGGCGAGCGGATGCCCCAGATCGCGAAGAACTTTTACCACCGCATGCTCACCGCCCACCCTGAATTGTTCGACGGGCTGTTCAGCCGGTCTAACCAGAAGAACGGCACGCAGCAGCAGGCCCTCGCCGGCAGCATCGCCGTCTTCGCGACCCACCTGGTGCAAAACCCCGACACCACGCCGGAGGCCATGCTCTCCCGCATCGCCCACAAGCACGTCTCCCTCGATATTCAGCCCGAGCAGTATGACATCGTCTACAAGTACCTGTTCGAGGCCATCGCCGACGAACTCAGCGACGTCATCACCGCCGAGATCGCCGCCGCCTGGACCGAGGTCTATTGGCTGATGGCCCACGCCCTGATCAAGATGGAGAAGGGCCTCTACGCCGGACTCGCCAGCGACAAGCCGCTCGCCCCCTGGATCGTCGTGAAAAAGGAAGCGGCCGGAACCGACGCCGTCACGTTCACCCTCGAACCGGCCGACGACACCCCCGTGACACCAGCCCTGCCTGGCCAGTACGTCAGCGTCACCGCCGTCATGCCCGACGGTATCCGCCAGGTGCGTCAGTACTCCCTCTCGGCCGGCACGGCCACGACCCGCGTCTTCACCACCAAGCTCGACGCTGACGGCGAGGTCTCCCCTGTGCTGCACCGCGACGTACAGGTCGGTGACACGCTCATCCTCTCCGTGCCGTGCGGCGACATCACCCTCGATGCGGGCACCGGCCCGCTGATCCTGGCCTCGGCCGGAATCGGCTGCACGCCCAGCGCCTCGATTCTGCGTTCTCTGGTAGACACCGGCTCAAAGCGTGAGGTGCTCGTACTGCACGCCGAGAGCAACCTCGAGCGCTGGGCGCTGCGCGACCAGATGAACGAAGACGTCGCCCTGCTGGAGACGGCCGAACTCGAACTCTGGCTGGAGATCCCGAGTGAGGGCCACCACGAGGGCTTCATGTCGCTGGAGAACGTGACGATCCCGGAGGACGCCTCGGTGTATCTCTGCGGTCCGCTCCCGTTTATGCAGAGCCTCCGCTCCCAGGCGCTAAAGTCCGGCGTTCCGGCCGACCGCATCCACTACGAGATCTTCGGCCCCGACCTCTGGCTCGCGGGCGTCTGACCTCGGCAGCCTGGCGCGGGTCCCGCGCTAGGCTGAATCGTGGATACTAACGGCGGCATCGAGACAGAACTCAAGTTTGACGTCGACGAAACGGCGCCGCTGCCCCGGTTGTACGACCTTCCCGGGGTGCAGACGGTTGCCGCGCCGGTCACCCACGATCTCGAGGCCGTCTATTTCGACACGGCCGATCTTGTGCTCACCGCCCAGCACGTCACCCTGCGTCGCCGCACCGGCGGCGACGACGCCGGGTGGCACCTGAAACTGCCGCTGGATGCCGGGCGTCGGCGCGAAATTCACGCACCGCTGGGCAAGCACGTACTCGTTTTTAATGGGCACAGCGAAGCGGATTCCGTCCCCGAGACGCTCGCCCAACTCGTGCGGTTTCACGTGCGGGACGCCCCGCTCGTTCCCGTGGCCCGGCTGAACACCGAGCGGGTGGTGCATGCCCTGATCGGCGTGGGCGGCGAGACCCTCGCGGTGCTCTGCGACGACCACGTTCAGGCCGAGCGCCTCACCCCCGATCCGGCAACGGCGGCCTGGCGTGAATGGGAGCTCGAACTCGTCGATGGTCCGGACGACCTGCTCGACGCCGGGGAGTCCATGCTCGCGGCGAGCGGCATCCACTTGTCGCTGCACGCGTCAAAGCTGGCCCGCGCCCTCGGCGACCGGTTTCCCGAGCGTCCGGACGCGGCGCCCCGGCGGCCCCGGTCTTCGGGGTGGGCCGGCGACGTTTTGGTGTTGAACCTGCACGAACAGTACGAGGTGCTGCGCGCCCAGGATCCCCAGGTACGGCAGGCCACAGCCGGAAGCGTGCACGCCATGCGCGTCGCGACTCGGCGGCTGCGCTCGGTTCTCGCCACCTATCACTCCCTGCTCGATGCGACCGTTGTGCCGCACCTGCGCAGCGAGCTCGCCTGGCTCGGGGCCGTTCTGGGCGGCTCCCGCGACGAAGACGTGATGCAGCGCCGCCTCACAGACCACCTCGACCGCGAACCCGAAGGGCTGCTGCTCGGCCCGATTCGCGAGCGTCTCGGCAGTCGCGCGGATACTGACACCGACGCGGCGCACCACGCGCTCCTGACTGCCCTCAACAGCCACCGCTACTTTCGGCTGCTCGATGCCCTCGCGGCGCTCGTGACCTCACCGCCGTTCACCGCCGTGGCCAGGCAGGAAGCACGCACGGTCGTGCCGGCACTGATCAACAAGGAATGGAAGAAACTGCGCCGCGCGGTGCGAGCCGCCACGAAAACCGCGCCGGGCGCCGAGCGCGACCTCGCCCTGCACGAGGTGCGCAAGCGGGCCAAGCGGCTGCGCTATGCGGCTGAGACGGCGCATCCGCTCAGCCGCAAGCGCGCCGCCACGGTCAGTGCCTTCGCCCAGAAACTTCAAACCATTCTCGGCGACCAACACGACAGCGTCATCGCCCGCGAGCGCCTGCTCAAGCGCGGCGCGGTCGACGCCTACCTGCGCGGCGAGAACACCTTCAGCTACGGCCGCCTGCACGCCCTCGAGCAGCAGAAGGCAGCCGTAGCCGAGTCGAAGTTTTGGCAGGAGTGGAAGAACCGCCCGTGATTACCCGGGCGCGGACGAAGCGGTTAACCTAGGACAACCGCAAGCCGCCACTTTGCCGCCAAGAGTCACGCAGCATCCGCAACTGGGCTAGGCTCGCTGCCGCCACCTTAGGAAAGCAGGGTTCATGACTGTTACACCCCTCATCTGGGTCATCACCATCGTTGTCATCCTGGCTTTGCTCGCCTTCGACTACTTCTTTCATATTCGCAAGGCGCACGTTCCCTCGCTGAAGGAAGCCGCCGTGTGGTCCTCCATCTACGTCGGCCTGGCCATCCTCTTCGGCATCCTGGTCTTGGTCTTCGGCGGCAGCACGATGGGGTCGGAATACTTCGCCGGCTACATCACGGAGAAGGCGCTGTCCGTGGACAACCTGTTTGTCTTCCTGATCATCATGGCGAGCTTCCGGGTTCCCCGCGAAGACCAGCAGAAAGTGTTGCTGTTCGGCATCGTCTTCTCCCTGATTGCCCGCACCGGGTTCATCTTTCTGGGCGCGGCGCTGATCAATTCCTTCGCCTGGGTGTTCTACATCTTCGGCCTGATTCTGCTGATCACCGCGGGCAATCTGCTCAAGCCCGAAGCACACGGCGATAATCAGGTAGATAATTTCATGATCCGTCTGGCCAAGCGGAGCTTTCACACCACCGACCACTACGACGGCGACAAGCTGTTCACCATGCACGAGGGAAAGAAGGCCCTCACGCCCATGCTGTTGGTCATGGTGGCGATCGGCGGTACGGACATCCTGTTCGCGCTGGACTCCATTCCCGCGATTTTCGGGCTGACCCAGAACGTCTACATTGTCTTCACAGCGACCGCGTTCTCGCTGATGGGACTGCGCCAGCTGTACTTCCTGATCGACGGGCTCCTGGACCGGCTGATTTACCTCTCCTACGGCCTGGCGTTCGTCCTGGCGTTCATCGGCGTCAAGCTGGTGCTCCACGCGCTCCACGAGAACAATCTGCCGTTCATCAACGGTGGTGTACCGGTCCCGGTCGTGGAAATCAGCACGGGGCTGTCCCTGAGCGTCATCATCGGAGCGCTCACGATCACCGTCGTGGCCTCGCTGTTGAGTAAGGCGGGCAAAGCCCAGACCGCCATCAACAACGCGCGCCGCCACGCGGTCAGCTACCTCGATCTGGATTACACCGCTGATCTGGCCGAGCGCGAGCGGATCTACCGAATGCTAACCGCGGAAGAAGAACAGGTCCTGGCCATGGACCTGAAATACCGCGACAAGGCCAAGGACATCGACCGCATCCGAGAGCAGGTAGCTGAGGCGCATCGGCAGCATGACGAGTATCTGGCCCGGTAGAGCGCGCCGGAGCGCCTAACTTCGCCGAGGTCGTTGTTGACAGCGGGTGGGCGCGGGGAGCAAGCTGTGGCACACAACGGTGTCGCGCAATGATGCGTGGGGCCAAGGAACCTTCTTTCGTGAGGAGAAGCCCGTGCAGATTCCGGCTCCGTTCGATTATGTTCGTGCCAGTTCGGTCGAAAATGCCCTGGCCCTGCTCGATCGTCACGGGCCCGAGTCCCGGGTGGTCGCCGGCGGTCACAGCCTGCTGCCCATGATGAAACTGCGTCTGGCCCGGCCGGACTGGCTCATCGACATCAACGACCTGTTCGAGCTCGACTACCTGCTCGTTGAGCAGGGTGTGTTGCGGATCGGCGCCATGACCCGGCACACGACGCTGCTCGAATCCGACGAAGTCCGGCGGCTTTTTCCCATCGTCACCGATGCCGAACGGGTCATCGCCGACCCGATCGTGCGCAATCGCGGTACCATCGGCGGTTCGCTCTGCCAGGCGGACCCGGCCGAAGATCTCTCCACGGTGTGCCACGTGCTCGAAGCGGTCGCCGTCGTTCGCAGTCCGTCCGGTGAGCGGATGCTGTCGATGGCCGAATTCCATCGCGGCCCATACGAGACCGCGGTGGCCCAGAACGAACTGCTGATCGAGGTGCGCGTGCCGATTCGGGAGCGCTCCGGCAGCGCCTACGAAAAGGTCGAACGACGAGTCGGAGACTGGGCCGTGGCTGCGGCCGGTGCGAGCGTGACGCTCGCGGCCGACGGAACGATCAGCCACGTGGCCGTCGGCCTTACCGCGGTCGGACTGGAGCATAACGTCACCGAGGTCGAGGCTGTGCTCGTCGGCCAGGCCCCCACCGAGGAGCTCTTCGCCCAGGCGGGCCGCCTGTCGTCGCTAGCCTGCGCCCCCCTCGCCGACCAGCGCGGACCGGTCGACTACAAGCGGCACCTCGCCGACGAACTGACCCGCAGGGTGCTGCGGGCGGCCTGCCGCCGCGCCGCGGCATCCGTTTCTGAGATCACGATCTAGGAGTTGAGCCCTCATGCAAATCAGCCTGACCATCAACGGCACCGATGTCACCCGCGAGATCGAACCGCGCGTGCTGCTGGTGCACTTCATTCGCGACGACCTGCGGCTCACCGGAACGCACTGGGGCTGCGACACCAGCAATTGCGGCACCTGCGTGGTACTCATGGACGGCCAGCCGGTGAAATCGTGCACCGTGCTGGCCGCCATGGCCGACGGGCACACGATCACGACGGTGGAAGGGCTCGCCGACGGCGCCACGCTCGACCCGGTGCAGCAGGGCTTCATGGAGGAGCACGGCCTGCAGTGCGGTTTCTGCACCCCCGGCATGATGCTCACCGCCCGCGCCCTGCTCGACCACAATCCGCACCCCGAACCGCTCGAGATTCGCGAGGCCATCTCGGGGCAGATCTGCCGCTGCACCGGCTACGCCACCATCGTGCGGTCGATTCAGTGGGCCGCCGAGCATCCGCTCGTTGCCGCCGTTGACACAACCGAAGATGAAGAGGTGCGCGCATGACCATCCTCGAAGACCGCCCGTCGAACCCGGCGGCCGGCGACCACGACCGGCCAATCGGCCACGGACGAATGCAACGCAAGGAAGACCCGCGGTTCGTGCGTGGCAAGGGCCACTATGTCGACGACATCGTGCTGCCCGGAATGCTGCACGGTGCCATCCTGCGTGCTCCCGTCGCCCACGCCCGGCTGGTCTCGATCGACACCACCGCGGCGCTCGCCTACCCCGGCGTGCAGGCCGTGATCACCGGCACCGACCTGCAGGCCCTCGGCCTCGCCTGGGCGCCGACCCTCTCGATGGACGTGCAGGCCGTGCTGGTCACCGACAAGGTGCGCTTCCAGGGCCAGGAGGTCGCGTTCGTCGTCGCCGACGACCGCTACGCCGCCCGCGACGCGCTCGAGCTGATCCAGGTCGAGTACGACGTATTACCGCCGGTCGTCGACGCCCGCAAGGCGATGGACCCGGGCGCTCCCGTCATTCGCGACGACCTCGAGGGCCGCACCGACAACCACATCTTCGACTGGGAAGCCGGCGACAAAGCCGAAACGGATGCCGTCTTCGCGAGCGCCGACGTCGTGGTGAAGCAGGAGATCGTCTACCCGCGCGTGCACCCGGCGCCGATGGAAACCTGCGGCGCCGTAGCTGACTTCGACCCCATCGACGGCCGCCTCACCCTGTACGAGACGACGCAGGCGCCGCACGCCCACCGCACCCTGTTCGCGATGGTCTCCGGCATTCCCGAGCACAAGATTCGGGTGGTCTCCCCCGACATCGGCGGAGGGTTCGGCAACAAAGTCGGCATCTACCCGGGCTATATCCTCGCCGTCGTCGGCTCCATCGTCACCGGCAAACCGGTGAAATGGGTCGAGGACCGCTCCGAGAACCTCATGAGCACCTCGTTCGCCCGCGACTACATCATGCAGGGCGAGATCGCGGCGACCAAGGACGGCAAGATCCTGGCCCTGCGCACCAACGTGCTGGCCGACCACGGCGCGTTCAACGCCACCGCCCAGCCCACCAAGTATCCAGCCGGGTTCTTCCACATCTTCACCGGCAGCTACGACCTTCAGGCAGCGCACTGCACCGTGACCGGCGTGTACACCAACAAGGCGCCCGGCGGCGTGGCCTACGCCTGCTCGTTCCGGGTCACCGAAGCGGTCTACCTGGTCGAGCGGATGGTCGATATTCTGGCCCGCAAGCTCGAGATGGACCCGGCCGAGTTGCGCCTGAAAAACTTCATCAAGAAGGAGCAGTTTCCCTACGCCAACAAGACCGGCTGGGAGTACGACTCGGGCGATTACGAACCCACCATGCGGCTGTCGATGAAGATGGCCGGCTACGACGAACTGCGCCGCGAACAGAAGGAGAAACGCGAACGCGGCGAGCTCATGGGCATCGGCATCTCGTTCTTCACCGAGACGGTCGGCGCCGGACCGCGCAAGGACATGGACATTCTCGGCCTCGGCATGGCGGACGGCGCCGAACTGCGCATCCATCCCACCGGCAAGGCCGTCGTGCGCATCTCGGTGCAAAGCCAGGGTCAGGGCCACGAAACGACGTTCGCGCAGATCGTTGCGGAGGAGATCGGCATCCCCCCGGAGGACATCGACGTCGTGCACGGAGACACCGACCAGACGCCGTTCGGCCTCGGCACCTATGGCAGCCGGTCCACCCCGGTCAGCGGCGCCGCCGTGGCGCTCGTCGCCCGCAAGGTGCGGGAGAAGGCCCGGTTCATCGCCGCGGCCATGCTCGAGACCCGGCCGGAAGACCTCGAGTGGGAGAAGGGCCGCTGGTTCGTCAAGGGCGATCCGAGCGTGGGCAAGACCATAGCCGAGATCGCGATGGGCGCCCACGGCACGGTCGCGCTGCCCGAGGGTATCGACGGCAATCTCGACGCCGAGGTCACCTACGATCCGCCCAACCTCACTTTTCCGTTCGGCGCCTATATCTGCGTCGTCGACGTCGACCCGGGCACCGGCCATGTCAAGGTGCGCCGCTTCATCGCCGTCGACGACTGCGGCACCCGCATCAACCCGATGATCATCGAGGGCCAGATTCATGGTGGCCTCACCGACGGTATCGGCATGGCACTGATGGAAATCATCGAGTTCGACGACGAGGGCAACTGCCTCGGCGGCTCGTTCATGGACTACCTCATCCCCACCGCCATGGAGGTACCCGACTGGGAGACCGGCTTCACCGTGACCCCGTCGCCGCACCACCCGATCGGAGCAAAGGGCGTTGGTGAGTCTGCCACGGTCGGGTCACCGCCGGCCGTCGTCAACGCCGTCGTCGATGCCCTCGCCCCGTTCGGCGTGGTGCACATGGACATGCCGTGCACACCATCCCGGGTCTGGGAGGCCATGCAGGGCCGCACGAGACCGCCGGTTTAGCATGCCCGAGATGAAGTCTGTGCTGGAGCGGGAGCTCGAGGCGCGCCGCGAACCGTTCGTGCACGCGACCGTGGTGCGCGCGGTGCGCCCGACGAGCGCGCACGCGGGCGACACGGCGCTCGTGCGCTTGACCGGCGAGATCGAGGGCTTCGTCGGCGGAACCTGCGTGGAGGCATCCGTTCGCCTGTACAGCCTGCAGGTGCTCGAAAGCCGCCAGCCGCTGCTGCTCAAGGTCGTGGCCGGTGTACCGTCGAGCACGGTGGAGGACGGCGCGGTCGAGGTCTCCAACCCCTGTGTCAGCGGCGGGGCGATCGAGATCTTTCTCGAACCGCGCCTTCCCCTGCCGCGCCTGATCGTGGTCGGGTCGACGCCCGACGCCGCGGCCCTTGCCACCCTCGCACCGCTCGTCGGTTTCGAGCTCCTGCAAACGGATGGCGCCTCGGCCGCCCCGCAGGCCGGCGACGCTGCGCTGGTCGTCGCGTCCCACGGCCGGGACGAGGAGTCCGCGCTGCTGGCGGCGCTGGCTGTGGGAGTGCCGTACGTGGCGCTCGTGGCCAGTCCCCGGCGCGGTGCGGCGGTGCTGGCGTCGCTCGACGTGTCGCCGGAGCAGCGCGCTCGGGTGTTCAGTCCGGCGGGCCTTGACCTCGGGGCGCGAACGCCCGGAGAGATTGCGGTGTCGATTCTGGCGCAGCTGGTGCAGGAACGGGCCGGGCGGGGACATCCGGTTGGTGTGGGCGCGGCTGGTGCCGGTGCGGTGGCGGGAGCGGCGGATTCGGCGATCGCCGCAGAGCCGCCTGCCGCCAAAGCGCGTGCTGCCGACCCACCTGCTGCCGAGCCGCCGGCCGCCGGCGTCGCGATCGACCCGGTCTGCGGCATGTCCGTGGCCGCGCTGCCGTCGACGCTGCAGGTCGAGCACAACGGCGGTACCGTCTATTTCTGTGCGACGGGCTGCCGCAAGGCGTTTCTGGCGAATCCGGAGCCGTATGCGACCGCGCGGTAGGCACCCGCGCGGTAGCCGCCCGACTTCACGATGGGGGTGGCTGCGTTGGTGACTCTGCCCGAGATCGTGCCCGATGTCGCCGCGCTGCAGCGCGCCCTCGATGCCGAGGACTATCTGGCCGACGAAGGGCTCGCAACCGCGGTGTTCCTGGCCGTCCGCATGCGGCAGCCGCTGCTACTCGAGGGCGAACCGGGGGTCGGCAAGACCGAGATCGCCAAGGCACTCGCCCGACTGCTCGACACCGAACTGTTTCGCCTGCAGTGTTACGAAGGCATCTCGGCCGGGGAGGCACTGTACGAGTGGAATTACCCGCGGCAACTGCTCGGCATCCGTTTGGCCGAGGCGCACGGGGTCGAACTGGCCGAGACCGAGCTGTTCGGCCGCGACTACCTGCTGCGCCGCCCGCTGTTGCAGGCGATCGAGCACGCGGGCCCGCGGCCGGCCGTGCTGCTGCTCGACGAGATCGACCGGGCCGACGCCGAGTTCGAAGCCTTCACCTTCGAGCTGCTCGCCGAGGCTGCGGTCACCATCCCCGAGCTCGGAACCGTGCGGGCCACGCATCCGCCGATCGTTATTCTCACCAGCAATCGCACCCGCGACCTGCACGACGCGCTGACCCGGCGCTGTCTCTATCACTGGATCGACTACCCGGGTCCGGAGCGGATCGCGCAGATCGTGCGCCGCCGGGTACCGAGCAGTTCGCAGGCCATCGCGACCGAGGCCGCCCAGGCCATCACCCGCCTGCGTTCGCTTGACCTGGTCAAGCCGCCCGGAATCGCCGAGGCCATCGATTGGGTGGGCGCGCTCGGGATGCTCGGAATCGAGCAGCTGAGCGGCCGGGCGGTCGAGCAGACCTGGGGCTCCGTGCTGAAGAACCGTGACGACCTCGATCTGGCGGCCTCGCGCGGGGGCGCCTGGGTCGTCGAGGCCGCCGGTGCCTGACCGCGGCGCACCTGTGCCCGGCAGAAGTGAGCCCGGCACCAGCAAGCCCGACGCACGTCAGCCCGACACCGAGTCGGCCTCACCGAGGCTTCCGAAGCCGCCGGCCCAGGGCCGGATCCCGCCGATCGAAGCTGCGGCCCTCGCCGCCGGGTTCAGCACGGCCCTGCACCGCGCCGGACTTCCCGTGTCGCCCGACCGGGCGGCCCGGCTGGCCGAGGCGCTCCGCCTCGTCCCCCCGACCGACCGCGCCGCCCTGTACTGGGCCTGCCGGATCGTGTTCGTCTCCCAGCAGCAGCACCTTGCCCGGTTCGACGCCGTGTTCAGCGCGGTCTTCGACGGTCGACTCGACCCGGCCGAAAGCCGCGGTGATCCCAATGCTCCCCCGGCGATCGGCTCGGAAACCCGTTCCCAGGCCGCCCCGCCGACCAATCGTCCGGCCGCAGCTCCCGAGCCTGGGGCCGATCGCCCGCCGGCCCCCTTGCCCGGCACCGACTCGAGCGACAGCGATAACGTGGCCCCGGAGCGCGACGCCATCCTCGCCCTGGCCTCGAGCGACGAACACCTGCACAGTGTGGCGTTCGCCGACCTCGCCCCCGACGAACTCGCCCGCCTGCGCGAGCTCGTTGCCCGCATCGTGCTGTCGACGCCGACCCGCCTGACCCGCCGCAGGCATCCGTCGCGGCACAGCCGTGACCGGCTCGATCTGGCCCGCACCGTGCGGTCAGCGCAGCGTACCGGGGGCGATCCGATCGCCCTGCACCACGCCCGCCGCCGGTCGAAGCCGCGCCGACTCGTGCTGCTCTGCGATGTGTCGGGCTCGATGGAGCCCTACACCCGGGTGTTCCTGTCGCTGCTTCAGGGCGCGGCGTCCGGCGCGCGGGCCGAAGCGTTCGTGTTCTCCACCCAGCTCACGCGGCTGACCCGTCAGCTCGCGCTCCGCGACCCGGACCAGGCACTCGCGCAGGCGGCCGCCACCGCGACAGACTGGGCCGGCGGTACCCGGCTGGCCGTGAGCATCCGTCGATTCATCGACGATTTCGGGCGACGCGGTCTGGCCCGGGGAGCGGTGATCGTGGTGTTCTCGGACGGCTGGGCGCAGGACGACCCGGTCGACGTCGACGCCCAGATGGCACGCCTGCGCCGACTCGCACACCGCATCATCTGGGTGAACCCGCGCAAAGTCGCCGTCGACTACCGGCCGCTCGTCGGCGGAATGGCCGCCGCGCTCCCCTACTGCGACGCCTTCGTCAGCGGCCACAGCTACGCCGCCCTGGCCGAGGTGGCGGCCGCGATTCGCGGCGACCCGCCAGCATCCGATCGACGAGCAATCTCCCACCAACCGACCTGACCGAGCAGAGGACACCCTGATGCAACTTGACAGCACCTTCACCGTTATCGCCCCCGTCGACACGGTCTGGGACACCCTGATGGACTTCGAACGTGTCGCCGGGTGTGTGCCGGGCGCTCAGATTATCAACCAACTCAGCGATGACAACTACCAGGTGGGGATGAAGGTCAAGCTTGGCCCGGTCACGATGCAGTACCGCGGGCAGATGAACGTCGACGAGCGCGACGCCGAGGCACACCGGGCCGTGTTCTCCGGCAAGGCTCAGGAGACCCGCGGTCAGGGTACAGCCCAGGCCACGGTCACCCTCGTTCTGGTCGAAACCGACGGTGTCACCCAGGGCACGGTCAGCGCCGATTTGTCCCTCTCCGGCAAGGCGGCGGCCATGGGCAAGGGCGTCATCAGCAGCGTCACCGAGCAGATGATGGGGCTGTTCGCCGGCAATCTGCAAGACCTGATCGAGGGCGGTTCCGCTGCTGATTCAGACGGTGAAGCGGATGCCGCAGCAAGGGCCGCCGACAGCGCTGCCACCCCCGTAGGCGACCACCTCGACGACCCGGCCGACCTCGTCCAGGGCTCCCCCCGAGCCGTCGCCGACATGAGTGATATTCCATCCGGGGATGCTCCGGCCGCCGACACTCTCCCCGACGTCACGCCGGATGCCCCCGCCCGGAGGCCCAGCACCGTGCCGCCGCGCCCAGTGCCACCGCGCGCGGCTCCGGCAGACGGCCATCGCGGGGCGCCGTATCGGGCAGCGCCGGCCCCGAGCCTCGACGCTCTGAGCCTGGTCAAGGGCGTCATTGCCGACCAGCTGAGCGACCCGGTGAAACTTGTGGGTCTGCTGGCCACGGTAGCGTTCATCGCATACCGAATCGGTCGACGGGCATCCGGCCGTTAGAGTCGACCGACGACAGAAGGGAGCCCGGCATGCGTGAAGTTCTCACTACCCTCTTCGCTGGCTGGCAGGGCGGCGCGACGGCGGGCCTCGCGACCGTCGTGCGCACCTTCCAGTCGGCACCTCGGCCAGCCGGCGCATCAATGCTGGTCAGCGCCGACGGCACGGTCGCCGGCTCGGTCTCTGGCGGCTGCGTCGAGGGCGCCGTCTACGAACTGGCCACCCAGGTCGCGCAGGACGGCGTACCGGTGCTCGTGCGCTACGGCATCAGCGACGACGACGCCTTCGCGGTGGGACTGACCTGCGGCGGCATCCTCGACGTCTTCATCGAACCCGTCTCCCGCGACACTTTCGCACTGCTCGAGGGGGTGCACGACGATGTGGACGCCGGGCGCCCGGTGGGGGTCGCCACGGTGATCGAGCATCCGGATGCCGGCTGGATCGGCCGCCACCTCGTGGTGCGGCCGCAGGGATTCGAGGGCGATCTCGGATCGGACCGCGCCAACCACGCCATCGGCGACGACACCCAGGGGTTGCTCGCCGCCGGCCGCAACACGACGCTGACCTACGGTCCAGACGGCGAGCGTCGCGGCGAGGGCATGCGGGTGTTCTTCGCGAGCTACGCGCCCAGACCCCGCCTGCTGGTCTTCGGAGCGATCGATTTCGCCACCGCTCTGGCCCGGCTCGGAACCTTTCTCGGCTACCGGGTCACGGTCTGCGATGCCCGTGGCGTGTTCGCCACCGCCGCCCGCTTTCCCGGGGTCGACGAGGTCGTGGTGAGCTGGCCCGACCGCTACCTGCGCGAACAGATCGCGACCGGCCTCATCGATCCCCGCACGGTCATCTGTGTGCTCACCCACGACCCGAAATTCGACGTTCCCCTGCTTGAAGCCGCCCTGCACGGCCCGCCGGTGGCGTATATCGGCGCCATGGGGTCGCGTCGAACCCACCTCGACCGGCTGGAACGGCTGCGGGCGGTCGGCGTGACCGACAGCGAGCTGGCCCGGCTGCGCAGTCCGATCGGCCTCGATCTCGGCTCCCGCACGCCCGAAGAGACAGCGGTCTCGATAGCGGCCGAGATCATCTCATTGCAGTGGGGCGGCAGCAACGAACCCCTGCACACCCTCGTCGACTCCATCCACGGCGACTCTATCCACCATGACGACCTCGTCGACCCCAACCCGCCAGCCCCATCGCCATCGAGTCAAGCTCCGGGGAGCGCTTCCATTTCACGAACGGTCCTCCGCGGCTAGCTGTACCAGGCAGCGCGCGCAGTTCGACGCGCGTGTTACGCGAGGTGCCACCTTTCGCCCTATGGCGTACGTGGGGCGCCACGGGCTGGCGGCGATAGGCTCAACGGATGGCTCTCGAATCCGCTGTCCCCCCGACTGTCACGCCGAAGAGCGATCGAGATTCTGCCCGATGAGCGTTCTCGACTCCGTCACCTCGGTGCTGTTCGTGCACGCGCACCCCGACGACGAAACCATCGGCACCGGCGGCCTGATCGCGTATCTCGCGAGCCGCGGCATCCACATCACGCTGGTCACGGCCACGCGTGGTGAACGCGGTGAAGTCGTCGCGGGGCCGCTCGCGGCGCTCGTCGGCACTGCCGCCCTGGCCGAGGAACGCGAGCGCGAACTCGAGCGCGCCGCCCGGACGCTCGGCATCAACGAGGGATTCTGGCTCGGCGAGGCACCGGCCCGCGCGCCCGGGCTCGCGCCGCGCCACTACCGCGACTCCGGCATGGAGTGGATCCGGGCCGGCCTGGCCGGCCCGGCCGCCGATTCCGAAGCGGATGCCCTCGCCCGCGCTCCGCTCGACGAGGTCACCACCGACCTCGTCGCCGTTCTCCAGCACGTGCGACCGAGCCTCGTCATCAGCTACGACGCCACCGGGGGCTACGGCCACCCGGACCACGTGCGCGTGCACGACGCCGCCCTCGCCGCCAGCCAAGCACTCGCCATTCGCTACGCCGAAATTCTCGACACGCCCGAAGCGGATGCGGAATGGTTCGATCTCGAGACCCAGCGCACCACCGTTGTGGCCGCCCTGCGCTGCCACGCCAGCCAGCTCAGTGTCGACGGCGACGACATCGTGCACTCCGGCGGCCAGCGCGAACCCATCCGCCCGTCGGTCGGCCTGCGCCTGCGCCTGCGCCTGCGCTGACCATAGCATCCGCTTAAACCAAATGAGGCCACCCACGGGTGGCCTCATCCAGGACAAAACAGCGTGTGACAGAACCGATGGTGGAGATGCGGGGAATTGAACCCCGGTCCACTGCTGTGGTCATATGCCTTCTACGGGTGTATCCAGTGAAATCGCTTTCTCGGCCCCGGAATTTGCCACTGGCATCTACTCCGACAGGCCCAGCCTTCGTTTAAGTCCCTCTACACCCCGTGGCTCAATGTAGAAGCAATCTCTCTAAATGGCGTCAGGATCCGGGTAGAGAGCATTCCCGGTCTGGCGGACTTCTTTAGTGCTTTCGCTTAGGCAGCGAGAGCGAAGTCAGTGCGCTTTGAATTGGCACTTATTGTTTTGCAGAGATCGTTTACGAGATAACCCTGCATCCTCGACCCGCTTCTCACAATTGCGCAAACAATGTCGAAACCGATCATCCCCATACACATCACACGCTTTACAAATGAAAGCTCATGCGATGGGTTCGTGTCACACGCTGTTGAGTTACCAATCTGCACCAGTTTCGGTGCAGCCCTCCATACTACTACAGAAGTTGCCTAGTCACCGAGGTGGCGCTGCGCCGACATCGCGCGGTCCGATTCGCGCTTGTCGGTGCGTTCCCGCAGAGTCTGACGCTTGTCGTACTCTTTCTTACCCTTGGCGACGGCGATCTCAACCTTGGCCCGACCATCCGCGAAGTAAATCCGCAGCGGAATGAGCGTGTAACCGCCCTCCTTGGTCTTGTGGCTGATCTTAATGATCTCCTTCTTGTGCAGCAGGAGTTTGCGCTTGCGGCGCGGCGGGTGATTGGTCCACGAGCCGCCGGAATACTCCGGAATGTGCACCGCATCCAGCCAAGCCTCGCCGCCCTCGATGAAGGCGTAGCCGTCGACCAGGGTGGCCCGGCCCGCGCGCAGCGACTTGACCTCGGTGCCGCTCAAGACCATTCCGGCCTCGTAGGTGTCACTAATGAGGTAGTCATGTCGGGCCTTGCGGTTGGTCGCCACGACCTTTTCGCCACGTTCCCTAGGCATGTGTTCACCTCAATTCTTATTCGTCAAGTGGATGCCGCCGAAAGATCCGGCAGACAGCCCACCAGTCTACCGGCCCCGCGCCTGGTCGCTGCGCGCGGGCATCCGCTTGACGCTTAGACCTTGAGGTAGCGGGTGATCGCGAAGTTGGCTGAGAACGCGGCGAGCACCGCGCCGACCACCAGCAGGATGGGTACCACGACGAGCGCATCATCCATACCGACCAGGGCAAAGCCGGTGAGTCTGGCCCCGAGATACCCCTGCACGAAGAAGTACACCAGCGCCAGAATCGCGCCGCCGGCGAGCAGCGAACCAAGCAGCGCCGCGAAGACGCCCTCGAGAATGAACGGCGTTTGAATGAACCGGTTGCTCGCGCCGACCAGTCGCATAATGCCGAGTTCGCGGCGTCTCGAGAACGCCGACAAACGGATGGTCGTGGCAATCAGCAACGCCGCTGCGATCAGCATCAACCCGGCAATGCCGATGGCGGTGTAACTCGCGACGTTGAGCACCGAGAAGATCTGGTCCAGGTATTTGCGCTGGTCAGCGACGTTTTCTACGCCGGCCACCCCGGACAAACTCTCGACCAGCACGGCGGACTGGGACGGGTCCTTGAGGTTGACCCAGAAGGTCTGGTTCAACTGATCCGCGGTCACGTAGTCGGCCACCGGGTTGCCAGCGAACTGCTTCTTGAAATTCTCGAAGGCCTGCTCGTGCGTCTCGAAATAGTAGGTGTCTACGAACGGCGCCAGGGTCGGCGATTCGAGCTGGGCCTCGACGGCTGCGATCTGCTCTGCCGAGGCGTCGCCGCCGGTGCAGGTTTCGCCCGGCGAGATGTCGGAGCACATATAGATGCCGACCTGCGCCTTGTCGTACCAGAAGTTCTTCATCTGGCCGATCTGCATCTGCATCAGTACGGCCGCGCCGACGAAGGTCAGCGAGATGAAAGTCACGAGCACCACGGAGACGACCATGGATGCGTTGCGTCGCAGACCGTTCGCGGCCTCGGAGAGCACCAGTCCGAGCCTCATCGGTTGGGCCCCACGTTCTGTTCGCCGGTTTGGTCGGGTTTCTCGCCCGGCGCCCGCAGGCCGAGTTTCTCGGCGAGGGTGAGCTGTTCGGGGGCGTCGTTCGGGGCGACCGGAAGAACCGGGCGCGCCATCGGCGGCGTGGCCACGGCGGGACCGGCCTCCTCCACAGCAGCCGGAGATTCGGCCGCAGGAGCCGACTCAATCGGTGTCGGAACAACCGACGCGGCCGCCGCTGCAACCGCAGCTGCCGCCGCCTGGTGCAGGGACACGGAGGTTTCGGGAACCGGCGCCGACGGATGCGTCAACGAGGGTTGGGCCGCGGCCCGCGCTGCGACGGCGGCCGATGCGACCGGCACGGGGTCGCTCGCTGCGGCATCCGCTTCAGACGTCGGCACGATGGTCGGGATGGACGCGGTGGCATAGCCGCCCTGGCGTTCATCCCGCACGATCTCGCCGTTGACCAGTTCGATCACGCGGCGCTGCATCTTGTCCACGATGCCGGCCTCGTGGGTGGCCATGATCACGGTGGTGCCGCCCGCGTTGATGCTCGCGAGCAGCGCCATGATTTCGGCGCTCGTGGTGGGGTCGAGGTTTCCGGTGGGCTCATCGGCCAGCAGAATCTGGGGCTTGTTCACGATGGCGCGGGCAATGGCCACGCGCTGCTGCTCACCACCGGAGAGTTCGTGCGGAAGGCGCTGCGCCTTCTCAGCCAGGCCGACCATTTTCAGGGTGTCGGGCACGGCCTCCTGAATGAAGCCGCGGCTCTTGCCGATCACCTGCAGGCTGAACGCGACATTGTCGAAGACCGTCTTGTTCGGCAACAGCCGAAAGTCCTGAAAGACCACGCCCATGTTGCGGCGAAAATAGGGCACCTTGCGGTTGGAGATCGAGCGCAGGTCTTGCCCGAGCACGTGGATGCTGCCGCTGGTCGGCTTCTCCTCCTTGAGCACGAGCCGCAGGCAGCTCGATTTGCCCGATCCGGAGGCGCCGACCAGAAAGACGAATTCGCCTCGCAAAATCTCGACGTCGATCGAGTTCAGGGCCGGCCGAGAGGTGCCGGGATACTTCTTGGTTATGTGATCAAAGCGGATCATAGCTCTTAGAGCCTAGGCACCCGCTGGCGTTTTCCCTACTGCGACATACCCGAGAGGGGGAAGGCTCAGCATCCGTTTAGTCTTCCGGGGCTTTCTTGCGCCAGCGGATGCCGGCCGAAATGAAACCGTCCAGGTCACCATCGAAGACGTTGCTGGGGTTGTTCACCTCGTACTCGGTGCGCAGGTCCTTGACCATTTGGTAGGGCGCGAGCACGTAGCTGCGCATCTGGTCGCCCCAGCTCGCGGTGATGTTGCCGGCGAGCTCTTTCTTGGTCGCGGCCTCTTTCTCGCGCTCGAGCACCAGCAGCCGGGACTGCAGCACGCGCATGGCGGCGGCCCGGTTCTGAATCTGGCTCTTCTCGTTTTGGCAGCTCACCACGGTGCCGGTGGGCAGGTGGGTGATGCGCACGGCGGAGTCGGTGGTGTTGACCGACTGGCCGCCAGGGCCGCTCGAGCGGAAGACATCCACTCGAATATCGCCGTCGGGCACCTCGATCGACTCGGTCTGTTCGATCAAAGGCACCACCTCGACCGCGGCGAACGAGGTCTGGCGCTTGCCGGCCGAGTTGAACGGGCTCATCCGTACCAGGCGGTGGGTTCCGGCCTCGACGCTGAGCGTGCCGAAGGCGTAGGCGGCATCGACCTCGAAGGTCGCGCTCTTGATGCCGGCTTCTTCGGCGTAGCTGATGTCGAGCACGGTCGTGCGGTAGTCGTGCTGTTCGGCGTAGCGCAGGTACATGCGCAGCAGCATTTCGGCGAAGTCGGCGGCATCCACTCCCCCGGCGCCGGCGCGAATGGTGATGACGGCGTTGCGTTCGTCGAATTCGCCGTTGAGCAGGGTCTGCACTTCGAGCTCGCCGAGCAGCTTCTGCAGGCTGGCGAGTTCGACGCCGGCCTCGTCGGCCAGTTCCTGGTCGCCCTGGCCGTCATTGGCCATCTCCACGAGCACCTCGAGGTCATCGAGGCGGGCTCCGATGCTTTCGATGCGGGCCAGTTGCGACTGCCGGTGGCTGAGGTCGCTCGTCACCTTCTGGGCATGCTCGGTGTCGTCCCACAAGTCGGGCATACCGGCCTCGCCGCTGAGGTCGTCAATCTCCGCGCGCAGTCGATCAATGTCGATCACCGAGCGGATGTCGCCAAACGTGGTCCGCAGCGCGGCGATCTGTACTGAGAAATCCAAGTCAATCATGTTCTGTTCAGCCTACCGGGCGAAGGCGCGGTGCTGCCGGGCTGGTGGGAGCACCACTCGAACAGCACTCCGGAAAACATGGTCGGGATCGCACGGGTCTGAGCAGCACGGGTCGGGATAGCACGGTCGGGATTGCACTGCGAGTAGCATCGAACCGATGAGCAACCACGAGCGCCCCTTCAGCCTGCGCTCGGTCGCCCTGGTCGCGTTCCTACCGACCCTGCTGTTCTCGATCGGCGAGGGCGCGATTATCCCGTTGATTCCCCTAGTTGCGACTGACCTCGGTGCATCCCTGGCCATTGCCGGTGTGATTGCAGCGATGGTCATGCTCGGTGAGCTGGTCGGCGATATTCCCAGCGGCTGGATCGTCTCGCGCATCGGGGAACGCAACGCGATGATCTGGGCATCCGCTCTCACCATCGGTGCCGTGATCGTCTGCATTGTCGCTCCCAATCCACTCGTGCTCGGTCTCGGTATTTTTCTGGTCGGCCTCGCCACAGCCATTTTTGCGCTCGCCCGGCATGCCTTCATGACCAACTATGTGCCGCTGGTCTACCGGGCCCGCGCGCTGTCGACCCTCGGCGGCGTGTTTCGTGCCGGCTGGTTTGTCGGCCCCTTTCTCTCGGCCGGCCTGATTCACCTCACCGGTGGTACGCAGGCCGTGTTCTGGGTGTTCATCATCTGCTGCGTCGCCGCATCAGCGACGCTGCTGTTGTTGCCAGACCCGTCGAAACCCTTTGCCACTCCCTCCGCTGATACGACCATATTCGACGCCACCGACACGAGCACCGGCGCGATCAGCAGCACCGGAACGGCGCGACCGGCCGTGCCGGTGCAGGGATTGTTCCAGACCATTTGGAGTCACCGCGGAGTGCTTTTGCGGCTCGGTACGGGCGCCGGTCTGATCGGTGCGATGCGGGCCAGCCGCACGGTGATGCTGCCGCTCTGGGCGGTCAGTATCGGCATCAGCGCCCCCGACACGGCGTTGATCATCGGCATCGCCGGCGGCATCGACTTCGCCCTGTTCTATGTCAGCGGCCAGATCATGGACCGGTTCGGCCGCATCTGGAGCGCTCTGCCCTCGATGATCGGCCTCGGTGCCGGCCACCTGGCACTCGCGTTCACCCACGACCTGCCGAGCAACGTGGAGTGGTTCATCGGCGTGGCCATGTTCCTCTCGCTCGCCAACGGGGTCGGCAGCGGCCTGCTGATGACGCTCGGCGCCGACCTCGCTCCGCGGCCGAATCCCGCACCGTTCCTGGGCGCCTGGCGGTTCACGGCCGACTTCGGCAGCGCCGCAGCTCCCCTGGCGGTCGCCGGCATCACCGCCCTGGTCTCGCTCTCGGTCGCCAGCGGGGTGATGGGGGCAATTGGCCTCTGCGGCGCGATGCTGCTGCGCCGCTACATTCCGCGCTACGCCCCGCATCGCCCCGGCCGCCTGCTCTGACAGGGCGGACCTGTCCGGGTGGAATGTTCCCGGCGGCTCGCGCGTTGGGCCAAATATGCCCCTCATCGGAGAATACGAGCCAAGCACCGCCCAGTGGGTGCGCGACCAGGTCGACCTGTACGAGACGTCCGGCGGAACCGAGGGCACGACTCTGCGTGACATGCCCGTGATCGTACTCACCACCGTCGGCCTCAAGAGCGGCAAGTTACGCAAGGCACCGCTCATGCGCGTCGAACACGACGGCCACTATGCCGCTGTAGCCTCGCTCGGTGGCAGCCCCAAAAACCCGGTCTGGTACGCCAACGTCATCGCGCACCCCGAGGTGGAGCTGCAAGACGGGCCCGAGAAGTGGGACATGCGCGCCCGCGAGATCACCGGCGACGAAAAGGCCGTCTGGTGGGAGCGCGCCGTGGCAGCGTTCCCCGACTACGCCGCCTACCAGGTCAAGACCGAGCGGGAGATTCCGGTTTTCGTGCTCGAACCCATCGAATAAAGGTGGCGAAAGCAGCCACCCGCAAGGCGTCGATCGACCGCATAACGCTGCCCGACCTCGCCGACGTCGACGGGGCGCAGCTTTGCTCCGGCGACGGTCGCGAGGCCGAGCGCTACACCGGCGTGAACCTCGACGGCCGCGACCTGACCGGTATCTCCTTCGGGGAGTGTGAATTTGCGGGAGTCTCGCTGCATGAGACCAAGCTGCGCGGAGCATCCTTCTCGGAATGTCTCGCCACCGATCTGCACGCCCCGGTGTTCAGCGCGCCGCGCTCGAACTGGCGTGACGTGCAGATCAACCACGCCCGACTCGGCTCGGTCGAGGCCTACGAGGCGACGCTGCGCTCGGTGCACATCGACGGGTCGAAGCTCGATTTCGTAAATCTGCGCAACGCGACCCTGACCGATGTGCTGCTGAGCAACTGCATTATCGACGAGCTCGACCTCGGCAGCGCCACCGTGCAGCGCCTCGAACTGCAGAACTGCCGCATCGGCACCCTCGATGTCGGCGGCGCCAAGCTCAAGGACGTCGACCTGCGCTCCAGCGACTTCTCGGCCGTCCACGGCCTCGACGGCCTGCGCGGTGCCACGATCGACGATGCCCAGCTCAGCTTGCTGGCGCGGCTTCTCGCCGCCCACCTCGGCCTGCGCGTCGAATAGGCAGGGCCTCGGCGCCGCTCGATAAGCGGATGCCCGGGCCGGCCTGGTACGGCCGCCCGCGCGGGGTCGCCCCGTCAGGGAATCGCGACCGCGGTCAGCTCGAGGTCGGACTTCGGCTGGTCGCGCTGCGTCGCGATGGCAGCCCCGGCGGCCACGCAGACCACGACGATCGCGATCTGTTGCAGCAGCGTGAAGGTCTCGCCGAGCACGAGCGCGCCGAACCCGGCCGCGATCACCGGGCCGAAGCTCGTAATGATCGCGTACAGCCGAGGGCTGATCCGCCGCAGAATGTAAGTGTCGAGTGTGTACGGGAAGGCTGACGAAACCACTCCGACGAGCAGGAGCAACCCGACAACGCCCCAGGTGAACGCCGACAGGTCGAGGGTGAGCACGGCGAACGGCACCACGATCACGAGGCTGACCAGGCTGGCAATGGAGATACCCTCGAGGCCGGCAAATTCGGTCGCCACCCTGCGGGTCAGCAGGATGTAGCAAAACCAGGAGGCCGCTGCGGTCAGGGCGAGCGCGATGCCGAGCAAGTCGAGCGTGCCGTCCGACCAGGTCAGCAGAAACACGCCCCCGGCGGCGGCCGCGGCGCACACGAAGTCCAGGATGCGGCGGCTGGTGACGAGGGCGAGAGTGAACGGGCCGAGAAATTCAATGGTCGCCGCAATGCCCAGCCCGAGCATGCTCACGGCCTGGTAGAAGCTGAGATTCATCACGGCGAGCACGACGCCGAGGGCGAGCGGCGGCCAGATGCGGCTCCAGGTCAGGTTCTTGAGCCTGGGCCGGGCCAGCGGCAGCACGACGATGACCATGACGATTTGTCGGGCCGCGACGACGACCGGCGAGCCGACGAGGGGAATGAGCAGTCCGGCCAGCGACGAACCGAAATTGATGCTGACTTCGGTGGCGAGTTGAGCTCCCGCACCCTTCCACTGCCCCCGCTTGGTACGCACACTGCTCCTGTCGGCGCCGTCAGGGCACCTAGCGAGGGTACCGCGCGCGGCATCCGCTCTGAGAATGCGCGGACGACCGCGGCCTAGAGCTGCAGCGGAACGAAGGTGTATTCGCTGGTCAAATGTTCGTGCTGGCAGGCACCGCAGTAGAGCACTCCGGACACGCGCATCGCGTCGACCCGGGAGGAGCATTGGATGACCTTGGGCCCACAGCACGGCGAGATCACCATGAAGCCACCCGATTCGGCCGGATCGTGACCGCTCAATCCGCGGTAGTGATGCACTCCCTCGCAGGGGAGAAGAGACTCGAAGTCGAGCTGCTCCACACTGTGCTCATCGACTTCGTGTCGGTCTAATAATGCATCCATGATTTAACAGCCGTTCTCGGTGATTCTCAGCCGCCATGCTGGGCCACGTCAACCGGTGGCGACCAGCCCGGTTGAACGACGACCCAAGGTCGCCAGCACTACCAACCGGGGACCGGGGCTGGAACGAGTTTCGACTGCGTAAAAATGTGAAGCCCCCTACGGGTAAGAGGCCTCCGTGTCGGCTACGTGTCTGTGCATAGTACGCTTCCATCCTGAAAAAGCTAGTGCGCCTTTGTGAGCGCTCCCCGCCTACCCCGGCCCTCTCCCTCGAGAGCGAGAAATGTGTTGCTTCACGGGTGCTGAGGCAGCAATTATCCCGCTCTCTCGCGAAAGGGGATGCTGCTAATGGAACACAGCCCGGGACACCCCCGTCACCTCGAGCGGCACCCCGTCGGGAACCACGAGGGTGAGCACGGGTGGGCGCCACCACGACCGCAGGGTCACCGACGCGCTCTGCCCATCAGCGGATGCCGCGCTCGTCACGCCGAGCGCCTCGAACGAGGGATGGGGAACGAGTCGCAGGTATTCATCCACCGCAGCCGACACGTCACCGGAGCGCAGCTGCGGCCGAGGGCCCACCATGCCGACCTGCACCTCGCCGAGAGTGAAGGCCTCGGACCCGGCGAGCGCCGCCCCGTCGGCGAGGCTCAGCAGCCGCTTGTGCTCGAGGTAAAGCGACGTCGCTGAGAGTGCCACGAGCACCAGGCTCAGGGCGAGGAAGCCGTAGAAGATGATGAGCAGCAGGGTCGACCCGTCCTCGGCCCCGGCGTGCGGCAGGCGCCGGCTCATTCGAGGCTGCCAAACCGGGACACGATCTGCGTGGATGCCGCAGTCATCGGCACGCTCGCGCTCTGCTCGAGCGCGAGCAGGTCGGGCACGAGCGGCAGGGCGATGCCGATGCGCACGGTGACCGTCACGAGCGACTGGCGGGTGAGGCATTGGCTCGGCCCACCGGAGCACTCGATCTGCACCTCGGCATCTCCGGCATCCAGTCCGTAGTCTTCGAGCGCGAAGGCCACTGCCCGCCGAGCGCGCTCGGTCGCCGTGGCCTGGTCCGGCGCCTGCACGTAGACCCTGGCTGCCTGCCGCGCGGCTCCCTCCACGGCGAGCGCACCGCCCTGCAACGACGACAGGGCGAGCACGAGGTAGACCAGCGGAACCAGCAGGATCATTCCCGCCGTGATGAATTCCAGCGAGGCCGAACCGGCCTCACTTCCGGGAGCCCCGGAGCGACTACTCCAGCGTTTCGACCGCGGCATGCGCGACCACCTCCAGTCCGCGCGGGGCACCGAGCAGGCCCATCAGTGGCAGCGGCGCCACCACCCACACTTCGACGCTCGGGTAGTCGGCACGGGGGCCGTAGCGAGCGACCACATCGGTGGCATAGGTTGCTCCGATGGCGGTCGTGATCAGATCGCGCGTTCGCGCAGCTCCGGCGGGCAGGCTGCTGTCGGCGAGCGTGGCGTAGCGGGCGCCCTCGGCCGCCGCATCGAGCACGGTGTTGCGAATGTGCAGCGCGAGCGCCAGCTGCATGACCATGAGCGTGAGAAAGGTCAGCAACGACACCACCATGACAAACTCGGCCACGGCGGAACCCGCCTCGTCGCGCAACTCGTGAAGGCGCAACCAGGCGAGCCGCCGCATCCGGTTATGCATGGGTCGGTCAGAAACTACTGACGCGATCCATGGCCTGCTGGAAGACCCCGCTGAGGGCCGGACCGGCAAGGCCCCAGATGATCAAAACCAATCCGGCCGTCATAAGCGTGATCAGCACCCAGCCGGGCACGTCACCCGTCTCGTCGCGGAGCAGACCCTTGAGGCGAAGCATGATTCGGGACATGGCATTCTCTTTTCTGGTGAGCGGAACGGTACCGGGCAGTGCGTTTAGAAGCCGGCCTGCAGAACAACCAGGCCGGGAAATACAGCGAATAGAACGGTCATCGGCAAAATCAGAAAAACCAGCGGCATGAGCATGGCAACTTCCTTCTTGCCGGCTATCTCGAGTAGCGAGCGTTTGCTCTGGTCGCGGGAATCCTGAGCCTGCGCGCGCAACACCTCGGCGATCGGCGAGCCCCGGTCGAGGGCACCGGTGACCTGATCGACAAATCGGGTCACCTCCGGCAACTGGATGCTCCGCGACAGCGCCGAGAGCGCCACCCCGATCGGTACCCCCGCGTGCACCTCGGTGATCACCCCCGCGAATTCTCGCGACAGCTCCCCCGAACTCGTGCGGGACACCCGCCGGATCGAATCCAGGATGCCTTCCCCCGCCGACAGCGACAGGGTGAGAAATTCGAGAATGGTCGGCAACTCGCTGCGCATGCGGGCCAACCGGGCGGTGGCGGCCCGCTGCAGGAGCCAGTCCCGCAACACGGCGCCACCGATTCCCGCCACGAACGGCACTACCACGCGCGCCGGCCACGGCAGTTCCGGAAGGGTGACGATGGTGATCACCGTGCCGGCGGCAAAGGCGAGAAGCGCCCAGACCAGTTGCACCGAGCGAAACTCCAGCGCGGTCTTCGCCGAGCCTGACTGGTGGAGCCGGCGCGCGATGAACTCGCTGCCGCCGAGCAGGTTCGACAACCCGCGGGTGAGCGCTCCGAACAGCGGCGCAAACAGGCTGCCCAGCACAGGAATCGGGTTGACGGTTTTCCGGGCGACGATGCTGCGGGCTTCGGCGGAGACGTCGAGAATGTACGGCACGACCCGATCGATCAGACGGGGCCGGGTCAGCCGCGGCGTCAGGCTCACGAGCGACCACAGCCCCACACCGAGACCGCTGCCGCAGAGAACGGCCCAGCCCAGGCTCGCGCTCATGGCCTGCACCCGCCGGCTACGCGAACCATCGACGTTCCTCCGGCAGCCGGCCGAGCGCGAGCATGACCCGGTAGGCCACGATTGACAGGGCCAGGCCGCTCGCGATCACGGCGACGCCAGCCGGCGAGTTGTAGGCGACGGCAGCCTCCGGGCGGGACGCGAGCAGCACCAGGATGATCCACGGTGCGGCCACCCCCAGTCGGGCCGCATTGACGACCCAGGACTGCCGCGCCTCAACTTCGAGCCGCACCGCGGCATCCTGTCGTAGCCAGGCTGCGAGGCTGCGCAGCACCACGGTGAGGTCGCTTCCACCCACTTCCCGGGCCATGCGCAGGGTTTCCAGGATGCGATCGGCGACCGGATCGGCGAGGGAGCGTTTGAGTTCGTCGACGCAGTAGCTGAAATTGCCGGTGGCCCGGTACTCTCGCTCGAACTGGGCAAACGCCGTGCGGGTAGCCACCGGTCCGGCCTGGGCGAGGCTGCTCACGCTGTCGGGCAGGGCCAGCCCGGAACGTAGTGCGGACACGAGATGATCGACGACATCGGGCCAGACCGTGCGATTGGCCCGGCGCCGGGCCGCGGCCCGCCACGAGACGATCAGCCACGGCAGCAGCACTCCGGCCAGTCCGGCGACGGCGCTCAGGGCCTGTACGGCGAACAGGCCGTGCATCAGGGCAGCGGATGCCACACCCACGATCGTCGACACCGCCAGGAACGCCGACACCGGCACCGACCGCAGCCCGCCCTGAACCAGGCGCACCCGCATCCGCTCCCCGGCGCCCGCCCGGCCTCCCGCGGATACAGCGCCGGCCGGCCAGAGAAACGGCGCCAGCAGCAGCACGAGCCCACTTCCGAGCAGGCACCCCAGCACGAGAGTCATGCGGCACCCTGTCGCAACACCAGCGCCGGGTCGACGCCGGCGGCACGAAATTTGGCGAGCTTGGTGGGATGCGAGCCCGTCGGCTCGAGGTGCCCGTGCGGGGACAGAAACAGGGGGCTAGCCTCGATCGTCGAGCCGGCCAGTTGGCCGCTCGGCGCAATGATCTCGGTGACCCGGCGACGGCCGTGCCGATCAATCTCGCAGTGCACCACGATGTCGATGCAGCCGGCCACCGTCGGCAGCACGAACGACGAGTCGATGTTGCGCCCGGCCAGCAGCGGCAGGGTGGAGAGCTTGGCCAGCGCGTCCCTGGCACTGTTGGCATGAATCGAGCACATTCCGGGGAGCCCGCTATTAAGGGCGATCAGCAGGTCGAGGCTTTCAGCCTCGCGCACCTCACCGACCACCAGCCGGTCGGGCCGCATGCGCAGGGATTCCTTGATCAGGCGGCGCAGGGTGATCTCGCCGGTGCCCTCGAGGCTGGGCTGCCGGCACTGCATCGCGACGACGTCTCGGGCCGACAGATCGAGTTCAAAGGTCTCCTCGACGGTCACGATGCGCTCACCCGGCCGCGTCGACGAGAGCAAGGCGTTCAGCATCGTGGTCTTGCCGGTCTGGGTGGCGCCGGAGACCAGAATATTCTGGCCGCCGAGCACGCAGATCCGCAGAAAATCGGCGGCCTGCTGGGTGAGTGAGCCGAGCCCGACGAGCTGGTTCAGATCGCGAATGCGCCGGGTGAACTTGCGAATGTTCACCGCCCAATATTTTCGCGTTATATCCGGGATCACGACGTGAAGTCGGGAACCGTCGGGTAGCGAGGCGTCGACGAACGGCGACGAGAGGTCGACGCGGCGACCGGAGGCCTGCAGCATCCGCTCAACGAGGTCGCGCACGTCCTGCTCGCCGAGCAGCAGCGTGGTCAGCTCTGGGACCCCGTCGCGGGCGACGAACACCCGGGCCGGACCATTGATCCAAATCTCTTCGATCTCCGGATCATCCAGAAACGGCTGCAAGACGCCGAAACCGGTCAGCGCGGCCACAACCTCGCGGGCGGCCTGGTGCTCGTCGGCGATCATCGGCGCGAGCCCGCTGAGCGCCCGCTCGCTGTACCGGCGCAGTTCGTCGCGCACGTACTGCTCGACCAGCGCGTTATTGGCCGCCAGGTCGACGCCCTCACGGCGCACCCGCGATCGCACTTGCTCTGTGATGATACGAACGGCTTCGGTCATCCCCGTATGATGGCCTCATTTGCCGTTCTGCGTAAAAGTTATCCACAGGGCTTGTTTTTAGGTGCCCCGAGCCCCAAAAATGGTCGCAACGGATGCCGGGCATCCGTTGCGACCATCAGCGATCGACCCAGCGTCAGCGCGCTGACCAGCCGCCGTCCATCGTGTAGCTCGACCCGGTGACCATGGCAGCATCGTCGGAGGCGAGCCAGGCCACGAGCGACCCGACCTCGGCTGGTTCAACCAGTCGTTTGATCGCGCTCTCGGTGAGCATGATCTTGCTGAGCACCTCGGCCTCCGGAATGCCGTGCACCAGAGCCTGGTCGGTGATCTGCTTCTCGACCAGGGGGGTGCGCACGTAACCGGGAGCCACGCAGTTGCTCGTCACTCCGTGCGCCCCGCCCTCGAGGGCGGTCACCTTGGACAGGCCTTCAAGCCCGTGCTTGGCCGAGACATAGGCACTCTTGAACGGCGAGGCACGAATGCCGTGCACCGAGGACACGTTGATGATGCGCCCAAAGTTCGCCGCGTACATCTGCGGCAGTACGGCCCGAATCAGCAGGAACGGGGCCTCCAGCATAAGCGTGAGAATGTTGTGAAAATCGGCCGGTTTGAAGTCCTGGATCGGATTGATCCGCTGAATTCCGGCGTTATTGACCAGAATGTCGACGCCGTTGAGAGCAGTGGCAAGAGCGTTATCGGTGAGGGCCTCGGTGGCCATCAGGTTGACGGTCCAAATTGATCCACCGACCTCCTCGGCCAGGGAGGTCGCCCCCGCTGTGTCGATGTCGGCGACGACGACGTGCGCGCCCCGGGCGGCGAGCGTTCGAACGACGGCCGCGCCGATTCCGCTCGCCCCGCCGGTGACGAGGGCGCGACGACCGGCGAGAGGCTGGCTCGGGGTTCGAACGGAGACGCTGCTGGCAAGGAAGGTGCTGGCGCTGACGGCGTCGGTGAGATCAGTCATTTGGTTCCTTTTGGTTGCGCGATCGCTGCAGGGGTGGGTCGGTCAGAGGCGGGGCACCCACGGCGCCCCGCCTCTGACGATCGAATGAGTTGAGCCGGTCAGTTGCCGGAGGAGGCGGGCTCGAGCCCATGCTTGCGGGCGTCGACCGCGTCGACCTCGCGCAGCGATGCCCCCTTGGTCTCCTTCAGGGTGACGACGGCGACCACGGTGATCGCGCAGGCGATCATGATGTAGATCGCGACGGGAACCCACGTGTTGTACTGCTGCAGCAGCGCGGCGGCGATGATCGGCGCCATCGACCCGGCCAGAATCGACGTGACCTGGTAGCCGAGTGATACCCCGGAGTAGCGCATCCGAGTCGGGAACATTTCGCTCATGATCGCGGGCTGACCGGCATACATCAGGGCGTGGAAGCAGAGCCCGACCGTGACGGCGAGAATGATGAGCACCGGGTTCAGCGTGTCGAACATGGGGAAGGCGAAGAATGCCCAGCTGGCACCGAGCACGGCACCGGCGAGGTAGACGGGCTTACGGCCGAGGCGGTCCGAAAGGCGGCCGACCTGGGGAATCACGATGAAGTGCACGACGTGGGCGATCAGCAGGGCGATCAGCAGCTGGCCCGTGTCGTACTCGTGCACCGTCTTCAAATAGACGATCGAGAAACTCACGATGATGTAGTACAGGATGTTCTCGGCGAAGCGCAGACCCATGGCTCCGAGGATTCCCTTGGGGTACTTCTTCACGACCTCGAGCACGCCATAGTTGACGGCCTTCTCGGCCTCAACCTGGGCACGGGCCTCGAGAAAGATCGGGGCTTCGCTGACGTGGGTGCGAATGTAGTAGCCGATCACGACGATGATCGCGGAGAGCCAGAACGCCACGCGCCAGCCCCAGCTGAGGAACTGCTCGGGCGGAAGGATCCAGGTCATGATCAGCAGCACGATGGTGGCGAGCAGGTTGCCCACCGGAACGGCGGCCTGCGGCCAGCTTGACCAGAAGCCACGCGACGCGTTCGGGCTGTGCTCGGCGACGAGCAGAACGGCGCCGCCCCACTCGCCGCCGACGGCGAAGCCCTGGATGAAGCGGAGGGCCACGAGCAGCGCGGGGGCCCAGTAGCCGATGGTGTCGAAGCCGGGCAGGCAGCCCATAAGGAAGGTGGCAGCACCAACCATGATGATCGTCACCTGCAGGGTGTGCTTGCGACCGAGTTTGTCACCGATCTGGCCGAACACGATGCCGCCCAAAGGCCGCGCAATGAACCCGACGGCGTAGGTGAGGAAGGCGGCGATAATGCCGTCCAGCTCACTGCCGGCGTTCGGGAAGAAGACCGTGCCGAAGACCAGGCTCGCGGCCGTGGCATAGAGGAAGAACTCATACCATTCCACGACCGTGCCCACCATCGAAGCGGCGACGATCTTCTTGAGGCCGGACTTTTCAGTTTCGCTGCCGGCGGTTGCCGTGGTCTTACCGGAACCGGCAGCCCCAACGCGTTGATTGACACTCATTGTCTGTCTCCTTTGTGTCGTCAATGACACGTACTGTGCGGTGAGAAGTGCGCGGAAGATTTCGGCCGCCTGGCTGAAGCACGACCTGACTGAGTATTCCCGCAGGACGGCCGGTCAACAAGAGTCAAAATGACAGAGCGCGTGTGCATAATTGCAGATATGACCTTTGAACCGGCTGGTACCGACCCACACCCCGATGATCTGCTGATCTTTCTGGCCGTTGCCCGCACCGGGCGCTTCACGACCGCCGCCGAGGGCCTGGGCCTCAACCACACCACGGTGTCCCGGCGGATCGCCGCTCTGGAGAAGGCGCTCGACGGTCGTCTGTTGGCCCGCGCTGTCGGCGGCTGGGAGTTGACCGAGCTCGGACACCGAGCCCTGACTGCGGCCGAAGGCGTCGAATCGGCGCTCACCCTGCTGCGCAGCTCCGCGACAGATTCCCCGCAGCTGTCCGGAGTGGTGCGAATGTCGGCCACCGACGGGTTCAGCGCCTACATCGCCGCCCCGGCCGTGGCAGCGCTGCAGCGACGGCATCCGCTGCTGCGAGTTGAAATCGTCACCGTGACACGTCGCGCCCTGCAGCACCGCTCCGGCCTGGATATCGAGGTCGTGGTCGGTGAGCCGCAGGTGCACCGGGCCGAATCGATCCTGCTCGGCTATTACCACCTCGGTATGTACGCCTCCCGGCCGTACCTGGCCGAGCACGGCACTCCGACGACGGTGGAGGAGCTGACGCAGCATCCGCTCGTCTATTTTGTGGATTCGATGCTGCAGGTCGACGATCTCGACGCGCCCAGGCGGCTGGTGCCGCAGATGCGGGAGTCGCTCAGCTCGACGAACGTCTTCGTGCATGTCGAGGGCACCAGGGCCGGCGCTGGAATCGGCTTCCTGCCGTGTTTCATGGCCGATCAGCACGCTGATCTGGTGCGGGTGCTGCCGCAAAGTTTTCAGGAGCGACTGCCGTACTGGATGGTATTGCGCACCGAATCGCTGCGGCTGCCCGCCGTGGCGGCACTGGTGGGCGCCCTGCGTGCCCAGATGGAATCGTATGCCGCGGCGTTGCTTGGTCATCACGACGGCCAACGAGATCCTGCCGCGCAACTGGCCATCTAGACTAGGAGCACACCGGCGGGAGTGGTGGAATTGGCAGACACGCAGGATTTAGGTTCCTGTGCTTTCGAGCGTGGGGGTTCAAGTCCCCTCTCCCGCACACGGTCATCGGGCGTAACGTCCCCCTAATGCCGGGGCGGAGCGGCCGGGCAATTTCCCACGATTGCGCGATACTCTGGGCTCGGTATCCGCTGCACTCACCCGATAAATGCCCGCCGCCAACTGGAGTTCCCTGCATGAATCCCACCGCACTGATTCCCTGGCTCGACCCGACCCAGATCATCGAATCGGCCGGTCCGTGGGCGCTGCTCGTCGTCTGTGCCATCGTCTTCGCCGAGACCGGATTGCTCGTCGGATTTCTCCTCCCCGGGGACACGCTGTTGATCATCACCGGCCTACTCGCGTTCCCCGCAGCCGGCGTGATTCAGATCGACATCTGGTGGGTCGCACTGGCCATCGGCTTTGCGGCATTTCTCGGCGGCGAGGTCGGCTACCTCATCGGTCATAAGTTCGGCCCGCGCGTCTTCGAACGCAAGGAATCCGGCTTGTTCAGCATTAAAAACGTCGACCGCACCAATGCATTCTTCGTGCGTTTCGGCGGCGTCGCCGTCATCGTGGCCCGGTTTGTGCCGATCGTGCGTACCTTTGCCCCGGTCGCCGCCGGTGTCGGCCACATGGACTACCGCAAGTACACCCTGTACAACCTGATCGGTGCCCTGCTCTGGGGAACCGGGCTGACCCTTGCAGGCTATTTTCTCGGCTACATTCCGCCGGTCGCTGACTTTGTGACGGCCTACATCGACCTGATCCTAATCGGTGCCGTCGTGATCACCCTGATCCCGACGGTGTACCACTACGTGCAGTCGGTCGTGAAGGCCCGTCGCCTGCGCGATCGGCCCAGCGAAGCCACCGGCAGCCACCTGCTCGACCCCGACACGTTCAACACGAACCACTCCGGCCGGCACGAGGTCTGATCAGCTGGTTCTGATCAGCTGGTTCTGATCAGCTCAACGGTGCTGCTGGTCTTCGTGCTCGGCGTGCTCGGCCGGTTCCAGCTGAAAGGTGGAGTGGGCGACGTCGAAATGCTTCGCCAGGCATCCCGACAGCTCGTCGAGCAGGGTGCCCGTGCCGGCAGCGAGCACCGTCGGTTCGACGACGACGTGGGCGGTGAACACGTGCGCGCCGCTCGTAATGGCCCAAACGTGCACGTCGTGCACGGCGACGACACCAGCGGTACCGAGCAGGTGGCGCCGAATCTCGGACACGTCCGTGTCGGCCGGTGTTGACTGGCTGAACACCCGCACGACGTCCCGCAGCAAGAAGTAGGCGCGCGGCACGATCATTCCGGCGATGACCAGCGAGGCGACAGCATCCGCCCCCGCAAAACCGGTCAAAAGGATGACGATGGCCGCGACGATCACAGCTACCGACCCGAGAGCGTCACCGAGCACCTCGAGGTAGGCGCCACGCATGTTGATCGACCCGGCGGCGGCCGGACGCAGCAGCACCATAGCCGCCACGTTCGCGGCGAGACCGATGATCGCAACGACGAGCATCGGAGTGCCGAGCACCTCCGTGTCGCTCGGGCGCACCAGCCGCAGCACCGCCGCGACGGAGACGACACCGGCCACCACGAGCAGGATCAGACCATTGATGAGCGCGCCGAATACCTCAGCGCGCTGAAAGCCGAAGGTGGCCCGGTCCGTGGCTGGCCTTGCCGCGACCAGTGTGGCGGTCAACGCGACGATGAGCCCGAACAGGTCGGAGAGCATGTGCCCGGCGTCGGCCAACAGGGCGAGTGAGCCGGTCAGCCAGGCTCCCAGCACCTCGAGCACCAGCACGGAACCCACGATGGCGATGGCGATCGACAAACGCCTCCGGTTCGATCCGGTGCCGTGCGCGTGATCATGGCCCATGGCACAAGGTTAGGGCCGTGGTGGGCTGCTCGCCAGCCGCCCGGCGAGTTGGCGGTGAATCAGCTGCCGAGCACCTCGCGCAGTACCGGAACGAGACCCTCGAAGGCGATCGCCCGATGGCTAACCTGGTTTTTCACGTGCCCCGAGAGTTCGGCGGCCGAGATGGCATAGCCCTCCGGCAGAAAGATCGGGTCGTACCCGAATCCATTCTCGCCGGCCGGTTCGAACAGAAGCTGCCCCGGCCATTCGCCGGTCACGGCACGTTCGGTGCCGTCGGGCAGTGCGAGGGCTGCCACGCAGGTGAAGTGCGCGTCGCGGTGCTGCTCGGGAACGTCGCTGAGCTGCCAGAGCAACAGGCGCAGATTCTCGCCAGCGTCTTTGGCCGGGCCAGACCAGCGCGCAGAAAAGATGCCGGGCGCTCCGCCGAGAATGTCGACACAGATGCCGGAATCGTCGGCAATGGCCGGCAGCCCGGTGTGCGCCGCGGCAGCACGGGCCTTGATCAGGGCATTCTCGGTGAAGCTGACGCCGTCTTCGACCGGCTCGGGGCCGTCGTAGGCGAGCACCTCAACGCCCGGAAGCTGTGGGGCCAGGATGCGCCGCAGCTCTTCAACCTTATGGGCGTTGTGCGTGGCGAGAACGATCTGCACCTGTCAGTTCCCCAACGCGCTGGTCTGAAACTCGGTCAGGGTGACGGCGCCCTTCAGCGCCAGATCGAGCAGCGTGTCCAGTTCACTGCGGTCAAACGGTGCCGCCTCGGCGGTGCCCTGCACCTCGACGAATTTGCCCCGACCGGTCACGACCACGTTCATGTCGGTGTCGGCGCGCACGTCTTCGGTGTAGGCCAGATCGAGCATGGGGACACCGCCGATGATGCCAACTGACACGGCCGAGACGCTGTCGATGAGCGGCTGCGCCTTCTGCGAGATGAACTTCTTGCTGCGACCCCACTCGAGCGCGTCAGCGAGGGCAACGTAGGCGCCCGTGATGGCCGCGGTGCGGGTGCCGCCGTCGGCCTGCAGCACGTCACAGTCGAGCACCAGGGTGTTCTCGCCCAGCGCCTTCATATCGACGACAGCGCGCAGGCTGCGGCCGATCAAGCGGCTGATCTCGTGGGTGCGGCCACCGATCTTGCCCTTGACCGATTCGCGGTCCATGCGGCTGTTGGTCGAGCGGGGCAGCATCGAGTATTCGGCAGTGACCCAGCCCTTGCCCTTGCCGCTCATCCAGCGCGGAACGCCATTGGTGAACGATGCCGTGCAGAGCACCTTGGTGCGCCCGTAGGAGATCAGTGCCGACCCTTCGGCCTGGTCGCTCCAGCCGCGCTCGATCGTGATCGGGCGAAGTTCGTCGTTGGTGCGCCCGTCGGCGCGCAGGTTTTCGGTCACGGTGTACTCCTAGTGGTTCGGGTTCAAGACGGAAAAGGGTGGCGATGCGAGTGCGCTCAGATTGATCGCGCCGGTTTCGATCAGTTCCACCCGGTTGATTTCGGGGCCGATCAGGCGATGAGCGAGGGCCAGAAAATCCTCGGCGCTGTCACCGGTGGCCTCGTAGCGATAGGTCGGCGGACTCGTGCGGCCACGTTCGAGCCCCTGGCTGACCAGCACCCGGTAGACGTCGTTGGCGGTTTCGGTGTCGCTGGAGACCAGAGTCACGCCCTCCCCCATGACATATGAGATCGCGCCGCGCAGGAACGGATAGTGGGTACAGCCAAGCACCAGGGTGTCGACCTCGGCCGCGCGCAGCGGTGCGAGGTATTCCTCGGCGACGGCGAGCAGCTCGGCGCCGGTCGTGACACCGGCCTCGACGAACTCCACAAAACGGGGACAGGCCTGGCTGAACAGGGAGATTTGGGGCGCCGCAGCAAAGGCATCGTTGTAGGCGCGGGAGTTGACGGTGCCGACCGTTCCGATCACCCCGACCCGCTGGTTACGCGTGGTCACGACCGCACGCCGAACTGCGGGCTGGATGACTTCAATCACCGGCACGCTGTAGCGTTCGCGGGCATCGCGCAGCATGGCCGCCGACGCCGTGTTGCAGGCAATGACGAGCAGTTTCACGTCCTGGGCGACGAGGTCATCGAGCACGTCGAGTGCGAAACCGCGCACATCGGCGATCTTCTTCGAGCCGTAGGGCGAGTGCGCCGTATCGCCGATATAGAGGATGGATTCGTTCGGCAACTGGTCCTTGATCGCCCGGGCGACGGTCAGGCCGCCCACTCCGGAATCGAAAATACCAATCGGTGCATCCGTCACGAAGATCAAGCCTAGCCCGACCGAGCGGATAAGCTGTGCCGGGTGACCCCGTCCCCCACTTTCTCCGTTCCTGCGCATGGCGACCCGGCCGCCCGCACGCCGGCACTGCACTCACCGGCACTGCGAACCGACCGCTACGAACTCACGATGGTCGACGCCGCAATCCAAAGCGGGACCGCCGATCGCGAGTGCATGTTCGAGGCCTTCGCCCGGCGCCTGCCGGCGGGCCGCCGCTATGGCATCGTCGCCGGCACCGGCCGACTGCTGGACCTGATTCGGCAGTTTCGCTTCGAAACCGAAGAACTGACCTGGCTGGAGCAGAACGGGGTCGTGCGCACGCCCACCCTCGACTATCTCGCCAATTACTCCTTCAGCGGCAACGTCTGGGGCTATCAGGAAGGGGAAGCCTACTTTCCCGGGTCGCCGCTTCTGCTGGTGGAAAGCACCTTCGCCGAGGGCGTCATTCTGGAGACACTCATTTTGAGCGTGCTCAACTACGACATCGCGGTCGCGAGCGCGGCCGCGCGCATGGTCTCGGTCAGCCTCGGCCGCCCGATCGCCGAAATGGGCTCACGCCGCACCAATGAGCATTCGGCGGTCGCCGCCGCCCGCGCCGCATTCATCGCCGGCTTCGCCTCGACCAGCAACCTCGAAGCCGGCCGGCAGTGGGGCCTGCCAACGATGGGCACCGCCGCGCACTCATTTATTTTGCTGCACGACAGCGAAGAAGAAGCATTCCAGGCGCAAGTGGATGCCTTCGGTGCGGCCACGACGCTGCTCGTCGACACCTACGACGTGCCCGCCGGCATCGCCCGGGCGGTCAAGGTCGCTGGCCCCGACCTCGGTTCAATCCGCATCGACTCCGGAGATCTACCCACCGTCGTGGCCGCCGCGCGCGCCCAGCTTGACGCGCTCGGCGCGGTCAACACGAAGATCACGGTCACGAGCGATCTCGACGAGTTCGCCATCGCTGCTCTGTCGGCCAGCCCGGTCGACGCCTTTGGCGTCGGTACCTCGGTGGTCACCGGTTCTGGCGAGCCGGCCGCCGGCCTGGTCTACAAGCTCGTCGCGCACAAGGGTCACGGCGATGACTGGATTTCCGTTGCCAAGACCTCAACCGCGAAACTCTCCATCGGTGGACGCAAGAGCGCACTGCGCCGAGTGGATGGCGCCGGTATCGCGCAGGAAGAAATCGTCGTGCTCGACCATGGGCCCGCTGCCCAGTTCGATTCCCGCAGCGGACTGGAACGAACACTCCTCGTGCCCCTCATCGAAGGCGGCACCGTCGACGAACGCTACCTCGGATCTGCCGGGACCCTGCGCGCTCGCGCGCATAATGCATCCGTTATGCAGGAACTGCCGATTGAAGCGTTTCGGCTCGGGCGCGGCGAAGCTGTTATTCCGACCTCGTACCGCTAGCTGCGGCCGGACTACCTGCTACTTGGCCTTCATCTTTTCGTAGATGGCCTTGCAGGTCGGGCAGACCGGAAACTTCTCCGGGTCGCGCCCCGGCAACCACTTCTTGCCGCACAGCGCCTTGACCGGCTTGCCGGAAATGGCCGACTCCATGATTTTGTCTTTCGGGACGTAGTGCGAAAACCGTTCGTGGTCGCCCGGTTCAAGCTGCTCCTGCTTGATGAGTTCTTCGAGCTCACGGTCGAGGGTGGACGTTCCGCCGCCGGGCTGGCCGGGTTCTGCAATGCTCGCGCGAAATTCAGTCATGGAACTAGTCTAAGCAATCTCGGGCCGGCTGGGCTGGCACGGGGTGATCAGGTAGGTGGTGATCAGGCGCGCTGCGCGGAGGCGAGCATCTCGGGTCCACGTCGTTCGAAGGTGCGCGAGCCGAGCCAGATTCCCACGATCACGGCGAGCAGGCCGAGCCCGATTCCAGCTCCCAGGCTACGCAGATGCCAGACTGGATCCTCGGTAATTCCCAGGTACGCGAACAGGAGCGCGGGCAGCGCGAGAACGATCGAGCCGGTGAAGGTCAACGATTGCACCAGAGCCGCTGCCGTGTCGGAGGCCTGCGGCTGCGCAAACGGGCTGTCGCCGGGTTTCGTGACCGGGTACGGGAACCTCGTCGAGGTGTAGCTCGAAAAACCCAGACCGGCCAGGAGGATGCAGGTGCTCACTCCCAGCATGGACGGCAGCACCGTCCAGTCTCCGTAGAACCAGATACTGATGGCCGACCCGATGCCGATAACGGGGATGGCCATGACCAATGCGGGAACGAGCCGACCGATGCGGTCGGCTACCCCGCGCGTACCGGAGGCAACGTGCAGCCAGATGGCCGTGCTGTCGTAGGCGACGTCGTTGTGCATAGTCCAGCCGAGGAAGACGCACATGAGCGGCACCGGGACCAGGGCGAGGTAGTGCACGGGCACACCGGCGATATTGAGTGGCAGGACCGCGATAATCGGAACGATCGGGATCATGATGAGCGATACCCAGTAGCGCGAGTCACGGGCCCAGTAAGTGAAGGTGCGCGCGGCGATGGCGCCGACGGCGTTGTGCGGCATGCGGTCGAACCAGCCCAGTCCGGAATACTGCTTCGCTGCCGCTTCGCGACCGGGCGACACGAGCATACGCGCCACGACCAGCTGCCAGATCAACCACAGGGTGTAAACCGACGCTGCAGCGATGACGAGCTTGAGAATGGCCGGGCCCCAGGCACCGGTGGAGGCGTCCCCGGGCACTGCCCAGGCTGCACCGAGCGGCGTCCAGCCCAGAATTGAGGCGAGCGTGCCGAGCAGGGTACGGCCGTGCCGGGCCCAGTCCGTGCTGATCAGCACCACGACCACCGGGGAAATCATGACCAGCACGACGACTCCGATGAGGCCGGTGAATTCTCGCGAACGCCGGGTGGAGAGCAGAAATGCTGCGAGGGATGCACTCACTCGCGACAACAGAATGCAGGTGGCCAGGATGAGCCCGGCTGAGACGAGCGCGAGCAGCGTCTGGCCCACGCCACGCGACCAGGTGAACACCGTGCCGAGCAGAACAATGCTCAGCGTGACGGCCGGAACACCGATGAGAGCCGACCCTGCCAGGCCCAGCGACAGGGAACGATTCGGAATGCCCAGGAAGGCGAACTTGCGTGGGTCCATGCTGTCGTCGATTCCGGCGACGATCGGGATGAGCAGAAAGCCCAGCACCACCACCGATCCGGCCACGATGAGCGAATCACGCATCAGAGCCGGGTCACCGACGAATCGCAGGGAGATCAGGGCGACGAGAAAAGTTATGGCAACGCCGAGCCCGTAGAGCAGGCCGACGACCAGGCCGACGACCTGCCAGGGACTCCGGCGAAACAGGTTAGCGAGCAGCCGGAGTTTCAGTCCGAAAAATTGTGCAACCATTCCATGCCCTCCGCCACCTTGCGCCCACCGGCGAGTTCAACGAACCGGTCTTCGAGCGTCTTCTGACCACGCACCTCGTCAACGGTGCCGGCCGCCAGGACCCGCCCCTGTACGATGATCGCGACGTGATCGCAAACCCGCTGAATCAGATCCATACCGTGGCTGGACAGCACGACGGTGCCGCCGGCAGCAACATACTTCTGCAGAATTTCGGTGACGTTGACCGCGGACACCGGGTCGACCGACTCGAAGGGTTCATCGAGCACGAGTACGCGGGGGGAATGGATCATGGCACAGGCCAGGGCGATCTTCTTGGTCATGCCGGCGGAGTAATCGGCGACCAGCCGGTTGAGTGCGTCCTCGAGGCCGAACGCCGCGGCCAAATCCGCCGACCGGGTACGCACAGTGTCGTTGTCGAGCCCGCGGAGGGTGCCAGCGTAATAAAGCAGCTGCGCCCCGGTCAGCCGATCGAACAGCCGAAGCCGATCGGGCAGCACTCCGATGACGCGCTTGGCGTCGTTGGGTCGCTTCCAGACGTCGATTCCGTGCACGGTGACGGTTCCGGCTGCCGGCCGAAGCAGCCCGGTGATCATGGACAGGGTCGTGGTCTTGCCGGCACCGTTCGGTCCGACGATGCCATAGAACGACCCGGCACGAACAGTCAGGTTGAGGTCGGAAACCGCGATGGTGTGTCCGAAGCGTTTGATCAGGCCACGGGCCTCGATCACAATCGGGGCCGGCTTGGCCACGGATGCGGGCACGGACTTCGGTTGCGCCTTCAGGCTCGCCTTCGGTCCGGCCTTCGGGGCCGTCCTGGGTGCCGTTTTGGGCGCTGACTGGGGCGCCGTTTGAATCTCGGATTGAACCTCGGTCTGTAGCTCTAGTTCGGCTGGAACCTCGGTCTGGGGATCCGGCGCGGCCGGGTCTGTGGGCGCAGCGGTGCGGAGCCGGTCCTGGAGCGCATCGCGCGTCGCATAGGGACGAGTCGTTTCGTCGGTCGCGCTGTTGGCGAGCGACGACGTCGTGGCCGCGGATGGTGCCGGAGCGGTCGTTGACGCGGGGACGGATGCCTTTCGAACCGCCGGCTTGCGCACGGTCGGTTTACGTGCGGCCGGCTTGCGTGCGGCCGGCTTGCGTGCGGCCGGCTTGCGTGCGGCCGGCTTGGCCGGTGTGGCCGGTGTGTCAGAGGACGTTGATGCGTTCGGTTCAGGCGCGGTCGTTTTCTTAGCCGTGGCCGCAGCCGATGCCCCAGCGGCTGGCTTGCGTACAGCTGGTTTACGCGCAGCAGGTTTACGCACGGCAGGTTTACGCGCAGCCGGCTTCGGAACGGGAGGTTCCAGCGTGGCCGGTTTAACGAGAGCTGACTCAATTGCCGCCGGACCCGCGGCGTTGAGTTCCACGATCTTTCGTTCCACGGCGTTGGGCGCTTTCGATTCAGCGGAAGTGACAGTGACAGATTCGTCGTCAGGTTCGGAGTTGAGCGGCACAAAAGTCACTCAGTTAACCTACCAAGGACCACCGACCTGGGGGCGCGGAAGGCCGCTTGACAGCCATTTCAACCTGTGAGTACGCTCCATGCGGGGTCACGAAATGGACACGTGCGGCGCCGTTTCTGCCCACGGAACAACCCGACGGGTTATGGTGAGGTTGACATAACGGTGTGTCTTTACGTGAACATGTGGGTGAATCCTAAGCAAACTCTTCGCAAGCGAGTGGGTTTTCAGGCGTAGCCCCAACCATTCTTGAGGAGATAATCGTGACGACACAGGCAGGTAAGACGCAGTCGGTCAAGACGCAGGTCGTTATTCTGGCGGCCGGCATGGGCAGCCGCCTCGGACGCTCGCTGCCGAAGCCGCTCACCGAACTTAATGATGGCCGCACCATCATGCAGCAGCAGTTCGACAACATCGCGCACGCCTTCGGCAAAGCCGCCAAGGTCACCATCGTCGTCGGCTACAAGCTCGAGCACATCATCGAAGCGTTCCCACAGGCATCCTTCGTTTACAACGAAGAATACGACCAGACCAACACGTCGAAAAGCCTGCTGCGTGCCCTGCAGGCATCGAAGTCGGGCGGCGTGCTCTGGATGAACGGTGATGTCGTCTTCGACCCGGCCATTCTCGACCGCGCGGCCGCCATGATGGCCCGCGACCAGTCCTTTGTCACCGTGAACACCGACAAGGTGTCCGATGAAGAGGTCAAGTACACGACGAGCGCCGAGGGCTATATCAAGGAGCTCTCCAAGACTGTCAAGGGCGGACTCGGCGAAGCCGTCGGCATCAACTACGTGTCGAGTGCCGACAAGGCGACGCTGATCCGCCAACTGAGCAAGGTAGCCGACCAGGACTACTTCGAGCGCGGCATTGAGCTTGCGATCGAGCAGAACCGCATGCTGGTGGAGCCGGTGAACATCTCCGACTTCTACGCCGTCGAGGTGGATTTCGCCGAAGACCTCGAGCGCGCGAACTTGTTCGTCTAACCGACACCAAACGGCACGACGGAAAAACCCCACGCCGAGGCGCTGGGTTTTTCCGTCGTGCCGCAACGCGAGTCGCTGCGCCTCAGTTGAGGCGAACGAAACCGGGACCTGAGGCGGGTGGCCGGAGCGTGCGCGCCGGCCAAGATTCATCAATCGGGGGGTTCAGGCCCAATGCTGTTCACTTAAGTTCTTGGTTTGAGTATTTTCTTGACTGGCCATTTGGACATTTTGCGTTTGACGGCACGTGGGACGACGCGGTGACGCCGTAAGGGCAGGAGCTCGTGGATGATTTCCTGGCAGAAGTTGGTGAAGGCTCCAGCCAATCGCTGAGGGGGAAAAAGCCGGGCGCGCGGCAAGGGATCGCCGCGCGGCCCGGAGGGTGCGTGTGAAAGAGAAGCGCAACGGGTCTTCCTCGAAGTGTTGAGCAACGGTGCCAATGAGGGATCTGATCGCGTAGTGCACGCACAGGAACCCATAGATTTCCTGCAGTAGCCCGTCGGGTGTTTTGGATCGCAGAACGAGTCCGGGGCCGCGTTGGTGGGTTTTGAGTTCGTCGAAACAGGACTCGATTTCCCACCGCTTGGCGTAGGCGCTGGCCAGGTCGTCCGCATCGGCGGCCACCGGGTCCAATATGTTGGTGATCAGGCGAAACGTGCTGACATCCTCGCCGGTGGTGACGTCATATTCGATGACACGCACCGGGATCCCCGCGGTGTTGTTGCGCCGGTCCTTGCTGCTGGGGTAAAGGGTCGAGAGGTAGGACCCGTCCGCGAGTTCCTTCAGCACGGGCAGCAGGTTGTTGGCTTTCATCCGCCAAAGCAGGTCAGCGCCCGTGGCGACGCCGTCCTTCCAGGCCGAGTACGAATAGAACCCGCGGTCGGCCGATAGCAGCATGTCCTTTTTCAGATCTGCCAGCAGCGCCGGATACAGGTCATGTTCAGCGGTGTGATACCCGGAGACCACCGCAGAAATTACCGCATGGGTGCCGCATTCGACCAGGCCCAGCACCCGTGTCTGCGGGAATGCGCTCTTGAACTCCGTCTTTGTCCCCGGACGGCCATAGGCACGCTCAATAGCTGGGACATCCGCCAAATCCAGGGTCGTCCCGTCGACACTAACTAACGGCCACTTTCGGTAAAATCCGCTACCGCCCGGAACTCCGAAGGGTTTAGCGACCTGGGCGAACAACTCGACCATCACCGTCGAGCCCAATCGAGTCCGTGCTTGGAAAATCGCTGCTTTGGACGGCAAAGTCCATTTGCGAAATCGCCCCGTGACCCATTCCATCCCAGCCAACAACGACCGTATGACTTCCTCATACGAGCGAGCGGAAAACAGGGCCAAGGCCATCACGTAGTAGACCATCAGTCGGGACGGCAACAGCCGATTCCGCTGCTACAAAGCACCCGTCCGCTCGATCACGGCATCAACCACATCGGGCGGGAAGACCCGCGTCAACACGCCCAAAGAAACATGATCACTCAACCGCTCCGGACCTACCGGAGTGACCCATCCACTTCGCGCCATGCCGGAAGGTTAACACATCAATACTAAATGAACAGCATTGGGATTAGGCCACAGATCCACAGCAGGCCAACGCTCATGGAAGGCACGGCGCGAGTCCTGACCAGAGAGAATGCCCCGTGTGGCGCCTGGGCCTGAAGTAAATTATCCCGCCGAAGCACGAGCCAGCGATTCCGGGATAAAGGTCCCGTCCGCTGCGCAGCGAGGTTGCCGCCGTCCCGGGTGGGGCCGAACTGAAGTGGCGTTACAACCGCTGCACTCGAGTTCGTATCGGGGTGAAGTGACCCCGTCAGCTGGAGCCGGATTCGGTCTCAGTCTGGCCTCAGAATGGCAGTACGGGCACGTTATTCTCATGGAATGAACTCCTTCGTCCGGCCCTGCCCCGCCGAATCTGAAGTTTGTAACATTTCACGGGACCGTTGGGCTTAGTTTGTTCCCATCGTTCTGGCGACCGCTACCCCCATCACCACCCCCCAAACGGGATTCACTCTGATGCTGCACGGCGGGAGGACAAACCGAAACACGCACAACACCAGAACCATCACTGGCCGAAAGATATCAATCATTCAAAGCCAGGCCCCGTTTCTCCGGGAGTCCTATGGTGCCGAGCGCGGCGACCACGAAGAACCCCGCGAAAACCGCGAAGAGCAGCCCGGTTCCGCCGGTATCGCGCAGGAGGGGCACCGCCAGCGGTGCGACAATCGCGGCAATGCGACCGCTGCCTGCTGCCCACCCGGAGCCAGTGGCCCGAATGCGAGTGGGATAGACCTCCGGCGTCACCGCGTAGAGCGCTCCCCACGCTCCCAGGTTGAAGAACGAGAGCAGCATGCCCGCTGCGATCACCTGGCTGGCATCCGTTGCGATGCCAAACAGGGCAGCCGAACTGGCCGAACCGACCAGGAACACAGCGAGGGTGCTACGTCGGCCCCACCGCTCGATTAGATACGCCGAAGCGGCATAGCCCGGAAGCTGCGCCACGGTGATGATCAGCGTATACGCGAAGGAACGCACGAGTGAGAAGCCTGAGGCGACCAGCACGGTAGGCAACCAGATGAAGGCACCGTAATAGGAAAAATTGACGCAGAACCAGACCAACCAGAGGGCGGCCGTGCGGCCACGCAGTCCCGGCGACCACAGCGCGGTGAAGCCTCCTGCGGAAACCTTTCGTTCGGCTCCGGCCCGATCGGCCGGGTCCAATGCTGGGGGTGGGACCGTGACTCCGGCCGAGAGTTCGAAGCGGCGAACGGTCGACTCTGCCTGTACAAACCTCCTACGCGATTCAAGAAAACGGACCGATTCCGGAAGCCGCAACCGCACGAACATAGCGTAGAGGGCCGGGGCCGCGCCGACGGCCAGGGCCCAGCGCCATCCGTTCTCCGACGACGGCACCACGAGATATCCGATCACTGCCGCGAGGGTCCAGCCAATCGCCCAGAACGATTCCAGCAACACGATGATCCGACCGCGAATTCGCGGCGGCGCGAACTCGCTAACGAGGGTCGAGGCGACTGGAAGCTCAGCGCCGAGACCGAGCCCCACAACGAAGCGCCAGGCGATCAGCACGGCCACCGATCCGGAAAGAGCGGATGCCCCCGTCGCCACGCCGTAAACGAGGAGGGTCAGCGCAAATACCTGGCGGCGTCCGATGCGATCGGCCAAGAGTCCACCGAGAACAGCGCCAACGGCCATGCCGACGAAACCGGCGGAAGCGATCCAGGACAATTCCATGCCGCTCGTGTTCCACTGCACCGCCAATTGGGCCAGCACGAAGGAGATGAGCCCCACATCCATGGCGTCCAACGCCCAGCCCAGGCCGGACCCGACCAGAAGGCGTCGATGCTCCCGGGTAAACGGCAGGGCATCCAATCGGGCGGTGCGGGTTGCGGGCGGAACTTTGGCCACAGACTTTCCATTTCAATTCGACACTGAACGATCAACCCCAATTTTACGCGCGTCACTGGCGTAGATTTGAAGGACAGACCTTGAGAGGATGGACAAACGTGGGGCAGAACAGCTTGACCAAAGACCGCGACATTCTTGAGATCGAGACCGTGGTGCTGGTGGCCGACGATGGAACACCGATCGGCACGGCCGACAAGGCACTCGTGCACGACGATAACACCGCCCTGCACCTGGCTTTTTCGTGCCACGTCTTCGATGAGAACGGGCGTATCCTGGTGACCCGACGGGCGCTGACCAAAAAGGCCTGGCCCGGCGTGTGGACCAACTCCTTCTGTGGTCACCCCGCACCGAGCGAAACCCTGGCTGATGCGGCCAGGCGCCGAGCGGGCCATGAACTCGGTATCGCCCTGACCGAACTCACCCTGGTGCTGCCCGATTTTCGCTACCGGGCGATCGACGCCTCCGGAATCGTGGAGAACGAAATATGCCCGGTCTTCACGGCGATCACGCACTCGACGGTCGTGCCACGTGCCGACGAAGTAATGGAATGGCGGTGGGTGCCGCGCGACGACCTCGTGACGGCGGTACGCACCACCCCGTGGGCGTTCAGCCCCTGGCTGACGCTGCAACTCCCCCTCCTCTTCCCCCAGGGCTAGATCACTCCCGCCCGAACTCGGCTGCACCATCTTCAGGTTCGTTACCCCCGGCGCGGCAGCCGAGAAACGGTTACTGTGGCTGCGGCGCCCGCGTCCGGCGGGACGATCACGACTTGCCTGGCCGGAATATCGCAGCCGGCCGTTCGCACCAAAAGTTCGGCCGTTGGATCGGTGCCGCGTTTGATGACCGCGAGCGCGACCGTACCCAATTCGAAATGCCGGGCAACCGAAGTCACCCGCCCGACGATCTGGTCCGCACCGTCTTTGTTCGGTGCCACAACTTCGTCGCCGCGCGAGGGCCGCACACTGTGTTTATCAGCACTGTGCGCATCTTCCGGGTAGAGCATCACGAGCCGGCGCGGGGGATGCCCAATGTTGTGCACCTTGGCCACCGTCTGCTGGCCGCGATAACCGCCCTTGTTCAGGTGCACGGCTGTGCGCAACCAATCAAGTTCATGGGGAATCGTCTTTTCATCAACCTCCGAGGAAAAATGTGGCCGCCAGGCTGCTATGCGCAAGGCCTCGAGGGCGTCAAGTCCAGCGACAGGAATATCGGAGGCGACGATCCCTGCCAGGGCGCTTCGCGGCACCAATACCTCGCTGTAGGTCCAGCCCGCCGCCGGATGCCTGGTCGCCTTCGCGTACTGAAATCCACCCGGGCCAACGCTCATCCACCGGTCCCGCCAGACCACGGGAAGCCCATGAGGGGCCGTAACCGGAAGCGTCGGCTGGCCGAGGGTGCCGATGGTCGCGAATTCGATGGAACGATCCATCAGTTCTACCCGCAGCGCGAATTGCATGCTGCCCAACCAGGTGAGCAGCCCTGCTACTTCGTTTCGCTCCATCAGCAGCCACAGATCGGTTCCATCATCAAACAGGCGCACCGCATAGTCGATCCGCCCGGTCATATTGAGTAGAAGGGTCTCCGAGGATTCGCCCGGCGCCAAACCGGCGACACTCTGGCTGGTCAATGAATTTATCCAGCTGAGGCGATCGGGACCGCTGATGGTAATCACGGCCCGGTGTGAGAGATCCACGATCGCGGTTCCTGCAGCCAGTGCGCGCTGCTCGTCGAGGGGGTCCCCATAGTGGGCGGCCACTCCGGCATCGACCGCCTGGTCGGCACCGACCGCGCCGGGCCGGTTCAGAAATTCGTTGAACACGACCGGCGCGTTCCCGACGGAGATCTGCGGAGCGAGCATTCCCTGCGTTGAATTCATCTGTCTCCATTGGGCGCCATCAACTGCCCGATATTGTCGTGCCTGGTTAGTACATTCCGAGTTGGAGCCGAGCTGCTTCTGACATCCGGTCCTGGCCCCACGGTGGGTCCCAGACCAGTTCGATATCGATCTCGCCGACGCCCGGAACCGCCTGAATTGCGGTGCGGGCATCCTCTTTGAGCACATCGCCCATGCCGCAGCCCGGAGCGGTCATTGACATGTTGACTTCGACCCGGTGGGTGCCATCGGGCAGCGGCTCCGCCTCGCACAGGTAGATCAGCCCCAGATCGACAACATTGATCGGGATTTCCGGGTCGAACACGTTCTTGAGCGCATCGAGCACCTGGTCCAGGTCGAACGGACCGTCATTCATGGTCACGGTTTCGGCGACCGGCCGGCTCAGGCCGAGCGCGGCCGAGTCTTCGGCACTGATCCGAACGAGATAGCCCATTGCGGTTTGGACGGTGACGCTCGCACCGAGGGTTTGCGTTATGACAACCTGCTCGCCGGCCTGAAGCAGCATCGGCTGCCCGCCCGGAATTACCGTCGCCTGGCAGCTGTGTTCGAGTTCAACGATCTTGTATTGGCCTGAGTCCATCGGCTACTTCTCCGTTCCGACGACACGGCTGCCGTCCGCGCGGTCGTCACCTTCCAGCGCACTGCGCAACGCCTGCCAGGCCAGGGAGGCGCACTTGACCCGGGTCGGGTACTCCCATACGCCAGAGAGCACCGCGAGCTTGCCCACCTCGGCCAATGCCGCTTCCCCTTCGGATTCGCTGGTGAGCATGGTGTGCACGCGAACGAACAGCGTCAGGGCTTCCTCCTCTGCCAGACCCTTGACGGCCATGGTCATCAGCGAAGCGGATGCCTGGGAAATGGTGCATCCGCTCCCCGTGAAGGCAACGTCGGCGATGACGCCGTCGGTGAGTTGAATGGCGAGAGTTAACTGATCGCCGCATAGCGGGTTAACGGCCTCGATCGAGCACGTCGCGCGGTCGATTGTACGAAAATTCCGTGGCCGGCGGCCATGGTCGATGATCATTTCCTGGTAGAGACCCGCGATTCCCGCACTGACCAAAGCGATCCCTGGGCCGGCCGTCATGGAGCGACCACAGTGGCGTCACTCCCGAACCGGGTGGCGACCACGCGTTCCAACTGGGCGCGCAGTGGATCCAACTCAATCCGGTCCACCATTTCGTGTACAAACGCGTAGATGAGCAGGCCCCTGGCCGCTTCCAGCGGGATGGCACGCGTCTGAAGGTAGAGCAGAGCCTCCTCATCCATTTGGCCCACCGCAGCACCGTGCGTGCACTTCACATCATCGGTATAGATTTCCAGCCGGGGCCTGGTGTCGACTTCGGCGCGGTCGGAGAGCAGTAAGTTCTTGTTCTTCTGGTTCGCATCGGTACCGTCAGCGCCATGACGAACCATAATGTGACCGTTGAACACACCGTGTGCCCGGCCGTCCAACACTCCCTTATACAGCTGGTGGCTGGTGCAGTCGGTCGCGGCGTGATCGACGAAGATCGTGTTGTCGTGGAGTTGATCGCCCTGGGGCAGGTAGACGCCGTCGAGGCTGACCTCGGCGCCGACGCCATCCAGTTGAACTCGCACCTCGTGCCGGGCGATGCTGGCGCCGAGCATGATGGAACGGGAAGAGAATCGGCTGCCCCGCCCTTGCCGCACGGACAGCAGCGCCACATGGAAAGCACTCGTCGGCTCGTTTTGCACCTTGTAGTGCTCCATGTGGGCGTCTTCGGCGAGGAGGAGTTCGGTGACGGCGTTGGTGCAATACACGTCGGAATCGACCCCGGCGTAGGTCTCGACGATCGTGGCACGAGAGTCAGAATCGGCGATTATCACCGAACGTGGACTGGATATCAGCGGGACTCCACCGGTGTCGGAGAAGTAGACCAGCTGAATCGGCTCGTCCACGATGGTGCCGCTGGGAAGATGAATGAATGCGCCATCCTCGGCCAGAGCGTCATTGAATGCTGCGAAGGCGTGACGCACTCCCGGTGCATGCGAAAAAAAGGGTTCGAGGCGGTCAGGCCCGGCTGCCAGCACCGCGGCCAGGGTCGTGACGACCGCACCGGCCGGCACCCCGGTCACTCGCGAGAATTCGGACGAGAAATGGCCGTTGACGAAGACCAACCGTGGACCACCGAGATCGACCGCTGCCTCGTCGATCATTTCTGCCGTCACCCGGCTGCCGGATGCCACGGTGGCGGCATCGAACGGTACGGCGAGGATCGGGGCCAACCCGGTGTATTTCCAGTCCTCATCTTTGTGGGTCGGGAAGCCGTGCTCTCCCACCCACTGGAGGGCGGCTACCCGCGCCTCGGCGAGCCAGGCCGGATCACGCGCGCCGAGCCGAGGTTCGAAGCCAGCGAGCACTCCGCTGGCCGCGCTCAGAACGGTCATCGCAATATCCCGGCCGTGCTCAATCGATCTGCGTCAGCTTCCTGCGTACCGGTGTAGCCATGCGCTTCGAGCTCGACGGCCAGGTCCTTGCCCCCGGAACGCACGATCCGGCCGGCGGTCATCACGTGCACCTGGTCGGGCACGATGTAGTCCAGAAGGCGCTGGTGGTGCGTGATGACGAGCATGCTGCGGCCTTCGCTCCGGAGGGCGTTCACCCCGCTGGCGACCACCCTCAGAGCGTCGATGTCCAAACCGGAGTCGGTCTCATCCAAAATCGCGAGTTTGGGTTCCAGGATCGCCATTTGCAGGATCTCGTTGCGTTTCTTTTCACCGCCGGAGAATCCTTCGTTGACCGAGCGATTCATAAAGGTCTGGTCCATCTCAACGAGCTTCATCTTCTCCTGAGCCAGCGCCAGAAAGTCCACCGGATCCAGTTCTTCTTCTCCACGCTGGCGGCGCAGGGAGTTCAAGGCGGTGCGCATGAAGTACATGTTTCCGACGCCGGGAATCTCGACCGGATGTTGGAAGGCCAGGAATACACCGGCGGCAGCGCGCTCTTCCGGTGACAAGGTCAGCAGGTCCTGACCCTCATACGTGACGCTGCCAGAGACCTGGTACCCCTCGCGGCCGATCAATACACTGGCCAAGGTGCTTTTTCCCGAACCGTTCGGGCCCATGATCGCGTGCACCTCACCCGGCTTCAGTTGCAGGTTCACCCCTCGCAATATTTCTTTGTCCTCGATACTGGCGTGCAGTTCTTCGATTTTCAGCATTAGCCAACGCTTCCTTCCAGGCTTACGGTTAACAGTTTTTGCGCCTCAACGGCGAATTCCATGGGCAGCATCTTGAAGACTTCACGGCAGAAACCGTTCACAATCATCGACACCGCCTCTTCTTCCGGGATACCCCTCTGCCGGCAGTACAGGAGTTGTTCCTCGCCGATTTTGGAGGTCGATGCCTCGTGCTCAACCTGCCCGGTCTGGTTCTTCACCTCGATGTACGGAAGCGTGTGTGCACCGCTGTCCTTGCCGATCAACAGCGAATCGCACTGGGTGAAGTTGCGGGCTCCGACGGCCGAATGTCGCATGTCCACGAGACCGCGGTAGGTGTTCTGCCCGTGACCGGCTGAAATAGCCTTCGAGATGATGGTGCTCTTGGTGTTCTTGCCGATGTGCACCATCTTGCTGCCGGTATCCGCTTGCTGACGTCTGGCCGTCAATGCCACCGAGTAGAACTCGCCGACCGAGTTGTCACCCTTAAGAACCACGCCGGGGTACTTCCAGGTGATCGAGGAACCGGTTTCCACCTGGGTCCAGGAAATCTTTGCGTTGCGGCCGGAAGCCATGCCCCGTTTGGTGACGAAGTTGTACACGCCGCCCTTGCCGTCGGCATCTCCGGGATACCAGTTCTGCACCGTCGAGTACTTGATCTGGGCATCGTCCAGTGCCACCAGCTCAACCACGGCGGCGTGCAGCTGGTTCGTATCACGAACAGGCGCCGTGCAGCCCTCGAGGTAGCTGACATAAGCGCCCTCTTCGGCAATGATCAGGGTTCGCTCGAACTGGCCGGTGTCGGCGGCGTTGATGCGGAAGTAGGTGGACAGCTCCATCGGGCAGCGCACGCCCTTGGGGATGTAACAGAACGAACCGTCGGTGAACACCGCCGCGTTCAGGCAGGCGAAGAAGTTGTCGTTGTACGGAACCACGGAGCCGAGGTACTGACGCACCAGATCCGGATGCTCCTGAACGGCTTCCGAGAAGGAGCAGAAGATCACTCCAACCTCGGCCAACTTGTCTTTGAACGTCGTCGCAACCGAGACCGAATCGACGATCGCGTCGACCGCCACGCCACTGAGACGCTCCTGCTCACCGAGCGAAATGCCGAGCTTGTCAAACATCTCCCGCAGCTCCGGGTCGACCTCCTCCATGCTCTCCACGCGTTTTTTCGGCTTGGGAGCGGCGTAGTAAATGATGTCCTGGTAGTCGACCGGCCCATAGGTGACGTGCTGCCAGGTCGGTGCCGTGAGCGTGGTCCAGTGCCGGTAGGCACGGAGCCGCCATTCCAACAGCCAATCCGGCTCATTTTTCTTGCTCGAAATCAGCCGGATGATGTCTTCGTTCAGCCCGCGGGGTGCGACGTCAGTTTCGAGATCGGTCACAAATCCATACTGATATTCCTGGTTCGCTAATTCGCGGACCTCGTCAGAGATACCAGTCGAGGTTGTGGGTGCACTCATTTCGTCTCCATGTCAGTTGTTGTTGGCTGCGAGCAGCCCGATCGTTTCGGTCAGCGACGCTGTGAGGGAAGTGCCGCGATCAGCGGGTGATCCTTGGCGTATGGGCCGACCTTGGCCGCTCCGCCCGGGGAGCCGATGTCGTCGAAGAACTCAACGTTGGCCTTGTAGTAGTCGGCCCACTGCTCCGGCACGTCATCTTCGTAGAAGATCGCCTCGACCGGGCAGACTGGTTCACAGGCTCCGCAGTCGATGCACTCATCGGGGTGGATGTAGAGCGCCCGGTCACCCTCATAAATGCAATCGACCGGGCATTCATCAATACAGGCCCTGTCCTTGACGTCCACGCAGGGCAAGGCGATGACGTAGGTCACAGTGCCTCCACCCCGAACACCGTGGGGACCTGGTCGAGAGCGTTGAGCAACACGGTGATCTCGGCCGCCGTGTTGTAGGCCGCGAAGGTCACTCGCGTGGTCGCGGCCACGTCCAGACGCTGGTGCAATGGCCAGGCGCAGTGGTGGCCGACTCGCACCGCGACTCCGGCATCGTCGAGGATTTGGCCAACGTCGTGCGCGTGCACGCCGTCGACCACGAAAGACACCACACCGGTACGGTCCGCACCATCGGCCGGTCCGATGACACGGATCCAGGGGCGTTGGGCCAGGCCGGCCAGCAGGACTTCGGTGAGGGCCTGCTCATGGGCGCTCACCCGCGGCATCCCCAACCGGGTCAGGTAATCACAGGCCGCAGCCAGGCCGACGGCCTGCGCGGCCACCGGGACACCCGCCTCGAAACGTTGCGGCGGTGCGGCGTAGGTTGAGCCCTCCATGTGCACGGTGTGGATCATCGAACCTCCGGTGAGAAAGGGGGGCATGGCTTCCAGGAGGCCAGAGCGGCCCCAGAGCACGCCGACCCCGAGGGGGCCGAACATCTTGTGGCCACTGAAAGCCAGAAAGTCGACGTCGAGATCGACGACGTCGATCCCCAGGTGCGGCACCGACTGGCTGGCGTCGAGCACGGTCAGAGCCCCGACCTTCCGGGCCCGAGCCACAATGGCCGAAACCGGATTGATGGTACCCAAAACATTGGACACGTGCGTGAAGGCGACCACCTTGGTACGGTCGGTGATGACCGTCTCCAGATCGTTCAGGTTTAAGCGACCGTCATCGGTGACACCGATCCACCGCAGGGTAGCGCCGCTGCGCCGGGCAAGTTCCTGCCAGGGAATGAGATTGGCATGATGCTCCATCTCGGTGATCACGATCTCGTCGCCCACGCCGAGCTTGAAGCGCGCCGCAACATCCGCTTCGACGCCGTCCATGGCCCCGGTAGCGGCCGCGTTGCTGAACGAATACGCCACGAGATTTAGGGCTTCGGTGGCGTTCTTGGTGAACACCACCTCCTTAGTTTGTGCGCCGATGAACCGTGCAACGGTCGCGCGCGCCGATTCAAATGCTTCGGTGGCTTCCTCGGCCAGCTGATGAGCACCACGGTGAACCGCGGAGTTGTGCTGCTCATAGAAGGTACGTTCGGCATCGAGTACCTGGTGCGGTTTGTGTGACGTGGCCCCGGAGTCGAGGTACACCAATGGTTTTCCGCCGCGCACGAGACGCGAGAGAATCGGGAAGTCGCTACGGATGGCGGCCGACTCCTCGATGCTGAATGCCGCGTTCGCGCCGACGTCAAAATTGATGGCCTCGGAGCCGGTGATCGGACGCACCCCCGTGATTAGTCCTGCACTGGTACTCATGCATTTGTCCCATCGTTACGATTATTCGTGTCGGAGGTGGTCGTCGTGGCCAGAGCGTCAAGGGGGATGAACGTCGCGCAGCTGTGTGCGCCCCCCGCCAGAGTCGTGCGTCGTTGAACCGGAACTCCGAGCAGCCGAGAGAATGCCTCGGTCTCGGCGTCGCAGAACTCCGGAAACTCGGCCGCGACATGCAGAACGGGGCAGTGCCCCTGACACAGCTGCACACCATTCGCTGGCAGGTCAGCTCCGACCGGCCGGATCGACGCCGCGAAACCTTCGTCGTTCAGTACCGACGCCAGTGCCTCTGCACGGGCGCGTACATCTCCGCCGGTCGAGGGCAGTTGTGCGGCATACCCCCGCTCGAGTCGTGCGCTGCGTTCACGGGCAAACTCGCCAACGGCATCCGCTCCGGCGCGTTCGGCGAGAAAGCGTAACGCCGAGGTCGCCACATCGACGTAGTCAGCCCCCAGACCGGCATGACCGGACACGGAGAGGACATAGGCGCGGGCCGGCCGGCCGCGGCCACCTGATGTAGCGGGCACGTGTTCTTCGACGGCCCCTTCCTCGGCCAGCTGGTCGAGGTGACGGCGCACGGCAGCGGGCGTCAGTCCCAAGCGCGCGGCCAGATCGGCTGCGGTCAGTGGGCCGTCCTCGGCGAGCATCTGCCGCACGCGGTCCCAGGTGCGTTCCTCCAGACCATTCGCTCCAGGGTGCGACCCTTCTGTGCCCGCGCTTCCGCGGCGGTGAGCTATTAACATGACATAAGCATGTCCTAATTCAGCGCGGCTGGCAAGTCAACGCGCCGGTCCACTGTCTGACCGCTGGTTTTCTCCCGGCTCGTGGCACTCGTTGGAGATCGTGGCACGCGGTCCAACCAGTGCCGCAGTCGCAAACACGTGCCGCGAGCGCCGCGCCACCGCAGAAACGCCGGTTTTACCGGTGGGCGGTGAGCAACTCGCGGGTGAACGGATGCTGCGGCGCCGCAAAGAGATCGACCGCCGACCCCTGCTCCACAACAACGCCCTCCTTCATCACGAGGATCTCGTGGCTCAGCGCCCGAACCACGGCGAGGTCGTGCGAGATGAACACCATGGCGAGTCCAGTGGATTCCTGGAGAGAGGCCAACAGCGTGAGCACCTGCGATTGAACCTGCGCGTCGAGCGCCGAGACCGGCTCGTCGCACACCAGGATGCTCGGCCGCCGGGCGAGCGCCCTGGCGATCGCCACCCGCTGCCGCTGCCCGCCGGAGAGCTCGTGCGCGCGCCGGCCAAGCAGCCCGGTCGCCAGCGCCACCTGCGCGAGCAATTCCACCGCCCGAGCCGTGCGCCACCGGCGCGGAATCCCGTCGAGAGCGATAGCCTCCGACAGAATCTGCAGCACCGTCGCCCGCGGGTCGAAGGCGCTCAGCGAGTCCTGGTGAATGATCTGGAGACGTCCCCGCCGGGCCCGGCGCTGGGATTCCGGCAGGCCGCTCCAGGGCTCGCCGTGCAGCAGCACCGAACCATGGTCGGGCGACTGCGTGCCCAGCAGCATCCGTGCCACGGTGCTCTTACCCGAGCCTGACTCGCCCACGATACCCACGGTGTGGCCGGCCCGCAGCTCGAACGAGACCCCGTCGACGGCCGTCAGCGTTCCGTATGCCTTGGCGAGGTCATGTGCGGCGAGCACCACGGGACCCGGCATCGGCGCCGTGGCTGTGCCCAGCGCGGCAGCGGCCAGCAACTGACGAGTATACGGATGCTGCGGCGCGGCAAACAGGGCGGCCGCGGCCTGCACTTCCACGAATCGGCCGTCCTTCATGACCGCCACCTGGTCGGCCAGCTGGCGGATGATCGACAGGTCATGGCTGATCAGCAACAGGGCGAGGCCAGATTCCTTCAGCTCACGCAGCAGTCGCACGATCTGCGCCTGCACCGTCGCGTCGAGAGCTGTCGTGGGTTCGTCGGCGATCAGCAGCGACGGCGATGCCGCCAGTGCCGCGGCGATAAGCGCGCGCTGGCGCAGCCCGCCGGAGAGCTCGTGTGGGTACTGCCGGGCACGCCGGGCCGGATCGGGCATGGCAACCTGCCGGAGCAGCTGGAGTACGCGGCGAGAACGGTCGACACGGCCGAGCTGCGGTTCGTGCACCTCGAGCGGTTCGGCCACCTCAGCGCCCACTCGGCGCAGCGGGTCGAGAGAGACCAGGGCGTCCTGGCTCACGAGCCCCACCCGCGCCCCGCGGAGGCCCCGCCAACCTTGAGGGGAGAGGGCGCGGGCGTCGACGCCGGCCACCGTCAGTTCGTCGGCGGTGACCCCGGTGCCGGCGAGCCCGATCAGGCTACGCGCGGTCAGGGTCTTACCGGCACCGGACTCCCCCACGATACCGAGGCACTGCCCAGCCTCGATGCGAAACGACACCCCATCGACCACGGCGGCCCCGCCCGGCACGACGACGCGCAGGTTGCGCACACTCACGACGCTCATCGTTGCCGCCCCGCAGCGCTGGCTTGCAGGTACCGGCCGAGAACGCTCGTCGAGACCACGGTCGCGGTGATCACGAGCCCCGGGAATACAGCGATCCACCAGGCTGTAGCGAGAAAGTTGCGTCCCTCGGAGAGAATGAGCCCCCACTCCGGTGTGGGCGGCTTCGGCCCGAGGCCGAGAAAGCTGAGGCCTGCGGCGGCCGTGATGGCCGTGCCGATTCCCATTGTGGCCATCACGAGCAACGGCCCGAGCGTGTTCGGCACCACGTGCCGCAGCACGGTGACCGTCGGCGACACCCCGAGCGAGCAGGCGGCCTCGACGTAGCCGGCCCGCTTCACCACGAGCGTCTGTACCCGGGCTACGCGGGCGTAGACGGGAATCACCGCGATAGCCACGGCGACGAGCAGACTCGCCCCTCCCGGGCCGAGGATCGCGATCACGATCAGCGCAAGCAGAAACTCCGGAAAGGCCATCACGATCTCGATCGCCCGGCTCAATACACCGTCGCCGACCCGGCGCATCAGCCCGGCCAGCGAGCCGATCACCAGCCCCGCCAGGAGGGCGATCAGGGTGGCCCCGAAGCCGATCGCGAGCGAGTAGCGCGAGCCATAGATCACGCGCGCGAACACGTCGCGGCCGGCCTGGTCCGTTCCAAACGGATGCCCAGGGCCGGGCGCCAGCAGCGCAGCGCCGATGTCCGTGCGCACGGGGTCAGCCCCGGTGAACAACCCGGGAAATAATGCGGACAGCAAGAGGAGCAGTAGGAAGCCGGCGGCCACCCAGAGGGCCGGTGTGGGCATCCGAGTCACGCGTCGGGTGCGGGCGGTTCGGGAGCGCGCGGCGGCGAGAATGCTCACGCGTAGGCCTGCTCGGTCGCCAGGCGCGGGTCGAGACGATCGGCCACGAAGTCGACTAGCAGGTTGACCAACGAGAACGACACTGCGGCGAGCACAATAATGCCCAGCACCACAGGCACATCCCGATTGACGATGGCATTCAGGGCCACGCGTCCGAGTCCGGGACGGGCGAAGACGGTCTCTACCAGCACCGAACCGCCGAGCAAGGAACCGACGATGTAGCCCGTGAGGGTGACGCTGTTCGCTGCGGCGTGGCGCAGGGTATGCCGCAGCAGGAGGCGGGTCTGGCTCGCTCCACGGGCGCGCACGGTGTCGGCGAAGGGCAGAGCGGCCGCGTCGTCGAGGCCCTGGCGCAACACCTGGCTGAGAATGCCGGCCACCGGAATGGCGAGGGTCACGGCGGGCAGCACGAGCGCGCCGAACCCGGCGGTGGCAACCACGGGGAACCAACCCAGTCCAAAGCCGAAAACACCAATCAGCACCAGGCCGATCCAAAACGTGGGCGAGGACACCGCCACGAGCTCGAGCAGGCCAGCCACCGGGCCGGTACGCCTGCCGCGGCCGAGCAGCGCCGACCCGAACGCGAGCAGCAGGGCGACAACGATGGCGAGGCCCATCAGTTGCATCGTCGGCGCGAGTTGCTGGCCGATCACCGCGGCGACGGGTTGCTGCATGCGATACGACGTGCCGAGGTCACCCTGCAGCAGGCGCCCGAGGTAGTGGAAATACTGCAGGAGAAGCGGGTCGGCGAGGCCCCAGTCTGCTCGGATCTGGTCGCGCACTCGCTGCGACACGTTGCCGAGCCCCACGAGCACGTTCACCGGGTCGCCGGGGATCAACCGCAGCGAGAAGAAGCCCACGGTGGCGGCGCCCCACACCACGAGGATCATGCCGCCGATCCGGCCGGCCAGGCGGGCGCCCGGTCGTCCGGATCGACGCGCACGGCCCTCGCGGTGCGCGGTCACGGCGCGGTCGTGAGGGACGCCTCGTAGAAGAGCGGCTGCCCGTACAGATCGAAGCTCAGGTTCTCGATGGTCTTGCTGTAGGCGGTGATGGCGGTGGGCACCGTGATCGGCACCATGACCACATGGGTCGCGTTCCACTGCTGCAGCTGCTGGTAGAGCGCTTCGCGTTCGGTCGGGTCGCTCGTGGCGATGGCGTCGTCGAGGAGCTGGTCGACGACCGGGTCGGCCGTAGACGAGCCGTTCTTATAGCCGCCGCTGTGCAGGTGGGCGCGCAGGACGTCGGCGTCGACGCTGGGGAAACTCCAGTCGGACAGGTCATAGTCGCGTGCGTCGAAGGCCTCGTAGTATTGGGCGATCTCACGGTTGTCGCGCACGATTTCGAACCCGATGTCGCGCAGGTCAGACTGCACCACGTCGCCGAGGCTTGCGTTGGCGTCGGAGACCGGGGTGTAGGCGAGCCACTGGGCGCTCAGTCGGGCTCCACCTTTGGTGCGGTAGCCCTCGGAGTCGCGCTCGGTCCAGCCGGACGCATCAAGCAGCGCATTGGCCTGGTCTGGGTCGAACGTCCAGCTGTCTTCGAGGCTCGGGTCGTAGGAGTTGGGCGTGGCCGGGGAGAGGATGCTCCAGGCGCGCTCCGCCTGTCCCTGGTAGATGGTCTCGACGGCCGGACCGATGTCGGCCCCGAGCGCGAAGGCACGGCGCACGTTCTCGTCGGCGAAGACGCCGTGCGCCTCGTTCAGGAACAGGGTGTACGGCAGGCCAGGCATCGTCACGTTCTCGATCGAGAAGTCGTCGCCGATCTGGCTCACTGTGTTCGGGGTGATGTCGCTGGCGATCTGCGCCTGGCCGCTCGTGAGGGCGCCCGTGCGCACCGAGGATTCGGGAAGGATGCGGAACTCGAGCGTGTCGATGGCGGGCGCGCCCTGATGGGAGCTACCCTCCGGCGCCCAGTCGTAGTCTTCATTTGCGGTGAAGACGATGCTCTGGTCTGGCGTATATTCGCTCAGCACGTAAGGTCCGGTTCCCACCGAAATGCCCGGTCCACCGGCCGAAAGCTGCGCCGCGTTGTCCCGCAGAGTGGCCGGCGAGTAGAAGCCAAGCTTGGCGGTGCTTACCGCCTGCAGGAATGGCGCGTATGGCTGGCTGAAGTTCACCCGAACGGTGAATTCGTCGATGACCTCGGTGCCAGCGTAGAAGCCGCCGGTTTCGGCGTACCCGATCAGACTGGCAGCATCCGCTGACGCCGTCTCTGGGGCGACGACGTGCTCGAAATTAGCCTTGACGGCCTCGGCGTTGAAGGGTTCGCCGTCGTGGAACGTGACATCGCCCCGCAGATCGAACGTGTAGTGCAGGCCGTCGTCCGAGATCTGCCAGGACGTGGCGAGCCATGGCGCGAACGAGCCGTCGGCTTTCTCATAGACGAGGGAGTCGAAGGAGTTGCGCATCACGAGGGCAGTGGCCTGGAACGCCGACGAGTGGATGTCCATCTTGCCGCCACTGAGCGTGCCGCCGTTGATGGCGTAGGTGAGGGTGTTCGCGTCGGCGGCGGTTGTGGGGGTGGTGGCAGTGCACCCGGTGACCAGGGCGACGGTCGCAAGGACGGCGGCTGCGGCGCGCAGCCAGGATGTTGAATGGGCGCGAATGCGCATAAATGGGGGTCTCTTTCTGAGCTACCAGTCATGCGGGCAATAAATGCTCCGCACATCAAACGTACCGCGTGCGCCGAGACCGCCCGTTGCCCCGAGTAGGTTGGAAGGACTGACTTCGCAAAGGATGGGCTGACATGCCGGAGAATCGATTGAAGGACAACCGCTCAATGCTGGATGCAGCGGAGGATGCGCTTCGTGAGCTGTGCGAGCCGGTTTCCCCGCCGAAACGCACCCTCGACTACCGAAACTATTTTTGCGCCAGAAACCTCGACAACACCGAGGTCGTGTCGAAGAACGAGCCGCGTAGAGCTGCCCTGTACGCGGCGGTGGCCGAGTATGGTCGTGCCTATTCCCACATCGCGCATGAGTTGGCGGCCGCCGGATATTCGCCCCGCGAGACCGCCGGTATTCAGAAGGAAGTCGCGTACTTCCAGGAACTGCAGGGCGAGCTGCAGCGCGCATCGGGCGACCAGGTCGCCGAGGAGAGCGCACCCCGGTGACGTAGCCAGGGGCCTCCGTTCGCGACGCAGCGCACGCCGGTGAACCTGACGGAACCAGCGATCACCCACACCCGGGGCGGCGATCGATTATCGAATCTCGGTGAGATAGGTGGTGTAGCCGGCCTGGTGCAGAGCGGTACGGATCGGTTCGGCGCCAGCGGGCCCGGCCAGGGCGATAATCGCGCCACCGCCGCCCCCGCCGGTGAGCTTGGCACCGAGCGCACCGGCCCGGCGCGCGATGGCGACCATCTGCTCGAGCTCAGGGCTCGACACCTGCAGGGCATTGAGCAGGCCCTGGTTGATGTTCATGAGCTCGCCCAGTTCGGCCGTGTCGCCCCGGCGCAGGGCGTCGGCCCCCTCCCCCACCAGGGAGTCGATCTGATCGAAGATCGCATCGTAACGCGCGCGGTTGTGCAGCCACGCCGCGCGCACCGCGGCCACGGTGTGCGCGGTCAGGGCGTGCACACCGCTGAGACCGATCACGATCGGGATCGGATGCGGTGTGACAATGTCGCTTATTTCGTGACCGCTCGGGGCATCCGTTTTTTTAAACAGGATCGGCCGACCGAAGGTGGCAACGGTGTTGTCGATGCCCGAGGGTGTGCCGTGCACGATCTGTTCGCACTCAAAGGCCAGGCTCGACACCTGTTCGTCGCTGAGCTCGATCGAGAAGCACTCGGCGGTCGCTCGAATCAGTGCGACGGCGAACGCGGCCGACGCTCCCAGGCCGCTCGCGCGCGGAAGCTCCGAAAACACGTCGACCCGCACGCCGGATTCGGGCAGCCCGAGACGCGCCGCGATCAACGCGGCGACCTGATGTGAGACGTCGGGGCTGATCGTTTCCTGCGCCGAACCATCAACGTTCCAGTCGGTGATGACCGGCGCCTGCCCGGGTTCGCCGCGAACGACCTCGGCTCGCACCGTGAGGCCGATCGGCGCGGCAATAGCGCGGCGGCCGTAGACCACGGAGTGCTCGCCGAGCAGGATGATCTTTCCGTAGCCGACCTGCGAGCGGGCACCGAGCGGCGCACGCGTCGGCATCGCTGCGGCCGGCATCGCTGCGGCCTGGGGCGCTGCAGCCTGGGGCACTGCGGTCGGGGGCGCGCGGACCGGCGACGGCCGGGCTTCGAGTTCGGCCAGAATCTGCCGCGCCTTCCACACCTTGATCTCGCCGCCGACGAGGAGTTGCTCGACGACCTCATCGAACCGCGCCGGGCCGGTACCGGCGGCCACCGCGACCGCTCGGGCGTGCAGGCGCATGTGGCCGTGTTGGATCCCCGTGGTCGAGAGCGCTTTGAGCGCAGCCAGGTTCTGGGCTAGCCCGACGGCCGCCATCACCTCGGCCAGTTCGCGCGCCGAGGCGACATCCAAAATTGTATGGGCGATGCGCACGGCCGGGTTCGATTCCACCTGACCGCCGACCGTGCCGACCTTCAGCGGCATGGTCAGTTCGCCGACCAGGTCGCCGGCGTCGTTGGCGCTCCAGGTCGACAACGGTGCATAACGTGGCCCGCGGGCGGCGTACGCGTGGGCGGCGGCCTCGATGGCGCGCCAGTCGTTGCCGGTGGCGATCGCGACGGCGTCGATGCCGTTCATGATGCCCTTGTTATGGGTGGTGGCCCGATAGGGGTCCATGGCGGCGAATTCGCTGGCCAGAATGATCCCGTCGCGCACCCGGTCGCCGGGATAGTCCCCGGTTGCCAGCAGGGCTTCCGGGATGACCGCCCGGGCACGCACGAGGGCGCGATCGGTCAGGTTTGAGAGGATGCGCAGGAACACCCGACCAGCGCTGATCTGCTCGATCAGGGGTGCGATGCTTTCGCACATGGAGTTGACCAGGTTCGCGCCCATCGCATCGCGGGTGTCGACGAGCAGATGTACCACCAGCAGCTCGCCGTTTTGCGCCGTCGCTCCGCGCAGGTGCACCTCGATACCGCGCGCGCCGCCGCCGCGGGCGACCATGTTCGCGTGGCCGCTGTTGGCCAGCTGCAGAATGTGCTCGGATTGCGCAAGCAGAGCCTGGCGAGCACGCGCCGGGTCGGCAACGTCGACGATCTGCACCTGGCCGATCAGCAGCGGCTCGTCGGAGCTGCTGGCGAAACCACCCGCCTGGCGCACCAGAAGCGCGGTGGAACTGACCGCAGCCACTACGGACGGCTCCTCCACCACCATGGGAACCAGATAGTCCAGGCCGTTGATCTGAAAATTCAGTCCGAGCCCGAGTGGCATCGAAAATACGCCGATCACGTTTTCAGTGAGACGATCGGCGGTTTCGGCGTTCAGCAGGCCGGCACCGGGCTGCAGCATGGCGTAATCAGCATCGTTCAACGTTCCGCGTTCGTGTAGCAACTCCAGTCGTTTCTGCACCGACTTCCGATAGAACTTCGCGATGCGTGAGCCGCTCATGACTTTGTCCCCTCTGCTCCAAGGACCAGCGGTACAACGGATGCGCCGGCGTCGGTCAGTGCCGCCGCGAGCCGTTCGGCGGCCAAGCCGCTCGCGCTGAAGGCGAGTCCGACATCTCCGCCGCCAGCTCCGGAAGTCTTGAACACGCCACCAGCCCGCTGAGCCACGACGCGCAGCTCCCGGTGACGCGCGGTAACGATGCCGGCCTCGGCGTGGCTGTCGAGCCGGGCCAGCGCGGTGAAGTAGTCGTCGATCAGGCGCAGAAATTCTGCGCGGTCGGCGAGCGCTGATTGTGCCGTGTGCGCGAGCCTGGTCAGCCTCGCCACGTCCTGGGCGTGTTGCAGCGGATGCTCGGCACCAAAGTCGTTCACCCGACCGACCAGATCGGTTGTCACCGACCCTTCACCGGTGACCACGGCCAGCATGGTGAGATCGTTGGGCCACTGCAGCGGCACCGGCGTTGCACCGACGGCATAGGAGAGCAGACCGCCGTAGACGCTTGCGGCGACATCTCCGCCGCTACCCGTGCCGTTTTGGGCGGCCCGATGGGCCGACTGAGCCAGCGTGAACAGCGCCGCGCGATCGAGGTGCAGCCTCGAGGCCGTGGCCAGGGCGGCCGTGAGCGCGCTGGCCACCGCAGCGCTCGACCCGAGCCCCAACTTGTGGCCATCGCGGGAGAGTTCCGCGCTGTCGATGCTGATCTCGAACGGGCCGCCGCCGGCTCGGGCTCGGGCTCGCACTGCCGCTCGCACCGTATCGAACAGGCGCAGGGTCGACCGGGTCTGGGCGTTGAGGGCGGCCGGTAGTTGCCCCTCATCGTCGAGGTCGAGGTGCTGGATACCAATGCTTTGGGCGTGTAGCCGCCAGGACAAGGCCGGTACGACCGTGACGGTGACTCGGCGATCGACGGCCGCCAGCAGCGCCGGTGCGCCGTGCAAAACCGCGTATTCACCGAGCAGAAAAAGTTTTCCAGGGGCCGATGACGTTATCGCTGTCACGTCAGTCCAGCCGGTAGGCGTCGGGGCCGAGCGCGCTCTGGCGCACCTCGAGCACGCCGCCCACGGTCGACAGTGCGGCGTGCACCCGGGACGCATCGGTCGGCAGGCAGAGCACCTTCACCTGCGGTCCGGCATCAATGGTGAAGTAGGCCGCAATGCCGGACGCGCGCAGGTCGCGAACGGCGTGCATCACGGCGACTGTCGCGGCGTTCCAATAGATCAACGCTGGCCGGGTGGTGAGCATCAGGGCATGCAGCTTGAGGCAGTTGTACTCGGCGAGTTCGCCGACACGCACGAAGTCGAAAGCGGCGATCGCGGCCCGCATATCGGCGAGATCAGTCGGGGCCGTCGCAAGCCAGGCCGGGTAGAACGGCGAACTGACCGCGGTCGCGCCCATGCCGACGGTCGAATTGATCGGCTTCGCCTCGTGCTCGGTGATAGCGACCAAAATGGCGAGCGGCCAGTCCGCGCCGCGCAGCAGCTGCTCGGCGTACGAGTCCAAACCGTCGGCAGCACTGCCGGCGTGCATCTCGGCGAAACCGCCGAAAATGGAACGGGCGGCCGAACCGGAGCCGTGCCTGGCCAGGATGGACAGCTCCCGCGCGGTCGGCGTGAGCCCGGCTGCGCCCGCCGCGGCGACGGCGAGAGCGGCGAAACCGGACGCCGACGAGGCCAGCCCGGCTCCGGTCGGGAAATTATTCGCGGACTCCACGATCGCGCACAGGGTGGCACCTCGGGAATAACGCACCAGGTCGAGAACGCGGCTGGCCTTGGTGGCGTCGTGCCGGCATCCGTTCAGCCATAATTCATCGGTCGCGAGCCCGGTGCGAAAGGTCACTCGGGTGTCGGTGTAGAGGGCGTCGAGGGTGATCGAGATCGACCCGACCGCCGGGGTATTGAGAACGGCATCGTTCTTGCCCCAGTACTTGACCAGTGCAATATTGCTGTGTGCGCGGGCGCGGGCCGTAGCGCCGGCCTCAAGGGTCTGTGACACAGGACTGCTCCGATCGGTTCTACCTCCATTTTAGCCGGGGCCGCCGACACCATCCGTTCAAACCGGCCCGCGCCCCGACTCGCAGCCTGGCCGGCTAAAATAGCGTGACCGTCGCGGCCCCGCAATCACCTGAAAGTTAAGTGGACACAGTTGGCTCCTGGAATTAGTGGTTTCTCCCTGTACCTCCCGCCGTATCGCGTTCAGCTCGAATCGTGGTGCGAGTGGAATGACCAACCGTGGGAGAAATTCCGTTCGGTGGTCGGACGCAGTTTTCGCATGCGCGCACCCCGGCAGAGTGTCTATACCTTCGCGGCTACCGCGGTCTGGCGACTGATTAGGGACTACGACATCGACCCGACCCAGGTCGGGCTGCTCGCCCTCGGAACCGAATCAAGCACCGACAATTCGGCCGGTGCTGTCATCGTGAAGGGCATGGTCAATGAGGCCCTCACCGCCGCCGGCCTGCCACTGCTGGCCAGAGACTGCGAAGTGCCTGAATTCAAGCAGGCCTGCCTCGGCGGCGTGTACGGCATGAAAGCTGCGCTGCGCTATCTAGCAACGGATGGCCGCGGTCGCCAGGCCATCGTCGTCTGCGCCGACATCGCCGAGTACGCGCGCGGTGGCAGCGGCGAGCCCACTCAGGGAGCAGGGGCCGTCGCCATGTTGCTGGAGAGCGACGCCCGGCTACTGGAGGTGGACCTCGCCGGGGCTGGCAGCGACTCCGACTATCGGGTGGCCGACTTTCGCAAGCCGTTTACACGTTTTCGCAATCAGCCCGACCGCGACGACGGCCAGCTGCAGGACCTGCCCATGTTCAACGGGCATTACTCGACCAGCTGCTACATCGATGCCACCCACCACGCGATGACGGCGATGCTCGACAAACGCCCCGGCCGAAATCTCGACTATTTTCACGACATCGACGCGGTGTTCATGCACCGCCCGTACCACCAGATGCCCACCACCGGGTGGGTCATGGCCTACCTGTTCGCTCTCGCGCACGATACTGACGGTCACGACGAGCTGCGCGCACTCGCCGCCGCAGCCGGCGTCGACGCCGATCGGCTGAGCGCTGAGCTGCTGGCCCCAAAACCATTCGGCATCATCGGTGCGCAGCTCGCCGAAAACACCGGTGATGCCTTTCCGCTGGCGCGCCGGGCGCGCAACCAGCTGCGCAAAACCCCGCTCTGGGACACCCTCGTTCGGGAAAAGCTCGGACTAGGCTCGGAAGCCATGCGCGACCTCGGTAATCTCTACACCGCTGCTCTGCCGGCCTGGCTCGCCGCTGGCCTGCACCAGGCCCTGACCGACGGCCTGGATCTGGCCGATCAGGACTGGCTGGCCCTCGGCTATGGCAGTGGCGACGCGGCGGAGGCCCTGCCGCTGCGGGTTGTGGCCGGGTGGCAAGACGCGGCGGCGCGAATCAATTTCGACCGCGCGCTGCTCGGAGCTGTCGATCTGAACGAAACGCAATATATCGACGTGCACGCGGGACGCCTGATCGACGTCACCCCGCCCGCCCACGACGAGTTCGTGGTCGATCATGTCGGAACATCGAACGGACCCGACTTCTTCGATGAGGGCGTCGAATATTACCGATACGTGGTCGACAGCACCGAATAACCAGAACGGGGCCGGCTGAAGCCGGTCCCGTTCTTTGTACCGCTACTCCGCTGCGCCGATCTCGGGCTCGCCCTGCGCGTGCCGGGCACGCAGCCACGGAATGAGACCGCCGACCAGGAGCATCTCGATCTGGCGGGTCGAGAGTTCGTGCCGCACCGCATAGGTCTCGTTGCGGGTGGTGTTGCGAACGAGAATCTCGGTGCCGTTGGCGAGCGCCTCCCGAATACCATCGAGCACCAGGACGTCGTCACGCTGGATGCGATCGTGATCGGCGGCATCCGTGAATTGCAGCGCGAGCGCGCCGAAGTTCGCCAGGTTCTGCCAGTGGATGCGCGCGAATGACACCGCCAGCACCACCCGCAGGCCGAGGAATCGGGGCGTGATCGCGGCGTGCTCGCGGGAGGAACCCTGCCCGTAGTTGGCACCGGCGACAATCATATGGCCGGTCGTGTCCCGGCTGAGCGCGGCGCGGGTCGGGTAGGTCGGGTCGACCTGATCAAAGGTGAATTCGGCAAGTTTGGGCACGTTGCTGCGAAACGGCAAGACACGCGCACCGGCGGGAAGAATCTCATCCGTTGAAATATCGTCGCCAACGATCAGCGCAACGGGCGCCTCAATACGCTCGGCGAGCGGGCCGAAGACCGGCAGGGACGAAATATTCTCGCCCTTGACCAGCGCGATGGTGAGCGATTCCGCCGCCGGCAGCGGCGCCTCAAGCATGGTCAGGTTCACACTGGAGAACTCGGGCAGGACGATCTCGGGATAGTCCATACCGAACAAGTCGGCGAGGTCGCGCGGATCGGTGATTTTTCCGGTCAACGCGGCCGCAGCCCCGGTTTCCGGCGAACAGAGGTAGACCGAGTCCTCCTGGGTGCCCGAGCGACCCGGAAAGTTGCGCGGCATGGTACGCAGGCTGATGCTGCCGTTAGCGGGTGCCTGCCCCATGCCGATGCAGCCCATGCAGCCGGACTGGTGCAGCCGCGCGCCGGCGCCGATCAGATCGAGGGTTGCCCCCATTTTGGTCAGGTCCTGCAGAATCTGGCGTGAACTCGGATTGACGTCGAGGCTCAGCCCGGGGAAGGACTGACGTCCCTTGGTGATCGCCGCGACGATCGCGAAGTCGCGCAGACCCGGGTTAGCGGATGACCCGATCACCACCTGCTCGACCGGCCGGCCGGCGACCTCGCTCACCGGAACGACATTGCCCGGAGAACTCGGCAGCGCGATCAACGGCACGATCGTCGCGAGATCGATCTCCTCGTTCACGTCATAGGTGGCATCAGCGTCGGCGAGCAGTTCGACGAAGTCGTCCTCACGCGCCTCCGCGCGCAAGAATGTGCGAACCTGATCATCGGCGGGGAACACCGTCGTCGTTGCTCCGAGCTCTGCGCCCATATTGGCAATCACGTGCCGGTCCATCGCGGTCAGCGATGCCAGCCCCGGACCGTAGTACTCGACGATCCGGTTGACACCGCCCTTCACACCGTGGCGACGGAGCATTTCAAGGATGACGTCCTTGGCGCTCGTCCACGGCGGCAGCTTTCCGGTGAGACGAATCCCCCAGATTTCGGGCATGCGAATGTAGAGCGGTTCGCCGGCGATCGCCAGCGCGACCTCGGTGCCGCCGACGCCGATGGCGAGCATGCCGAGGGAGCCAGCCGCCGGGGTGTGGCTGTCCGAGCCGACCATGGTCTTGCCCGGGATGCCGAAGCGCTGCATGTGCGTCGGGTGCGATACCCCGTTGCCGGCCTTGGAAAACCAGATGCCAAAGCGTTGGCAGGCAGAACGCAGAAAGTCATGGTCTTCGGCGTTCTTGCTGTCGGCCTGCAACAGGTTGTGGTCGACATACTGCACGGAAACCTCTGTGCGTGCGTAATCCAGGCCGAGAGCTTCCAGCTCGAGCATGACCAGGGTGCCCGTTGCATCCTGGGTGAGGGTCTGGTCGATGCGGATGCCGATTTCGGTGCCGGGGATCATCTCTCCGACTATCAGGTGCGAGGAAATTAATTTCTGGGCGACGTTGTAGGCCATGCGGGCTCCCTTGCTAGTGTGCGGGTGGCTGCGTCGACAAGCACCAATCCACGCAACCCGCTGATCCTTAACCTATGCGACTGCGGGGCTGACGACCACTGTTTGGGGGTGTTTGGGCCAGAGCCCAGTAAGTGTGGGCTGGCACGAGACCAAGTCCGGCTCCCATACGATAGACGGCGTGAGTAGTTACGCCCTGGTGCGCCCCGAACAGCGCACGCCGATCGCGCGGTATCGGCATTCCCTTTGGCTGCTGACGCAGCGCGATCTTCGCGTGCGCTACTCCACCTCGGTACTCGGCTACTTCTGGTCCATCCTCGATCCGCTCGTGATGGCCGGAATCTACTGGTTCGTCTTCACCCAGGTATTTGACAAAAACGTCGGCAACGAGCCCTATATCGTGTTCCTGTTGGCCGCCCTGCTGCCCTGGATGTGGTTCAACGGGGCTGTCTCCGATTGCACGAGGGCATTTCTGCGCGAGGCCAAGCTCATCCGCTCCACCCGCATTCCCCGCACCATCTGGGTGAACCGCCTCGTGCTCTCCAAGGGCATCGAGCTTCTCGCTTCGATACCGGTACTGGTTCTCTTCGCCATTGTGTACGGCGCGCAACTGCACATCGACGCGCTGTTCTTTCCCCTCGCCATGGTGATTCAGGCAGCGCTGACCGCGGGGGTCGGCCTGCTCGTCGCACCGCTCGTCGTGTTCTTTCGGGACCTGGAACGGGCCGTCAAACTCATCCTTCGATTTCTCTTCTACGCCTCCCCCATCATCTACAGCACCACCGATCTTCCGCCCGAACTGCAGTTCTGGGCTGCTTTCAACCCACTGACCGGCATCTTCAGCCTCTACCGGGCAGCGTTTTTTCCGGAGCAACTCGACTGGTTCGCCGTTGCGATCAGCGTTGTCATGTCCCTGGTCTTTCTCGGGCTGGGGCTGCTGGTCTTCCGCCGCACCGAACGCGCCGTTCTGAAGGAGATCTAGTGGTGAACCAGACAGCCGCGGTGCTGCCGGTGATTTCGCTAGTGGATGTCGGCATCCGCTTTCGTAGGAATCGTCGCGGTCGTCGCAATTTCAAGGACCTCTTCGGTGCCAGAAACCGGCGCAGCCGTCCGGGCGAATTCTGGGCCCTGCAGCACGTGAGCTTCACCGTGCAGCCGGGGGAAGCCATCGGTGTCGTCGGCCGCAACGGCCAGGGCAAGTCCACCCTGCTCAAACTCGTCACCGGAGTCGTACTTCCCGATACGGGAACGGTGCACGTGACCGAGGGCGTCGCACCGCTGATCGAGATCACCGGCGGATTCGTCGACGACCTGAGCGTGCGCGACAACGTCTATCTCACTGCGGGATTGCACGGCATGACCCGCAAGCAAATTGCGGAACGCTTTGACGAGATCATCGACTTCGCCGAGATCGCAGATTTCATCGACACGCCGTACAAGCATCTGTCCAGCGGTATGAAGGTGCGCATCGCTTTCGCCGTGATCTCCCGGTTGGAAGAACCGATTCTGCTGGTCGACGAGGTACTGGCCGTGGGAGATAAGGCCTTTCGGGAGAAGTGCTATCAGCGCATCGAAGAGCTTCTCGCCGGCGGCCGAACGCTGTTCATCGTGTCGCACAATGAGCGAGACCTGCGTCGGTTCTGCACCCGCGGCCTCTACCTCGACCGGGGCGATCTTGTGCTCGATGCCCCGATCACCGACGTGCTTGAGCGCTACAACGCGGACTACGCCGTCAAGCCCAAGGCCTGACCAGAAGCATCGTCAGCGAAAGTTGATGGCCAGGTAGGCGTCCCGGGTGGGCGGAAGCTGTTCGACCTCCAGGCCGATCACCAGCTCACTGAGTTCGAGTTGCAGGACGGCGGCGAGTCGAATGAGGGTGTACATCGTCGGGTTTCCATACCCCCGATCGATCCGGGCATAATTCGACACGTTGAGTCCGGCGAGCAGGGCCACCGACTCCTGATTGAAGCCAAGAGTCAGGCGCCGTTCGCGCAGACGGCGGCCAAGCAGTCTGGATGCTTCTGATTTCGGCTCGGGCATTCCTCAGTTGTAGCCGCCCGCCCCGGTCTTGACTACCGGCTGGACAATTGCCCAGACGTGGTATTTGATGTCTTGCCGGAGTCGCCGCGCGGCACAGCGTGTGCCCGGCGCACCACGTACACTCGACGAGACGGGCGAGGGGAAGGCGATCAATGGCCAGGAAAAGCACACCGATGCTGTCGTCGACCGGCGGGAATCCGCAGGGCGGCGCCCTACCGACCGGGTTTGTGAAGGGAATCGACCGGGTTCTGGCCATTCAGCGGCCAGTGGTCCTGGCCCATATCCGCAGCATCCGTCGCCGCAATCCGCACGCCTCGCCGGAGCAGATCGTGCGTATCCTGGAGAAGCGCTATCTCGCGGCGGTCACCGCCGGGGGCGCAGCAGTGGGCGCGACCGCCGTCATTCCCGGGGTCGGCACGGGCGTGACCATCGCCCTGTCTGGCCTGGAGACCGCCGGCTTTCTCGAGGCGACGGCGCTGTTCACGCAGTCAGTCAGCGAGGTACACGGTATCGCCGTGGAGGATCCGGAGCGAGCCCGCGCCCTGGTCATGACCATGATGCTGGGCCGGGAGGGCAGCGATCTGGTGCGCCAGCTCGCTGGCCAGGTCACCGGTTCGGGCACGGCCCGCACCACCTACTGGGGCGAACTCATCACGAACAGCCTCCCCCGGGCGGTTTTGGGCCCCCTGACCGACCGGCTCAAGAGCGCTTTTCTGCGTCAGTTCGCCACCCGTGGCAGCGCCAGCCTGCTCGGCAAAGTCCTCCCGTTTGGCATCGGAGCGGTCATCGGTGGTGTCGGCAATCACATTCTGGGCAATAAGGTCATGCACGCGTCACGACTCGCGTTCGGCCCGCCGCCCACCGGGTTTCAGCCGGATTTGGACCCACGAGTGCGGGAGATCCGAGTGCGGGAAACGCACCGGGGCAAGCCGGTGGCGGCCGGACCGGCCGAGGCTCCGGCATCCGCTTCGTGGCCGACTGCGCAGCCGCAGCCGCTCGAATCGCCGCCCGACCCCGCACGGGAGTAGCGCGTCGGTCGTGCTGGTGCTGCTCGCGCAACCCCAAGCCGCTCGCGCGCGCGGCCGGCCCGACGCGCGAGCCACAATCGGGCGCCCGTGCAGCACAGCAGCGCGCAAGGCTGGCGGGGAGGCGCAACACCCGGTCAGAACCCGACGCTATAGCTCGTCGTCGGGGATCGTGGCGGGATCGGGCACGATGGGTGCATCGTGGTCGTGCACGGCCGCGAACCGATCCCATTCGTCCATGAGATGCTGCACGGCCGTGTGCAGGCGCTCCGTTGCGACGCCGGGGGTGGTGTCGCCGAAATAGCGCTGCACCCAGCCCTGCAGTCGTTCGACCGCCGCGCCATCGTGGGTGAGCCGGTCGACGGCGGCGACGATGTCCGTGGCCGCCTCGGCGGGCAGCCACTCACAGTCAGAGAGGTACCCGCTCGTGTCGATCACGGCCGTCGGGTTCACCGGGCGGGTGATAATGAGCGGCTTGCCGGTGGCGAGGCGGTCGTACACCATCGCCGAAATGTCGACGATGGCGACGTCAGCGGCGGCCAACTGCCAGCCGAGGTCTGGGCCGGAATCGTAGACGTGCTGCGCGCGCGGATCGCGGGCGTTCGCTGCGGCGATGGCGCTGATGATGGTCTTATTGGCGGCACCGTAGAGGTGGTCGACAACGCCGCTGCGCGGGTGCGGACGATAGATGACCCGATGCGTTCCGGTGGCCAGCAGGGCGGTGACCAGCGCGACCCCGTGGGTGGCGACAGAGCCATAGGCGGCGGCGGCTCGATCGCCCTCCCAGGTGGGGGCGTAGAGCACGACCTGGCGTTCGTCGCGCGTGTACGGCAGTTCGCCGCTGAAATAGTCGGCCTGCGGGCGCCCGATTTTGATGGCGCGCTTGTCGAAGTCGTAGTCCCAGAGCACCCGGTCCAGTCGGGCCAGCGCGGCGTCCCCGGCGACGAAGGAGTAGTCGTAGGCCTTGAACTGGTTGGTGATCATATACATCTTGTCGCTCTCACCGTGGTTGATGAAAACGTGCCAGCAGCGCCCGTAGCGCATCATCTGAAAGTTGCGCGGGTTCTGGTTGACATAGAACACGATGCGGATGTCCTGCTCGGCGACGATCCGCTCGAGCTGCGGCACCGTGCGCGCGTAGGCGACCGGAACCGGCGACTCGTCCATGAGCTTGAGGGTGCCGCCGCCGGTGCGGCTGAGCACAAGCACCGGCCAGGTCTTGGCGAGGGTGGCGAGCGGCCGGTACCACTGCCGCATCTGGTAGATGTTGACCGGCCCGTCAGCAAAGTAGACGGCGATCTTGAAGTGGTTGTCCTCGCGTATTTCCCGCGATTTCAGCGGGCCGCGCAGCGCGTGTTGCACCTTGCGGGATGCCACAACATCCTTGACCAGCTTGACGGCACGCCTGATGTCTTTCCGAATTACCACCGCATCAGCCTACCGTCCCTCAGATAATCGGCGGTCGCCCGGCGACGGTCATGCGCCAGATCGTGCGTGCTCGAAGCGGATGCCGCGGCCCCGGATCGCTGCGCCAGCCCTCGCGCCAGCCGCCGAACCAGGCGCGCAGGGCCGGCCGGTTGTTCGGGGCCCAGCGCAGCACCTGAATTGCCGTCCAGGCGCCGACATAGAGCGGCACCAACAGGGCAGGCAGGTTGCGACGGGCGAGCCAAACCCGATTGCGCGCATTCAGGCGATAGTAGTCGGCGTGCCGGGTCTGCAGGATCACCGGATGGTTGGCCACGAGGTCGCCGGCATACCAGGCGACCCGGCCCTGGTCCCAGACCCGCCAGGCCAGTTCGATGCCCTCGTGGGCGTAGAAGAACGGCTCGGCCCAGCCGCCGGTCGCGTCGAAGACGGCCCGCGGCAGCAACACGGCGCCCTCCCAGACCGAGAACACCGGTCCGGGCGTGGTGGCCTCGCCCTTGCGGATGCGCGGAATCCACCGCCGGGGCGATTCGACGCCGGTCGGGTCCTCGACCCGCGGCTGCAGCAGGCCGATCGTGGGGTCGGCGCGCAGCTTGCCGATCGCGTTGATCAGAAAGTTCGGGTCGGGAATGCTCGCATCGTCGTCGAGAAAGAACAGGTAGTCCCCGCTGACGAGCGACACCCCGCGATTGCGTCCGGCCGGAATGCCGAGGTTCGTCGGCAGCCCGAGCGATTGCACGCCGCCAGGCAGGCCGGTCGGCTGCCAGCCGTTGCCGACACAGATTACGTCGAGGGTAACCCCCTGCTGGGCCAGCACCGAGCGGATTCCGCGGTCGAGGTCCTCCGGCCGGGTGCCCTGGGTGAGCACCACGACACCGACCGTCGGGGTACCGGAGCCAAAGCTAGGAACGGACACGCTTGGACGCCATAATGGCCACGAAATGACCGATGAGCGACAGAAATGCGAGCGGAACCAGGATACTCAGCACGGCCCGGTCAACGATCGGCTGCCCGATCACCAGCCCAACGACGGCCGCGGCGAAGATGACCATGGTCAGCTCGACCGAGTGGTACAGCCGGTGGAAGGGCACGAAGCGCGCGAGACGGCGAACGCGGGCGATCAGGCGGGGCGTCGGGGTCTTCTCGCCGTGGGTGTCGGCGAGCTTGGTCAGGCCGGCGTTGGCGCGGGCGACGTGCACCATGTCGTTGAGCGCTTTGTTCAGCACGATGATCAGGGCGAGCAGCAGCGCGAGGCTGGTCCAGAGAAAATCCTCGGGCGACTCGAACGGGTACGCGGCTGCCCTAAAGCCGAGGGCAATGGGAATGAGCGACTCGGTGGAATAGTGCCCGACCTTGTCGAGAAACACCCCCGCGGGTGAGGACGTGCCGCGCCAGCGGGCGACTTCACCGTCGCAGCAATCGATCAGCATTTGCACCTGGCTGAGGGCGAGGGCCAGCAGTGCGCCCCAGATTCCCGGAATCAGCAGCGCTGCGGCGGTCGACCAGCCAGCCAGGATCATCAGAGCGGTCACGCCGTTGGCGGAGATGCGGGTTTTCAGCAGCATCCAGGTCAGGTACGGCGACAGGTCGCGCAGGTACAGGCTTGCCGTCCAGTGCTCGGCGTTGGCACGCAGGCGCACCTCCGGCGGCTGGGCGACGGCTCGGAGCTGGGCGATCGACTCCGGTCGGGCTGGCCGGTTGGGCGAGATGTGGGGCGCACTGGTCATCTGCTCACCTTCCCGTGTGTGCCGTGATGTTGCTGGTGAGCTTGAGATATCCGAGGACGAAGCCGATTCCCCAGCAGAAGTGAATGCACGGCAAGACTACGAGAAAGTGCAGTCCTGCACGAAATCCGTCTGGTCGGGCCACCGCGAGAGTCGCGGCGATGACGATGAGCAGGTACCCGGCCGGAACAATCAGGCCGAGGAGCAGCCACGGCGTTGCGCCGAGAGCCAGCTGCAGGAGCCCCCCGAGGCCGAGGAGCACCCCGAGAGTCACACCGAGCACCATGGCCGGCGGCACGAAATAACGGATGCCGTTGGCCGCCGGGTAGCGCCGCGCGAGTTCTCCGCGCCACAGCCCGGTCGACAGCATCTGCCGCGCCAATTGGGCCAGGGTCGGCCGGGGCCGGTAGAGCACCCGCAGCTTCGGCGTGAACCAGACCAGGCCACCGGCCTCGCGCAGCCGACGGTTGAGGTCCCAGTCCTGGCCGCGTTTCACACCCTCGTCGAAGAGCCCGACGTCGAGGATGCTCTGGGTGCGAAAACAGCCCAGGTAGACCGTTTCGGCGGCCCCTTCCGCTCCGCCCACGTGGTGCGGTGTGCCGCCGAGGCCGATGCGGGTGCCGTAGGCGCGGGCTACAGCCCGTTCAAAGGCGCTGATTCCGCGAGCATCCATGATGCCGCCGACGTTGTCGGCGCCGGTGCGTTCGAGCGTTTCAACCGCGACGCGGGCGTACTCGGGGGGCAACACCGAGTGAGCGTCCACGCGAATGACGACCGCATATTGGGAGGCGCGAATGGCCGTGTTCAGGCCGGCCGGAGTCGACCCCACATCGTTGGCCACGACACGAATACGAGCATCTACGGCGGCCATTTCCTCGACCAGTTCGGTCGTTCCGTCGATGCTCGGTCCGAGCGCCAGGGTGACCTCAAACGGTCCCTGGTAGTCCTGCCCCAGCAGGCTCTCGACTGCAGCTCGCACGTGTGTCGCCTCGTTCAGCACGGGCATCACGTACGAGACCCCGGGCAGAAATCCCGTACTACCTTGGTGCACCTGGCTGGCCAGCTTTCCGATAATGGGGTAGGACGATCGAGCCTACCAGCCCGGCAATTCGCCGCGCGCCGACGTTCCGTCACGCGCCTGCAGACAAACACATCGCGTCGCCGGCGAGCCGGCGACGCGATGTGCAGTGCAGGAAGGGAGCGGGGCTTAGCTGGTGAGCTCGCCGACCGTGACCGAGACGGTGAACGACTTGCCGTCCCGCACATAGGTGAGGTCAGCGGTTCCACCGGCCGGGAGTACCCGCACCTGGGCGGTGAGGTCGATCGCGTCGGTGATCGGCACACCGTTGAAGTTGGTGATCACGTCGTCGGCTTGCAGGCCGGCCTGTTCGGCCGCACCACCGGAGCTGGCTTCGACGATGAGGGCGCCCACCGTGCTGCTGGTCGAGCTCGACGCGTCTCTGACGCTCGCACCGAGCAGGCCGTGCGTGGCCGTTCCATTGGCGATGATCTCATCGGAGATGCGCTGGGCGAAGTTCGACGGGATCGAGAATCCCACGCCGATGCTTCCGGCCGCCGACGACGCGGTCGTGCTGCCGGCGCTCGCGATGGCCACGTTGATACCGATCAGCTCACCGGCGTCATTCAGCAGGGCGCCACCGGAGTTACCGGGGTTGATGGCGGCATCCGTTTGAATCACGGGGAGGGAGATGCTCGCGGTGGCACCCTGGGAGCCCTGCGACTGTTCGCCGTTCTGGTTGGGGAAGTCGAAGAAGAACGGGTTCTGGCTGTCGCCCTCGTCGGGTACCGTCTGGTCGGGCGAGCTCGGTGCGGCCGAGCTTGCGACGGTGATGCTGCGGTTGAGGGCGCTGACGATGCCGTCAGTGACCGTGCCGGAAAGGCCGAGGGGGGCGCCGATGGCGATGGCGCTGTCGCCGACGTTGAGCTCAGAGGAGTCACCCCAGGTGATCGGGGTCAGGCCGCTGGCATCGGTCAGTTTGATCACGGCGAGGTCGGAGATAGGGTCGGTGCCGACGAGCGTAGCGGTGTACAGCTTGCCGTCGTTGCTCTTGACCTCGATCGTGACGTCCGAGGCGGCCCCGTCGAGCGTGACGACATGGGTGTTGGTGAGCACGTAGCCGTCTTCGGTGAGGATGACCCCTGAGCCGGTACCGCCCGAGGAGCCATTGGCGACATCGATGGTCACGACGCTCGGCGAGGCCTTCGCGGCGACGGCGGTGATCTGATTGACGCTCGTGGAGTCATTGACCACGACGTTGCTCGGGCCGGAGGCTTCGCTGACCCGGACTCCGTTGCTCTGGTTGCTCATCATCAGGGCGGTGATGCCGGCACCGGATGATCCGCCGACCAGGGCGCCGATAGCGAGGGCGGCGATGAGCGCGACGCTGCCCTTGCGGCGACCGGATTCCTTGGTCTTGCCGGCCGGGAACGGCTGCCCGGGGTAGGAATTAGCGGTGGCGTAGTCCTGCGGGGCGACGCTGGGGGCGTAGGCAGAGGCTGTGGCGGTCTCGACGGGGCGCCCGAAGGCATCCGTCGGGTAAGTGGAGGTTGGGTTCTCGGCCGGGTAGCCGGTCTCAGTCGCGGCAGGCTGGGTCGGTGCGTTGACGACCGGCACGGCGGGCTCGGAATTCGTCGGCGGGGCGGTCGGGGCCGAGGGTGCGGCCGGCGCTTCGGTGGGTGGCACCGGCGGTACCGTGGGCGGAGAAGCCTCGCCGGACTCATTCACGGCAAAGTCTGCTGCGTCATCAGCCGGATCGGGGGTGGTGCCAGAATCTTTATTGTTGTCGGTCATCGGGTGCTCCTTCCAAGCGTTGCCAGCTTTGCGCCCGAACCTGAACGTTCGGTATGTACGGCCTGAGAGCATTCAATGATCAAGCCGAGACCTTGCCGAGGCGATAGTTTGGAGCCCATGCAGGACTCATTCCACACAGAACATACCCCGATCGTCTCGGGTGCCTGGCGACGCACAGCCCGCGGGGCCGGGCTCCTCGCGGAAGACGGCAGCGTTGCAGCGAGCATATTCGCCGAGATGAGCGCGCTCGCAACGCGCACCGGTGCCATCAATCTCGGACAGGGCTTTCCGGATGAAGACGGACCGGCCGAGGTTCTCGAGGCCGCCCACCAGGCGATCAGCGACGGGGTGAACCAATATCCGCCTGGGCGCGGCCAGCCGGTCCTCCTCGAGGCGATTGCCCGGCACCAGCAGCGGTTCTACGGGCTGACGCTCGACCCCGGCAGTGAGATTCTGGTCACGGCCGGCGCAACCGAGGCGCTTGCGGCGACCATTCTGGCGCTGATCGAACCGGGTGACGAGGTCGTGACCTTCGAGCCGTTCTACGATGCCTACGGCGGACTGATCGGCCTGGGTGGCGGCATCCATCGAACGGTTCCGCTGCGTGCTCCCGACTTCCAGCCCGACCTCGACGCCCTGCGCGCCGCCGTGACCGATCGCACCCGACTGATCATCGTGAACGATCCGCACAACCCGACCGGCGCGACATTTTCCCGGGAGGCTGTGGAATTGATTGTCAAGCTCGCACACCAGCACGACGCGTTGATCGTCACGGATGAGGTGTACGAACACCTCACGTTCGGGGCGCCACACATTCCGATCGCGACGCTGGCGGGGGCGTGGGAGCGCACGGTCACCATTTCATCCGGGGGCAAGACGTTCAGCCTGACCGGCTGGAAGGTGGGGTGGCTGAGTGCGCCCGCCAAAATCGTGACCGCCATTCTCGCGGTCAAGCAGTTTCTCACTTATGTGAACGCGGCGCCGTTTCAGCCGGCCATCGCGGTGGGGCTCGACCTGCCGGACGCGTATTTTGCGCACATCGCCGCCGAGATGAAGGGCAAGCGCGATGTCCTGGCCACGGGGCTTCGCGCGGCCGGATTCGCCATCAGTGTGCCGCAGGGCTCGTATTTCATCGTGGCGGACGCCACACCGCTCGGTTTCACCGACGGTGCCGACCTCTGCCGCCGGCTCCCCGAACTGGCCGGGGTGGTCGCGGTGCCGATTGCGGCGTTCTGCTCCCCCGCGCACCGGGCCGAATATGCGCCGCTCGTGCGGTTCGCCTACTGCAAGAAAATAGAACTTCTGGAACAGGCGTCGGCCGAGCTGGCCGCCCTGTCCCGACGCTGACTGCGTAGCCCCCGTGTGCATAACTCCTGCAATTTCTGCGGCAGCGCGTTCTCAACCCCGGAATGACACGGAACTTTTTTCGACGCAACACGAATTGCAGGAGTTATGCACCCGCCCCCCGGGCGGGAGTGCAGTTAGGAAGCCAGGGCGGGGTAGTCGGTGTAGCCGCGGGCGCCGTCGGCATAGTAAGTGAGCGGGTTGGGCTCGTTGACCGGCAGGTCCTCCTGCCAGCGACGCAGCAGGTCGGGGTTCGCGATGGCCGCGCGACCGACCACGACGGCGTCCGCGACGTCGTCACGAACCAGGGCGAGGGCTTCGTCGCGCGAGGTGATCACGCCGAATCCGCTGTTCACCAGAAAGTTGCCACCGAAGCGCGCCCGCAGGTGTTGCACGAACTCCCCGGCCGGGTCGGCGTGCAGCACGCTCAGGTAAGCCAGGCCCAGCGGGGCGATCCCGCCGAGGAGGGCGCCATAGGTGGCCGCGAGGTCGTCGGCATCCGTTTCGAGGGCATCCTGAATGTTGTGCGCGGGCGAGATGCGCAGGCCGACCTTGCCGGCACCGATCGCCGCGGCGACCGCCGTGACAACGTCGATCACGAAACGGGCACGATTCTCGGGCGACCCGCCGAAGGAGTCGCCCCGCACGTTGGAGGCCGGCGAGAGGAATTCGTGCAGCAGGTAGCCGTTGGCGCCGTGCAGCTCCACGCCGTCGAATCCGGCCGCGATGGCGTTCTTCGACGCGCGCACGAAGTCCTCGATAATGCCCGGCAACTCCTCGGCGGTCAGTGCGTGGGGCACGGGAAAGTCCTGCTTGCCGTCGTAGGTGCGGGTACTTCCGGTGATGGCGATCGCGCTGGGCCCAACGACGCGGTAGCCGCCGGTGGTGGCTTCGTGCGTGACCCGACCGGCGTGCATGACCTGGGCGACAATGCGTCCGCCGGCGGCGTGCACGGAGTCGGTCACGGCCTGCCAGCCGGCGAGCTGCTCCGGTTCAACCAGACCGGGCTGACCGGGAAAGCCCTGGCCGGCGTGGCTCGGGTAGGTGCCCTCGCTCACGATCAGGCCGAGTGTGGCTCGCTGCGTGTAGTGCAGGGCCACCAGCTCGCCGGGGACCCCAGACTGGCCAGAACGGATGCGGGTCAGCGGCGCCATCACGAGGCGGTTGGGCAGCTGTAGGTCGCCGAGGGTCAGCGGGGAAAAGAGGTTCACGGGTACTTCTTTCTGAAAATAACGAGTCAGCCGGTCAGTCAGATCGACAGGTTCAGGGAGGACGGGCGAGCGGTCGTCGCTCTTCGCCCGTAGGCGGCAACGGCCGCGGCGCACTCGATATTCCTGCCTGTTAATTGGCTCAACGCGTGCGCTTCCTGCGCGTTGAGATTTCGTGCCCCATCTTTGTCAGGGCTGGGAGCAATCCAGCGCGGTCTGCGCACCGAACTATGCACATGAGCATCTTGATGACCCGACCAACGAGCAGAAGCCTCTCCGTCGCGACCGCCCTTGATACTCCGGGGCCGCGGCCGAAGCCCGGCCCGCCCCCGGCGCAACCCGTGCCGGCACCGATCCCCGAGCCGGCTGCCCAGCCCCGACCGGCACCCCCGGCGACCGTGCTGGGCTACAGCCCCTTCGCGCTCGACCCGGATGCGCGTCATTTTGGGCTGACGACCAGTTCGATGCGGCTGCGCGGCTGCACCGTCGTCGTACGGCATGGGCGCCGCACGACCAGCCAGACCGCGACCATTCTGCTGCACGGTGCTGCCGGATCCTGGACGACCTGGACGCCCCTGCTGCAGGCGGCCCACGCCACCGAACGTGACCTGCCCGATCTGATCATTCCCGACCTGCCAGGATGGGGCGACTCGCCGCTTCCCGCGGATGAAGCAAGCCTGACCGTCGAGTCGATGGCCGAGACAGTCGCCGAGGTGGCGCGCGCCCTCGGCTATGAGCGGTGGAACGTCGTGGGTCATTCCATGGGAGGGTTCATCGCGTTGCAGCTGGCGGCGAGCGAGACGCGGGCGACAGCATCCGTCGGTCTGGTCTCGGCCACGTCGTTTTCAATCCAGGACAGCGTGCGCCACCCGATTCGCCACTTCTTCGTGTTGCCGGCGTTCACCACGCTGCTGCTGACGATGCGGATGCTGCGGCTGGGCGGCAGCGCCAGCCGTAGCCTGATCACGGCCCTCGCCCGACTGAATCTACTGCGCGGCCTCGTCGCGCCGCTGTTTCGCCGCCCCGGAATCATCGACGGGGCCGTGGTCGCCGCGCTCGGAACCGAAGTGCGTCCAGCCGGGTTCGTGCTGGCCGCTGTCCGCGCCGGCGCCTACGACGCAACCCGGCGGTGGGCTCAGATCGTGTGCCCGGTGCGCGCCGTGCACGGTGACGACGACGTGTTCGTCACAGCGGCCGACGACGCGAAGCTGCGCGAGGTTGTGCCCCAGTGCGTGATCAGCACGATTGCGGGAGCCGGGCACTTCGGTCAGATCGAACGCCCGCTCGAAGTGCTGCTTCGGCTCGAATTCGCCGCTCCGCTGCCGGTCGACCAAGCCACAACGTGACAATGCGCTGGGCACTTGCTGAACTGCTTGTATTTGTCCCCCGAACGGAGGACAGTGATTAGGAGTACCCGGTTCCACGCTAAAGTGCAGGCTTCGCTTTCAATCGTTACTGCGCCAGTGTTTCAACACCCTCTGCTTCTCGTTGCGGGCAGCACGACCGACCGAAGGTAGCACTCATGGGCTCGCTCACGTATGACCGTGTCGTCGTGGAATTCGAAGACCGAATGTTGGCACATCTGCAACTCGTGATCGTTCAGAAACTGCGCCGCGGTGAGAGCTTTCTGCTCTCCTGGCGCGACGCCTCAGTGGTCGGCGACGGGCGGAGTTCGGCCTGGCTGCACCCGGCAATTCCGCTCTATTTCAAGTTCGCCGGTGGCCACGCCCCGACCATCAATCCGAACTGGGTCGCTCAGCTCACCCGTTCGGCTAACAGCTCCCAGGGGCTCGTCGTGACCGCCGAAGAGAGTGCGGCCGTCGACGCCAACCACACGCCCAAGATTGAACCGGCCATCGGAATTCGGGCGGCCGCCCAGACCCACGCGACCAAGGCGAGCGTCAGCGAACGCTAGCCGGGTCAGCGTCGTCAGAATCAGCGCGGCACTACGGCGAACCGGCGCAGCGCCAGGGCCGGGTTGATCGCGCGCACCGTTGCAACGCGGGCCGGTTCCAGGAAGGCAATCGCGACATCCGCTGCCTCCCCAAGACTCACCAACGCGACGCCCATCGGGTCGATGATCAGGCTCGTACCCACGCCGATCGGCGGCGTGTGATCGGCGGCGGCCACGAACACGGTGTTCTCGAGAGCCCGGGCCGTCAGCAGCGTTCGCCAATGGTGCTCCTTGAGGGGGCCGCGCACCCACTCGGCCGGCACCAGCACCAGGGTCGCTCCGGCATCGACGAGGCGACGGGTTACTTCGGGAAAGCGAATATCGTAACAGGTCTGCAGGCCCACCCGCAGTCCACCGACCTCGAAGATCTCAGGATCGTCGAGGTCCCCCGGCAGCACCCAGTCGGATTCGCGATCGCCGAAGGCGTCGTAGAGGTGCAGTTTGCGATAGCTCGCGACGAGGCGTCCGGTCGGATCGACGGCGACGAGGGTGTTCGAAAACCGGGCCGGGTCCTCCGTCGTCTCGAGCATGCCGGCCACAATGTGGATGCCCAGCTCGGCTGCGAGCGAAGCGAGCGCCGTACCGAACGGGCCATCGAGCGGCTCCGCGGCGGCCACGAAGGCCGGCCCGAGTTTGGGCTCGAAGAAGGCCGAGTACTCCGGGAACACGACCAGGTGGGCACCACGCCGGGCTGCGGTCGTCGCCAGCTGGCGAATCACGGCCCGGTTCTGCGCTTTATCGGTCCCCGGCGCGAACTGGGCGACGGCAACGCCCACCGCGGCTGGCTGGTCTGGCTGCGCTTTTGGGCTCATGGCGAAAGCATAGCTGGCGGCCGATGCCGACACCGTGGGACAAACGGATTGGTCTTTGCGGCAAATTCGAGGGGTTTCGATGGCTACCGTTAACAATTGCTGGGTAGGTTGAACGGGTGACCTCCGCTATCGCGCCTCATCCCCTGGCTTCTCGCGCGCTGGCCCGACCCGATTTCACCCTCCGGTCAACCGGATGGTCAGCCTTTCTCGTGGGTCTCGTCGCCTTCGTCGTGTCGGCCGCCTGGTCCTGGCAGCCGTCGTACTGGGGCGATGAAGCGGCCAGTGTGATGTCCGCCGAGCGGTCACTGCCTTCACTGTTCCTGATGCTCGGCAACATCGATGCGGTGCACGGCGCCTACTACCTGTTTCTACACGGCTGGATTGACCTGTTCGGCGCCTCCGAGTTCTCCACCCGGCTGCCGAGCGCGATCGCGATCGGCGCTGCCGCCGCCGGCACCGTCGTTCTGGCCGAAAAATTCATCTCCCACCCGGCGGCGATCGGCGCCGGCCTGATCTTCGCCGTGCTGCCCCGGGTGACCTACATGGGGTCTGAAGCGCGATCGACGGCGATCGCGACGGCGATCGGCGTGTGGCTGACCGTGCTGCTGGTGCTCGCGGTGCGCAGCCGCACCGCGAGTCGCCGGCGGCAGATCGCCCTGTGGGGTGGCTACTCCCTGCTGCTCGCATTGGGAATATACGTCTTCCTTTACCTGGCCCTGCTGCTTCCGGTACATGCCGTGGCGGTCGTGGCGCTGGCCCGCCGGCATCCGCTTCGCCGACCCACTGCCCGACTCTGGTGGAGCCTGGCACTCTGGCTGGGGGCAAGCCTGCTCGGGCTACTGCTGGCCCTGCCCATTCTGCTCGCGGGCTCAGCCCAGCGGGAGCAGATCGCGTTCATCGGCCGCCGCCCAAGGGTCACCGTCTCTGAAGCCGCGGTCATGCAGTGGTTCGACACCGTTCCGGTCGCGATCATGGCCTGGGCGCTCATTATCGTGGCCGTCCTGGCCGTATTTTTTCGGCTCCGCGGCACGCACTATCAGGCTGGTCTGCCCAGCCGCGGTGCGCTGAGCATTTTCCTGGCCTGGATGCTGCTGCCGAGCGGCATCCTCTTGATCGGCAACGAGTTAGTCACCCCCATGTATTCGACGCGCTACCTGTCGATCTGCGCCCCGGCGGTGGCCATCGTGATCGCCGTGGGGGTGGCCGCTCTGGCCAATAATTGGCTGCGCGCCGCAAGCGTTGCCCTGCTCGTGGCCACCATCGTGCCCGCCTACACCGTGCAACGCGGTGAATTCGGCAAGAACGAGGGCAGCGACTGGCGTCAGGTGGCGGCCGTGCTGGCCGCCGAGGCGTTGCCCGGCGACGGCGTCGTCTTCGACCAGAGCGTGCGCCCATCGCGCATTCCGCGGCTGGCCATGCACCTCTACCCCGAGGCGTTCGCCGGCCTGCACGACGTGACATTGACCCGTTCCTACAGCGACACGGCCTGGCTCTGGGACGAAGTAGCCCCGCTGACCGACGCGCTTCCGGCCGTAGCGAACCTCAACACGGTCTGGCTGCTGCAATACTCGGGGAGTGCGGACTGGCGAAATGAAACGGATGTCCGCACGCTGCAACTCCAAGGATTCCGCGTCGACGAGACGACGCTGGTCAACCGCACCATCATTATTGAAATGACGAGGTAAGCCAGTGCCCCAGAACTCCGCAGCCACCACGCTGGTCATCATTCCCACCTACAACGAGGCCGAGAACGTGGCCAGCATTGTTGAACGCGTTCGCTCGAGCGTCCCCGCGGCGCACATTTTGGTCGTCGATGACGCCTCCCCCGACGGCACCGGCAGCCTCGCCGATCAGCTTGCCGTCTCGGATTCGGCCGTACACGTTCTGCATCGCACCGACAAGACCGGCCTCGGCGCCGCCTACCTCGAGGGTTTCGGCTGGGCTCTCAGCCACGGCTATACCCAGCTTGTGCAACTCGACGCCGATGGATCCCACCGGCCGGAGCAACTCGCCAGTCTGCTGACCGCGGCCGAAACGGCCGACGTGGTGCTGGGATCGCGCTGGATACCGGGTGGGGCCATCGAGAATTGGCCCTGGCATCGACGCGCGCTCTCCCGCGGCGGGTCCTTCTACTCCCGGATGGTGCTGCGACTGCCCCAACGCGACGCCACCGGCGGCTACCGAGTGTATTCGGCCCGCGCCCTGTCACGCATGGACCTCTCCAGCGTGGACAGCCTTGGCTACTGCTTTCAGATCGAGATGCTGCTGCACGCCGTGCGCGCCGACCTGCGCGTCATCGAGGTGCCAATCACCTTCGTCGAGCGGGTGCGCGGGTCGTCGAAGATGAGCCCGCGCATCGCGATCGAGGCGATGGCCCGGGTGACGCTCTGGGGGGTGACAGGCATGGGCATCAGCCGGGCCGGCGCGCGCGCAACTGCCGCAGCCCGCGGAGCCTGACTCCCAACGAATTTAGTTGCGGACCTGTGTGCGCAACAACAACAACGGACGACCGCCGTGGATGAGTTGTGCCAGCCGGACAACGACGGGTTTTCGTCACATTCGGGTGTTTGAGTCAGTTTGACTATATGATGGATCCAGCAGTTAGAGTCAACTAGACCTTTACGACTGGATCCCCGTGCTGGAACATTCCGTACAGACACCCCCGATCGCGCAGCAGAGCCCGCTCGCCGTTGGAGACGCCCCGGCGAGCGCTGCGGGGTCAGGCGCTGCGGGTTCAAGCCTGGCCGTGTCGACCGTGATCTTCGCCCTGCGCCCCGACGACGAGTCCGGGCTCAAGACCCTGTGGCTGCCCCTCGTTCGGCGCACCCGCGACCCCCACCGAGATCTTTGGGCGCTGCCGGGCGGATGGCTGCCGGCCGACGAAGAACTTGCCGCAGCCGCAGCACGCACCCTGCGCGAGACCACGGAGCTGTCGCCACGCTACCTCGAGCAGCTTTATACCTTCGGCGATATCGACCGCTCCCCCGGGCTGCGCGTGGTCTCCGTCGTGTACTGGGCGCTGGTGCGCTCGGAGGTCGCGGAGCGGGCATCCGTTGGTGAAAACGTGCGGTGGTTCGCGGCCGACCAACTGCCACCGCTGGCGTTTGACCACAACCGCATCGTGGAATACGCGCTCTGGCGCCTGCGCACCAAGGTCGAATATGCACGCATCGCGCACGCCTTTCTCGGAGACACCTTCACCCTCGCCCAGTTGCGCGAGGTGCACGAGGCCGTGCTGCAGAAGGCGCTCGATCCGGCCAATTTTCGGCGGTCGATCGAGTCGAGCGGCACCCTGATCAGCACCGATCAGCACGTAGCCGGCGCCCGCCATCGACCGGCGCGGCTCTACCGCTATGACGGTCGCGGCAACGAGCACGACCCGCCCGGGCCCACGCTCTAACCCCTGTTCTCACTTCTCACCACCTCTCAAGGAGCACGACCATGACTATTCCCTCGGTCGAGACCACCATTCGTCTCATCGGCACCGGCAAAGCCGCCGGCAGCACGTGCAGCCCCGACCTGGCAACAGATCCGTGGGAATTCGACACCCGAGCCCCGGGCTACGGCCCCGGATCGTCGATGGGTGACGTTATTCCGGCCGGCTCTCCCCGCCAGGGCGCACTGCCCGAGCGCTACCGCACTGCCTCGCCGGAGGAACTCAGCGCCCGCATCGTCGAGGCCAAGAACGTGCTCGGCGACTCGGTCGTCATTCTCGGACACTTCTACCAGCGCGATGAGGTGCTGCGGCACGCCGATTTCGTCGGCGACAGCTTTCAGCTCGCCCAGGCCACCCAGAGCCGCCCCGACGCCGCCGCGATCGTGTTCTGTGGCGTGCACTTTATGGCCGAAACCGCCGACCTGCTCTCCGGGCCCGATCAGGCCGTCATTCTGCCGAACCTCGCCGCCGGCTGCTCGATGGCCGACATGGCCGACATCGACTCGGTCACCGAGTGTTGGGAACAGCTCGAAGACCTCTACGGCACCGAAGCGGATGCCTCCGGCCGGGTTCCGGTCATTCCGGTCACCTACATGAATTCCTCCGCCGCGCTCAAGGGCTTCTGCGGCGAGCACGGCGGCATCGTCTGCACCTCCTCGAACGCCAAGGCCGTGCTCGAGTGGGCCTTCGAACGCGGCCAGCGCGTATTGTTCTTCCCCGACCAGCACCTCGGCCGCAATACCGCCAAGGCGATGGGGGTGCCGCTCGACCAAATGCCGATGTGGAACCCGACCAAGCCGCTCGGCGGCAACACGGCCGAGCAACTCGACACCGCCCGCGTCGTGCTCTGGCACGGTTTCTGCAGCGTGCACCGCCGCTTCACCGTGCCGCAGATCGACGCCGCCCGCGCCGAGCACCCCGGCGTGCGGGTCTTGGTGCACCCGGAATGCCCGATGGCGGTCGTCGACGCCGCCGACTCGGCCGGATCCACCGACTTCATCGCCAAGGCCATCGCAGCAGCTCCGGCCGGTACAACCTTCGCCATCGGCACCGAGATCAACCTCGTGAACCGGCTCGCCGCCCAGCACCCAGAGCACGAGATATTCTGCCTCGACCCGGTGATCTGCCCCTGCTCGACCATGTACCGCATCCACGCCGGCTACCTGGCCTGGGTGCTCGAGGCGCTCGTCGGTGGCGGTGAGGCGCCGGGCCAGGTCCTCAACCAGATCACGGTGTCGGCCGATGTCGCCGTACACGCGCGCGTCGCCCTCGAGCGGATGCTGGCGGCCCGACCGCCGATCCTGGTCGGCGCCTGACATGGCCGCGATCCTCGTGATCGGCAGCGGCCTCGGCGGCCTGCTGGGCGCCGTGCGGGCAGCGGATGCCGGCCACCAGGTGGTGCTGGTCACCAAGTCGGTACTGCCCGAGAGTAATACCCGCTATGCCCAGGGCGGAATCGCCGCCGCCCTGTTTCGGGACGACTCGGTGGACGCCCACGTGCTCGACACGCTGCGCGCCGGCGCCGGTCTGTGCGACCCGGCGGCCGTGCGCGTGCTCTGTGAGGAGGGTCCGGCGCGGGTGCGCGACCTGATTCGATTCGGCGTGGACTTCGACCGGGATGAATCCGGCGTGGCCCGCGGCCTCGAAGCCGCCCACTCCCGCTCCCGCGTCGTGCACGCCGGCGGTGACGCCACCGGCGCCGCGGTCGAGGCAGCGCTCGTGGCGACCGTGCAACGCCGCGCCACGATCGAGGTGCGGGAGCACACCATGCTGGTCGACCTGATCGTGTACGATGACCGGGTGACGGGCGCCCGCGTGCTCGGCCCGGACGGCGTGCAGCTTTCGCTGGCCGCTGACGCCGTGATCCTGGCCACCGGCGGCGCCGGCGCGCTGTTCACGCACACCACCAATCCCTCCGTCGCAACCGGGGACGGGGTGGCGGCGGCGTGGCGAGCGGGAGCATCCGTTACCGATCTGGAGTTTTACCAGTTTCACCCGACCGCCCTCGCCGTGCCCGGCACACCGCTCGTGTCGGAGGCGGTGCGCGGTGAAGGCGCCGTGCTGCGCGATCAACTCGGCGATCGCTTTATGCTCGCCGAGCACGCCGACGCTGAGCTCGCGCCGCGCGACGTCGTCGCCCGGGCGATCGCCAGCCAGATGGAGCAGCAGGGCGGCACGCCGGTGCTGCTCGACGCAACCGCACTGGGCCGCGAGCTGCTCGAAACCCGGTTTCCCACGATCACAGCGGCCTGCCGGGCTGCCGGTTTGGACTGGGCGGTCGATCCGATTCCGGTGGCTCCGGCCGCTCACTACTGGATGGGCGGCGTTGAAACGGATGCCTGGGGTCGAACCAGCCTGCCCGGCCTCTTCGCCGTGGGAGAGGTCGCCCGCACAGGGGCGCACGGCGCCAACCGGCTCGCTTCCAACTCCCTGCTCGAGGCGGCCGTGTTCGCGGACCGAGCCGTACGCGCGCTCGGCGAGCCCTGGCGGGCGAGCACGACGCTGTCGCCATGCACAGTGCTCTCCCCCAGCTTCGCCAACGCGACCCGCTCTGAACACCTCCCCCACCCGCTGTTCGACCCGGCCAACGCGAGCCAACCTGCGGATAGCTCCCCCTCGCTGGTCGAGCCTGCCGAGACCGCCACGAGAACACCGCCGGCCGGTCTCGGCACGCTGGTCAACCGCCACACGTTGCAGCAGCTCCTCTGGGACTCTGCCGGAGTACACCGCTCCGGCGTCGGCCTCAGGCACGCCGCTCACAGCCTCACCCAGTGGGTCTCGCCGCCAGCGACCAGCCGCGACGTCGCCGCCCTCGAAGACCGCAACCTGCTCGACCTGGCCCGCCTACTCGTGAGCGCAGCCCTGGCCCGCGAGGAGTCGCGCGGCGCGCACTACCGCTCCGACTTCACCGACACCCGGCCCGAACTCGCCCTGTCTTACTCGCAATCCCGCTCACTCATTCCGGCCAAGGAGGCCATCGCATGCTGAGCAATCACTCCATCGACGTTGTCGTGCAGGCCGCCCTCGACGAGGACGCGCCCTGGGGCGATCTCACTTCGGCCGTGCTCATTCCGGAAGACGCCGTCGCGACCGCCCGGCTCGAGGCGCGCGAACCCGGCGTATTTAGCGGCACCGCCGTCTTCGCGGCGGCCTTTCGCTTGACCGACCCGCGCATTGAGGTGCGTCCGTTCGTCCAGGACGGCGATTCGTTCGACACCGGCGCCACGCTGGCCGAGGTGACCGGCCCCGCCCGCGGTATCCTGCAGGCGGAGCGCATCGGGCTGAACTTCGTGCAGCGGATGAGCGGAATCGCCACCCTGACCGCCCGGTACGTCGCCGAGACGGCCGGCACCACGGCCCGCATCGTCGACACCCGCAAGACCACGCCCGGGCTGCGCGCCCTGGAGCGCCAGGCCGTGCGCGATGGCGGCGGCCACAACCACCGGTTCAGCCTCTCCGACACGGTGATGGCCAAGGACAACCACCTCGCCATCCTCGCGGCCGGCCCGCTCGGCCTGACCGAGGCCCTGCTTGAAGTGCGGGCGAAGCTTTCGCACACCACCCACTTCGAGGTGGAGGTCGACCGGCTCGACCAGATCGACGACGTACTCGCGGCCGGCATCGACACGATCATGCTCGACAATTTCAGCCCCGCAGACCTGATTCAAGGGGTTCAGCAGATCGCCGGGCGGGCCATCGTCGAGGCCAGCGGCGGAGTCTCGCTCGCTACGGTTCGCGCGATCGCGGCATCCGGTGTCGACGTCATCTCGGTCGGTGCGCTCACCCACAGCGTGCACTCGCTCGACCTCGGGCTCGACGTGGCCATTCGGGTGAGCGAGCCGGCCGGATTCGCACTTGCGAACCCATGATCTACCTGGACAACGCCGCAACGACCCCGGTGCGCCGCGAAGCGCTTACGGCCATGTGGCCGCACCTCACGAGCGGCTTCGGCAACCCGTCGAGCCACCACCAGGTCGGTGAGGCGGCCGCCTCCGCGCTGCGGGAGGCGCGGCGCAGTGTCGCCCGGTCGCTCGGCTGCCGCCCCGGCGAGGTGACCTTCACGAGCGGCGGAACCGAAAGCGACAACCTCGCCGTCAAGGGGATCGCCCTCGGCGCCCCGCGCGGCCACCACATCGTGACCACTCCGATCGAACACGAGGCCGTGCTCGACTCCTGCGATTACCTGCGCCGACTGCACGGTTTTGAGATCACCCTGCTGCCAGTGGATGCCGCCGGCCGCGTCGACCCCGCCGACCTGGCCCGCGCGCTCCGCCCCGACACGACCCTGGTCTCGGTGCACTACGCCAACAACGAGGTCGGCACCGTGCAGCCCCTGGCTGAACTGGCCGCTGTCGCGCAGGGTGTGCCCTTTCACACCGACGCGGTGCAGGCCGGTGGCTGGCTCGACCTCAACGTAAAAGCCCTCGGCGTGGACGCACTGAGCCTCTCCGGCCACAAGCTCGGTGCTCCCCCCGGCATCGGCGCCGTCTTTCTGCGCGGCCGCCTCGTGATCGAGCCGCTGCTGCACGGCGGTGGCCAGGAGCGCGGCAAGCGCAGCGGCACCGAGAACGTCGCCGGTGCGGTGGCCCTGGCCGTGGCGCTCCGCCTGGCCGGTGAGGAACGGGCTCTCACTGCCCAGCGCACCAGCGCCCTCCGCGACGAGTTCATCGGCACGGTACTGCGCGAGACGCCGTCGGCCCGGCTCACCGGCCACCCGACCGAACGCCTGCCGGGCACCGCGTCCTTTGTCTTTCCCGGCACCAGCGGCGAGGCGGTGTTGCTCGAGCTCGAAGCGCGCGGCATCGTCTGTTCGAGCGGGTCCGCCTGCGCGGCCGGCAGCAGCGAGCCTTCGCATGTGCTCACCGCCATGGGGGTGTCGGCCGATCTGGCGCAGACCGCGGTGCGGTTCACGCTGGGTGCTGGCACGTCGGCGGCGGAGGCGGCCGAGGCGGCGGCATCCGTTCGTGCGGCGGTAGCTGCGGTCGCCAGTCTCGGCACCTGACGCGAACCAAGTCGGCACGGTCCGGCCAACGCTAGAGTCATCGTTATGAGCAGATCTCAGGTCGGGCCTGCGCTGGTACTCGTGAGCCTGAGCCTCACGCTCATGCTGAGCGTGACTGCGTGTGCGCCCCTGAACCTGCCCCGGTCGCCATCGTCGTCGACGATACCGCGAGTGATGCCCACCCCCAACTCGCCGAGGCGCCCACGGCACGCGACGTTGCAGGTTGCCCGCGCGCGACGATCAACGTGGCATCCGCTGACGAGCTGTCCTCGGCACTCATCGACGCCGCGCCCGGGGACGTCATCGGGCTGGCGGACGGAAACTATCAGGGCAACTTCGTCGCGACGACATCAGGCACCGTCGACGAGCCGATCACTCTGTGCGGAGGAACCGACAGTGTGCTCGACGGCGGCGACCCGATGAACGGCTACGTGATGCATCTCGACGGCGCCCAGTATTGGAATCTGGTGGGGTTTTCTGTCACCAACGCGCAAAAAGGTGTCATGGCTGACGGTACTGTCGGGTCCACCATTCGCGCACTGACCGTCTCTACGATCGGCGACGAAGCCATCCACCTTCGCCGGTTCAGCACCGACAACACCGTCGCCGACAACACCGTTTTCGACACCGGGTTGCGCAAACCGAAGTTCGGCGAGGGTGTCTATATCGGCACAGCCGACAGCAACTGGTGCGATATCAGCGGATGCCAGCCAGACCGGAGCGATCGCAACACGGTGACGGGCAACTCGTTCTCGCAGACTACCTCAGAAGCCGTCGATGTGAAGGAGGGCACGAGCAATGGAATTGTCAGCCAGAATACCTTCGACTGGTCGGCGCTGAGCGAGGCCGACTCCTGGGTGGATATCAAGGGAAACGGCTGGGTCATCGACTCGAACACCGGCACGAATTCGCTCCGTGACGGTTTTCAGACCCACGAGATCCTCGACGGGTGGGGCACAGACAATATCTTCCGCAATAACACCGCCGCCGTGAACGGTCCGGGCTTTGGCTATTCGATGACGTGGGAGCTCAGCAATATTGTCGAATGCAATAACACCGCCACCGGCGCTGCGGAGGGCGTCATGAATGTGACCTGCCGCGCCTCCTGACAACGTCGCTATGACCTGATATTGTCATGACAACCAGCCAAAGCTCTTGGCATGTCAGTGAAGGGGTCACATGAGCGCGAAGGAAGAAAACACCCTCCCCATGGGAATGTTCATGGATCTGGAACGGTCCGGCCCGATTCCGCTGTATTTTCAAGTCTCGCAGCGCATCGAGAAGGCCATTCTCAGTGGCGAACTGCCAGCCGGATCACGCTTGGAGAACGAGGTCGCCCTCGGCCAGCGCCTGGGCCTCAGCCGCCCAACAGTGCGCCGCGCCATCCAAGAAATCGTCGACAAGGGCCTGCTGGTACGCCGTCGCGGCATCGGCACCCAGGTCGTGCACGGCCAGGTGACGCGCAAGGTCGAACTGACCAGCCTCTACGACGACCTCACCAACACGCATAAGGTGCCCTCTACGCACCTTCTCGCTCTCGAAACCCGGGTAGCGGATGCGAAAACGGCTGAGCGACTCAGCGTGGCCGAGGGAAGTCCCACCCTGTACATTCGGCGCGTGCGCCTGGCCGATGACGTGCCGGTCGCCGTGATGGAAAACTGGCTCCCCGAAGAATTCATCGGAATCGAACCCAACGATCTCGTCGCGCACGGGCTCTACCAGGTGCTGCGTTCGCGCGGAGTGACGATGCGGGTCGCCCGCCAGCACATCGGAGCACGCAAATCCACCAACGAGGAGTCCGTGCTGCTGGAGATCGAGAAGAATGCGGCGCTGCTCACGATGGACCGCACGGCCTTCGACAACTCCGGACGCGCGGTCGAGTTCGGCCAGCACTGCTACCGCCCCGACCTGTACTCCTTCGAAGTGACGCTGGTCGAGAAGTAGCAGTCCTGCCAAAAGCACCAAAAAAGTCTGGCCGCCTAACCCCGAAGGGTCAGACGGCCAGACTTTTTTGTAGATCCAGCGGGTTAGGCGCGAGCGAGTTCGTGGGCGAGAGCGTCGAGTTCCGCTCCCCCGGCCATGAGCTTGGTCATCTCTTCGATCGTGATCTCGCTCTTCTTGAAATCGCCGAGGCTGGTTCCACGCTTGAGCAGCAGAAACCGGTCGCCGACCGGGTAGGCGTGGTGCGGGTTGTGCGTAATGAAGACCACGCCGAGGCCGCGATCGCGGGCCTGAGCGATGTATTTCAGCACGACACCGGCCTGCTTGACTCCCAGAGCAGAGGTCGGCTCGTCGAGGATGACAACCTTCGCGCCGAAATACACGGCTCGGGCGATGGCCACCGACTGGCGTTCACCGCCCGACAGGGTGCCGATCGGCTGGTCGACATCGCGCAGGTCGATGCCCATCTTGGCGAGTTCTTCCTTGGTGATCCGGCGCATCCCCTTGACGTCCAGCTGGCTGAACGGGCCGAACCCGCGCGTCAGTTCGGAGCCGAGAAAGAAGTTGCGCCACACCGGCATCAGCGGAACCACGGCGAGGTCCTGATACACCGTGGCGATGCCCAGGTCCAGTGCCTCGCGCGGGCTGCCGAAGGTGCGCTCGACACCGTAGGCGAGAAGCTTGCCGTGGGTGTGCGCGTGCGCCCCGGAGAGGATCTTGATGAAGGTCGACTTGCCGGCACCGTTGTCCCCCAGCACACAGAGCACCCCACCTGCCCCGACCGAGGCCGATATTCCCTGCAGCGCCAAAATCGAACCATAGGTCTTGCCGATATCCCGAACCTCAAGAATGGGCGGGGCAGCGGATGTGTCTCCCGGCGTCATGAGCGAACTCCTGCCTGGCGGCGTACATAAAGGTTGACGAGCACGGCCAGCAGCAGCATCCCACCGAGGAACGCCTTGAGCCAGTTGTTATCCCACTGGGCGAAGACGATGCCCTGCAGGGTCATGCCGTAGATGAGAGCGCCGAGGGCCGCACCGATGGCCGATCCGTAGCCGCCGGTCAGCAGGCATCCGCCGACCACAGCGCAGATGATGTAGATGAATTCCTGGCCGATTCCGGTCGTGGCCTGCACCGTCGAGACATCGAACAGCTGGAGCATTCCGACGAGCCAGCCCGCGCCGGCGGTGGTCATGAACAGGCCCATTTTGACCTTCATGACCGGCACGCCCACTTGGCGTGAGCTTTCGATCTGGCCACCAACCGCGAAGATCCAGTTTCCGGAGCGAGTACGCAGCAGAATCCAGGTGGCGAGAGCGGTTATCGCGATCCACCAGACAATGGAGATCTTCACGTCCATGCCGAACAATGCGAACGAGGAGCCGAAGAACACCTTGACAGCATCGAAGCCAGGAACGGCGCTCATGCCCTGAATCGACACCGTGCCGGTGATGATCTTGGTGACCGCCAGGTTCACTCCCTGCAGAATGAAGAAGGTGGCGAGGGTGACGATGAAGCTCGGCAGCCCTGTCTTCATCACCACGAAGGCGTTCGCCGCACCGATGGCCAGGGCAATCGCCAGGGCGATGACGAGGGCGAGCCAGATATTGACGCCCCACTCGGTTGTGACGATTCCGACGATCAGTCCGGTCGTACCGACCATGGCGCCGGCGGAGAGGTCGAACTCCCCGCCGATCATGAGCAGGGCAACCGCGACGGCCATGATGCCGAACAGCGATGCCGAGTAGAGCCAGGTGGCCACGCCGGCCGGCGTCAGAAACGCCGTCGTCGAGACCGAGAAGAAGATGAAGATAGCGAGGGCGGCCACTGCTGCGCCGACCTCGGGTCGGCGCAGCAGCGTGATGATGAGACCGGCTGGCTTAAGCCTTTCATCGATCATCCGTTGATCGGTTACCGCGGGTGCGGTGACGGTCATCGCGTTCCATTCTTCGCGAACTTGGCGACCTCGGCCGCGTTGTCTTTGGTGACGAAACCAGGGCCGGAGTAGACCGGCATGCCGCCTCCGACGACGTCGCCGTTGCGAGCCTGGAGGGTGAGGAAGGTCACGGGCAGGTATCCCTGGGAGTAGGGCTGCTGGTCGACCGCGAACAGGATCTTGCCGTCGAGGATCAGCTGCGTCACGTCGGAGGACACATCGAAGGTCGCCAGTTTTGCCGAGCTGGTGGCTTCGTCGATGGCCTGGCTGGCTGCTACGGCAATACCGGGGTTCAGGGTGAGCACGCCGTCGATGGACGGATCAGCCAGAAGGCTGCTCTTGATGGTGTTCTGCGCGTCCGCGACGTTCGCGACGTCGACCTGAACGTTGGTGACGGTGCCGCCGAGGGTGTCAGCTGCGCCCTTGCAGCGTTCTTCCAGTCCGCTGTTGCCAGCCTCGTGAATGACGCAGATGACGTTGCCGACACCAGCTTCGGCGAGCTGCTCGCCCGCGCCCTGACCGGCGATGAACTCACTCTGACCGACGTGGGTCTGGGCACCGAATGCCTTGGACTGCTCGAGGCCGGAGTTGATGGTGATCACCGGGATGCCAGCGGCGACCGCCTTTTCGACAGCGTTCTTGACGCCGTCCGGGTTGGCCATCGAGACGATCAGTCCGTCGGGGTGCGTCGCAACGGCGGCGTCGATGAGCTGGCTCTGCTTGACCGGGTCGCCATCACCCTGGTAGGTGACCGTGGCACCGAGATCTGTGCCGGCCTGCTCTGCGCCGCTCTTGACGACGTCCCAGAAGGTGTCGCCCGGTGAGCCGTGGGTGACGACGGCGATCGTGACCTTGTCACCGGAAGCAGCAACGTCGGTGGTGGCTGCTGTGTTGGTGGTGGACGTGCAACCGGTGAGGGCGAACGGAAGGACGACGAGCGCCGCCATCCAGCGAGATTTGAGCTTCATGAGTGGATCCTCCATTGGATACATTGTGACTGATGCCGTGCCGTGTGTGGTGCGGATCGTGCTGTCGGTCGTGAAGAGTCTTAGGAAGTCGCCAAACTGGCGATGAAATCGATGCTGGTACGCACATCCGCGAATGGGCCCTGGCCCACGGGCGGATTCTCGCTCAGAATCGTGTCCTGCTCGAGTACGTAATAGCCCGCATAGCCGGCAGCCTCGAGGCAGGTGACAATTGTCGCGATGTCGATGTCGCCGGTGCCGAGCGGTGTGTACAGGCCCAGGCGGACCGCGTCGGTGTAGGTCAGCTCCTTGCGCTGCACCTTCTTGGCCAGGTCGCGGCGCACGTCTTTGAGGTGCACGTGACTGATCCGAGCGGCGTCGCTACGGGCCAGTTCGACCGGGTCGGTGCCACCGATCAACAGGTGTCCGGTGTCGAGGCAGAGCCCGATCTGCGAGGCGTTAAGCACGCGCTCGACATCGTCGCTAGATTCGATCATCGTTCCGACGTGGGGGTGGATGGATGCCACGACGCCCCGCGCGGCCGCCGTCTGCACGAGCCGATCGAGGTTGGTCAGGAGCGTGTCCCATTCCTGCTCACTCAGCGTCGGCCGCGAGTCGTAGCCGGTCTGTCCGGTGTCGGCGGCGAGAACGAGTCTGGTTGCCCCTGCCGCCACAAACGAGTCGAGTTCGCCTTCAATGACCGGAACGGGATCGCGGTCGGCATCGTGAAGCACAATCGGGACAAATCCTCCGACGGCTTTCAGCCCGGCATCCGCCAAGGTCGCAGCTTTATCGCTCGGACTCACCGGAAGGAAACCTTCGGGACCGAACTCGGTGGCCACGACGCCCAGCTCGCGCATCTCACCGAGCACCCGCTCAGGGGTGAGTTGAAAACCCCAGTCGGGAACCTCGCACACACCCCAGGAAATGGGTGCGGCGGCAATGCGGCTCAGGAGACGTGTCTCGGACACAGTCACCGCTTGACTTCGTCGAGGCGCACGGGGCGTCCTTCGGCGCGGGACAGCTCGGCGGCCTCGGCGATGTAGAGCGCTTCCAATGCATCTCGCGGGGTGCACGGGCTGACGGTCTCGCCGGAGGCGACGGTGACGAATCGGGCCAGCTCTGCTGCGTAGGCCGAAGCGAACCTTTCCTGAAAGTTGGGCCAGGCTGAACCGGTGGGAAAGCTGACGCCCGGCTCGGCGCTGGTCAGCGGCACGCGCTCGTCGAGTCCGACCGAACGGTTTCCGAGACTTCCAGCGAGCTCCATCCGCACGTCGTAGCCGGCACCGTTGTAACGCGAGCCCTGCACAGTGACCAGGGTTCCGTCATCGAGTGTCAGCAGTGCTGCGGATTCGTCAACGTCGCCGGCATCGCCAAAGAAGGACGCTCCACGGTTGGCACCGGTCGCGAAGACCGTAGCGACCTCGCGGCCGGTGACCCAACGCAGAATGTCGAAGTCGTGAATGTGGCAGTCGCGGTAGATTCCACCGCTGGTGGAAATGTACTCGGCCGGGGGCGGCGTCGGGTCGCAAGTCAGCACGTGCATGCGGCGCAGTTCGCCGATGTCACCGTTCTGCAGAGCCAGTTTGGCCTCGGTATAACCAGCGTCGAAACGGCGCTGGAACCCGATCTGAACGGGAACGTCGTGACGCTCGACCTCCTCGACAAGCGCGATGCTGGAGCTGAGGTTCTCGGCGAGGGGCTTCTCACAGAAGGTCGGGATGCCGGCGCGCACGGCCCGCACAATGAGCTCGGCGTGGGCCGAGGTCGGCGCGGCAATGACGATGCCGTCTGGCTTCGATGCGAATGCCTCCTCGATGGTGGCTGACGCCGAGCCGACCGAAGCAGCCGCAGCAGCTGCGCGGGCTGGATCGAGGTCAGCGATCAGGAGGTCGGTGACACCGACCTGCGCCTTCAACGTGCCGACGTGAGACAGCCCGATCCTGCCGGCACCCAGAACTACGAATCGCACTTTATTGCCTCCACCTTGAGTTTGTTTTAATGTCCTGATGTGTTGCTTTTGACAACGCTATACGGCTGTCAAGCCGGCGTCAAGGGTTTGTCTGGACATACTTACAATTGTTTTTTCGAGACAAGCTGGGCCCCGAGATAGGGGCGCTGAATCGCACGTTGGGCAACGTAGTCGATCCGCGCGTGCGTGGTGCTCTCCAGGGCCGATACCTCGGCCACCGGCACGTCCCACCAACTCTCCGTATCGGGCGAAAACAGCAAAGGATCGCTGTTGATATGAATCAGGGTCGCCGTGCTGGAAGCCTTCGCCGTGGCCACGGCCGCAGCCAGGTCGGCGATGGCGTTCACCCCGGGCTCCACCCTGATCACGGCTATCCCGAGACTTGCCGCGTTGGCTGCCAGGTCGATCGGCAGCGTCGCATCCGTTTCAAAGTTGTTGTGAGCCTTGTCTTGAAAACGATACTGCGTGCCATACCGTTGCGAGCCCACCGTGTCGCTGAGGTGCCCGATGGAGGCGTAGCCGTGGTTCTGCACCAGCACGACGATGAATTTGAGCCCCTCGGCCACGGCCGACACGATCTCGGTGTGCATCATGAGATACGAGCCGTCGCCGACCATGACGATGGAATCGCGGTCAGGGGCCGCTCGGCGTACACCGATGCCTCCGGCGATCTCGTAGCCCATGCAGGAAAAGCCGTATTCCACGTGATAGCCGAGTTCGTCGCGCACCCGCCAGAGCTTGTGCAGGTCGCCGGGCAGCGACCCGGCCGCGCAGACGACCACGTCGCGCGGCTCCGAGGCCCGCTGCACGGCACCAATAATCTCGGACTGGGCGGGAAATGGCCGCCCACTCGGGGCGATGGCCGCGTCGACGACCGCATTCCACTCCGTCTTCTCCAAGCGGATGCGATCGGCGAATTCAGCATCGACCTGGTAGCGATCGAGACCCTCGGTCAGTTCCAGCAGTGCCTCACGGGCATCCGCTACCACCGCGATGGCTGCGCCATGCTTGATCGCGTCGAATGATGCCACGTTGATGTTAATGAAGCGCACGCCCGGGTGCTGGAACGCGGTGCGGCTGCCGGTCGTGAAGTCACTGTACCGAGTGCCGATTCCGATGATCAGGTCAGCATCACGGGCGATTCGGTTGGCGGCGGTCGTTCCCGTGGCGCCCACGGCGCCGAGGCTCTGCGGGTGGTCCCACAGCAGCGATCCGACACCGGCCTGCGAGGTGCCCACCGGAATGCCGGTCAGTTCAACGAATGCGGCGAGCGCAGCTGCAGCATCGGAGTAGATGACGCCGCCGCCCGCGACGATCATGGGCCGCTTGGCCTCACGGATGGCGCGCACGACCTGGTCAATGACGCCCCGATCCGGCCGGGGGCGACGGATCTGCCACTCACGATCGGCCAGAAACTCCACCGGCACGTCCAGCGCCTGCGCCTGCACATCTTCGGGAAGGCACAGCGTGACCGCGCCGGTTTCGACCGGGTCGGTGAGCACCCGCAGGGCGCCGATGACAGCGGAAAAGAGCTGCTCCGGGCGCTGCACCCGGTCGAAGAAGCGCGACAGCGGCTTAAAGGCATCGTTCACGCTAATGCTCGCGTCTTGGGGCAGTTCCAACTGCTGCAGCACCGGGTCGGCCACCCGGGTGGCGAAGGTGTCGGAGGGAAGTAGGAGCACGGGCAAGCGGTTGATCGTGGCGAGGGCGGCACCGGTGAGCATGTTGGTGGCACCGGGCCCGACCGAGGCGGTGCAGGCGAAGGTCGACCGACGCCGACGCATCCGGGCAAAAGCCACTGACTCGTGCACCATTCCCTGCTCGTTGCGGGCCTGGTGGTACGGCATCAGCGTGGGGTCCTGGACGGAGAGCTGTTTGAGGGCCTGGCCGATGCCGGCGACGTTCCCATGACCGAAGATGCCGAAGGTGCCGACGATCGTGCGCTCACGGACGGAGCCGTCGACCGTGTACTGGTGGGCGAGAAACTCGATGAGTGCCTGGCTGACTGTCATACGACGAGTAGTCACTACGTTGTGTCCTTTCGGGGTGCTGCCGGTAGAGAATTAAGACGTGTAGGGAAGCCGGGAGTCGAAGTCCTGGCCTACCCAGGTATCGCGAATCCAGCCGTGCGCCGGATCATCGCTGATGCGCCATGATCGGTCGGGATCCGGCCCGGCCATCACGTTGAGGTAGTAGAGGTCGTAGCCTGGGGCTGCAACGCAGGGGCCGTGCCAGCCGAAGGGAACGAGCGCGACGTCGCCGGTGTGCACCTCCGCCGAGATGTCGATGTCTCCGGCCTCGGATGAATACGTGCGCATGAGGCCGAACGGGCTCGCCGTCTGCGGCGCGCTCTGGCCGCGGGTGACGGCACTCTCGAAGTAGTAGATCTCCTCGAGCCGCGACTCCATGCCCTCCCGGTATTCGTCGTGCTTGTGCGGCGGGTAGCTCGACCAGTTCTCGGCCGGGGTGATCACTTCACACACGATCAATCGGTCGGCCGTGAGGCTGGCCGGGGTACCGAAGTTGTGCACCTGACGGCTGGACCGACCGGCCCCGCGCAACTCGATCGGAACATCCGCTTTCGGAATATACGTCACCGGCAGCACCTGGTCGGTCGGCGCTTCGGCCACCGCCACCCGCCCAGCGCCTTCAATCGAAAGAGCCGTGCCGGTGGGCAGGTAGAGCGTGTCGGTCGGGCCGTGAAAAACGGATGCTCGCCCAGCGAGAACTTGCACTCGCACCTCGGTCTCCCCCGCGAGGGTGTAGCGCACCGTGAAAGACCCGGCGAGGGGCACCACGATGCGTTCGACGGCTTCGGCGGGCAGTGTCGAGGAGTCCCCCGAGGCCAGGGCGGCGACGCGGATTCCGGTGTAACGCCATCCGCTGATGGCGGTGTCGACGACCGTCTCCCAGCCGTCACGCTCGAGGGAGCCCCGGGCGTAGAACCAGTGCGCGGATGGCATCGTCATCGTTAGTTGTTCTCGGGAAAGCCGAGGTTGATGCCGCCGTGGCTCGGGTCGAGCCAGCGGCTGGTGATGGCCTTGCCGCGCGTGAAGAAGTGCACGCCCTCGACGCCGTGAGCTTTGGTGTCGCCGAACAGCGAGTTCTTCCAGCCACCGAAGGAGAAGTAGGAAACGGGCACAGGGATAGGCACGTTGATGCCGATCATGCCCACCTCAATCTCGTTCTGAAAACGGCGAGCCGCGCCGCCGTCGTTGGTGAAGATGGCGGTTCCGTTGCCAAAGGCGCCGGAATTGATCAGGTCGACGCCCTCTTCGTAGCTCGCAACGCGTACCACTGAGAGTACCGGTCCGAAGATCTCTTCCGTGTACGCCTTGGAGGTCACCGGCAGGGCATCGATCAGGGTCGGGCCGAGCCAGAACCCGTTCGGGTCGCCGTTCACCTCGATGCCGCGGCCGTCGACGACGATCGTCGCGCCGTCCTCGGCGGCAATGTCAATGTAACTGGCGACCTTGTCCCGGTGCACCTCGGTGACGAGCGGGCCCATGTCGCAGGAGCGACGGCCGTCGCCCACGGTGAGGGTGTTCATGCGGCTGACGATCTTCTCGATCAGCACGTCGGCGACGGGTTCAACGGCGACGATGACGCTGATGGCCATGCAGCGCTCCCCGGCACTGCCGAAGCCGGCGTTAATGGCGGAGTCGGCGACGAGGTCGAGATCGGCGTCGGGCAGCACGAGCATGTGGTTTTTGGCTCCGCCGAGGGCCTGGATGCGCTTGCCGTGGCGGGTGCCGGTTTCGTAGACGTACTGGGCGATGGGGGTCGAGCCGACGAAGGAGATGGCCTTCACGTCGGGGTGTTCGAGCAGGCCGTCGACGGATTCCTTGTCGCCCTGCAGCACCGTGAATACACCGTCGGGGAGGCCGGCCTCCTGGAGCAGCTTGGCCATCCAGATGGCGGAGCTTGGGTCTTTCTCGCTCGGCTTGAGAATGACGGTGTTGCCGGCCGCGAGGGCGAGGGGGAAGAACCACATCGGCACCATCGCCGGAAAGTTGAACGGGCTGATCACGGCGACGACGCCGAGGGCCTGACGGGTGGAGTACACGTCGACGCCGGTGGAGACGTTCTCGGAGTAGTCGCCCTTGAGCAGGTGCGGGATACCGCAGGCGAATTCCACGACCTCCTGGCCACGCGAGATCTCGCCGAGGGCGTCGGAGAGTACCTTGCCGTGCTCGCTCGTGATGATCTCGGCCATTTCACCCTTGCGGGCGTTTAGCAGTTCACGAAAGCTGAACAGCACCTGCTGGCGCTTGGCCATGGACAGGTCGCGCCAGGCCGGGAAGGCGGCCTTGGCGCTGGCGATGGCGGCCGCAATCTCGGCCTGGTTGGCGAGCGACACGTTCTTGCTGACCGTGCCGAGCGCGGGATCGAAGACCGGCGCGATGCGACCGGAGACTCCCGGCTGTTCTTTTCCGTCGATCCAGTGCGCGACGAGGGCTAAATCAGTTGCAATTGCGGGCATGGTTGCTTCCTTCTGAACGAGAGTGGAATGAATGAGAGGTTTTTAGGCGCCGTGCACGAGTTCCGCAGCGGTATCGATGGCTGCCTCGACGTTGCCGTCGCGCGGGTAGAGCAGGCTGCGGCCCACGACCAGGCCGCGCACGCCCGGAAGGGCGAGGGCGTGGCGCCAGGATTCGAAGGTTTCGTTCTGGTCACCCACCGGGTCACCGCCCAGGAGCAGGGTCGGTAGGGTGGTGGCGGCCATGACGCGATCCATGTCGGGAACGACCGGCAGCTTCAGCCACGAGTAGGCGCTGGAGTTGCCGAGGCCCTCGGCGATGGCAATCGAGAGGATGACGGCATCCGCTGTCAGGTCATTTTTGACCCGACCGTTGACCCAGGAGCTCATGAACGGTTCGAGCATGATCGGAATGCCGGACTTGGCCGCTTCGCTCACGGCGAGGGCTGTCGCCTCGAGGGTGGCCAGCGAGCCGGCGTCTTCGAGGTTGATGCGCACGAGGTTCTTGGCAAAGTCGAGGCGGTCGCGCTGGATTTTGTCGATGTCGTAGGCGGTGTAGCGGTCGTCCATCTCGAAGGAGGAACCCCACAGCCCGCCGCGGTTCATCGAACCGACGACGATCTTGTCGTCGAGCAGACCGAGCAGGGCCAGGTCGTCGATGATGTCGGGGGTGCCCAGCACACCGTCAACGCCCGGGCGGCGAAGCGCGGTGGCGAGGCTTTCGAGCAGGGCGTAGCGGTTGGCCATAGCTGTGGCGTCCTTACGCACGCCCAGGGCGCCACGCGCACGGTGATCGGCGGCGACGATGAACAGCCGGCCGTCGCCGCGAATCAGCTCGCGCCGGGTGCGGCTGGCCAGAATCTCGCCGATGCGCTCGGGGTGCGCCGCACGGGCATGCCGCAGCGCGTCGAAGTCAAGCCCGGTCATGCTGGCAGTCCCTTCAGAATCTCTTCGACCTCATTGGTCGTGGGCATGGCGGTCGAGCATTCCCGGCGGCTGGCGACGATGGCGCCGGCCACGTTCGCGAATTGCAGGATGCGGCGCAGCGGCCAGTCCTGCAGCAACCCGTAGCAGAGTGCCCCGCCGAAGCTGTCGCCGGCGCCGAGGCCGTTGACGACGTCGACGAAGTACGGCGGTACCTCGACGGTTTCGGTGCGAGTTTTCGCCAACACGCCCTTGGGACCCTGTTTAACGATGGCGAGTTCGATGCCGCGTTCCAGCAGGGCGTCGGCGGCGCGCAGCGGTTCGGTCTCACCGACGGCAACCTCACACTCCTCTTTATTGCCGACCGCGACCGTTGCATGACCGAGGGCGAGTGCCACCTGGGCGCTGGCCTCGGCGGGCGATGCCCAGAACATGGGTCGGTAGTCGAGGTCGAGAATGGTCAGCGGGCTACGACCGCGAGCTTCCCAGGCAGAGAAATGAGCGGATCGGCTGGGCTCCTCGCTGAGGCCGGTCACGGTTGACCAATAGATGCGGGCTTTCTTGATGGCCTCGAGGTCGAGTTCGTCGGGGTTGATGACGAGGTCGGGGGCTTTCGGCGCGCGGTAGAAGTAGAGCGGAAAGTCGTCCGGCGGAAAGATCTCGCAGAACACAACGGGGGTGTTCAGGTCGGGCACTCCAGAGACGTACTCGTCGCTCACGCCGAGGCGGCGGAGTTCCTGGTGGATGTAGTTGCCGAACGGGTCGTTTCCGGTGCGGGTGACCACGGCCGAGTTCAGTCCGTGCCGCGCCGCAGCTACGGCAACGTTGGTGGCACTGCCACCGAGGTATTTGCCGAAGGTTGAGACGTCTTCGAGGCCGACGCCATCCTGCAAGGGATAGATGTCAACGCTGACGCGGCCAATGGTCAGCACATCGTGCGGGGTGCGAGGTGAAGTCGTCATACTCCGATGTACAACTTTCTGAGCTAGGAGGGACCGACGCGGTCGCCGGTATCTCCACAGTAGCGCTCTTTACGCTTAATGTCATGACATATTCACAAGTCGATATTTTAGAGCGGATGCGGAACGGACGGGTCACCCTGATTGCGCCCGTGGTCGATGGCGATCTGGACCAGCCTCGGATCGCGCTTGTCGACATTTCGATCTGCGGATAGGCATGCTCGATCCGCGGACGGTCCGGCCCGATCAGCAGAATGGCCGAGTCGGCAACATTTGCTCGCGTTGGTCGATGGCGATCTCGACGGGTTGGATCAGCGGACGAGCGGTGGGCGTCCTGGTCGGAAGCTGCCACGGCGGGCACAAAAAAGCCCCCGGAACCAAGGGTTCCGGGGGCATCTGTTGCGGGGGCAGGATTTGAACCTACGACCTCTGGGTTATGAGCCCAGCGAGCTACCGAACTGCTCCACCCCGCGCTACAAGAACAAATTTAGCACACCCTGAAAGCTCGGTCGACCACTTGTGGTGATATTTCCAGTTGGGCGCCGAAAATGGGTTCCTCTACTGGCATCAAACACCATCAAGCAGGACAGCCGCAAGTGATCGCCATTCTCCGCACCAACAGGTGTTCAGGTATGGACAGATGCTCTAACCCGGTGTAGTCGGAATCGATTCACGGGAAGATCCACGGCCTTCCACCTTGCCGCTGCACGCCACGGGTCCGCGGCGTTCCCAGTGCACCACTTCCGGGCGTCTCAGCGCTCCCGGCCTCGCCGCATCTCAGAGACGCCCTATTCCGGGCCCAGCGATGGCTGGGTCCACTGTCCGATCCTCGGCCCGGTATCGCAGCTCACCCGAAGTGTGGTGTGGAATGCATTACTCCGCAGTGTTGGCCATGTAAACAAACAGTGTAAAAGTTTCATTTATATATTCGATTTACTATCAACTTGACCAACCGCCTCAAATGATGACCGCCAGTGAGATCCCGCTTATTCAAAGGTGAATCACGTAGAACTGCGGATCGGACCACTGGAGTTTGAAATTTCTCCGCACAAATCGAAAATGAGTTGCTCTCGCTTTTGTATTCGATTCGGAGTAGAATCGTTGCGAAGGAGGCAATGGCGCCCATGTTCATGGAAAACACCGGTGAGGCCAGTCCGAATGCTGTCATTGTGGCGGTCGGGCAGGCTCGGGAGATTCTCCTGAAAGCGTTGGGTTCGGTGTCGTTCGGGTCGCTGGGTGATGAAGAATCCTTGAGCATATTGCTCGCCCTCGAGAGCGTCGGCCGGGTTGTTGATGGTGCCCGGGTGCTGTCGACGACGGATGTGCTGCGCCGCTCCGAATACCTTGATGCGTCCGTGGCCACGACTGCCGCGACGATGACCGCCGATCAGACCGAGATAGAAGCGGCTGGCGCGGTGTCTCTGGCCCGCCGGCTCGGCTGCCGCAGCGGCCTCGTGCTGGTGTCCACCCTGGCGCGGTTGTCCCGCAGTGAGGTGCGGCAGCGCGCGTCACTGGGTAAGAATGCCGGCGAGCGGATGCTGCTCGGCCGGCCCCTCGCACCGACCTACCCCGTGGTGGGTGAGGCGCTGCAGGGCGGGGAGCTCGGTGTCGAGCAAGCCCGCGTCATCGTGTCCGTGCTCGACGGCCTACGCGCCTCGGTGCTGGTGGACGACCTCGACCGCGTCGAACGCTCCCTGGTAGCGAGCGCGTCCGGCGCCATCACCCCGGAGACCGAGGGACTGCCCGGCGCCGGTATCGCATTTGCGCCGGAGTTACTCCGGCAGCAGGGCATCGCGTGGCAGGCGCGCCTCGCGCCCGACGGGTGCGCGCCGGGCGAGGCCACGGCGGAACGGCGCAGCTGGTTCGCCTTCGGTGGACTGAATAACGGCGGCTACAGCCTGAACGGCTGGCTGACCACTCTCGACCGGGCCATCATCGGCACCGTCTTCGACGCCTACCTCTCCTCCGCTGCCGTAAACCCCGTTCCCGGCGCGGTACCCCGAGCCACGGTCGCCTTCCACGAGACCGAACCGTGCGAACTATCCGATGCGGACAGCACGCACAACGATGAAACCGACGGCATCACGGACAGCGACGGTAATGACAGCAAAGCAAGCACCAGCACTGATAGCAGCGCCAGCGACGTCCTCGCGATTGGCGCCAACGATGACCGTGGCGCGCAGGCCTCGAACAACGTCCCGGTCGAGCACTGCGAAAGCGGCGAGCAGACCGGGGGCCAGCACGGGCAGGCCGACGACGAGAACGGCCCGATCGGCCACGCCCAGGGCTACGAACAGGGCTGCGAACAGGGCTACGACGAGCGGACCGGAGCAAACGCGGGCCAGGCCCTCAGCCTCTGCCCGCAGGAACCCGCCGATACCCGGTCGATCAGTGAGAAGCAGGCCGGGATCCTCCGCGCGGTGTTCGAAGCGGCCGCCCGGCAGCCGGGCACCCCAACGATGGGCGGCGCGGCACCGACGGTACTCGTGCACATCAATATCAACGACCTCCTCGCCGACCGCGGCGCCGGCTGGATCGACGGCATCGACGGACCCCTCACCGTGAAACAAGTCGATGAGCTGCTCTGCGCCGGCGGGTATCAGCCCGTGTTGTTCGGCCACAAGGGTCAGGTTTTGCACCTCGGCGACAGCAACCGGTTCTTCACCGCCAGTCAGCGCCGCGCATTGGCCGCCCGCGACGGCGGCTGCGTCATCCCCGGCTGTACCGTGCCACCGCATTTAACCCAAGCGCACCACGTCGTGCCCTGGCGCAAGGGCGGCCTCACCGACATCGACAACGACAACGGCACGCTGCCCGGCCCCAGCCACCACCACGTGATCCATAGAGGCTGAAGGGTGCAGGTCGTCGACAACGTGCGCTGGTTCGCCCCACCAGCGAGCATCGACCCCAGCCGCAAACCCAAGCGCCGCTGGAAACTTTTCGTACCGAGACCACCACGACCCCCGGGCTGTTTTCTGCTGGTTGAGCAACGCGCTCTGGCACGAGTCGAAACCCCGCCGCATCTTCTGATTTCGAGACGATCGCTCCGAGACCTGCTCAACCAGCGGAAGTCGTTCGCGTCACACATCGTCACGCGACGCAACATTGTTTCGCCGCGGTTAGGCGCCGCGCCGCGCCGACAATAGGCTCACGGCCATGATCAGCATCGAACAACTGACCAAGGTCTACGGTCACGGCGCCAAGGCGACGGTCGTCCTCGACCGGCTCGACTTCCGCGTCGACGCCGCCGAGATCTTCGCCGTCGTCGGACCGAGCGGCGCCGGCAAGTCGACCCTCGCGCAGTGCGTCAACCTGCTCGAGCGGCCCACGTCCGGTTCGGTGCTTGTCAACGGTGAGAACCTCTCCCAGCTCGGCGAGCGCCAGCTGCGCGCGGCCCGCCGCCGCATCGGAACGATCTTCCAGTCCGACGGCCTCTACAGCCGTCGCACGGCGGCCCAGAATGTCGCGTTACCGCTCGAATACCTCGGCGTCACCACCGCCGAGGCGAAGCGCCGCGTCGCCGAATTGCTCGACCGCGTCGGGCTCTCCGACCGCGCCGGACACTACCCGCACCAGCTCTCCGGCGGCCAGCGCCAGCGCGTCGGTATCGCCCGCGCGCTCGCGTTGCGCCCGCAGGTGCTGCTCTCCGACGAGGCGACATCCGGCCTCGACCCCAAGTCGACGGCATCCATCGTCTCCCTGCTCAAGGAGCTTCGTGACGACCTCGACCTCTCCATCCTGTTCATCACCCACGAGATGGACACCGTGCTCCAGGTTGCGGACGCCGTCGCCCGTCTCGACCACGGCCACATCGTCGAGTCCGGGCGCATCGTCGACTTGCTGCGCGACCCGGCATCCGCCCTCGGCCGCGCCCTCCGCCCGGCCCGCCCGCACGCCACACCGCAGCTGGGCGAGACGCACTGGTTCGTGAGCTACACCTCCGGCGCGGTGCCGGCCGACTGGGTGCTACGGCTGGCCAGCGAGCTCGACGCCCCGGTCTCCGTGCTCGGCGCGTCGATCGAGACCGTCGCCGGCCAGACGGTCGGGCACGCGAACATCGGCGTGCGCGCGGTCGACCCGGCCCTGCTTGTTGAGACTGCCCGCCGCCTGGGGCTGGATGCCCGGCCCGTGCCCGAGGATCCGGAGGCTGCGGCTCTGGCCGACCGGTCGGCGGAGGAGTCTTCGAGGTCCTCGGATGGCGGGCGTTCGACGTCCGCGGATGCGTCCGCCCCGGCTGCGGCAGGCGACACAACCCCGGCGGCCTCGATCTCGTCCACAGTGCCCGCACTGGAGCGTGTTGCATGAGCGCTGCCCTGAGCGTGCTCGCCACCGGCATCCGCACGGCCCTTCCGACGAACAACAACGTGCCGAACGCCGAGATCCCGGCGCTCGTGTTCCCGGCGCTGATCGACACCCTCATCATGGTCGGCATCGTCATGGTCATCGTCGTGCTGGTCGGGGTGCCGCTTGGCGCGCTCGTGCACAACCTCGCGCCTGGCGGCCTAGTCGAGAACCCCGCGCTACACCAGTCGATCAGCTGGATCGTCAGCATCGGCCGGTCGCTGCCGTTCCTCATCCTGATGGCGGCGATCGTTCCGTTCACGCGCTTCATCACCGGAACCAACATCGGCATCGCCGCGGCCGTCGTGCCGATGGCGATCGCCGGGATCGCGTTCTTCACCCGCATTGTCGAGAACTCGCTGCGTGGCGTACCGCCCACGCTCGTGCGGGTCGCGAGGGCGTCCGGTGCGTCGCCTCTGCAGATCGTCCGCACCGCGCAGTTGAGCGAGGCGCTGCCCGCGATCATTGGCGGGCTCACGATCAACACGATCGCGATGATCGAGTACTCGGCGATCGCCGGCACGATCGGCGCCGGCGGCATCGGATACGTGGCGGTGACCTACGGCTACCAGCGCTTCGACAACACCGTCATGCTCGCGACGATCATCATCCTCGTCGCGACGGTCGCCACGGTGCAGCTGCTCGGAGACCGGCTCGTGCGACTGGCGACGCCGCACGCCCGCGAGCGCCAGCCGAGGCGCGCGAAGTCGATGCCCGTCCCACGCTGAGCGCGGGGACGCTTCCGCCGAACCACTTTTGCCTGGCATGAGCCTCCCCACCCGGCATCCGCTCGACCCTGCCACCCGCCCGTTCACGCCACTGCGTCACCACGACTCCAGCACCTCGAAAGGAAACACCATTTCCCAAGGCACGATCACCAAACCCACCTCGCAGGACCCCGACGAGCCGCACGGCTTCGAGCTCAAGACGCGCCGCCGCTGGCCCTGGATCGCCGGCGCCTCGGTGGCCGTCGTCGCGGTCGCCGCCGCGATCGGCATCCCGCTGCTCAATCCGAGCGTCTCGCCGAACGAGGTCGCGGGCGCCACGCTCGTCATCGCGACGGCGGAGGGCAACGCGGCCGAGCAGGCCCTCGTCGAGTTCGTCGCCAAGAACGTGGCCGCCGACTATGGGATCACGGTCGCCTTCAGGGGACTCTCCGACAGCAACACGATCAACCGTGCGGTGAGCGAGGGCGAGGTCGCCGGCACGATCTACCAGCACAAGCTCTGGCTGAGCCAGGTGCTCGAGGCCAACCCCGACTTCCGGGAGACGGCGGCGACACCGGTCTTCCGGTGGGGCTTCGGGCTATGGTCCGAGAAGTGGGGCAGCGTCGAGGAGATCCCGGATGGCGCCACCATCTCGCTCTACTCCGACCCCGCCAACGAGGCACAGGGGCTATGGCTGCTCGAGAACGCCGGGCTCATCACCCTCAAGGACGGCGCAACCGCCGGCACCGCGACCCAGGACGACATCGCGTCGAATCCGAAGAACCTGAAGTTCGTGCTGCTCGACTTCGCCGCCCAGTCGCGCGCGCTGCCCGACATCGATGCCGCCGCCGGGTACACCGAGTACTACCTCGCCGCAAAGATCCCGCTCGAGCAGCAAATCTTCGCCCCCGCCGCACCGGACGACTTCGCCGGCCAGCTCACGATCGGCAGCGACTACGCCGACACCGACAACATCAAGAAGCTCGTCGCGGCCTTCCAGGACCCGGCCGTGCAGAAGTTCCTCGCGACCGATCCGTCGGTGAAGGGAATCCTGCTGCCACTCAACAAGCAGTAGCGCGACTGGCGGGGATCGGATGCCGCCAGCATCCCGGCCCCTTTCCCTTTCACCATTCGGGAGTTCCTGGGCGGTGCGACCGTCAGAATTTAGGAGTATCTGGCCAGCATGACCTTCGAGGGCCGGGGCGCTGTCCCACCAGCAACATCCGCCTCGTGGGCCACACCAAATCCTGAATGATGATGGCCACCCGTTTCGCCACCCCCTGAATAATGACAAAGAGCGTTCGCTATGGGCGAGCGAAAAGGGATCACATTTGCTCAGAAAGCCCGCCTGAGCTTGAATAAGCAACGTAACTCGGGAGCCCGGTAGGGCGATTGAAGGCAACGAATTAGGCACCGAAGGCGCATCATACCTCGCCACAGGCCAAGGTTGGGGTCGTATTAGCAACGTATCGACAACGCCGTACTGATCTGTAACGCCGGGCATGCGAGCATCGAAACATCCGGCTGGGACATTGACATGAGAGACGGCCGCCCCTGGGTGCGCGGACCGCTCATCTTCGACCCCACTCAAACCTGGCGCCCTGCTGGCCAAAACCGTGCCGCCACCCCGGCCGAGAAACCCAACTGGGAAAAGTAGGCCCGCGCGGTCGCGTGCGCGGCCAACGGGATGGCCGCGCTGAGCAGACAGCCAGCGCAGGGCTATGGAGGTCTCGACCCGGTTCTAGAGCCTGTTGAGAGACGGACGACGGAATGGTGGCGTTGTCGAGATTGGTAAGTTTCGTGACTGTGGCCGTTTCGGCAGCCTCGGAGAGTGGAAGGGAGCCGTTGTCGAGACCGGCCGAATCTTCGGCTTCTCACATCGCTCGCTCACGTCTGGCGGGCGCGCTCTGCCCTCCAATACCAAAGGCCGCAAGCCCCCACCCGAGAGAGTGAACGCTTGCGGCCTGTGTGGTGCGGCCTGGCTACTCCCCGAGCAGGGCGAGCATGCTCGCGATCGTCTCGGCGAGCTTGGCGTCCGCGGTACCGTAGTCGGCGAAGTTGCCGGCGGCGAGGGCGGTTGCCTTGTCGGCGAGCGCGATCTTGGCGACGGCGAGCAGCGACTTGAGTTGGGCATCCGTTGCCTCATTGCCGGTTGACCCGGTCGGCACGTCGGTGCTGCCGGTAGTGCCGCCTGTCGAGCCGCCCGTGGTTCCGCCAGCGGCGGCATCCGTCGCACCCTGGTCAGGCACAGCGGTATCACCGGCGGTGGCACCCGAGTCGCCACCAAACAGCACGTCGAGTGCACCGTTGAGGGTGTCCTCGAACGCGATCTGGTCGCCGAAGGCCACGAGCACCTTCTGCAGCAGCGGATAGCTGGTCTCACCCGTTGACTTCACGTACACCGGCTGCACGTAGAGCAGGCCGCCACCGACCGGGAGGGTCAGCAGGTTTCCGTTGAGCACGGTCGAGGATCCCTGCCGCAACAGGTTGAGTTCGGTCGACACCGTCGGGTCGGCGTTAAAGACGTTCTGCACCTGGCCGGGGCCGGGCACCGTTCCGTCCTTTGGCAAGTTCAGCAATCTCAACTGACCATAGCCGTCGGCGCGCACACCGTCGGCAGATCCGGCGTCGGCGTCCACGGCGAGGTAGCCGTAGAGCACGTTGCGACTGGAGGCTCCGGTCGCTTCCGGCTGGAAGGTCGAGTAGAGCGAGAACGACGGCTTGTCAGATCCGGGTACCTGCATGGTGAGGTAGTACGGCGGCTGCAGGGTCGGGTTCGTGGCCGGGGAGTCCGGGTCATTCGGCGAGATCCAGGCGTCGTCCTTGGAATAGAACGAGCCCGGGTCGGTGACGTGGTACTGACCGAGGATGGACCGCTGCACCTTGAAGAGGTCGGCCGGGTAACGCACGTGACTCATCAGATCGCCGCTCATCTCGCTCATCGGCTTGAGCGTCGACGGGAAGATCTTCTGCCAGGTCTGCAGCAGCGGCTCTTTGTCGTCCCAGGCATAGAGGGTGACCTCGCCGCTGTACGCATCTACGGTGGCCTTGACGGAGTTGCGCATGTAGTTGATGCTGTCGAGCGCGTAGGGCTGCGCCGGCGTCTGGGTGTCGGCGATGGCCTCGCTCAGGCTGACCGGTGTCGAGTACGGGTAGCTCGCCGACGTTGTGTAGCCGTCTACGATCCACTTCACGCGACCGTCAACGACCGAGGGATAAGCGTCGGAGTCGAGCGTGAGGTACGGCGCGACCTTCTGCACGCGCGTAACCGGGTCACGGTCGTAGAGAATCTCGGACTTGTCGTTGACCGATGCCGCCAGGAAGATCTGCTCGGACTGGAATTTGAGCGCGTAGATGAGCTTTTTGAACGCGTTGTCGAGCTTCGGGCCGCCGTCGCCGGAGAATGTAGTGTAGGTCTGTCCGGCACCTTCTGCGCCCGACGGGTAATCAAGTTCGATCGGATCGACGCCCTTTTCGGCACCGACGATGGAGTACTCTGGCGAAGACTCGCCGAAGTAAATGCGCGGTTCAAAGTCGCCGAGCGCACCGCTGGTGGGAATGCCGGATTCGAGGAACACCGGCTGCCCGTCAACCGAGCGCTGGTTGCCGTAAGCGGCCACCACGCCGTAGCCGTGGGTGTATACGGTCTTCGAGTTGACCCAGGTGTTACCGGTGTTCAAGCCGTCGATATTCAGGTCACGCACGGCGACGACGGTGTCCTGCGAGGTGCCATCGATCACGTAGCGGTCAACGTCGAGGTTGTCCGGGAACTGGTAGTACTGGCGGAACTGCTCGAGCTGGCCGAACGAGTCGCTCACCAGGGCCGGGTCGAGAATACGAATATTGGCCGTGGTCGCGGCGTCGGCACGCAGCGCGCCGGGCTCGGCGGTAGTTTTCGCGTTGTAGGGAATCTCCTCGATGTCCGCGACGCCGTAGGCATCCCGGGTGAGATCAATATTGCGTTCGATATATTCGGCCTCGAGTGCCTTCGCGCTCGGCTCCACCTGGAAACGCTCCACCACCCACGGGTACAGCGAACCGATGAGCAGGCTCGACACAATGAGCAGCGCCGTGCCGATGACCGGCAGACGCCAGCGGCCGATGATGGCCGTGAGAATGAAGAGCAGGGCGACGACGGCGGCGATGCCGGCAAGGATCGCGCGGCCAGGGATGGTCGCGTTGACGTCGGTGTAGCCGGCACCGGTGATCAGGGCGTTGTTGTTGGTCAGGGTGGAGTACTGGTCAAACCAGATACTCACGGCCTGCAGCAGCAGATAGAGGGCTGCGGTGATGGCGATCTGCACGCGCGCGGCCTTGGAGATGAGCACTTCACGCCCGGACACTCGAATGGATCCGTACAGGTAGCTGGTCGCGACCGAGACGAGCGCCGAAATCAGCACAACAGCGGATGCGAAGGCGAGCACGGCCTGATAGAACGGCAGGTCCATCAGATAGAAGGAGATGTCGAAGTTGAACTGCGGGTCAACTCGACCGGTTTCGGTGCGGTTGAGCCACATGAGCACCGTCTGCCAACGAGTGGCGGCGGCCACACCGGCAAACAGGCCGAGGAGGGCCGGAATGCCGTACATCGCGAGGCGACGGAGCGGCTCGATCACCTGCTGGTAGCGATCGAGCTGCGCGTTGAGCTTGGCGTAGACCGGGCGCAGACGGTAGGCCAGTTGAATACTCACCCAGACCGGAACGGCCATCGTGACGAAGCCGATCAAAAACAGCACGGTTCCGGCGATCCACTGGGTGGTCAGAACGTTGACGAACCCCAGCTGGTCGAACCACAGCACATCGGTATACAGTCCGGCGAAGATAAAGAACAGGATCACCAACCCTGCGATGATGGCTGCGGTAATTGCTAGCGGGGCTCGGCTACGCCGTGGGGCGTTGTCGGCTGATGATGAAGTCACGAATTGGCCTCTTGCGCTCAGTTATTAGATACAGGGTGATCATTTGCTGCAGGATCAGGGTCTTGCACCATCATACTTTGGCGGCCCTGAGAGAGTCATCACTCTTGCTCGTTCGCCAAGGGTCAACTGGCCGGGCAGCTCGGCAGGTCGCTCGCGTCGGCACCGGTCTTGATAGCGTCGAGCGCGTCGAGCGCGTCGTCGAGGGTGGCGACCGAGAACACTGTCAGGCCGTCGGGGATATTTCCGGTTACCTCCCCGCAATTCTCGGCGGGGGCGAGAAACCAGGTCGCGCCGCTCTCGAGCGCGCCATAGAGCTTCTGCTGGATGCCGCCGATCGGGCCGATCGCGCCGGATTGGTCGATGGTTCCGGTGCCGGCCACGTTCTCGCCGCCCTGCAGCTCGCCGGAAGTGAGCTTGTCGATGATTCCGAGGGCGAACATCATGCCGGCGCTCGGGCCGCCGACCTTGTCGAGCTGGATCTGCACCTCGAACGGAAATTCGTAGGCGACCGACACGTTGACGCCGGCCACGATCGTGCCGTCGTTGTCGATCGGGGTGACCTCGACGGTCCGGGCGAGGCCGCCCCGCACAATGTCGACGCTCGCCGCGGTCTCGGCACCGTTGTCCTGCAAAGCCGCGCGCAGTTCGGCGACATTGGCCACCGCGATACCGTTCACGGCGGTCACTTCATCGTCGGGTTCGATCACGCCCGCGGCCGGAGAACCGTCGGGCAGGCTCACCACCGACACCGTCGTGGGGTAGTCGTAGCCGAGATGAGTGAGTGCGGCAGCGATGGCATCCTGTTGGGAATTAATCATGTCGGCGCTGCTGCGAGCATCGCGCTGCTCGGTGCTGACATTGTCGGGAAAAACCTGGTCAATGGGGAGGACGGCCTCGCTCGGGTCGAGCCAGGCACCGGCCACGGCGAGCCAGCTCGGCCGGTCTTCCCGGTTGCCGAAGAGCGACACGGTGAGCAGATCGAGGGTGCCGCCGGTCGGGTAGACGGTCTCGTCGGGGATGGTGATGAGAGCGGTTTCGACGTCGTCGTAGGTGGCGGTGCCGAGGGTGTTGAACACCGGACCCGGCTTCTCGATGACGTAGGGCGCCGGCATGATGCCGAGAATCACTCCGGCGACGAGGGCGATCAGCAGTGCCGTCCAACCGAGGGACGGGCCAGAGCGTCCGGCACGTCGAGGTGCCGGTGCATTGGTGAAGAGCGCCATCGTGGTCCTTTGAGTGTTGATTCGTGCCAGGTTGCGGGTCGTGTTCGCGACGGGCGCACAGCAAGCCATTCAGCCTAGGATATTTTCCAGCCCCGAGCGGGCTACTCGCACTAGCGTAGAAGTATGCAACTGAGAGGGGCCTGAAGTGGCCGACGACTCCCTACCCCCGAACGATCAGAACCCGAACAATCAGAATCCCGGCGAACCCAGCGACGAGTTTCGTGACATGCTGCGCGACATTCTGAGCGGCAATAGCGGCATCGACCCGAGCCAGCTCGCTGGCGCTGCCGGTCTGCCCAATGATCCGGCCAGTGTGGCCGCGCTCATGCAGCAGCTGCAGGGCGCCATGAACTCCCAGGGCACCGGCGTCGACTGGAAGATCGCCCTCACCCAGGGTGAACAGCGAGCGGCCACCGGTCAGCTCAGCGCGACCGATGAACAGCAGACCCAGCTGCGCCAGGCCTTTCACATTGCGGCGCTCTGGCTCGATGACGTCATTACCGTGGCCGAACTCACCGTCGAACCGCGCCTGATGACCCGCCGCGAATGGGTCACCGTGACCATGCCGCTCTGGACCCAGCTCGCCGAACCCGTCGCCACGAGCATCTCCGACTCCCTCACCCGGGTCTTCGCCGAACAGGTTCCCGAAGAGATGCAGGGCATGGTCGCCAACGCGAGCCAGCTCGTGCGCAGCATCGGCGGCACCCTGTTCGCCATGCAGCTCGGCCAGGTCGTCGGCCAGCTGGCGAGCGAGGTCGTCAGCGGCGGCGATGTCGGCATTCCGCTGCTCGGTGAGCAGCAGGCCGCCCTGCTCCCCCAGAACGTTGCCGACTTCGGAGCCGGCATCGACGTTCCGGCCGACCAGGTGCAGATCTACCTCGCCGTGCGCGAGATCGCCCACGCGCGACTGTTCCGCCACGCCCGCTGGCTGCGCCTGCACCTGACCAGCGCGGTCACCGCCTACGCGCGCGGCATCAGCATCGACTCGAGCCGGCTCGAAGAACTGGCCGGAAGTTTCGACCCGTCCAACCCCGAAGACCTGCGCCAGGCAATGGTCGACGGTTCGCTCATTCAGCAGAAGTCCGAGTCGCAGCTGTCGGCCCTGTCCCGCCTCGAAACGATGCTCGCCCTGGTCGAGGGCTGGGTCGACGTCGTTACCGCTCGTGCCACGATTCGACTTCCCAAAGCGGATGCTATCGCCGAGACGGTCAAACGCCGCCGGGCCTCAGGCGGTCCGGCGGAATCCGCTTTCGCGACCCTGGTCGGTCTCGAACTGCGCCCCCGCCGCCTGCGGGAGGCTGCAGCGATGTGGCAGGCCGTGACGGATGCCGTGGGCAACGAGGCGCGCGACGCGCTCTGGTCGCACCCCGACCTGTTGCCCACTTCGGAAGACATCGACGATCCCCAGCCGCTGATCATTCGGCTGACCAGCGCAGCCCGCGGGGGGCCCGAGGTGCTCGACGACGTCGACCAGGCTCTCGAAGACCTGCTGCGCGACGACGGAGCCGAGCGCCCGCACGAGGAGTAACGGCGCGCAACGTTGCCGCAACCTGTGCCGATCTACCGTCGTTCAACGGACGAAATGTCCCAAACGAAGGAGTTTGGCAATGACGATAACCGAGACCACCACCACCACGACGGACGAGTTCAAGGCGCGCTACGAATCCACCCGGGTGCCGACGACCATGCACGCGGCCGTCGTGCACGAGTTCGGCCAGGGCCTCAGCATTGACGAAGTGCCCGTTCCGAGCCCCGGCCCCGGCCAGGCCCTGGTCAAACTGATCAGCAGCGGAGTTTGCCACACCGATCTGCACGCCGTGGAAGGCGACTGGCCGGTCAAGCCGAGCCCGCCGTTCATTCCGGGCCACGAAGGGGTCGGCGAAGTCGTCCTCCTCGGTGACGGCGTCGAAGACCTCGCCATCGGCGACCTGGTCGGTAACGCCTGGCTCTGGAGCGCCTGCGGCAGCTGCCAGTACTGCCGCACCGGCTGGGAAACCCTGTGCGAAGCGCAGCAGAACGGCGGCTACAGCGTGGACGGTTCGTTCGGGCAGTACATGCTCGTCGACGCCCGCTTCGCCGTGCGCATTCCCCACGGCGCCGACCCGATCGAGATCGCCCCGGTGCTGTGCGCCGGCGTCACCGTCTACAAGGGCCTCAAAATGACCGAGGCCCGCCCGGGCCAGTGGGTAGTCATCTCCGGCATCGGCGGCCTCGGCCACATCGCCGTGCAGTACGCCAAGGCGATGGGGCTGCGCGTCGCGGCCGTCGATATCGCCGACGACAAGCTCGCCCTGGCCCGCAAACACGGCGCCGAGCTCGTAATCAATGCGCTGGACGAAGACCCGGTCGCCGCCATTCAAAAAGCCACCGGTGGTGTGCACGGCGTGCTCGTGACCGCAGTACACCCGGCCGCATTCGGCCAGGCCATCGGCATGACCCGCCGTGGCGGCACCATCGTCTTCAACGGTCTGCCGCCGGGAGACTTCCCCGCCCCGATCTTCGACATCGTGCTCAAGGGCCTCACCATTCGCGGCTCCATCGTGGGCACCCGCCAGGACATGGAGGAAGCCCTGCAGTTCTACGCGCGCGGCCAGATCCACCCCACGGTCTCTGAGCGCCGCATCGACGAGGTCAACGAGGTGCTCGACGAGATGAAGCACGGCAAGATCGACGGTCGCGTCGTCATCCGCTACTGAAGAAATCTGACGGTGCGGGCCGCGTGACCACCGAATCCCAATATTCGGTGGAAGCGGGCCCGCACCCGTCTGTGGATAACTTTTACGCGCGACCGCCAGACGCGTCATCATGTCGGCATGGCCCTCAGACTGAATCCGTGGTATCCGCTGGTGTGGCGCACACCGAATTGCGTGCAGCTCGGCATCGACCAAGCCATTGTCACGATCGGCGGGTTGACGCCCGCTCACGAGGCTGTGCTGTCCGCGCTTTCTGCGGGGGTTCATCGATCGGGCGCGATGCTGCTCGGAACGGCCGCCGGGGCATCCGCTGTCGAAGTGACACACCTGCTCGACCTGCTCGAACCGGCACTGTTGTACGTGCCAGACGATGCGCCGGCACCGGTAACCCCGCTGCCCCGCACCGTGCTGGTTGACGGCCACGGACCGACCGCGACCCGGCTGCGCGCGCTGCTGGCCAACCTCGGAATAGAGGAGCCGGCTCCAGGAGACGACCCCGAGCTGGCCGTGTTGATCGGGCAGTACGTCTTCGCGCCTGAACGGCACGGGCATTGGCTGCGCCGCGATATTCCGCACCTGCCGGTGGTCTTCAGCGACAGCGCCGCGCGGGTGGGACCGCTCGTCGAACCCGGCCGCGGACCCTGCCTGACCTGTCTGGAGCTCGCCCACGTCGACACGGATCCGTCCTGGCCCGCCATGGCCTGTCAACTCGTGCTGCGCGAGGCCCCGAGCGAAACTCCGCGGCTGAGCTTCGAGCTCGCCGCCCGGGTGGCCGGACTCGTTCAGGATCGCCTGGAAACAGGCCGATCCGTGTTGTTCACCCGGTCACTGCGCCTGGACGCGCGGGGCGGTGCGGTCACGGGCTCCGTACACCGGCTGCACGAGCGGTGCGGCTGCCAAGCTCTTCCAGAAAACGGGAGCGTTCGCGAGCTGCCCGCGCCTGTGCCCCAGAGGATGACCAGCTCAGCGCGAGTCGCTTCCGGGCGCGGGTGATGCCGACGTAGAGCAGCCGGCGTTCCTCGTCGATCTGCTCGAACGTGCTCGCATAGCTGATCGGAACCAGGCCCTCGCTCAGGCCGACCACGAACACCGCGTCCCACTCAAGGCCCTTGGCGGAGTGCATCGTGGCGAGCGTCACGGCCGACACCGTCGGTTCGTGCTGGCCGGCCTGACGTTCCATCAGCTCATCGGTGAACTGTCGGAATGTGGTTCCGGCAGCGGCCTGGTCGACCAGGCCCATCAGTGCGTTGAGCGATTCCCACCGCGCCTGCACGGCGCCGCGGGTCTCCGGGGCGGTCTGGCTCCAGCCCAGCGACCGCAGCACGTCACTGACCGATTTGAACAGTGGTTCCCCAATGATTGAAACGGATGCCGCCCGCAGGCTCATCACCGCCTGCTTCACCTCTGGGAGGTCGAAGAACCGTTTGGCACCGCGAATCTGGTAGCTCACCCCCACCTCGGTCAGAGCCGTTTCGAGCAGCGCGGCCTGCACGTTGACTCGGAATAAGATGGCCACGTCTTCGGGTTTGGTGCCCGCGTCGATGAGCTGCAGAATCTGCTCGGCCACGCCGCGGGCCTCGGCCATGTCGGAGGCGTAGCCGCGCACCGTTGGGTGGGGGCCGCTGTCGGTCTGGGCAGCCTGCAGGGTCAGGGCGCCGGACCGGCCACGCATCAGCTGGTTCGCGGTGGCGACGATCGGCGCGGTCGAGCGATAGTTCTGTTCGAGCCGCACCACGGTGGCGTCTTCGTAGTGCTTCGGAAAGTCCAGCAGGTAGTCGCTGCGAGCGCCGGCGAAGGAGTAAATGGTCTGGCTCGCGTCGCCGACGACGCAGAGATCGCGGCGGTCGCCAAGCCAGAGGGCGAGCAGGTCGTGTTGCAGCGGCGAGACGTCCTGGTATTCGTCGACGACGAAGAACCGGTACTGTTCGCGCACCTGCAGGGCCACGGAGGGTTCGGCCTCGATCATGCCGGCCATGGCGAGCAGGACGTCTTCGAAGTCGATCTGCTTGCGATCGTCTTTGAGCTTCTCGTAGGTCTGCTGCAGGGCGACGACCTGGTCGACGTCGAGTCGGCCCGGCAGGCTGCGGCGGGCTATGCCGGCCGCGTACTGCTCGATGCTCAGGCCGCTGGTTTTGCGCCATTCCACCTCGGCGGCGAGGTCGCGCAGCGTGGCGGTGTCGAGTTTGAGGTGCAGAGCCTCGGCGGCGTGCCCGAGAATGCGGCCCTTGCCGTCGAGGATGCGCGGCGCCTGCCCGCCGACGACGTGCGGCCAGAAATAGTTCAGCTGGGACAGCGCTGCGGCGTGAAAGGTGCGCGCAGCCACTCCCCCGGCGCCGAGCTGACGCAGGCGCCCGCGCAGTTCGGCGGCCGAACGGCTCGTGAAGGTGAGCGCCATGACCCGGTTGGGGGCGTAGGCGCCGGTCAGCACGCCAAGCGCGATGCGGTGGGTAATGGCGCGCGTCTTGCCGGTTCCGGCGCCGGCGAGCATGCAGACCGGACCGATCAGCGCTTCGGCCGCAATGCGCTGCTGTTCATCGAGGCCTTGGAGCAGCGAGTCGGCGGTGGCCGTCACGGACGAATCAATTCCGTCGCGGCGGGCAACGGCGCGCCGAGCCAACGCTCGATCATGGCGTGCGCGATGGAGGACGGGCCGGGCAGCAGCATCCACTCACCGGCATCGAGCAGGTCTTTTCGGCTGAACCAGCGCAGCGCGAGAATCTCGGCTCCGTCGGGCAGCAGATCGTGGGCCTGCTGGTCGTCGGCGAGGCGGGCGGTGAACCCGAACATGACCGAGGCCGGGAAGGGCCACGGCTGGGAGCCGACGTAGGCCGGATCGGTCACGCGCAGGCCGGATTCTTCGAACATTTCGCGGATCACGGCCGTTTCGAGGGCCTCGCCGGGCTCGACGAATCCGGCGAGGAGCGAGTACCGATTGATCTCCCACATGGCGTTGGAGCCGAGCAGAATGCGGTCGTCGGCGTCGGTGATGAGCACGATGACGGCCGGGTCGGTGCGCGGAAAGACCTGGCTGTTGTCGACCGGGCAGCGGCGTACCCAGCCACCTTCCTCGACCAGGGTGGCGGCGCCGCAGCGCGGGCAGTGGCCGTGCGAAGCGTGCCAGTTGAGCACGCCGAGGGCCTCGGTGAACAGGCCGGCGTCACGGTCATCGAGCACGGTCGCGACGGTGCGCAGGCCCACCCAGCGACTCTCGTCGGGCTCCAGCCGGGCTGCAGCGTCATCATCGAGCTGCACGGCAACGATGCGGGTACCGGCAGTCTCGGGCAGGTCGGAGGGCAGGGACCGGCCGAGGTAGACCCGCAGGCCGGCATTGTGCAGACTCGTGGGCGGCAGCAGGGCGAGGTGCACACCGGTGTTGGCCGGGTCGGTGCTGGCCGCATCGTGCGGCGCGAGCAGAATTTTGCCGTGCCAGACGGGCAGAACGCGGGTGGCGGCATCCGCCCAGAGCTGGTCGAACAGGTCCGGCAGGCCGCGGGTGAGGTGGTCGCGGTCGACCGCCTGGCGAGACAGCGGCAACCGCGTCGTGAAAGTGAACGACATGGTATATCTCCGAGCTCTGCAAGAACGTGGGTGGAGGCGTGGCGAATAACCGCCAGACCGCAAGTCGATCTAACCTAGTAGGCATGGCCAGAACTCAACTCACTCTAGCCGCGTTAGCCACCTCCGCTGTTCCGGGGCTCGACGTGGCCTACGCCCGCAAGCACAGTGCCGGCGCGCACGGACTCTTCGACTCGGCGCTCGTCATCGACAAGGCCGGTCGGGCGCTCATTATTCGCGTTCCCACCAGCCAGTCGGCCGAAACCGAGCAGTCCGCGGACCTCGTGGCGCTGCGCGCGCTCACCACTGGCAATCGCAGCCGGCTGCCGTTCGACGTGCCCGAGTATGTCGGCCAGACGCCGATTCAGGGCACCCGTGCGGTGGTCTATGAGCTGCTGGCTGGTGACAGTTTTGATGCGGATGCCCTCACCGGGCATGAGGGCGTCGCCGGGTCGATCGGGCGCGCGATCGCCGCCATCCACTCGTTGCCGAGCGCCTTCATCGGCACCGCCGGGCTGCCGCAGCAGAGCGCCGAACAGTGCCGCAAGGACGCCATCGACCTGATCGATCGAGCCGCGGGCACCGGCTACCTGCCCGCCGCGTTGCTGCGCCGCTGGGAGCAGGCCACCGACGACGAGGCCCTGTGGCAGTTCGCGCCGGCCGTGGTGCACGGGTCGATCTCGGCCGATTCCATTCTGATCACCGACGACGCCGTGTCGGGGATTCTCGGCTGGTCCGGGCTGGCCGTCGGCGACCCGGCGCGCGACCTGCACTGGCTACTCGCCGCGCGCGGTGACGCCGCCGAACTGGCCATCGACGCCTATTCCAGCGCCCGCCAGGGCAGCGACACGCACATCACCCAGCGCGCCATGCTCTATGCCGAGCTGGAACTGGCCCGTTGGCTGCTGCACGGCTCCAGCAGCCACGACCAGTCCATCGTCGATGACGCCGTCGCCATGCTCGACGGCCTGGTCGACACGGTGCACAGCCACACCCAGCAGCCGCTCTCGCCCGAAACCGGCCCGATCATGAGCGTCGGCGACGTGGAGAATATGCTCGACCACATGCCGCGCGCCGCCCGCGATTACGACCAGCACGCGGCGATGCACACCGACAGCTACAACTTTTCGGGACTGACCGTCGATTCTGATTCTGATTCTGATTCTGACGATTCCAGCACCGGGGCCATCGCCCCGGACCAGGCCGCCAAAAGGTCAGCCTCCGAGTAGAGCCGCTCGGGGGCGACGACGGTGTCGTCGGCGACGAAGTAGAAGACGGCGTCGACGATGCTCGGATCGATCCCCTTCCAGCGGGCGTACGCGAGCCGGTACAGCGCAAGCTGAGTCTGCTTGAGTTCCAGGTCTGCAGCGCTCTTGGGTGCCCGCCCGGTTTTCCAGTCGACGACCTGGTAGCCGGTTTCGGTGCGGTAGACGGCGTCGAGCTTGCAGACGAAAACCTGCCCGGCGAGCACATGGTGAATTTCAATCTCCACGTCGACGGGTTTGCGCTCGGCCCATTCGGAGCGTTCGAAGGTGGCCTGGAGAACCGCGAACTGCTCTTGCTCCGGCACGTCAAGCTGCTCGAGTGTGCCGGTGCCCTGGTCTTCGTCTGCCAGATCGAGGTCAAACAGGCTGGCATCGACGCGGTCGGTGCCGGTGGCTCCCCCCGCCCGACGCTCGACCCAGGAATGGAACAGCGTGCCGAGCCGAGTGGCCCGGTACGGACGCTGCGGCATCGGGCGGCGCAGCTCCGCCGCGACACCGGCTGGATCGTCGACGTAGTCCTTGAACCGGGAGGCCGGGATGCGGGTGGGCACCGGGGCAACCTCGCCGCCGGTGAGGCGCAGGGCTCGCTCCGTAAGCAGCAGGGTGACGGCGTGCGACCAGCGAGTGGGGACATCCGCTTCGCTCGCGCTCACCCTCGCTGCGGCAGCCTCGACCAGCGCCCGTCTGCCGCCGAGTGGGTCGAACGGCCACAGTTCGGTGCCACTGGAAGCCGAGGCGGGCTTCTCAGACTCGGCGGGCGCGTCGGGGATCTCGGCGATCAGCCCGGCCAGGGCGAGTTCCGTGAGGTAACGGCTGGGCTTGCGAGCGGTGACTCCGGGGCCCCAGAATGAGCCGGTCAGCAGCAGCTCGCGCTTGGCGCGGGTGGTCGCGACGTAGATGAGGCGGCGCTCCTCGTCGTCGTGCCGGTCGGCCAGCTCGGCCTTGTAGGCCTGGAACGCCAGGTCGAAGTCGAACTGGGTGTCGTGGCCGACGATATCGAGATCGGGCAGCTCGGACCGGTCGCCGCGGAACGCATAGGGCAGTTCGCCGAAGCGCAACCATCCGCTCGTATCGCGAGAGGCGGCGGGCAGGCTCTTCTCGGTCAGGTTGGGAATGGCGACGAAATCCCATTCGAGGCCCTTGGCGCCGTGAACGGTCAGCAGCTGCACGGTGCCCTGCTCCGACAGTTCAGCGCGCGGGCCGAGATCGTCCTGCAGTTCGGCCCGTTTGAGCCAGCGCAGAAAGCTCGCCAGTGTGCCCTGCTCGTCGCTGTCGAGAAAGGCCGAGACGGTGTCGTGGAAGGAATACAGGTTGGCCAGGCCGAGGTCGTTGGCCTCGTTCGCGATCAGCTCGACGTCGAGCCGAAATTCCTGCTCGATCAGGCGTACAAAGTCGAGCAGAGGCAGGCCAGCGCGGGAGCGCAGCCAGGCCAGCTGACGGCCGGCCGACTGCACCCGGGCCCGGCCGAGGTCGCTGAACCCGGCGAGCTGGCCGTGCGAGTCGGGCGCTGACCCGAGAAAGTCGAGTGCATCCACGAGCGAGCTGCCCTCATCGCCGGCGACGGATGCCCGCAGCTTGCCGCGCAGATCGGCCGAGATCGCTTTCTGGGCCCAGTCATGCCCGGCCAGCCAGCGCGCCACGTCGGCGAGCGCTTGCAGGTCGCGCGCACCAACACGGTAGCGGGCACCGCTGAGCAGACGCACGAGTTCGCTGCCGGCGGCGGGGTCGTGCACCACGCGCAGCACGCTCACAACGTCGGCGACCTCGGGGGTAGAGAGCAACCCACCGAGTCCGAGCACGTGGGCACGCACGCCGTGCGCCCGTAGTACCTCGGCGAAGTATTCCATCTCGCGGCGGGCCCGAAACAGCATCGCGCCGCTGTGTTCGCCGACCAGACGGGTGGCGAACCAGTCGGCGATGGCTCCGGCCTCCTCAGCGATGGTTTCAGCCATGAGCGCGTCGACCGCGCCGGGCCGGGTGCCAGCGGGAACCTTGAGCGTTTCGACCTGGATTCCGCCCGGTTTTGCGCGAAGCGCGGCGCTCAGCGGGGCGACGAGGGCGTTGGCAGCGTCGAGGACGAGCGCCGGGTTGCGCCAGGTGAAGGACAGCGACATGGTCGGGGCTGCTGCTCGGCTGAAGTCTCCGGTGTTGAAGTCTCGGCCGAAGCCGAGCAGGTTTGCACTGCTGGCGCCGCGCCATCCGTAGATGGATTGGTGGGGATCACCGACGGCCATCACCGGGTGGTTGCGAAACAGGGTGTGCAACAGCTCGGTTTGCAGGACCGAGGTGTCCTGGTATTCGTCGAGGAGCACCACGCGGTACTGGTCACGGTAGCGGTCGACGACGGCGTCGACCTTTTGGCAGACCTGCAGTGCCAGGGCTACTTGATCGGAGAACTCGATGAGTCCGAGGCGACGCTTCTCGCTGCTGTAGCGAGCGGCCAACTCGGCCAGCACCGGAAGCGGGGCGACCGCGGCCAGGGAGTCAGTGACCGACCCGTACGGTGTCTTCTTGCGCGGATTACCGTAGGGCAAATCGGGCAGGTAGCCGAAACTGTCGACCAGCGCCCTGAGGTCGTGGGGAGCTCCGGGCTGACCAAGGTGAACGGCGGGCGGATTCTCGGCCAGGGCACGGCTGAGCTGCAGCACGGCATCGGTGACGAGGTCGAGGCTTTTGCCGAAAGGCACGAGCCGCCCGTCGCCGAAGTCGATGACGATGCGACGGGCCAGGAGCCAGGCACTGGTTTCGCTCAGCAGCACCGACTCGGGTTCGCGGCCGAGCAACAGGGCGTTGTCGGTGAACAGGCGGCTGGCGAAGGAGTTGTAGGTGGACACGCTCGGGGTGTTGAACAGGTCGGACGACTCGGCGGCCGTGCCATGGGCGGAGTCGGGGTCGGCGGCGATCGGCATGAGGCCGGCCGTTTCGAGATCGCTGATGCGTTTGTTGATGCGCTCACTGAGCTCGCCGGCGGCTTTGCGGGTGAAGGTGAGTCCGAGAATCTGGTCGGGGCGGGCGTGGCCGTTGGCGAGCAGCCAAAGCACCCGGTTGGCCATGGTCTCGGTCTTGCCGCTGCCGGCTCCGGCGACGACGAGGGTCGGCGTGAGCGGCGCTTCGATGACCGCCTGCTGCTCGATAGTCGGCGCAAACATGTTGAGCGCCGCCGCGATATCGAGGGCGGAGACCGTGGTGGCGGTGCTGAGAAGACTCATGAGCTGACCTGCTTGATGACGTGGATGCGGCAGGACCCGTGGGATCTGGGGTCGAGACAGTGCGAGGTGATTTCGGCGATGAAGGTGGCGCCGCCCATGCCGGCAGCGTCGTCACCGACGCGGGTGCGAAAGGCCTCGAGCTGCTCCGGAGTGAAAGCGGGCTGGGTGGGATTGCGATAGTTCTGCTTGACGGTGCCCGAGGAGACGATGACCAATCGTGCACCGGCCAGGGCCATGTCCGAGGACACACCGTCGATGGCGCCTTCTTGAAAGGCCAGTTGGTAGGCGCCGAGCTGCGGATGCTCCGCGACTCCGGTATCGCTCGTCGCATCGCCCTTGCCCGTTTTGAGGTCGACGATCACGGCCCGGCCGTCGGCCTGGCGTTCGACCCGGTCGATGGTGCCCGACAGCACGGCACCGCTCACTTCGAGCTGAAAGGTGCCCTCGGCGCTCAACAGCTCTCCGCCGCCGTTCTCGAAATCCAGCAGGTAGGAGGCGAGCCGATCGGTGAGCTCCCGGGCTGCAACTTTCTGCACCCGGGACTGCCAGTCGGCGTCGAAGTCGAGCTCGTTCCAGCGGGCCTCCACCCCCTGCCACAGGGCTTCTGGGCGCCGATCGGTGGCGTCTTCCATGACCTTGTGGATGATCGTGCCGAGGTTGGCTGCGGTGTTGGAATCGCCGCCACCGACCTGACCGATCAGCCAGTGCAGCGGGCAGGTTTCAAAGGCTGCCATGCGCGACGGCGATACCCGCACCGGTTGGTCGCCGGCCTCCGGGTCGTTGAGTGGGCGCACGGTGCTCGGGTCGGCCAGGCCGTACCACTCGTCGGGCGAGGCACCTGGCACGTTTTCGTCGGCGAGCCGGGCGAGCGTGGCTGCGGCATCCGCTGCCCGGGTGGCGGAGTCGACCCGACCCGGCGAGTGGATGGCGCGGGTCAGGTCGCGCCGCAGCCTTCCGGTCAGACCGCGAAGCGACACGGGGTAGTGGGCGGGGTCGTCGGCGCCCAGAGCGGGAGCAGGCTGCGGCAACAGGCGAAAGAACACCGATGGTTCGTTCTCTTCGTTGTTGACGGCGGTGACGAGTAGTTCGGTCGTGGCCCGGCTGGCCGCCTGAGCGAACATGCGCAGTTCGTCGTGGAGCACCGCGGTGCGGGCGTCGGTGCCGGATGCGTCTTGCCCGGAGGCGATGAGGGCGAGGTCGCCGGCGCCGAGCAAGGAGCCGCGAATGCGCAGGTCGGGCCAGACGTTGGCCTGCACACCGGCGAGCACGACGACATCCCAGGAGCGCCCGATGGTGCCGCTCGGCGTGGACACGGTGACGGCCGCGCCGCCGGCGCGCGGCGCCAGGGTGTCTTCGGGCACGTCGGTGTCGACGAGGTGTTCGAGGAACAATACCGGCGGGGCCGACGGGGTGCGTTCGACGTAACGCTGGGCGGCGGAGAACAGGGCGACGACGGCATCGAGGTTGTGGTTGGCCTCGTCGGCGACGATTCCGGTGCCGGTGGATTGCTCCTTCCATTCGCGGTCGAGACCGCTGCGCTGCCAGAGACCCCAGAGCAGTTCTTCGATGGTGGCGCCGGCCGCGTACTCGATGGCGGCTTGGCGCAGGCTCGCTCCGCAACCGGCCGCGCGGCGGGCGGTGCGGTTGTCGATGGTGGCGAGCAGCTCGGGGTCATGCAAAGCTGCGACGAGCAGGTCATTGGCGCTGCGCGGGGTGGGCGTGTCGGTGGCCAATTCCTGTTGACGCAGTGCCGCGCGCAGCCGACGCAGGGTGATCGGGTCGAGGCCGCCGAGCGGACCGCGCAGCAGCTCAATCGCCGCTTGGGAGTTGAGCGCTTTGCGTCCGAGGGTTACCTCGAGGGCTACGATGAACGCTTTCACCGCGTACTCGTCGCGCAGGGCCGTGCTCGCGGTCGACACCTGGGTCGGCACTTCGAGCGCGGCGAGCCCCTTGGAGATCGAGGGAACGAGTGAACCGGTGCGCACGATCACGGCCATGCGCGACCACGGAGTTTCGTCGATCACGTGGCGTTCGCGCAGCAGCCGGGCGATCACCGCGAGCTGGTCGGCCGGGCTGGTCGCGATGACGGTGTGCACGGACGGTTCGGGGACGGCGTCCGTCGCGGTCAGCGTCTCGGGCGCGGTCACGGCACTCGGAGCCGAGAGCGCAGGATCATCGGAGCCGTCGACAGCAATCTCGCTCACCGCGTCGGGTTCGGCCTGCGCGCTGCCCGCCGCACGCTGGGTGCCGGCCGCAGCCGCGCCGATGCGACTCGTGATCTGCTGAATCACCTGACGGATGCCCGCGCCGTGTCGGTAGACGGTGCCGAGTACGATCGGCGGTGCGATCCCGCCGGACGGCGAAGCCGCCGCGGGGCCGGTCGATGACCCCACCGGCGCCCCGACCGGGCCTAGGCCGAGGTACGGACCGAGGCGACCGAGGGCATCCGGATGCGCACCGTGGAATGATCCGGTGCTGATATCCGGGTCGCCGACGGCGATGATCGCGACTCCGCGCGCCTGAAACTGGGCCAGCAAGGTGAGCGTGGCCTGGGTGACTTCCTGGGCATCGTCGAGCACGATCAGGCGCAGTCCGGCCAGGGTACCGAGCGTCGCCGCCCCGGCCGGGCCTACCTCGGCTCCGGCCACAATCGCCGCGGCATAGCGGGCCAGCTCGGTGGAGTCATACTGCCCGGGGCGGGCCTGGTCTTTGGCCTCTTCGTAACCGCGAATGAACTCGGCAGCGGCCACCCACTCCGGCCGCCCGAGGCCGAAACGCTCCAGCTGGCCCGGAGTGACGCCATATTCCACGGCGCGCATCATGAGATCGCGCAGTTCGGTACGAAATCCCCGCAACTGGCGTACGTCGGCGCCCAGGGTGTCTGGCCAGACCGGGCCGCTCGGCGCTCCGGCCGTCTCGTCGTCCAGGTGGCCCTGCAGCAGTTCGGCGATGATCTGGTCCTGCTCGCCGCCGGTGAGCAGGGTCGGAGTGGGCCCACCGGCCTGGGCGACCGCGGAGCGCACGATCTGAAAGGCCACGGAGTTGGCGCTGCGAGCGAGCGGCCCGTTGGTCGGCACGGCCAGGCGCAGCGCGATCCGGTCGCGCAGCGCGGTGGCACCGGCGCGCGTCGGCACCAACACCAGCACCGCGCTCGGCGAATACCCCCGGTTCAACACCCGGTCGGCGACGAGTTCGACGAGCGTGCTGGTCTTGCCGGAGCCGGGCGCGCCGATAACGGCGGCGCTCACCGCGTCGGGGAGGTCGAGAACAGCCTGCTGGTCGGCGTCGAGGTCGTGGTTGGTCACATTTCAACGGTAACGGGTTGCGCCGACAGTGAAATCGGTCAGGGCGAGGGCGCGTTCTGTCGTAATCTGGGCGCAAGGCTACGAAAGGCAGTTCGGTGGATATTCGCATTGGTATTTTCAACTCTCCCCGTGAGATCGGTTTTGAGACTTCGCAGCCAGCGACCGAGATTGAGGAAACCGTTGCGGCGGCCCTCTCCGGTCAGACCGGCTATCTGAAGCTCAGCGACAGCAAGGGTCGCGTCTACATCGTTCCAACCGTGGGGCTCGCCTACGTCGAACTCGGCAGCGAAGAATCGCGCCGCGTCGGCTTCGTCGCCTAAAACGCCATGGAGCTGTTGTTCGTCGCGCTGTTCGGCACGCTCATCGGCCTCGGCGCACGGTACTTCCTGCCCGGACGCTCAACCCAGGGCTCGGTGCTGGTCCCCGCGATCGGAACGGCCGCGGCATCCTTGGTCTGGGTCGGGCTGACCTGGCTCGGCTGGAATTGGGCCGGGGGGTGGATCTGGTGGGTGTCTCTCGGTGCCGCCGTCGCTGCATCCGTGGTGCTGAATCTTATGATCAGCCGGCGACGCATTCATGCCGATCAGCGGATGCTTCAGGCCCTGGCCAAAACCGGCACGGCCTAATCTCACATTCTTAAGCCGTGAGGCCGAGGCCGTCCATACGGCGGGTGTGCGCCGCGATGAGTTCGGTGAAGACCGGTTCGATGCGTGACTCATTGCTGCCCGCGCGGCCGTTAGTGGGATCCGTGGCCGGCATCGCCGACCGGGCCACGAGCAGGGTGTCACCGACGAGCCGACGGCCCCACATCGCCAGCTGTGAGCCGAGCGCCCGGTCGTTTTCGATCGCGGTCTGGAGCTCGTGAACGAGCACGTCGGTACCGGAATCCTCGCCGAGCAATTGCGCGACGCGAGGCCCGATATCCCGCGGCAGGCCGTCGGATAGCCGAATGAAGAAGTCATCGAGCAAGCCACCGACGAGGTAGCAGCTCAGCAGTAATTCGTGCCAGTCGACACCGGCGGTCTTCGCGCGGAACGCATCGAGGCTCACGACGAACGGTGCCATCTCGACGGCCGGCTCGTGGCCGCGGCGACGAATCTCGGTGATCAGTCCGTGGTGCTTGCTAAGCGCCCGACCGGCAGCGGCGCTGAGGCCTTCTTTGACGGCGAGGTTCGGTGCGGTCGCCACCGCACGGGCGAGGCTTTCGAATTCGCCGAGCTCGCTGTACGCGGCCTGACCAAGAAAATGCTGCACGCCCGGCGCGAGCGAACTGATGTCCACTTTTTCGGTTGGCTGGGGTGCCCCGCGGGCCGAAAGCCTCGGAGCTTCATTGCGCTGCGGGCGCCGACCGAACCACGTGACCACGGGCTTAGCTTAGAACAGCGCGCCTGTGGCCGCTGTCCAGACGGGGCAGTAAGGTGGAATTACGTCGCCGACAAGGATCGGCGGCCGCTGCCCGAGACGCAAAAACGGGCGCATTTCGCTTCCAGTTAATGACAGGCATACATTCGTGACTTTCTCCGAACTTAATATTGACCAGGACATGGTCGACTCCCTTGCTGCCAAGGGCATCCTCGAACCGTTCCCCATTCAGACCCAGACCATCCCGCTCGCTCTCGCCGGCCAGGACATCATCGGCCAGGCCAAGACCGGCACCGGAAAGACCTTCGGCTTCGGGCTTCCGGTGATTCAGCGCCTCGGACTCGACCCGGAGCCCGGTGTGCAGGCGCTCATCGTCGTTCCGACGCGCGAACTGTGCGTGCAGGTCTCCGAAGACCTCGAACTCGCCGCGGCGAACCGTAATACCAAGATCGTCTCCATCTACGGCGGCAAGGCCTATGAGGGTCAGATCGAACAGCTTAAGGCTGGCGCTCAGATCGTCGTCGGCACCCCCGGCCGTCTGCTCGACCTCGCCGGCCAGCGTTTGCTCACCCTCGCCAACGTGCGCGAGATGGTGCTCGATGAGGCCGACAAGATGCTCGACCTCGGCTTCCTCTCCGACATTGAGAAGCTGTTCGCGCAGACCCCGGTGACCCGCCACACAATGCTGTTCTCGGCGACGATGCCCGGACCGATCGTTGCCCTGGCCCGCCGCTTCATGAACCGCCCGATTCACATTCGCGCGACCGACCCCGACGAAGGCCTCATGCAGGCCAACATCGAACACCTGGTCTACCGCGCGCACAACATGGACAAGGATGAGGTCATCGGCCGCATCCTCATGGCTGAGGGCCGTGGCAAGACCATCATCTTCACCCGCACCAAGCGTGCCGCCGCGAAGCTCGTCGAAGAACTCGGCGACCGTGGCTTCAACGCCACCGCCGTGCACGGCGACCTAAACCAGGAACAGCGCGAACGCGCCATGGCCAGCTTCAAGAGCGGCAAGAAAGAGATTCTGATTGCAACGGATGTCGCCGCTCGCGGCATCGACGTGGAAGACGTCACCCACGTGATCAACCACACCATTCCCGAAGACGAGAAGGCGTACCTGCACCGCGTCGGCCGCACGGGTCGCGCCGGCAAGACCGGAATCGCCGTCACCTTCGTCGACTGGGACGACCTGCACAAGTGGTCGCTCATCAACAAGGCGCTCGACTTCGGCCAGCCGGAACCGATGGAAACCTACTCCTCGTCACCGCACCTCTACACCGACCTGAACATTCCAGCCGGCTCCAAGGGCCGCTTGCGCGCCACCCCGGTGAAGGAGGTCACCGCGGGTGACGCTCGCACCGGCGGGGCCGGACGTACCGGCGGGTCGCGTTCCGCCGGAGCGGGCAGCCGATCCGGCGCGGCACGCTCTGGTCGTTCGGAGAGCGGGCGCTCCGAGGGCGGTCGTGGCTCCGGCCGTGGCGACTCTGCGCGCACCGGTTCTGACCGGCCAGCGACGAGCCCGGTTGCCGACGACGCCAGTCGCCCCGCCCGGTCACGCACCCGCGTCGGCTCCAGCACGAACCCGGACGCCCCGGCGGCAACTCCGGCCGCCGGCACGCACGATGGCGGCGGAGCGGAGCACCACGACGGCAACAACGCCCCGCTGCGTCGCAGCCGCACCCGTCGTCGCTCGCCGCAGACCGGCAGCGCGATCTAATAGCTGCTCAGCACCGCTCGCGCCCGGCACCCGGGCTGCCCTCGCTTCGGCTTCGGCAGCCTCGGGGGTGGGGCGCGTTTGCGTTCAGTGCTGCGGCATCCGCTTCAGGGGATCAACCGTAAACCGGAGCCGCGCCGCGGCCCTCGGCGATGATGCGGTCGAGAACGTCGGGGGCTGTGGTGTTCTCGCCGAGCAGGTTGGGCTTGCCGGTGCCGTGATAGTCGCTCGAACCGGTGACGGACAGCCCGAATTTGGCGGCGAGCTCGTACAGCCGTTTGGTGGGTTCCGGATTGTTCTCGCGATGCTCCAGTTCAAGCCCGAACAGTCCGGCCTCGACCATCGTCTTCAAGCTGGATTCAGCGACGACGTCGCCGATGCCACGGGTGGCGGGGTGGGCGATGACTGGCACTCCCCCAGCGGCGCGCACGAGCTCGATCGCTCGCACCGGATCGGGAGCGTAGTGCGGCTGAAAGTAGCCGGCCTTCCAGTGCAGAATGTCGGCGAAAGCCGCGCTGCGATTGAGGGCGTGCCCGCGGGCCACGAGGGCATCGGCGATATGTGGCCGGCCGACCGTGGCCTCAGGAGTGGTCTGGGCGAGCACATCGTCCCAGCTCAGGTCGTAGTCCGCGCCGATGCGGGCGACCATCTGCTCAGCCCGGCTGAGCCGGGCTGCGCGCACGCGGGTCATCTCCGCCAGCAGCGCCGAATCGTCAGGGTCAAAAAGATATGCCAAAAGGTGCACACTGGCGTACCGCACGCGGGTGCTGAATTCCATTCCCGGAATAAGTGTCAGGTGCTCGGTGCGTGCGGCCGCGGAAGCCTCGGCCCAGCCGGCCGTCGAATCGTGGTCGGTGAGGGCGATCGTGCCGAGCCCCGCCGCGGCTGCGGCGTGCACGAGCTCCGCCGGAGTCTCGGTGCCGTCCGACACGCTCGAGTGTGCGTGAAGGTCGATCGGACCCCGAAATTGCCGCGCGACTGCCATGCTCCCATGCTAGTTGGACACCAGCGCCCGTTCGTTGCTGACCACGGCACTGGGGATTCCCCAGAATACTGATCTAGGGTTCAGAACAATGTTCTCCAGACTCCTTCGGGCACTGATTCTGATCGGTGCCGCCGTCATCCTGCTGGTGGTGACCTGGCCGCAGGCGTTCGGCCTGCACAACAGCTGGGTGGTCGCCCATCTGGTGTCCTTTCGCGCCGTGGCCGTCATCGGCGCGGTCGTCGGGCTCGTCCTGCTCGGGGTACTGCGGTTCATTCGCCCGCTGCGTCGAACATTGGGAATGGCCATGGTGCTGCTCGCCCTGTTCGGTATCGCCAACGTCGGCATTCTGGCCTCCCGCGGTTTCACGACCACGGTTTCGCCCACCCAGGGTCAGCTCAGCGCCGAAGCGGATGCCTACTCCGTCACCGTACTCAGTTGGAACACGCTCGGAGACGCTCCCGGCGCCGCGGTCATCGCCGCGCAAGCGCTGGCCCAAAACGCCGACGTCGTGACCCTGCCCGAAACGACGGAAGAGACCGGCATTCTGATCGCCGAAGCGATGCGCGACGCCGGCCGCCCAATGTGGGTGCACACCCTGGCCTTCGATCTGGTCTCCAAGGCCCGCTCCACCACCGTGCTGATCAGCCCCGACCTGGGCGACTACACGGTCACCAACGCGGCCGGGTCCGGGCCGCCCGGCAACACCAACGTGCTGCCGACCGTGGTGGCCGAACCGGTCGACGGGACCGGCCCGACCATTGTGGCGGTGCATGCCGTTGCACCGATTCAGTATGAGATGTCGAACTGGCGCAGCGATCTCGACTGGCTCGCCACCCAGTGCCTGGGCGACGATGTGATCATGGCGGGCGACTTCAATTCCACGCTCGACCATATGGCGGGGCGCGCGAGCGGCGGCGGCTCGGTTCTCGGCAACTGCTCGGATGCTGCCCTGTCGGTCGGTTCGGCATCCGTCGGCACGTGGCCGACCGCGATGCCCGCGCTGCTCGGCAGCCCGATCGATCACGTGATGGCCACCCCGAACTGGCGGGTCTTGGGCCTGCAGGTGATCGAGTCACTGGACGAGGCCGGAAGCGATCACCGACCGATCGTGGCGACGCTGACGCCGGCCAGTTAGTTTCGGACAGCCGCGCAGCATCCGCTCGTCGCAGCATCTGCAGCACCCGATCGGGCGCCGCCCAGAGTGCGGTGTGAGAATGGGGGAATGGCTGATACCACTGCTCCCGCACTTATTCCTGCCGCGCGTTCGAACCAGAACCGTTCGACCACTCCCGGGTCTACCGGCTTCAAAGCTTTCATCGCGAGCGGATGGGCCGAACGCACCGACGTTCTGCCTCCAGCTCGCGAGCAGGCACCGTTCGCCGCCGCACGTCGCGCCCGGCTATCCGCGCAGTACCCGGGCCAGCGACTGATCATTCCGGCCGGCCGCCTCAAGCAGCGCTCCAACGACACTGACTACGCCTTCCGCGCCCACTCGGCCTTCGCCCACCTCACCGGCTGGGGCAGCGACAGCGAACCCGGTGCCGTGCTCGTGCTGGAACCAGCGGCCGCTGTCGGCCACGACGCGACCCTGTACTTTCGCGAGCGGGCCGGCCGCGACTCCGACGAGTTCTACGCCAACCCCGACATCGGCGAATTCTGGATCGGACCGCGTCCATCCGTCGCCCAGGTCGCCAGCGACCTCGCCGTCGAGGTGCGCGGCATCGCCGACCTCGCCGCAGTGCTGAAGGCGGTCGACAGCGAAACCCTCGTGTTGCGTGAAGCCGACCCGACCTTCACCGAGCAGGTCGACGAGGCCCGCCTGCGTTTCGCCGCCGAGCGGGTGCTCAGCAGCAACGCCACCGACTCTCCGTTCAGCATCGAGATCAATGCCCAGCATGAGCCCGACGCCGGCCTGGCCCGGGATCTGTCCGAACTGCGCCTCGTGAAGGACGCCTGGGAGATCGCGCAAATGCGCCTCGCTGTCGCCGCCACCGCCCGCGGATTCGACGACGTCATCGCCGACCTCCCCCGATCCAGCCAGCACGCCCGCGGCGAACGCCTCGTCGAGGGTGTGTTCAACACCCGCGCCCGCAGCGACGGCAACACGGTCGGCTACGACACCATCGCCGCTTCGGGCCCGCACGCCTGCATTCTGCACTGGACCCGCAATGACGGCGTTGTCGCCGCCGGTGACCTGATTCTCATCGACGCCGGCGTCGAACTCGACAGCTACTACACCGCCGACATTACCCGCACCCTCCCGGTGAATGGCGTCTACAGCGACGTCCAGCGCCAGGTCTACGAAACCGTGCGCGAGGCAGCGGATGCCGCCCTCGCCGTCGTTCGCCCCGGTGCCATCTTTCGCGACGTGCACGCCGCCGCGATGCAGGTCATCGCGAGGCGCACCGCCGAGTGGGGAATGCTCCCGGTCACCGCGGAGGAGGCCCTTCTTCCGGACAACGGCCAACACCGCCGTTACATGGTGCACGGCACCAGCCACCACCTCGGCATCGACGTGCACGACTGCGCGCAGGCACGCCGCGACATGTATATGGACGGCGTGCTCGAACCGGGCATGGTCTTCACGATCGAACCCGGACTATATTTTCAGCCCGACGACCTCACCGTGCCGGCCGAATTCCGCGGCATCGGCGTGCGCATCGAAGACGACATCCTGGTGACCGCCACGGGAGCCGAAAACCTCTCCGCAGCTATTCCCCGCACCGCGAATGAAGTTGAAGCCTGGATCGCCGCGAAGCAAAGCTAAACAGGTTGGCTATTCGGAGGGGATCGGTGGGGCGACTACGGGAGGGTCGGAGGATCTACCGGGGGCGCAGCAGGCGCTGCTGGCTCGGCCTCGCGGAAGCCCGAGAGCAGGTTGCGGGCTCGGTTGACCAGTTCGGCGTCGACGATGATCTGGTAGTTGGTCGCGATGACCTGCATGGTCGAGGTGAAGTCGCGGCGGCGGCGGTTGATCGCGTAGCTCGCAATGCCGAGCAGCATGCCGAATCCGGCACCCATGATCAGGGCGGCGAAGACGAACGGTAGGCTCGATCCGGTCGGCGAGAACAAAAAGAACAGAATCCCGAAGAAGATTCCCAACCAGGCACCGGATGCCGCGCCAGCGAGCGCGACCCGGCCGTAGGTGAGTTTGCCGGTCACTCGCTCGACACTCTTGAGGTCGTTGCCGACAATCGCCAGCTGCTTCACCGGAAAGTCCGCCTTGGCGAGCGTGTCGACCGCGCTCTGCGCATCGGCGTAGGTGCTGTACGTCGCGAGTACCTCTCCGCGCGGCAACACAGGAGGCAAAACTGGGCGACGCCGGGGAAACAGACTCTGGTTGCTCATTCCGGTATTCTTTCACGCAGACCTGTTGACATGCCCGATCGTGCCACCTCAGGTAATCCATTCAATGGACTCGGCGAACGTCTCCTCACCGTCGTCGTCGTCAAAGACATTGGCCACCATGTGGGTGACGAAGAGTGCAAAGCCCAGAGCAATGTCGTTGAAGAGCTCGCGGTCGAACGGGCCGTACCACGAGACACCGCCCGGGCTTTCGGGGTCCAGGTCGAGCCGGTTGATGGCGAAGTCGCCCTCCAAAGAGCGGATGACGATTCGGAGTGAGCGAAACGGCGGGTTCCCGCCGATCAGGTCGCCGAGACCCCGTGCCTCCTCAGCGTTGACCGCCAGGAGGTGGGACAGCGAGACGGCATTGTCTGCGGTGCGACCGGTTGCGACCGCAAATTTCAGGTAGCTCATCCGGTCGCCGGAGACCAGGTGGATTGATTCGGCCTTGACCGATAATTGCCGATAGGCGAGAATGTCGTGGGCTGCGTTCAGGAGACCGGTGAGCGCCCGGCCGGCGGCGGCGCTGTCTTTGACTTTGCCGTAGTCGGGTGCCACTCCGCTCCAGATCAATTGCACGGCTCGCCTCGCCGGCGGAATGCCGTCCTTCGCCGGAAAGCTCAACGTTCGCCCTGCGCCCGGAAAGCGGGCCCGGCCGAGCACCGCGCAGTGAACTTTTGTCGGGAATCATGGGCAAGTTCGCAAACGGTCATGAGCGCAACCCTATTCCGTGCCGGCAATTCGTGCCTGGTCACCATCGTCGGGCTGGTGGCCGACACGGGAAGTCGTGCCGGGCCACCAATGTCGGGCCAGTGGCCTACATTTATATTGTGAGTGCCACCAGAGTTTTTGTCGCCCGACTGGCCGGGTGCACCGTTTTCGACCCCGCGGGCGACCGCGTGGGCAAGGTGCGCGATGTTCTCGTGGTGTATCGAAAAAACGACCCGCCCAGCGTCGTCGGCCTGATCGTGGAGATCCCCGGTAAACGACGCGTCTTCGTGTCGATCAACCGGGTCACCAGCATCGGCAGCGGCCAGATCATCACGACCGGCCTCATCAATGTTCGCCGCTATGAGCAGCGCGGCGGCGAGGTGCGCGTCATCGCCGAACTCCTCGGCCGCAAGGTGCTCTTCACCGACGGCTCGGGCGACGCGACCATTGAAGACGTCGCGATCAAGGAGGGCACGGAGGCCGACTGGGCGATCAGCCAGCTGTTCGTGCGTCGCCCCAAGACCAGTGCCTCCCCCTTCGTCAAGGGCGTCACGACCTTTGCAACCTGGGCAGAGGTGCGCGAGAAAACGACCGAAGGCCAGGCGCAGTCCGCCGAACATCTCATCGCGACCTATTCCGATTTGAAACCGGCCGACCTCGCCAATACCCTGCTCGACCTGCCGCGCGAGCGCATGTTCGAGGTGGCCGGCGAGCTGCCCGACGATCGCCTCGCCGACGTGCTCGAGGAGATGCCAGAGACCGATCAGGTCGGTATTCTGACCAGCCTCGGCGATGCCCGCGCCGCCGATGTGCTCGATCAGATGCAGCCCGACGATGCGGCCGACCTCATCGCCCAGCTGCCCGAGGAGCGCGGCGAGCAGCTGCTCGACCTGATGGAGCCCGAAGAAGCCGAAGACGTGCGGTTTCTGCTCTCCTACGCTCCCGACACGGCCGGCGGCCTCATGACGACCGAGCCGATCATCGTCTCGGCCGATGCCACCGTCGCCGAGGGGCTCGCGCGCATCCGTCGTCATGATCTTGCCCCGGCGCTCGGTGCGGCGATTTGCGTGACCCTGCCCCCCTACGAAGCTCCCACCGGTCGTTTTCTGGGCATGGTGCATTTTCAGCGGATGCTGCGCTATCCGCCCCACGAGCGGCTCGGCACGCTGCTCGACGCGGGTCTGGATCCGGTGACCGCCGACACGTCGGCCGCCGAAGTCAGCCGTATTCTGGCGAGCTACGACCTTGTGTCGGTGCCCGTGGTCGATGAGAATTACCGACTGGTCGGGGTGGTGACGATTGATGACGTGCTCGATTACCTGCTGCCCGACGACTGGCGCAGCCACGACGGGAATGACGATGTGCGTCGCCGCGCCGCCGCCCGCAGCGAGCTGAGAACCGGCAGCATCCCGCTCCCCGGAGCGCAAAGGACGACTCGTGGCCCGCAATAATCGCGCCGACCTGCGCCTCGATGCGCCCAAGGGGCTGCGAACCGGCAACATCGTGGGTCTCGGGCGCAACGGCGGCCACAGCCGGGACCGGTTCGGCCGCTTCACCGAGGCCATCGCCCGTGGCATGGGAACCCCCTGGTTTTTGCTCGGGCTCACCCTGTTCGCCGTCGCCTGGATCTCCTGGAACACCCTCGCGCCGGAGGCGTGGCGGTTCGACTCGGTTGCGCTCGGCTTCATCGCGCTGACCCTCGTGCTCTCGATGCAGGCTTCCTACGCTGCGCCGATGATCCTGCTCGCACAGAACCGGCAGGACGACCGCGACCGGGTGCAATTCGAACAGGACCGGCAGCGGGCCGAGCGCACCCTCGCCGATACCGAATACCTCGCCCGCGAGGTTGTGGCGCTGCGCATCGCCATCAAGGACATGGCGTCGAAGGACTTCATTCGCGCGGAACTGCGCGCGTTGCTCGAGCATCTGGATGAGCGCAGTCATCTGGACGAGCGCAGTGACGAACACCAGACCCAGACAGCAACACGGAAAGCCGCCCCACCGTATGACTCCTGACCCGCTGATCCCAACGCCCGACAGCATCCGCTCCCGCGTCTTCACCGCCCTAGCCCGGGTGACTGACCCCGAGATTCGCAAGCCCATCACCGACCTCGACATGGTGTCCGGGGTGAGCGTGAGCGATGACGGTCAGGTGAGCGTCGGCATCCGCTTGACCATTGCCGGTTGTCCGGCCGCTGCGCGGATCGAGAGCGACGTTCTCGCGGCCGCCGAGTCGGTGTCCGGGCCGGGGCGCGCGAGCGTCGAGGTGGCGATCATGACCCGCGAGCAACGCACCGCGCTAACTGAGAAGCTGCGCGGCGGCCAGGTGGCACGCAGCGTGCAGTTCGGCCCGGAGTCGCTCACCCGCGTTTACGCGATCACGAGCGGCAAGGGCGGCGTCGGCAAGTCCACCGTCACCGCGAACCTGGCCGTGGCGCTGGCCGGCGAAGGCCTGCGAGTGGGAATCGTCGACGCCGACGTGCACGGCTTCAGCATTCCCGGCCTGCTCGGCCTGGTGCACGACGGCCTCGCGGTCAAACCAACCCAGGTCGGCGACATGATTTTGCCGCCGATCGCGCACGACGTGAAGGTCATCTCGATCGGCATGTTCATCGACGACGCGTCGGCCGCGGTCGCCTGGCGCGGACCGATGCTTCACCGCACGATCAAGCAGTTTCTCACCGATGTGTACTTCGGCGACCTCGACGTGCTGCTGCTCGACCTGCCACCGGGCACCGGCGACGTCGCCATCACGGTCGGCCAGCTGCTCCCCCACGCCGAGGTCATCGTCGTGACCACGCCGCAGTCCGCAGCGGCCGATGTGGCCGAACGCAGCGGCGTCGTGGCCCGCCAGACCGGGCAGAGCGTCTACGGCGTGATCGAGAACATGTCGGCGATGGTGCAGCCCGACGGCAGCTTGCTCGAGCTGTTCGGTTCGGGCGGCGGCGACGAGGTCGCCAGGCGCCTCTCCGTCGGGCAGCCCGCGCCGGTGCCGGTGCTAGCACAGGTTCCGCTGAGCCTGGCCCTGCGCAGCGGCGGTGATGCCGGGCTCCCGGTCGTGCTCGGCGCGCCCGACGACCCGGCCGCTCGCGCCATTCTGGAGCTCGCGCACCGTATGAAGACGCGGGCCCGCGGACTGGCCGGCCTCAGCCTGGGCCTCACACCGCGCTAGCCGGCCCGGTGAAACCGCCCGGGAATCCTTATTCCTTCGGCTTCACCAGCGTCGCGGCATGGTCGGGAACCTGGTGGTTCTCCTCCCGCGGCGGCCGTTCATAGTCCGAAGCCGGCGGCCTGGGCGGAATGTGTACCTTCGGCGGGTCCGTTTTCTCGTACGGCACGAGCGAGAGCAGATGGCTGATCACGTTCAACCGGCTGGCCCGCTTGTCCTCGCTCTCGACCACCCACCAGGGCGCTTCGGCGATGTCGGTGTGCACGAACATCTCATCCTTCGCCTTGGAATACTCGACCCACTGGGTGATCGACAGCACATCCGTTTCGGAGAGCTTCCAACGCCGCATCGGGTCCTTCAGCCGGGAGCGAAACCGTCGTTCCTGCTCCAGGTCAGACACCGAGAACCAGTACTTGACCAGCAAAATTCCGTCTTCGACCAGCATCCGTTCGAACAGGGGTGCCTGGTGCAGAAACCGACGGTATTCATCGGAAGTGCAGTAGCCCATCACCCGCTCGACGCCAGCCCGGTTGTACCAGGAGCGGTCCATCAGCACGATCTCTCCGGTCGAGGGCAGGTGCTCGATGTAGCGCTGAAAATACCATTGGCCGCGCTGGCGCTCGGTCGGCATCGGCAGCGCGACGATGCGCGCCACCCGGGGGTTGAGATATTCGGTGATGCGCTTGATCGCCGAACCCTTGCCGGCAGCATCGCGGCCCTCGAAGATCACCACGATGCGGGCACCGGATGCCTTCACCCACTGCTGCATCGTGACCAGTTCGGCCTGCAGCCGGGCGAGTTCGGTCTCGTAGACGGACTTTTTTACTCGCTTGGGCTGCTTCAACTCGCTCATCCGTTCTCCTTGGAGCGTTACGTCGCCTCAGAGTCGAACGGGGCCGGCTCGAGCGCGGCCAGGGCGGCTTCCCTGGCACGTTTGCGTTTCAAATAGGCGCCGTCGGGGTTCGGCTCGGCCCGGGAAATTGACGCGGATTGCTCCTTGACCGGGTCCTCATCGGCGAGGGCTTCTCGAATGATGCGGCGGGGATCGTACTGGCGTGGGTCGAGTTTTTTCCAGTCCAGATCGTCGAACTCCGGACCCATCTCGTCGCGCATGCGATCTTTGGCACCATTGGCCATGTCGCGCAGCTGGCGTACCAGGCGAGCAAGCTGGGCGGCGTAGTGCGGCAACTTGTCTGGGCCAAGCAAGAAGACAGCGATGATCCCGATCAGCAGAATCTTTTCGAACGTCAGCCCAAACATGTCCCTAGAATATCTGCCCGGCGGGGCATCCATGGACCAGTCCACCTCGGCCCTAGTCTTGAGCTAATCATCTACTGGAGTTATTTGTGTCTGACATTGAATTGAACTGGAAGTTCTCCGACGACTGTGTCGTCGAATCCGAAGCCATCGCGCGCGCGCGTCAACAATCCCTCGAACTCGGGATCGACGCGATTGCACCCTCGGTGGGCGCACAGTCCGCCGTGATCGCCGCCGCCACCGGGGCCCGCAGCATCCTCGAGGTCGGCACCGGGGCCGGAGTGTCGGGGATCTGGCTGCTCACCGGCGCGCCCGGCGCTACCCTGACCTCGATCGATACCGAGGTCGATCATCTACAGCACGCCAAAGCCAATTTCGCCGAGGCGAAGATTCCGGCCAACCGGGTTCGCCTGATCACAGGCAAGGCCGGCGAGGTGCTGCCCCGCATGAACGAGAATTCTTACGACATTGTGTTCGTTGACGCCGACCCGCAGTCGGTCATCGAATACGTTGAACACGGCCTGCGCCTGGCCCGCCCGGGCGGAACCGTACTCGTGGCGCACGCCCTGTGGCGCGGCCGCGTCGCCGACCCGGCGCAGCGCGACGACGTGGCCACCGGTTTTCGCACGCTGCTGACCGAGATCGCCGGGTCGAGTGCCGTGATCAGCGCGCTCTCCCCCGTCGGCGATGGGCTGCTGCAGATCACCAAGCTGAGCGCTTAACCGACCGCACATAGAAAAGAACGGCTGCTCGCGCAGCCGTTCTTTTCTGTTTCGAACTAGAGGAACGCTACTTCGCCGCAGCGACAACCCCTGCGAGTGCATCGTGAAGTTCCTTGGCCTCGGCGTCGTTGACTGAGACAACGAGCCGACCCCCACCTTCGAGCGGTACACGCACTATGATTAGGCGCCCCTCTTTTACCGCCTCCATTGGACCGTCTCCGGTTCGTGGCTTCATGGCCGCCATGAACTCCCCTTCCATTCGTCTTTGTATACCCATTATCGACTATCTCGGCCCGAGACGTAAATTAGGGCCTGATCGCGGTCGTTTAAGGCGGTGTCCAGTCGTAGCCGTCGACGCCCCAGCAGATCAGCAGCCAGCCCCACTGCCCGGCCACGCAGACCAGAACGATCGCCACGCGATAGGCCCGGTTACGCGGCATCGCGGCCGCGCCGAGCAGCGGAAACATCGGCATGAGCAGCCGAAACGTGCTGGACTGCGGAAAGAACACCGCAAGCAGGTACAGGGCGTAACTCGCCAGCCACAGCCGCAGGTCAACGCCGAGGCGTCGCACGGCGGGGGTGAACAGCAGCAGCGCGAAGGCCAGAATCAGGGCGGTCACCACGACGATACCCAACGGGCTGCCGAGCCACCAGACGCCGCTCTGGAACCAGGCCGTGAACGGCACGAGCTCCTGATAGCCGATGTACGGTGCTCGCCACGCCAGTTCCGTGTCGGTGTAGGCCATCAGGTCGCCGGTCGCCGCCCACGCAGCGAGCGGCCAGGCCAGTCCCATCAGAGCGCTGAACAGGGTAACGGATGCCGCCAGCATCCGCTCTCGCGGTGCAAAAGGATCACGCGCGCGCGTGACGAACCGATAGATCACGTGCAGCCCGAGCGCGAGCGCGAAGGCCAGCCCGCTCGGCCGGGTCAGGGCCATCACCGCGATCACCGGAAACAGCAGCCAGTAGCGGCGTTCGAGCAGCAGGTAGAGCGCGAGGGTCAGAAAGAAGAGGTACATCGACTCGGCGTAGGCGAACTGCAGCATGGGCGACAGCGGGGCGGCACAGAACAGAACGACCGCGAACAGGGCCGTGGCCGGCGACTGAACCCGGGCCATCAGCCGGTAGAACAGCAGCGCGGTGCCGAGGCTGAAGGCGACCGAGACGAACACCGCCACCGGCGCCCAGGATAACCCGGTTAGTTCCATAAGCAGGCGCGCCAGTACCGGGTACCCCGGCATGAACGCCCAGGCGTTCTCGCCGATCTGGCCGGTCGAGGTTTCCGGCAGCACACTCGGGTAGCCGACAACGGCGACGATGTTGTACCAGTTGCCGTCCCACATATTGGCGAAGTCGGTGTATTTCGGGCTCGCGCCGGTCCAGGCGTTGGGGCCCTGCACGCTCGCCAGAATGAGGACCAGGCTCGTCGTGACCACGCGCGACAGCGCCCAGACCACGATCACCTTGCCCCACCACGGCGTCAGCCGATAGCGGGCCTGCCACGCAGCGGGCAGCCGTCGGGCGGGCGGGCGGTGGGGGTCTGGGCGGCGAGCGGCTTGGTTGCGGGAACGCAGCGTCCGCTCAGTCATCGTTCTGCCGCTGCGTTAGCGAACGGATGCGCTCAGCCAGGCGCGCAGTCCGATCTCGCAGGCCGTGATCTCTTCTACGGCCACGCGCTCGTCGTCGGCGTGCGCCTTCAGCGGGTCGCCGGGGCCGTAGTTGACGGCCGGAACGCCGAGGGCGGAGAAGCGCGCGACGTCGGTCCAGCCGTATTTGGGCGTGGCCACGCCGCCGACGGCAGCGAGGAATTCGCGGGCGAGCGGGGCGTCGAGGCCGGGGCGCGCTCCCTCGGCCCGGTCCACGACCGTCAGATCGTAGCCGGCGAACAGCTCGCGCAGGTGGGCGACGGCCTCATCGCCGCTGCGGCTCGGCGCAAAACGGTAGTTGACGTGCACCATGCACTCATCCGGGATGATATTGCCGGCGACACCGCCGGTGATGCCGACCGCGTTGAGTCCTTCGCGGTAGACCAGGCCCTCAACCTCAACCTCGCGGGCCTGATACCCGGCTAAAATGTTCAGGATGGGTGCGGCCTTGTGGATGGCGTTCTCGCCGACCCAGCTGCGCGCGGAGTGCGAGCGCAGTCCGAACGTGCGGATCTCGACCCGCAGGTTGCCGTTGCAACCGCCCTCGATCTGGCTCTTGGTCGGTTCGCCGAGAATGGCGAAATCACCCGTGAACAGGTCGGACCGGTTGCGGGCCAGACGGCCGAGGCCGTTGAGCTCGTCGGAGACTTCTTCGTGGTCGTACCACATCCAGGTCACGTCGACGCCGGGGTCGCTCAGTTCGGCGGCGAGCTTGAGTTGCACGGCTACGCCGGCCTTCATGTCGGTGGTGCCGCGGCCCCACAGGTAGTCGATGCCGTCGATGGTCTCGTAGCGCGTCGGCAGGTTGTCGTTGAGCGGCACGGTGTCGATGTGGCCGGCGATGACGACGCGCTGGGCACGATTCAGGTTGGTGCGAGCGACGACGGTGTCGCCGTCGCGAATGATTTCGAGGTGGTCGAAGCCCTCCAGCGCGGCGACGATCGCATCGGCCAGGGCGGTCTCATTGCCGGAGACCGACTCCATATCGCAAATTTGTCTGGTCAGTTCGATCGACGTTGCCGTCAGGTCAAGTACGGTGAATTTTGCTGGGGCCGGAAGTCTAGAAGTCACCCTACTAATCTAGAGGTATGCCCTCCGTTCTGACCAAAAACGCCCCTTCTGACGCCACTCCGACCCAGGCGTGGGGGTATGGTCTCGCTTCTGTCGCCACCGACGGCACCGTGCTCGACACCTGGTTTCCGACTCCGGCCCTCGGCGCCCTGCCGACCGGCCGCGATCGCTGGATCATTCCGGCCGAACTCAGCGAGGCAGCCGGCGACGACGTGCGTCGCGCGGTGCGCCTCGAAGCCGTCACCGTGGAGATCACCCTCGACGCGGCCCCAGCCAGCACCTCGGATGCCTATCTGCGGCTGCACCTGCTCTCCCACCTGCTCGTTCTGCCGAACAGCATTAACCTCGACGGTATCTTCGCGCACCTGCCCACCGTGGTCTGGACCAACGCCGGCCCGATGCTGCCGGTCGACTTTGCCCGGCTTCGCCCGGCCCTGCAGCGCGCCGGCATACAGGCCAGCGGCGTCGACAAGTTTCCGCCGCTGCTCGACTACGTTGTACCGGCCGGCGTGAGAATAGCGGATGCCTCCCGCGTGCGGCTCGGCGCGCACCTCGCGCCCGGCACCACCGTGATGCACGAGGGCTTCGTCAACTTCAACGCCGGAACCCTCGGCTCCTCGATGGTCGAGGGCCGTATTTCGCAGGGTGTCGTGGTCGGTGACGGCGCCGATATCGGTGGCGGGGCATCCATTATGGGCACGCTCTCTGGCGGCGGTACCCAGCGCATTTCGATCGGTGCCCGCGCCCTGCTCGGCGCCAACTCCGGGGTCGGCATCGCCATCGGCGACGACAGCGTCGTCGAGGCCGGGCTCTACGTCACGGCCGGAACCAAGGTGATTCTGATCGGCGAGCCGGTCGGCGACGACGGCGCGCGGCCGACGGTGAAGGCCGTGGAGCTTTCCGGCGTGCCGAACCTGCTCTTTCGCCGCAATTCCATCTCCGGCGCCGTCGAGGTCCTCGCCCGCAGCGGCAGCGGCATCACGCTGAACGCCGCGCTGCACGCTTAGCAGCTGCAGAGCGGATGTCGGCGGGTTCCGCTAGCATCCGGGTAGATCCAACACGCGAGGGAGTGATGTGGGCACCGACGCACCGCGCAGCAAGGGCCATCGCCGCATTCGGCGGTTGTTGATCGCGCTCGGTGTGGTGCTCAGCCTCGTCCTGGTCACGGCCGGGCTCGGGGTGTGGACGGTGACACGGTCGTTTCCGACGTTGTCGGGCTCTGTCGACATCGAGGGTTTGTCGAACCCGGTGACCGTGACTCGTGACGAAGCCGGGATACCTCAAATCACGGCGAAGACCGCGGCCGACCTGTTTCTGGCCGAGGGCTACGTGCACGCCCAGGACCGCTTCTGGGAGATGGATTTTCGCCGGCACGTGACCAGCGGCCGACTGTCAGAGCTGTTCGGCGAGAGCCAGGTGGGCACCGACACGTTTGTGCGGACGCTCGGCTGGCGAGCCGTCGCCGAACAGGAGGTAGCACTGCTCGACCCGGTCGCGCTCGGCTATTACCAGTCCTACGCCGACGGGGTGAACGCCTACCTCGACACCCATGACGGCGCCGATCTGTCGCTGGAGTATGCCGTTTTGGGCCTGCAGAACCCCGGGTATGAGGTCGAACCGTGGACTCCGGCGGATTCGGTCGCCTGGCTCAAGGCAATGGCCTGGGACCTGCGTTCCAACCTTGATGATGAGATCGACCGGGCACTGCTGTCGACGACGCTCACCCCGACCGAGGTAAACCAGCTGCACCCCGAGTACCCCGCGGGAGCACACCCGACCATCACCGGCAGCCAGACGGTCGTCGTTCCGTCGGCCGGGGCGCCGGAGGCTGCCGAGCCGACCGGTGAACCAACGGCTGAGCCGTCCGCCAGCACCGGCCTCGATTCGACCGTCGAGCCCGCGTCCGCGTCCGTCGACTCTTACGCGGGGGCGCTCACCGAGTTGCGCGCCGCACTCTCGACAATTCCGGAGCTGCTCGGGCCGGCCGGCGGCGAGATCGGTTCCAACTCCTGGGTCGTCGCCGGCTCCCTCACCAACACCGGCATGCCACTGTTGGCCAACGACCCGCACCTCGGGCCGGCGCTGCCCTCGGTCTGGTACCAGGTCGGGCTGCGCTGCCAGTCGATCACCGCCGACTGCCCGTTCGACGTCGCCGGATACAGCTTCTCCGGTTTGCCCGGCGTCATCATCGGTCACACCGAACGCATCGCCTGGGGTTTCACCAACCTCGGACCCGACGTCGCCGACCTCTACATTGAAAAAATCACCGGCGACAGCTACGAATTCGACGGCGCGGCGAAGCCGCTCCTGCTGCGCGACGAGAAGATCTCGGTGGCCGGCGGCGATGACGTGAAGATCGAGATTCGCTCGACCGAACACGGACCGTTACTCAGCGGATTCGACGGCACCACGTACCAACGCATCGCCAGCGACTATCCGAAAGCGGCTGGACTGCCGACCGCTTCCTCCGGAGCAGAGTCCGGCGCTGAGGCCAGCGGTGTTGACCTAACGACGTATGAGCTGTCCCTGCAGTGGACCGCGCTGACACCGGGGCGAACGGCATCCGCTATTTTCGCACTCAACCAGGCGACCGACTGGACCAGCTTTCGGGCGGCCGCTGAACTGTTTGAGGTTCCGGCGCAAAACCTGACCTACGCCGACGTCGAGGGCAATATCGGCTATCAGGCTCCCGGGCTCGTCCCCATTCGAGCCAGCGGTAACGGCACCCTCCCGGTGCCGGGCTGGACCAGTGAATACGGCTGGACCGGCTACATCCCCTTTGATGCGCTGCCGAGTACGTTCAATCCGCCGAGCGGATACATCGTCACGGCCAATAACGCCGCCGCCGACCCGGGCTCCCCGAACCTGCTGACCGCCGACTGGGATCTCGGATACCGGGCAAACCAGATCACCGCTCGACTGCAAGAACTCATCGCGGTCGGAACTCCGCTCACCGCGGAGCTGATGAGCGACATTCAGGGCGACAACTACAGTGCGATCGCGGCTGCGCTGGTGCCTCGGCTACAGGAGGTGCGCCTCACCGGTTCAGCAGCTGAGGCGCAGCAGCTGCTCGATGGTTGGGACTACCAGGTGGATGCCGACAGCGCGGCGGCCGCCTACTTCAACGTGATCTGGCGCACGTTGCTGAAGGACATGTTCACCGGAAAGGTCGATGACGGCGCCCACCTCACCGGTGGTGACCGAGCGTTCTCCGTCGTGACGAGCCTGCTCAGCCAGCCTGACTCGCCGTGGTGGTCCAACCCCACCTATGGCACCGTCGGTCAGGAGAGCATGTTGCGGCGGGTCATGACGAACGCCGCCGCCGAGAGTGCCGATCTGATGGGATCCGACCCGACCGACTGGCAGTGGGGCAGCATCCACACGCTCGAGCTCAAAAACGCGAGCTTCGGTGAGTCGGGGATCGCCCCGCTGGAGTGGCTGTTCAACCGCGGACCCTACGAGTTGGCGGGCGGACCCGCCGTCGTGAACGCCGTCGGCTGGGATGCCACCCAGGGCTACCAGGTTGACTGGGTGCCGTCGATGCGGCAGGTGATCAGCCTGGAGAACTTCGACGACTCCACCTGGATCAATCTCACCGGGGCATCCGGTCACGCCTTTCATTCCAACTACACCGATCAAGCACCGCTCTGGCGCGACCATGAGACGCGCCCGTGGCTGTTCACCCCCGCCACCATCAACGACGACGCGGCCGACACGCTCACCCTCGAGCCCGCCGCGTAGCCTGATTCTGGCCCGAACACCAGCCTGTGGAGAACTTTGACGGGGTTGTAGCAATCCGGTCTATGGTGACCCCATGCGTAACCCGCCGCGACGCCGCCCCGTGCACAGAGCTGTGCTCACCGCTGCCGTGCTTTTCCTTGCCGGCACGCTGAGCGGATGCATGGCCGCTCCCGTCCCGCCCAACACAGCACCGCCCGTCGCGAAAGCGACGGCCGCTCCCGCTGAAGCTCCTCCGATCTTCGCCTCGAACGACGAAGCCCTCGCTGCCGCCGAGGCGGCCTATGCCGCGTACGAAGCGCTTTCAGACTCAATCACAGCCGATGGAGGAACTGGCGGCGATCGGATAGAGCCTGCGGCTAGTCCCAAATACCTACCGGACCTGTTGGACTCATTCGTTGGATTCTCGAAGACGGGCTTCATTAGCCGTGGTTCGTCAACTTTTGACAATGTTTCATTAATACGCAATTCCGTCGAGCCACGTGGAGGAGTCTCAATTGAGCTCTACCTCTGTTCAGACATTTCGGAAGTTCGACTGATTGACAAAACAGGCGCTGACGTCACTCCAGCCGGGCGCACAAACCGCACGCCATTGCAAGTGGGCTTTACTTCGAGCGCGGCGAACCCTTCGCTATTGCTCCTCGACAAGGAGGACGTATGGTCCGGCAGAAATTTCTGCTAGCACTGATAATTGGCACTCTGCTAACCTTCTGTCCGCCAATCGTCCCAGGTGCGTCTGCGTGTGAACTTGCGTCCCGTCTGATCGGAGACTGTCCCCCCGAGCTGGTCTCGGGCGGACTCAACAATGGCCACGGCGTCGATGTATTCGCCGAAGGGTCTGCAACTTCGGACGGCACGGGGAAGGCCACTGGGTCCGGCGGCGGCGGCTCGGCGGGCAGCCAGGTACGACCGGCCATGTGCGTGAGCCACAAATCGACGACGGAACCCAGCCAATGGGTTCCCTGCAACACCGGCGGCCTCAGCGACATGGTGGAACGACACCCCCAGTTCCTACCCACCATCGCCGCACCCACTGCAGCCTGCCCACTCTGCTCCACCGCGACCATCGTCCGCATCTCCGACCTGCGGAACTTCCCCGCGCCGATCGCTCCAACAGGCATGGAACCCAACGGCTGGGCCATCGTCGGACTCGCCGCCAACTTCTGGACCGGCGCATCCACTCAAATCAGCGAAGGTCTCCTCCTCGGCCAACCCGCGCAGGTCATGTTCACCCCGATCGGCTACCACTGGGACTTCGGCGACGGAAACACCGCCACCTCCCCGACCGGCGGCGCCAGCTGGGAAGCCCTCGGACTTCCTGAATTCACCACCACCGACACCAGCCATAAGTACACGGCCAAGGGCACCTACTCCGTCGTCCTCACCATCGAATACCACGCCGACTACAGCTTCGGCGACCAAGGCTGGCGCCCCGTCGACGGCACCATCACCATACCCTCAGCCCCATTCACCGTCATGGCCGCAAACGAAACCACCGTACTCGTCGCCGAAGACTGCCTCGCCAACCCCCACGGCCCCGGCTGCTAACCACAGCGGCGCGACTCCCCCCACCTGACCGTGCAGCGGATAGTCGCCGAAACTGTCCCGGCCAACTCTGGCCGCACGAGACGCACGAGACGCACGAGATTCAAACTCTGGCCCCATCGTTCTTGCGACATGCCATCTTTTGCCCCATGACGAGGTCCTCAAGGGGCTCGCGAAGGGGCCAAAAGTGGCACCTCACCTTCGAACCCACCCGGTCAAGAGGCCACAAGTGGCACCTCACGCACGTCGGGCGGGTAGGCAGGCGCACAGCGAAGGCGAGACGCCACCGCAACCCAATTGGTGACGACGCGAGATCGGACAGCGAGGCGGCAAACAGCCGACCCGCTAACGGCGCGGGTAGTCCCGGGCCGGGGAGCCCACGTAGAGCTGCTGCGGGCGACCGATTTTGGTGGCCGGATCCTCGTTCATTTCACGCCAGTGCGCGACCCAGCCAGGCAACCGACCGATCGCGAAGAGCACGGTGAACATGCGGGTCGGAAAGCCCATCGCCTTGTAGATGACGCCGGTGTAGAAGTCGACGTTGGGGTACAGACGACGTTCCTTGAAGTAGTCGTCGCTCAGCGCAATGTGCTCAAGTTCCTGCGCGATGTCGAGCAGGTCGTCCTTGACGCCGAGAGCCGCGAGCACCTCGTGGGCGCTCTCCTTGACCAGGGTGGCGCGCGGGTCGTAGTTCTTGTAGACCCGGTGGCCAAAGCCCATCAGCTTCACGCCGTGCTCTTTGTTCTTGACGCGTTCGACGTACTTCTCGACGCCCTGACCGGATGCCTGGATCTCGCCGAGCATCGCGAGCACTGCTTCGTTGGCGCCACCGTGCAGCGGACCGAACAGGGCGTTGATGCCGGCCGAAACGGACGCGAACAGGTTGGCCTCGGTCGAACCGACCAGGCGCACCGTCGAGGTGCTCGCGTTCTGCTCGTGGTCTTCGTGCAGCATGAGCAGGCGTTCAAGCGCCTTGCTGACGACCGGGTTGACCTCGTACGGTTCGGCCATGTTGCCGAAGTTGAGCTTGAGAAAGTTGTCGACGAAGCTCAGCGAGTTATCGGGGTAGAGAAACGCCTGCCCAATGCTCTTCTTGTGCGCGTAGGCGGCCATGACCGGCAGCTTGGCCAGCAGACGGATGGTCGAGATCTCGACCTGCTCCGGATCCTTCGGGTCGAGCGAGTCCTGATAGAACGTCGACAGTGCCGAGACGCCGGACGCGAGAACGCTCATCGGGTGGGCCTTGTGCGGCAGGGAGTCGAAGAAGCGGCGCATGTCTTCGTGCAGAAGAGTGTGGTGACGGATGCGATCGTCAAAGTTGGCGAGTTCACTCGCGCTGGGCAGCTCACCGTAGATGAGCAGCCAGGCCGTCTCGAGAAAGTTCGAGTTCTTGGCGATCTGTTCGATCGGATACCCGCGATAGCGCAGGATGCCGGCATCGCCGTCGATGTAGGTGATCGCGGAGCGGGTAGCCGCCGTGTTCACGAAGCCGTAATCCAGCGTGGTGAGGCCGGTCTTCTTAGTCAGGGTTGAGATGTCGATGCTCGACACACCGTCCACGCTGGTCAGGATCGGGAACTCTGCGCTGCCGCCGGGAAAGGTAAGCGTGACCTTGTTGGGGTCAGCGCTCATCGGTTCGCCGGTTGTAATGTGCTGCGCAACGTCGGTCACGGAACCTCCTCGGGTCTCACTGACGGATGAAATGTGGCGACGCGTCACTGAGTCGGCACTTTAACTTACTGCCGTGGTCGACTCCGTCGCGACTACAGCCTAATCTGCCCGGCCGCCTACTGTTGCATCAGCTAAGAGTTCGGGCGGTTCGTTGGTGATCATCCACAGGTCAGGCGCGCAAGCGAGCGGCAGCTGCGGCGATGCGTTCGTCGGTCGCGGTCAGCGAGAACCGTATGTGCTCGGGGTAGACGTCACCATAGAACGGGCCAGGGCCGGCGAGGATCCCGAGGGAGGCCATCCGTTCGATGGATTGCCAGGCTGGTCGGCCCTCGGTCGCCCACAGATATAGGCCGGCTTCGCTGCGGTCGATTCGAAAACCGGCCTGTTCGAGCGCCGGCCGGAGCACAGCGCGGCGCGCTCGATAGCGTTCCTTTTGCGCGGCGACGTGCTCGTCGTCGCCGAGGGCAGCGATCATGGCAGCCTGCAGCGGTGCCGGCAGCATGAGTCCGGCGTGCTTGCGCACCGTGAGCACCCGGCCCAGCACGTCGCTGTCACCGGCAGCGAAGGCCGCACGGTACCCGGCCATGTTGGACTGTTTGCTCAGAGAATAGATCGCGACGATCTTGCGCTGATCCCCCTCGATGACGCGGGGGTCGAGAATGCTCGGGATCGGTTCGATGTCATACGGGGCGTCCCAGCCGAGTTCGGCGTAGCACTCGTCGTTCACGATCACGGCGTCGAGTTCGCGCGCGCGGTCAACGGCGGCGCGCAGCTCGTCGACCGAGAGTACCCGCCCGTCGGGGTTGCCCGGGCTGTTCAGCCAGATCAACTTGGTCGAGTCCGGCCATTCGGCAGGGTCGTCGGCGGCCAGGGGCGTGGCGCCCGCGATCGCGGCGCCGATCGCGTAGGTCGGGTAGGCGGCAAGCGGATGCACGATCGTGTCACCCTCGCCGACGCCGAGCATGAACGGCATGAGCGCGACGAGTTCCTTGGAACCGATCGTGGGCAGCACGTTGTTCGGCTCCAGGCCGGTCACCCCGCGGCGCCGAGCATACCAGGCGATGATCGCCTGCTGCAGGGCGGGCGTGCCGATGGTCTGCGGGTAGGCGTGGGCATCCGTCGCCGCGCGCAGCGACTGCTGCACCACGTGGGGCGTTGCATCGACCGGCGAACCGATCGACAGGTCAACGATTCCATCGGGGTGCTGCCGGGCCTGAGCGGCAAACGGCACCATCTGGTCCCAGGGGTAATCCGGGAGCGGCTTCAACACTAAGACCGCTTAGTGCTGAACCTGCGGCGGCAGCGCGGAGATGACGGGGTGGTCCTTGGCGAGCACGCCGACCTTGGCCGCGCCGCCCGGGGAGCCGAGGTCGTCGAAGAATTCGACGTTGGCCTTGTAATAGTCGGCCCACTGTTCGGGCAGGTCGTCTTCGTAGTAGATGGCCTCGACCGGGCAGACCGGTTCGCAGGCACCACAGTCGACGCACTCATCCGGGTGAATATAGAGGGAGCGCTCGCCCTCATAAATGCAGTCCACCGGGCATTCGTCGATGCAGGCACGATCTTTCACATCGACGCACGGAAGAGCGATCACATACGTCACAGGCTTGGGATTCCCTTCGAGAGCGGACTCCTGATTCTACGCCCCACCGCCCTGGTGCGGCGCCCGGAGGCGCGGCGGCAGCTTCGGCCAGGCCAGCACAAAGGCCGCGATCAATGCCGGAACCACGGTCCACAAGGTTCCCGGCAAACCCGCAGGCACGAGCACCGACCCCCCGGAACCGCGCAGCGACAGCACGAAAATGGTCACCAGCAGCCCGGCAGCGGCCAGCCCGACGACGAACCGGTCGCCGATCACGAGGCGCAGGCCGAGTAACAGCGCAGCGATCGCCACGAACGCGATCGTCAGTCCGATCGGCAGCGCGATGCCGAACAGCGTGACCGTGGCCTGGTGCGCGATGGTTCCCAACACACCAAAGAGGATGCCCACGAGCAGGCCGCCGAGGCCGGCCAGCGATCGGTTCGCGAGAGTGAGGCGAGCGGGTCGGGAGGCGAGCTGCGGCGGGGCTGGGTGAGGGGCATTCGTTTGCAGAAACGTTTCGGTGTCGGTGATCACGTCGGTCGTGCCGTCGACCAGGGCGCGCCTGTGGTCGGTGACGTTCCAGCGCGCGGGAAAATGCGCCAGCGCCCGCAGCTTCTGCTCGAGCTGAGCGCCCACGTCGATCGCCACGAGGCGCTGTCCGGGCGACTGTCGCACCGTGCGGGCCAGAAACACGGGCAGGCCGGCCGCGTGTGCGGCAACGGTCGCGGCGTCGCGCAGAACATCGTCAACGGCGCCGACGACCAGGGCGGTCGCACCGAGTTCATCGATTTCGTTGTGCAGAGCGCTGCTGGGCTCCAGCCCGCGCGGCAGCTCATGCCAGCTGCGCGCGCTAAGCGCGGCCAGCGCGGCCTGCACCGCTGCGGCATCCGTTTCGGTCAGCGCTGTGGCGTAGAGCACGACGACCCTCGCCCCGTCGGCGCGCAATCGGGCAATCGTGCCGCCGGTCAGCGCGGATTCGTCGCCCGGTCGGTCATGCACGAACAGGATCCGCTCACCGCTGCCGGACATGACCATGGGCGCACGCACCGTTTCTGCTCTGCTGGCTATTGATAACAGGCTCAGAATCCAATCGTAACTAGACACGGTCACGATCCACGGGCTAGAGTCAGGTTCGGTAAGGTTAGCCTTACCAAAACCTACGCCCGAACCCGACGAGGAACCCCTGTGCTCGCAAACTACCTGATCGGCCTGCGCGAAGGCCTTGAAGCCGCGCTGATCGTGACGATTCTCATCGCCTACGTCGTGAAAATCGGTCGACGTGACGTGCTGCCGCGCATCTGGCTCGGTGTGGCCCTGGCCGTGCTGCTCGCCCTCGGCATCGGCGCACTGCTGACCTTCGGCACCTACGGGCTGTCGTTCACCGCACAGGAGACCATCGGCGGCGTGCTCTCGATCGTCGCGACCGGGCTGGTGACCTGGATGGTGTTCTGGATGCTGCGCACCGCACGCGATCTCAAGGGCCACCTGCAGGGCAACATCGACAAACACCTCGTCGGTGCAGGCCTCGGACTCGTGCTCGTGGCATTCCTTGCCGTCGGCCGGGAGGGCATCGAAACGGCCCTGTTCATCTGGGCGGCCGTGCAGGCCACCGGCGCCACGACCATGCCGTTGCTCGGTGCTGCGCTCGGCATCCTGACGGCAATCGGCCTCGGCGCTCTGATCTACGCCGGCATGCTCAAGATCAACCTGGCAAAGTTCTTCACCTATACCGGCGCCATCCTCATCGTCGTGGCGGCTGGTGTGCTTTCCTACGGCGTGCACGACCTGCAAGAGGCCGGCCTGCTGCCCGGGCTGCACGCCCTCGCCTTCAATGTGAGCGCCGCCGTGCCTCCGGACAGCTGGTACGGCACGGTGCTCAAGGGCACCCTGAACTTCTCCCCCGCCACCACCTGGCTGGAGATGTTTGCCTGGCTGGCCTATGCCGTGCCCACCCTGACGGTGTTCATCAGAAAGAGCCGTCACGGCCGCCCGAGCGCCCGCCTGGCCCCGGCTCTACCAACCGCACCGGCGCCCACGCCCGTCGCCGCGCACTAACTCTTCTCGCCCAGCTCAAAGGATCTCCATGCCCCGTGTCTTACGTTCCGCCAGCCTGCTCGGCCTCGGCGTTCTCGGTATCGGCCTGCTGAGCGGCTGCGTCGCCAACAGCCCGGCGGCCACCCATACGGCCCTCACGGTGGACAGCAGCGCGACCGACTGCGCGGTTAGCGCGAACGAGGCGCCGGCTGGCAGCATCCGTTTCTCGGTCACCAATTCCGGTGACCAGGTGACCGAGTTCTACCTGCTGGCCGCAGACGGCCTGCGCATCGTGGGTGAGGCGGAGAATATCGGTCCAGGACTCACCCGCGACCTGGTCGTGCAGCTCACCGAGGGCAGCTACTTCACCGCCTGCAAACCGGGCATGACCGGCGACGGTGTCGGCAAGGCCGAGTTCACCGCCACCAAAACGGATGCCGCCGCCACCGTCGACGTCGACCTCGTCACCCAGATTGACACCTCGAACACCAACTACGCCTCCTACGTAAGCGACCAGATCGACCAACTCGTCACCGGCACCGACGCGTTCGCCGCCGCTTATTCAGCCGGGGACGACGACACCGCCCGCAGCCTGTACGCCTCCACCCGGGTGCACTGGGAGCGCGTCGAAACCATCGCCGAATCGTTCGGCGACCTCGACCCCAAGCTCGACCTGCGCGAAGCTGACCTCGAAGAGGGCCAAAACTGGACCGGCTGGCACGCCATCGAAAAGGACCTCTGGCCGCAAAACGCTGAGGCGGGTTTCGTGGCCTAAACCGCCGAAAAGCGCGCGGCGCTCACCGAGCAGCTCGTCGCCGACACCGCCACCCTGCACGAGAAGGTGCAAGGCCTCACGTTCACCCTGTCGCAGCAGACCAACGGGGCCATCGGCCTGCTCGACGAGGTCGCCACCGGCAAGGTCACCGGCGAGGAAGAAGCCTGGTCGCACACCGACCTCTGGGATTTCCAGGCCAACGTCGACGGCGCCAAAGTGCTTTACGACGGGGTGCGACCGATACTGCTCAAAACGGATGCCGACCTGGCCGCTTCGCTCGACACCGAGTTCGATTCGCTGCAGACACTGCTCGACGCCCAACGCGTTGATGAGGGCTTCAGGCTCTACACCGACCTCACTCCGGCCGAGATTCGCGCCCTCGCCAACCAGGTCAACGCGCTCGGCGAGCCGCTCAACCAGCTCACGGCCGCGCTCGTGTTGTGACGGGCGGGACCCGTTCTAAGCGGGCAGAATCCAGCGAATCCGGGTCCACCGAACCGGCCGGCACCGCACGAGGCCTCTCCCGGCGCGGGCTACTCGGCCTCGCCGGGGCCAGCGTCGCCGGCATCGGGCTGGGCGCAGCCGGGGACCGGGTGGCGCTGGCGGCATCGGCGTCGCCGGGTGAGGCATCCACTTCAGCGGTCTACCCGTTCTATGGCAGCCACCAGGCCGGCATTGTCACGCCTGCCCAGGATCGCCTGCACTTTGCCGCGTTCGACGTCTCGGCGGGCGTGACGCGGGCCGAGCTGATCGAGCTGCTGCAGGACTGGACGGTCGCGGCGGCCGCGATGTGCGCCGGAGCGGATATCGGCGAGTACGGCGCCGTCAACGGCCCCTACGATGCCCCACCCGAGGACACCGGTGAGGCGCAGGGGCTGCCCACGGCCGGCCTCACGATCACGTTCGGCTTCGGTCCGACCCTGTTTGAAACAGCGAATGGCGTCGATCGCTTCGGCATCGTCGCCCGCCGCCCGGCCAATCTGACGCCGCTTCCGCACTTTCCCGGGGACGACCTCGATGCCGGGCGCAGCGACGGAGACCTGTGCATCCAAGCCTGTTCCAATGATCCGCAGGTGGCCGTGCACGCCATTCGCAATCTGTCCCGCATCGCCTTCGGCCGGGCGGCCCTGCGCTGGTCCCAGCTCGGATTCGGACGCACCTCATCGACATCAACGGCCCAGGCCACCCCGCGCAACCTGTTCGGATTCAAGGACGGCACCGCCAATATTAAGGCCGAGGAGCCCGCGGTCGTCACCGACCAGGTCTGGGTGTCCGCAGGCGACGGGCCCGCCTGGCTGGCCGGCGGCTCCTACCTGGTGGCGCGGCGCATCCGGATGACCATTGAAACCTGGGACCGCACGATTCTTCGCGAGCAGGAGGCGGTGTTCGGCCGCACCAAGGGTGCCGGTGCTCCACTGTCAGGCGGCACGGAGTTCAGCGAGCCAGATTTCACTCTGGCCGGCCGCGAGAACGAGCCGCTCATCGGTGCTGCAGCACACGTGCGGCTCGCGCATCCGACCCAGAACCACGGCATGAAGCTGCTGCGTCGTGGCTACAACTTCGTCGACGGCAACGATGACCTGGGACGGCTCGAGGCCGGTCTTTTCTTCATCAGCTTTCAGCGCTCTCCGGCACAGTTCACCGCGGTGCAGCTCAACCTGGCCAAGCACGATGCGCTCAACGAGTACATTCGGCACGTGGGGAGCGCGCTGTTCGCGGTGTCGGCCGGGGCAAGCGCAGGGAGCTACGTGGGCGCGGCTCTGTTCGCCTAAAAGGACTCAAAGACAAGAGATTCAAAGACGCAAAGAGTGGGTGCTCAACCAAGCCGAGTTTCGGGGCCATTTGAGCGATTTTTGGGGCCGAGACTCACGGGTCGGCGAGGATTAATGCGGGAAGCCCCCGCAGCCGAGGCTGCGGGGGCTTCTGCGAGAAAGCAAGTGCGAGTTAGTTCGCGTCCATCTTCTTCACGCGCGAAACCTGGCGCGAGCGAGCGGATGCAGTGAGCTCGACCTTGCGAATACGCACGGCGGCGGGGGTGACCTCGACGCACTCGTCTTCACGGGCGAATTCGAGGCACTGCTCGAGCGAGAGCTGCTTGGGCGGTGTCATCGACTCGAACGTGTCGGAGCTGGACTGACGCATGTTGGTCAGTTTCTTTTCCTTGGTGATGTTCACGTCCATGTCGTCGGCGCGCGAGTTCTCGCCGATGACCATGCCTTCGTAGACCTCGGAGGTCGGCTGCACGAAGAACGACATGCGCTCCTGCAGGTTGATGATCGCGAACGGGGTGACCGCTCCCGAACGGTCGGCCACGATGGAACCGTTCGTGCGGGTGTTGATGGTGCCAGCCCAGGGCTCGTAGCCGTGCAGGATCGCGTTGGCGATACCGGTACCGCGCGTGTCGGTGAGGAACTGCGTGCGGAAGCCGATCAGACCGCGCGATGGAACGATGAATTCCATGCGAACCCAGCCGGTGCCGTGGTTCGCCATGTTCTCCATGCGTCCCTTGCGGGCGGCGAGCAGCTGCGTGATGGCGCCGAGGTACTCTTCCGGAGCGTCAATGGTGAGGTGCTCGAAGGGCTCGTGTACCTTGCCATCGACGCGCTTCACAACTACCTGCGGCTTGCCGACGGTGAGCTCGAAGCCCTCACGACGCATCTGCTCGACCAGGATGGCGAGGGCCAGTTCTCCACGACCCTGCACCTCCCAGGCGTCCGGGCGTCCGATGTCGACGACCTTGAGCGAGACGTTACCGACGAGTTCGCGGTCGAGGCGGTCCTTGACCATGCGGGCGGTGAGCTTGTGGCCCTTGACCTTGCCCATGAGCGGCGAGGTGTTGGTTCCGATGGTCATCGAGATGGCCGGGTCGTCAACCGTGATGGTCGGCAACGGGCGCACGTCGTCGGGGTCGGCGAGGGTCTCACCAATGGTGATGTTCTCGATACCGGCCACGGCCACGATGTCGCCAGGGCCGGCGCTCTCGGTCGGGTAGCGGTCCAGCGCCTTGGTGATGAGCAGCTCGGTGATCTTCACGTTGCTGACGGTGCCGTCCTGCTGCACCCAGGCCACGGTCTGGCCCTTCTTAATGGTGCCCTGGAAGATGCGCAGCAGCGCGAGGCGGCCGAGGAACGGCGAGGCGTCGAGGTTGGTGACGTGCGCCTGAAGCGGGTGCGTGTCATCGTAGGTCGGTGCCGGAATGTGCTTGAGGATCGCATCGAACAGCGGCTCGAGGTCATCGTTATCGGGCAGCGTACCGTCTTCGGGCTTGTTCCAGCTGGCAGCACCGTTACGACCGGAGGCGTAGACGACGGGCACGTCGAGGACAGCATCGAGGTCGAGGTCGGGAAAGTCGTCGGCCATGTCGCTCGCGAGGCCGATGAGCAGGTCCTGGCTTTCGGCCACGACCTCATCGATGCGCGCGTCGGGACGGTCGGTCTTGTTGACCAGGAGGATGACGGGAAGCTTGGCCTCCAGCGCCTTGCGGAGCACGAAGCGGGTCTGCGGCAGCGGGCCCTCGGAAGCGTCAACCAGCAGAACAACACCGTCGACCATGGACAGGCCACGTTCGACCTCACCACCGAAGTCAGCGTGGCCCGGGGTGTCGATCACGTTGATGGTGATGGGCCCCTCGGTGGCGTGGATGCCCTTGTACGAGACCGCCGTGTTCTTGGCGAGAATCGTGATGCCCTTTTCGCGCTCGAGTTCATTCGAGTCCATCGCGCGCTCTTCAACGTGTGAGTGGTCTGCGAAGGAGTCGGTCTGCTTGAGCATCGCGTCAACCAGCGTTGTCTTACCGTGGTCAACGTGAGCAACGATTGCAACATTTCGGAGGTTATTGCGTGTAGCAATCGCCATAAAAATAGATCCTTACGAAGAATGAGTGCCGCAGAGTCTCGCGCGCGACGAAGAATGGATACCAGGGGTCATAATGTGACCCAAAGTACTATCCTACCGTATTATTTGGCCCCAACTGGTGGGGCTCACACAGCTAGACGTCGTTGCCCGCGGCCAGCAACTCGCGGCGCAGCTCCCGCCGGGCACGCTGTTCGGTAGGATCCGGGATCGGCACGGCGGCCAGCAGACGCTGGGTATACGGGTCCTTCGGGTAGCGCAGAATCTCATCTCGCGTACCGGTTTCCACGATGCGACCGTGGTGCATCACCGCGATCCGATCGGCGAGCACGTCGATGACGGCGAGGTCGTGCGTGATGAACAGGCAGGCGAAATTCATCTGCTTCTGCAGTGACTGAATGAGCTCGAGCACGCGAGCCTGCACCGATACGTCGAGTGCGCTGGTCGGCTCATCCGCGATAAGCACTTTCGGTTCGAGCGAGAGCGCGCGGGCGATGCCCACCCGCTGCTTCTGCCCGCCAGAAAGCTCGTGCGGAAAGCGGGTGCGGTAGGCGCGCGGCAGTTCGACGCTGTCCAGCAACCGCTCGACCTCGGCGCTGAGCCCGGCTCCCTTCAACCCCTTAGCGAGCTTGAGCGGTTCCCCGATACTTTCACCGATGGGCATCCGTGGGTTGAGTGAGGATGACGGGTCTTGGAAGACGATACCCACGCTCTTGTGCAGCCGATGAATCTCGTCCCGGTTAGCCTTCGAGATGTCATGACCGGCCACATTCAGCTTGCCCTCTGTGATCGGCAGCAGGGCGATCGCGGCGCGACCAAGAGTGGTCTTGCCGGAGCCCGACTCCCCGACCAGCCCGAGCACCTCTCCCTGGCGCACATATAGATCAACCTTGTCGACGGCGCGAAAGGCCGCGACGCGACCGTGCTTCGGGTACTCAATGACGACATCCTCAAACTTGACAACCACTTCACGGCGGTCATTTCGGGCCGCCGTTGCGGCCTCGTTGGCCAGTCGCTCATTCACCTGGATGCGAGCGGCAAGCACGACGTCCACAACGAGGTCGGTGCCGATGGCGAGCGCCGCGGTCATATCGATCGCTTCCTCTCCGCGCTGCCCGAGGTGCGGAACGGCCTGGAGCAGGGCGATCGTGTACGGGTGGGTCGGTTCGTTGAAGATCTGGTCGACCGTGCCGCGCTCGACGATGACACCGCGACGCATGACGGCGATGTCGTCGGCCAGGTCGGCCACGACGCCCATGTCGTGGGTGATCAGCAGGATGGCGCTGTCGAGGCGATCGCGCAGGCTGCGGAGGAGGTCGAGAATTTCGGCCTGCACCGTCACGTCGAGGGCGGTCGTTGGCTCGTCGGCGATGAGCAGTTGCGGATCGCAGGAGATCGACTGGGCGATCATGGCCCGCTGGCGTTGCCCGCCAGACAGTTGGTGCGGATAGGAGTTGAAGGCTTTCAGCGGATCCGGCAGCTCGACCATGTCGAGCAGCTCCAGAGCGCGCGTCTTGGCCTGGGAGGGCGACATGCCGAAGTGGGCCCGCAGGGTTTCAATGATCTGAAATCCGATCGTATAGACCGGGTTGAGCGCCGTCATCGGCTCCTGGAAGATCATGGCGATCTGACCGCCGCGCACCTTGTGCATCTGCGCGGGCTTCAGCCCCATGAGTTCGCGGCCGCTGAGCTTGACACTGCCGGAAATGCGGCTGTTCTCGGGCAGCAGATCCAGAATGGCCATGGAGCTCGCACTCTTGCCCGAGCCGGACTCGCCGACAATGGCGAGCACCTTGCCACGCTCGATCGAGTAGTTCAGTTTGAGCGCGGCCGGTACCCAGACATTGTCCACGCCGAAGTGCACGGTGAGGTCGCTGACCTGCAGCACCGGACCGGAGGATGGGGGTGTCACCTGGTCGGTCATGAAGTCCTGCTTTCGTCGATCCTGCTGCTCGTACGGTGGCTGCGGCCAAAATCTGGCAGCATGGCTGCATGAACGTCGCTGCCGACCCGATTTTTTTCTACTCGCGGTTCAACCGCATCATCGCTGCCGCATTTACCGGGGTTGCCGCACTGAGTGCGCTGAGTCTGTTCCTGCTGCCAACCGCGTCGAACCGCGCTCTGGTCGTTCCGGCCCTGTTCGTGATGCTGTTCGTCTGGGAGGTGCTCTGGAACCCCAGCCTGGATGTAGACGACGACGCTGTGACCATTCGCAATCCTCTGCGCACCATCGTGGTGCCGTGGGCGGCTCTCGTGCACGTCGATACCAAGTTTGCACTCACCCTGTACACGCCCGGAAAGAAGTTTGCGGTCTTCTGCGCCCCAGCTCCTGGTCGGAGCCTGACCAGTGCCGGGCGCCGCAAAACCACCGACCCCGTGCCCTATGTCAGCGGCTCCCCGCGGCCCGGCGATCTGCCGGGGAGTGAGTCCGGCGAGGCGGCGCAACTGGTGCGCTCGCGCTGGGACGCGCTGCAAAAGAGTGGCCGGGTGGACGGCGGCCTCGCGGCCCAGACTCCCGTTACGGTCGTCTGGGCCTGGGGTCGTGCGGGCGTGCTTGCAGCCGTCGCTGCGGCATCCATTGTGGCTCTTCTTCTGGCCTGAGCGCAGCACCGGTGTGCCCGTGACCGGCATCACGGTTCGCGCTCCAGTTCCGGTTCGGGCCGGGTTTCGCGCATCTTGCTGAGCTTGAACCTGCGGTGGCGCGGGTCGAAAGCATCGCGCAAACCATCGCCGACAAAGTTGACCAGCAGCGCCAGTGACACGATGAACGCACCGGGCCACCAGAACAGCCACGGCCGAGTCTGGAACGCCGACTGGTTGGAGCTGATCAGCAGTCCCAGCGACACGTCGGGAGAGCGGATGCCGTAGCCAAGAAAGCTCAGCGCTGTCTCGAGCAGAATGGCCGAGGCCATGATGAGCGTCGCCGACACGATGACCACGCCCATGGCATTAGGAAGGATGTGCTTGAAAATGATGCGCGCGTCGGACGCCCCGGCGACCCGGGCTGCCTCGACGAACTCACGTTCGCGCAGTGACAGGAACTCACCGCGCACCAGCCGGGCAATGCCCATCCAGGAGAAGAACCCCAGCATGATCGCCAGAACCGGGGCACCCAGGCTGCCGAACCATTGGCCGACGACCGAGCCGATCACGAGCGCGGGAATCACGATGAAGACGTCCGTGATGCGCATCAACACGGCATCGACCATGCCGCGGTAATAGCCGGCGACGGCCCCGACCACCACGCCCAGAACGGTCGCGATCAGGCCCAGAACGACCATGACGAGCGCGGAGTTCTGAATACCCCGCATGGTCATGGCGAAGTAGTCCTTGCCGATGCGGTCCTGACCGAACGGATGTTCTCCGAGGGAAACACCGTCGCCGCCGAGAAACTGCGGCACGAGCGAGAGCGTGGGGTCGCCCCCGTTCACCTGCGGGTTGAGTTCTTTAAACCCGAACTTCCACCAGCCGGAAATCGGACCAATGCCGATAGCAGAAAAGGAGAACAAGATGATGACGAGAAGAATGATGATCGACGCCACGGCCACCTTGTTGCCGATAAATCGGCGCCAAATCAGGCGGCCTTGACTCTCGGGTACCGAACTCGCCACGGCGAGTTCGTCGGCAGGGATTTCAGTGGGCGACGGGGTTGGCCCCGAACCAATTGGTGTGGACATTTAACGGATCCTCACTCTCGGGTCGAGCCCGGCATAAGCCATGTCGGCCAGAAAATTGAAGGTGATCGCCATCGCGGCGACGATGAGAAAATAGCCCATCACCGGATTGAGGTCACCCCGAAACAAGCCGGCGTTGAACAGGCTACCCATGCCGGGAATGGCGAAGATCCGTTCGGTGATGATTGCGCCACCGAGCAGGGCCCCGACATCAAAAGCGACGAGAGTCGTCAGCGGGATGAGCATGTTCCGGAACGCGTGCCGCACGATCACCGTGCGCTCCGGAAGCCCCTTGGCGCGTGCGGTACGGATGTAGTCGAGGCTGAGCACCTCGAGCATGCCGGCGCGGGAATACCGGGTGTACCCGGCGAAGGAAATCAGCAAGAGGGCAATAATTGGCAGGGTGAGGTGGACAAACGTGTCGAGGCCAGCGAGCCACACGTCCCCGGACAGTCCCGGAGTCTTTGAACCCACGGTGGCGATCGGGCGCCCGTTGGTCGCCGTCAGGAGGGCACCCCAGGACTGCATGAACCGGTCAACCAGCACGACCGCGCCGGAGAAGAGCGCGGTAACGAGACCGACGCGCATATTCTGGCCGCGATCATAGCCACCGGCCAGAAAGCCGCTGACCAACCCGAACGCGATCGTGGCAAGTGCGAGAATGAACAGCGTTCCGGCGCTCGAAACGTCGAATAGGGGCTGGAGCACAAAATACGCTGCGATAGCGACCGCAGCGTTGATACCGGCGGTAATCAATGCCCGATGGTTGCGCAGTCCGGCCAGCAGGGTCGCCGCACCGAGGGCGATCGCCGCGACCAGCAGGATGACCGGGATCGGCCCCAGGCCCGGATTCATAAACCAGCCCGTCGCGCTCATCAGGAGCAGCACCCCGGACGTAGCCAGCCCCGACACCAGGAAAACCACCAGTCGACGCCGGCGGTCACCGCCGAGCAGTGACTGCCAGATGGCACCGACGACGAGGCCGATCACCACCAGTGCTCCAGTGCCGATAACAGGATCACGGAGAAAGTCGTTGAAGCCGATGGCGATGAACTCTTTCAGCAGCACGGCGACCAGGAATACGGGCAACGAGTACAGGAAGAAGCTGACGAAGGTGACGGTGTTGTCGAGGCCACTGTACTGACGCAGAGCGGTGATGATGCCGATCGTGACACCGAGCAAAATAGCGAGCACAAGGGCGAAAGTGACCAGCTGCACGGTGGCGGCCAAAGCGTTGGGGAGAATATCGACGACTTGGGCGTTCGAGATCGTCGACCCGAGGTCGCAGGCATTGGCGAAGGGGATCGCACACTTGGCGACGCCGCCGAGCCAGAGCACCCAGCGAAGAGGCGGCGGCACGTCGAGGTCGAGAAGCGCAACCCGGGCATCGATCAGCTGCTGTTTATTGGGAGAGTTGCTGCCTTCCAGATCTTGCAGCGGTTGCGCCGAATAGCCGACCATGACGTACATCAGAAACGATGCGGCGATCAAGATGAGAATGGAAACGAGAATTCGTCTCAGGATGAAGCTCACCATGCCGGGGCTACCTCACTGTAGAAGTTGGTTCGGACTGCTGGACTGCCACAATGTGACTCAGAACGGATGCCGCCAAACCCGCGCGTTGGGCTCCTGGGCGAACCCAGAAGCCCAACGCGCGATCTAGCTTGCTACTTACTAACGGACCACTCCCAGAAGTTCCAGAACGGACCGGTCTGGTTACCCATGTACTCCACACCGCTCACGCGCTTGGCGACACCAAACACGCCGGGCAGCTGGAACAGCGGCAGTCCGTAGGCATCCGTGAACATCTGCTTGTCCATGCGCTTTTCAATTGCGATCAGTTCATCGGGGTCCAGGGTCGTCTGGGTCAGGATGGCGTCATCGTTGGTGCCCTCGTACTGGTTGTAGTTTCCACCGCCGTCGGTCGAGAAAATCTGTGCGATGCCGGTAGAGCCGACGCCGGGGCTGATCCAGCCGAAGATGGAGGCGTCATAGTCACCGCCCTCGAGCAGGGAACTCCAGTCGGGTGAACCCGCATCGACAACCGTGATCCCAGCCTTGGCGGCTGATTCCTGAATGGCCTGGAACTCATCGACCCGGTTGGGGTTGTTGGTGTTGTAAAGAATGCGCACCGAGGGGGTGGCACCGGCGAGAAGCTCCTTCGCGCCCTCAATGTCAACCTCGTCATAAGCGCTCGAGCCATTGTTGGCCACCGAATCGTCATAGGGCTCGTTGGCCGGAACCCAGATTTGCGAGTTCAGCACCTTGGCGTCGGCGTTGACCGGCGTCACGATGGAGTCGAGGATCTGCTGGCGCGGGACCGTTTTGAGGAATGCTTGGCGCACCTTGATGTCGGCGAAGACCGGCTGGTCGAAACGCAGGTCGAGGTGGTCATAAGAGACCTGGTCGCCGGTGAGGACGTCGGCACCGGTGTTCTCAAGGGCGGTCAGCGTGTCAGCGGATGCCTGCGGGTTGATGATGTCGACTTCACCGTTCTGCAATGCCGTCACCTGGGCGTTCGCGTCAGGAATGACGCGCAAGATCAGCTTGTCGATCTTCGGCAGCATCCCACCGACATAGAACTCGTTGCGCTCCATCGTGAACGACTGGCCGGGGGTCCAGCCCGTCGGCACCAGGGGACCGCTCGACACGAGGAGGTCGGGGTCGGTCGGGAACGCGGTCACATCGTAGCCAGTGTTCACGAAGTCAGCCGCGGCCTTCAACGTGGCGTTGGGGTCGACCGGGGACGCCGGGTCGCCCTTGGGAAGGCCCTTGAGCAGTTCGGTCAGTTCGGTGGCCGAGCCGAGCCCGGCCTTCTTGGCCACAATGTGGGCGGGTTGGGCGATCGGGTTGACCAGCTCCCAGTCGACGTAGGGAGTGTCGTAGACCAGGGTCATCGAAAGGTTATCCTCGCTGACCTCGGGGAATGCCGTGGTGTCGAGGCCGGCGGTGCTGGCAGCGATCTCAAAATACGTGGTGCCGGTGGCGACTTCTCCGGTGGCGTCATCGACGGTCGAGTCGTTGTAGTAGCCGGCACCGATAGCCCAGGCGAGCACCATATCATCGGCGGTCACGGGCTCTCCGTCTGACCACTTGTTCTCAGGATTCAGCGTGTACGTGACCGTCTGCGGGTCGTCACTGGTCTTCTCAAAGGTGCCGAACTTCTCTTCGCGCACGATTTTAAAGTCTTTATCAATGTAAGAGAAGGCGGAGCCGTAGTTGCCCATGAGGTAACCGACCTGGCCGTTGGTGTCAAGGTTGGACTGCGGGGTCTGGTTATTGAACGATGTGAAGTCGTTGACCACCGCGACCGTGACGGTACCGCCGCTAGCCGCGGCATCCGTGTTGGTGTCGGTGCTGCCGGTAGTAGTGCAGGCGGTCAAGACGAGGGCAGATACACCGAGAACGGCGACCCCGATGAGCTTTTTCCTGAACAGTTTTCCTCTAATGGACAAGATTCCTCCTGGGCGAAGTTATCGTCGACCACGGCGCTGCGGCCGCGGGTCGAGCGCGGTTAGCTACGACCATAGAGAGGATTTCGAAACTTTGCCAAAGAAATAACCGAACCGTTATGAAATAGCTCCATTCTTTTTCGTTCCGGGCGCGCATTATGCACAAATGATGCGTCTGCGCCGTGAGGTCGCGGCGTTTCGTTCGTTTGGAGATGCCCAACCGTGGGATGCCGTGCGCGGGAGTCGGTACAACAAACAGGCCCTACCGGAACAATTACCGGTCGGGCCTGTTTGCAGAGAGCGTTCGGCTACCGCCCGAACTCGAAGTTTGCTCCGGGGATTGCCGCCAGCAGTTCCTGCGTGTACACCTCACGCGGGTTGTCAAACACGTCGTCGGTCGACGCTGCCTCGACGATGCGGCCCTTCTGCATGACACAGACATTGTCGGCGACCAGTCGCACCACCGCGAGGTCATGGGTGATGAACAGGTAGGTCAGGCCGAGCTCCGTCTGCAGCTCGGTAAGCAGGTTCAAAATTTGACCCTGCACGAGCACATCGAGCGCAGATACAGCCTCGTCGAGCACGAGCACGTCCGGCTTGAGCGCCAAGGCGCGGGCAATCGCGATGCGTTGGCGCTGACCACCGGAGAGTTCGCTCGGGTAACGAAACTGCGTCGCAGCCGGCAGCGACACCTGGTCGAGCAGTTCCAGCACGCGCTTCTGCCGCTCTTTCTTGGTGCCCACTTTGTGCGCGAGCAGCGGCTCAGCGATGGTGTTCCCCACGTTGTACTGCGGGTCGAGCGAACCGTACGGGTCCTGGAACACGGGCTGCACGCGGCGGCGGAAGTTCAGCAGCTCCTTGCCTTTCAACCCGGCAACGTCGCGCCCCTCGAATTCAATCCGCCCGCTGGTGAGGCTCTCCAGCTGCAGAATGAGCTTGGCCACGGTGGACTTGCCCGACCCGGACTCCCCCACGATCGCCGTGGTGGTGCCCTTCTTGACCCCGAACGACACCTCGTTCACGGCGAGCAGCTCGTCGAAACGCAGCCCGGACTTACGGATGCGGTACATCTTGGTGATGCCCTCGACCGAGATGAGGTCTTTGCCCGACGCTGCCAGTTCACGGTCGGTGGCGCGCCGAATCAACGCGGTGTCCGTTCCGCCGGCCGAGAAGATTTCGGTCGCCGGGGTATCCTCATTCTTCTTCGCCTGAATGCGACGCGAGGCGAGGCTCGGAGCGGCCGCCACCAGACGCTGGGTGTACGGGTGCTGCGGGTTGGCGAGGATCTCCTGCGACGGCCCGGACTCGACGATCTTGCCCTTGTACATGACCACGAGCTGTTCGGCCCGCTCGGCCGCGAGGCCGAGGTCGTGGGTGATGAACAGAACGCTCGTGCCGTAGTCCCGGGTGAGGGTGGCGAGGTGGTCGAGGATCTGGCGCTGCACGGTGACATCGAGCGCACTGGTCGGCTCGTCGGCGATGAGCAGTTTCGGCCGAGCCGACAGCCCAATGCCGATGAGCACACGCTGACGCATGCCGCCGGAGAATTGGTGCGGATACTGCTTGAGACGGTCGGCGGCATCAGCCAGACCCGCCTCCTGCAGCACTTCAATGGTGCGCGCCTTCAGTGGCTTGCCGCGTAGGCCGCTGTTGGCCTTGATCGCTTCGGACACCTGAAAGCCGATGTTCCACACCGGGTTGAGGTTGCTCATCGGGTCCTGCGGAACGTAGCCGATCTCGCGGCCGCGCACGATTTGCATCTCGGTGGCCTTCAGGGTGGTCAGGTCGCGACCCTCGAACAGGATCTGCCCGCCGGTCACCTGGCCGGTGCCGGCCAGCAGCTTGATGATCGCCTGCGCCGTCGTGGTCTTGCCCGAACCGGACTCCCCCACGATCGCGAGGGTCTGACCGGGGTAAAGCGTGAAGCTGACGCCACGCACGGCGGGCACGATGCCGCGCTGAGTGCGGAAGCCGACCTCGAGATCACGGATCTCCAGGAGCGGTTCGGAGTCGGCGGAAGGAGTCTGGTTCACGGTTTCGGTCACTAACTGGGTCATCGGCGTGCCCTCGCCTGGGGGTCGAGCGCGTCGCGGAGCACGTCACCGAGCATGAGGAACGCCAGCACGGTCAGGGAGAGCGCAATCGAGGGATACAGCAGCACCTGCGGGCTCGTGCGAATGGATGTCTGCGCTTCGCCAATATCGCGTCCCCACGACATTGTGCCCGGCCCGAGGCCGATACCGAGGAACGAGAGCGTGGCTTCGGCAACGATGAACGTGCCGAGGGAGACCGTCGCGATGACGATCACGGGGGCGATGGCGTTGGGAACCACGTGGCGCACCAGAATCTTGAACTTGGACACGCCGAGTGCCACCGACGCCACCACGTAGTCCGAGTTTCGCGCGGTCAGCACGGCGCCGCGCATGATGCGGGCGACCTGCGGCCAGGCGAAGATCGAGATGACGAGCGCGATGACCACCGGGGTGCGGTCGGGCAGCACCGAGAGCAGCACGATGGCGCCGAGCACGGTCGGAACGGCGAAGAAGATGTCGCCGATGCGCGAGACGACGGCGTCGAGGAAACCGCCGTAGTAGCCGGCGAGGGCACCGACGATGAGGCCGAACAGAGTCACGATCGCCGCAGCCAACATGCCGACGGTTACCGAGGCGCTGGTGCCGAAGATGATTCGGGCATAGACGTCGCAGCCCTGGAAGGTGAAGCCGAGCGGATGCCCCGACTGCGGCGCCCCGTTGCTGTCCGACAGCTGGCACTGGGTCGGCGACACCGACGAGAACCATCCGGGAACCAGCGCCACCAAGACGATGAGCAGGATGAGTCCGGAGGAAATCCAGAAGGCGGGCCGACGACGCATCGCGTCCCAGGCATCCGCCCAGGTGCTGCGCGCTTTCGCGGTCTCGTCGAGGTGGTCGATGGCCACGAGCGGGGTGTCTTCGAGCGCTGCAACAAAATGCGGCTGCGCGCCCTGGTTCTTACTTGGCATAACGGATCCTTGGGTCCAGAGCTGCGTACAGCAGATCGACGAGCAGGTTGGCGAGCACGAAGATCACCACCATGACGGCGATGAACGACACCACGGTCGGTCCTTCGCCGAGGCGAATGGCCTTGAAGACGGTTCCACCGACCCCGTTGATATTGAAGATTCCCTCGGTGACGATGGCACCGACCATGAGCGAGCCGATGTCGACACCGAGAAAGGTGATCACTGGTACGAGCGAGTTGCGCAGCACGTGCACGGTCACGACGCGGGGGCGGGACAACCCCTTCGCTGTGGCGGTGCGCACAAAGTCGGCGTTGAGGTTGTCCGACACGCTGGCCCGGGTGAGGCGCACAATATAGGCAAACGAAACGGATGCCAGCACCAGCGCTGGCAAAATCAGTTCGTCAAGCGGTGCTGCTCCACTGACTGTGGTGCGGGCCCAGCCCAGTTGCACGCCGAAGACGAACTGCAGCACGAAGCCGATCACGAAGGTCGGCACGCTGATCAGCAGCAGGCTCACGACGAGGGCGCTGGCATCGAAAAGCTTGCCCTTGCGGAGCCCGGCAATGAGGCCGACGAGGATGCCGAAGAAGGCTTCGAAGGCGAGAGCGAGCATGGCCAGTCGGGCCGTGATCGGGAATGCGGAGGCCATCACGTCGGAGACGGAGCGACCGGAATAGGTCGTTCCGAGGTCACCTTGGAAGAAGTTTCCAATGTAGAGCAGGTATTGCACGAAGAACGGCTTGTCGAGGTTGTACTCGGCGCGAATTTGGGCCAGGACGGCGGGCGACGGTGGGCGGTCACCATACAGTGCCGCGATGGGGTCTCCGGGCAGAGAGAACACCATGAAGTAGATCAAAAATGTGGCGCCGAAGAACACGGGGATCATCTGGAGCAGACGCTTGCCGGTGTACCAGAGCATCAGTTATCCACGGGAGATGTCGGGTGCATAGATAGTTCACAATCACTAAGTGGAACCCGAGAGGCCCGGAGTATGACCCCGGGCCTCTCGTAACGACGTACTAGGAACGAACGATTAGTTCTTGGTGATCGCGTAGTAAAGCGGCACAGAATCCCAGCCGTAGTCGACGTTGCTCACGTTGTCAGACCAGACGCCGGAGGTGTTCTGGTACCAGAGTGGGATGGTCGGGAGGTCCTGCAGCAGGACTTCCTGAGCCTCGACGTACTTGGCGGTGGCTTCTTCAACGCTGGACGCCGCGGCGCCCTCGGTGAGGAGCGTGTCGAACTCTTCGCTGCTGTAGCCCTCATAGTTCGAGCCGGCACCGGTCTGATACAGCGGCGCGAGAAAGTTGTACAGCGAGGGGTAATCGGCCAGCCAGCCGGCGCGAGTACCACCGGTCAGCGTCGAAGCTTCGCGGTCATCGAGTGAGGCTGCAAAGGTCGGGTACGGCTTGCCGACTGCGTCGATGCCGAGGGTGTTCTTGACGCTGTTGACGACGGCGTCGACCCAGACCTGGTGCGGTCCATCCGCGTTGTAGGCGATGTCGAAAGTGCCGGTGTACGGCGAGATGGCATCGGCCTCGGCCCAGAGCGCGACGGCCTCTTCCGGGTTGTACTCGAGTACTTCGGAACCCTTGAGGGAATCGGAGTAGCCGTCGATGACCGGGGAGGTAAAGTCGGTGGCCGGGGTGCGGGTGCCCTGGAAGACGACGTCGGTGATCTCGGCGCGGTCGATGGCCATGGAGACGGCGGCGCGACGCAGCTTACCCTCGTCGCCGGACCAGTGCTCGAGGTAGTACGGCATGTTGAACGCCTGGAAAACCGCGGCCGGCTCGTTCACGAACGTGTCCGGAAAATCGGATTCGTAGCTCGCCAGGGCGGATTCTGGGATCTGGTCGAGCACGTCGAGGTCGCCGCCCTGCACGGCCGCGTATGCGGCATCGAAGGATGCGTAAAAGACGATGGTCAATCCGTCGTTCTTCGGGGTGCGCACACCCGCGTAGTCCGGGTTGGTGACGAGCTCAATCTGCACGTCGTGCTGCCAGGCGTCTGCGCCGGCGAGCTCGTACGGGCCGTTGCCGATCGGGTTTTGACCGAAGGCATCCATGTCTTCGAAGGCCACTGCCGGCAGCGGCGAGTACGCCGAATATCCGAGGCGAAGCGGCCAGTCGGCTTCTGCGCCGGAGAGCTGAACGGTGAACGTCGTGTCGTCAACAACCGTCAAGCCGGACATGGTTTCGGCCAGCGGGTCGGGCAGTTGGATCACCGCACCGGTAGCGTCGACCGCTCCGGTGGGATCATCCTTCGTGTTGGCGACGTCGGAGTAGCCGACGATGTTGTCGAAAAAGTAGGAGGACCCCTGCGCGTTGGTAACCAACGCGCCGTAGTTCCACGCATCAACGAAGGACGAAGCAGTGACGGGCTCGTCGTTGCTGAACGTCCAGCCGTCGTTCAGCGTGACGGTCCACGTGGTGGCGTCGTCGGACTCGATCGACTCGGCAACTTCATTCTCAATTGCGCCGGCCGCCGAGTAGGAGACCAGACCGGCAAAGATGGAGGTGATGATCTTTCCACCGCCCGCTTCGGTGGTGTTGGTCGGGATCAATGACATCTGCGGTTCGGAGCCGTTCGCGATGATGATCGCACTGCCTTCAGCGGATTTCTCTCCGCCACCCGCGCAACCCGAGAGCACGAGGGCTCCGGTAGACGCGAGAGCGATGGCAACAATGCCCATTCTCCTGATTTTCAATTTTTGCTCCAATGCACAAAAGGGCGCCTGACACAGCTCTTGACCGTGTCATGCGCCAGTAGAGTCAACCTAATTTTGGCCGCGAAAGCACCGACTCAAGACTGGGGGGGGTTGTTACGACCCTAGTTTGTTACTTATCCAGATTGGGCAATACGGTGAAAAATGTTACAGACGCGCAATCTATCTGACAACTATTGAGCGTCACACACTGTCATTTTGCACATATGTTGCGGGGCGGGTTTCGAACGGATGCTTCCCCCGCGATCGCGACGCGAGCGTCTGCGGATGCCGGGGTGGCAGGATAGGGCCATGCCGCCAGCATCCGCCCCGCACCGTTCCCGGCTCGGTAATTCACCGTTGTATTGGGAGATCGGCATAGTGCTCGCGCTGTCGCTCGGGGCGTCGGCCGTTTACTCGATCGTGTCGATCGTGGCCCGGCTGACCGATGTAACTCCGCTCGCCGACCAGTCAGCGACGATCAACGGCTCGCAGTCGCCGCGGGAGTGGCTCGACTTCACCTACCAGTTTCTCGGCATCGCGTTCGGTCTCGCAGCGGTAGCGCTGGTGCTGTTTCTGCTCTGGAAGCCCGGGCAGAACCCGTTCACCCGGCTCGGCTTCGACCTGACCCGGCCAGGTAAGGACGCACTCGGCGGGTTCGGGCTGCTGCTCGTGATCGGTATTCCGGGGCTCGCGCTCTACCTGGCCGGGCGCGCCTTCGGCTTCACCGTGGCCGTCGTGCCCTCACCGCTCGACACGTTCTGGTGGACCATCCCCATTCTCGTGTTCGCCGCACTGAAGGCGGCGCTGGTCGAGGAGATCATCGTGGTCGGCTACCTGTTCACCCGGCTGCGTGAGCTCGGCTGGTCGACCTGGACGATCATTCTGAGCTCAGCCGTGCTGCGTGGCAGCTACCACCTGTACCAGGGCGTCGGACCGTTCTTCGGCAACGTGGCCATGGGAGTCGTGTTCGGCTGGTGCTACACCCGCTGGGGGCGCACCATGCCGCTCGTGGTGACGCACTGGCTGCTCGACATTCTCTCGTTTGTCGGCTACCCCCTCGCGCTGGCCTGGTGGCCGGGACTGCTCGCCCCGGCCAGCTGACCCGGCTCGAGCTGTCCCGCGCGCACGACCGCACACGGCACGAAGTGAGCGCGCCCGGTTTGGGTAGCCGCTACGGCGATTACCGTAGCGGCTACCCAAACCGGGCGCGGTCACGTTCAAGCCTCCTCCGCGAGGCCTCGGGGGCGGTGGCGGCTCGCCCCTACTCGAAGGCCTCGGGCGGCGGGCAGGCACAGACCAGGTTGCGGTCGCCGTAGGCGTTGTCGATGCGACGCACCGGCGGCCAGTACTTGTTGCGCACGAGTGAGGTGAGCGGATACACCGCCGTTGCCCGGTCGTACGGGTGCTCCCACTCCCCTTCGATCACAGACTGCGCGGTGTGCGGCGCGTTGTGCAGGGGGTTGTCGTCGGCGGGCCAGCGGCCGGCGGCGACGGCATCCGCTTCAGCCTTGATCGCGATCATGGCGTCGATGAAGCGGTCGATTTCGCCGAGGTCTTCGCTCTCGGTGGGCTCGACCATGAGCGTGCCGGCCACCGGAAAGCTCATGGTCGGCGAGTGGAAGCCATAGTCGACGAGGCGTTTGGCCACGTCGTCCACGCTGATCCCCGTGGCCGCGGTGAGCGGGCGCAGGTCGAGGATGCACTCGTGGGCGACCAGGCCGTTTTCGCCGGAATAGAGCAGCGGGTAGCTGTTCTCAAGGCGCTTGGCGACGTAATTGGCGGCGAGCACGGCGGCGCCGGTGGCCTGCTTGAGGCCGTCGATGCCCATCATGCGCACATACGCCCAGGAGATGGGCAGGATGCTCGGGCTGCCGTAGGGCGCGGCCGAGACCGGTCCGCCGGCGTGCACGACGGTGGCCGAGGCTCCCCCGCTGCCGAGCAGGTAATGCTCGTCACTCTGGGCAAGCGGATGCCCCGGCAGAAACGCCGCGAGATGCGCCTTGGCCGCAACCGGGCCGACACCGGGCCCACCGCCGCCGTGCGGGATGCAGAAGGTCTTGTGCAGGTTCAGGTGCGAGACGTCGCCGCCGAAATCGCCGTACCGGGCGAACCCGAGCAGGGCGTTGAGGTTGGCGCCGTCGACATAAACCTGGCCACCGGCCGCGTGCACGGCCGCACAAATGGTGGCGACCTCGTGCTCGTAGACCCCGTGGGTGGACGGGTAGGTGATCATGAGCGCGGCCAGATCGGCGGCGTGCTCGGCAATCTTGGCGTGCAGGTCGGTCAGATCAACGTTGCCGAGCTCGTCGCAGGCCACGACCACGACACGCATGCCGGCCAGGGCAGCGGATGCCGCGTTGGTGCCGTGCGCGCTCGACGGGATCAGGCAGACCGTGCGGGCACTCTCCCCATTGGACTGGTGGTAGCCACGAATGGCGAGCAGCCCGGCCAGTTCGCCCTGGCTGCCGGCGTTCGGCTGGAGTGACACAGAATCGTAACCGGTGACATCCGTGAGCCAGGTTTCGAGCTGGCGCACCAGGTGCAGGTAGCCCTCGACGTCGGCGCGCGGTGCGAATGGGTGGATTCCCGCGAATTCGGGCCAGCTGACGGCCTCCATCTCGCTCGCCGCGTTGAGCTTCATGGTGCAGGAGCCGAGCGGGATCATGCCGCGGTCGAGCGCATAATCGTAGTCGGCGAGGCGCTTGAGGTAACGCATCATGCTGGTCTCGGAGCGGTGCGTGTTGAACACCGGGTGGGTGAGGAAATCGCTGGTGCGATCGAGATCGGTCGGCAGCCCGTGCTGCACGGCGTCGAAGTCGACGTGGCCGAATGCCGAGCGGCCGCCGAACGCTCCGACGATATAAGAGAGGTCGGCAAGCGTGGTGGTCTCATCCACCGACACGCTGATGATGTTCTCATCGACCTGGTGCAGGTTGTAGCCGCTCGCGGCTGCCTTCGCGACGACCTCGGCGGCGCCCGCCGGCACGTTGATCTGGAACGTGTCAAAGAACACGTCGGTGAGCACGTCGACGTCGATCGCACGTAGGGCGGCGACGAGGGCACCGGCTCGCTCGTGCACCCGGGTGGCGATCGTTTTCAGGCCCTCGGGCCCGTGATAGACGGCATACATGCCGGCCATGACGGCGAGCAGCACCTGGGCGGTGCAGATGTTCGAGGTGGCCTTGTCGCGGCGAATGTGTTGTTCGCGTACCTGCAGGGCGAGGCGGTAGGCGGGGTGGCCGGTGGCGTCCACGCTCACTCCCACCAGGCGGCCGGGCAGCTGGCGTTCGAGTCCCTTGCGCACGGCCATGTAGCCGGCGTGCGGTCCGCCGAAGCCCATCGGCACGCCGAAGCGCTGGCTGGTTCCGACGGCGACGTCGGCGCCGAGGTCGCCGGGCGACTTCAGCAGGGTGAGCGCGAGCAGGTCAGCGGCCACAACGGCGAGCGCCTTGTGTTCGTGCGCCAGGTCGATGACGGTCTGCGGGTTCCAGATGCGACCGGAGCCGGACGGGTACTGCACGAAGACACCGAAATAGTCGCCGAGATCCTCGGCCGTGGTCTGCTCGCTGAGCGCGATCTGGGCGAGCTCGATGCCGAGTGCGGCGGCGCGATTGGCGAGCAGCGCGTGGGTCTGGGGAAAGGCATCCGTGTCAACGATGAAGCGGCGCGAGCCCGACTTGGACGCGCGCAGGGCGAGCAGCATGCCCTCGACGACGGCCGTTGACTCGTCGAGCATCGACGCGTTGGCCGTGGTCAGCCCGGTGAGGTCGGCGATCATGGTCTGAAAATTGATCAGGGCCTCGAGCCGGCCCTGCGAGATTTCCGGCTGGTACGGCGTGTAGGCGGTGTACCAGCTGGGGTTTTCGAACACGTTGCGCTTGATCACGGCGGGCGTGAACGTATCGTAGTAGCCCTGGCCGATCATCGAGCGTTTGACCGTGTTGCGGCCGGCGAGGGCGCGCAACTCCGCGACGGCCTCGCTCTCGGTTGCCGCGGGCGGCAGGGCACTGTCGCCGTCCTGCCGAAACAGGTCGGCGTGGATCGATGCCGGCATGGCGGCGGAGACGAGGTGTTCCACCGAGTCGTAGCCGAGCGTGGCGAGCATGTGGGACTGGGCGTCGGCATCCGTTCCGATGTGACGCTGAGTGAAAGCCTGGCTCATAGTGCGTCTACTCCCCGATCAGGGCGGAATACTCGGCAAAGCTGAGCAGCGTGGGAAGAGTCTCGAATTCGACCTTGATCAGCCAGCCCGCGCCAAAGGGGTCGCTGTTGACCAGTTCGGGGCTGTCCACGACGGCGTCGTTGGTTTCTGTGACGGTGCCGTTGACCGGAGCGAACAGTTCACCGACCGACTTGGTCGATTCGATTTCGCCGACGACCGTGCCGCTGGCGACGGTGCTGCCGACGCCCGGCAGTTCGACGAAAACGACGTCACCGAGCTTTTCGGCGGCATACGCGGTGATGCCGACGGTCGCGACGCTGCCGTCGACTAAAACCCATTCGTGCTCGGCGGTGTATTTAAGTTCGGACGGCTGACGCGAAGATGTGTCTGTCATGGGGTTGCCTTTCGCAGGGTGAGGGTCTACTTGACGCGCTTATAGAAGGGGAGCGAGGTGACGGTCGCCGGAATGCGGGTACCCCGCACGTCGACGTAGACCTCGGTGCCGAGACGGGCGAGGTCGGGGCTGACGTAGGCCATGGCGATCGGGTAACCGAGGGTCGGCGACAGGGCACCACTGGTGATGACGCCGTCGGCGTTTTCCGCGTCGACGCTACGGAAGATCTCGTAGTCCGCGCGTCCGGCACGCTTGCCAGCGGCAATCAGACCGACCAAAACGGATGCCCCAGCCTCCGGCCCCGCAACGCTGGCCGCTCGGCCGACGAAGTCGTTCTCCTTCTTCAGGTTGACGACGCGGCCGAGTCCGGCCTGGGCCGGGAAGGTGTTGAGGGTCAATTCGTGACCATAGAGGGGCATGCCAGCCTCGAGGCGGAGGGTATCGCGGCTGGCCAGCCCCGCCGGCACCAGGCCTCGGTCGGTGCCGGCGACCACGAGTGCGTCCCAGAGTTCACGGGCCTGGTCGGCCGCGAGGTAGAGCTCGAAACCGTCTTCACCGGTGTACCCGGTGCGGGCGACCAGCAGCGGCTGGCCACGGAAGAAGGCATCCGTGATGCGGTAATACTTCATGAACAGCAGGTCGGTGCCGACGTCGGTGATGCCGCCGGTGGCGCGCAGAATGGCGAGGGCGTTCGGGCCCTGCACGGCGATCAGGGCGTAGTCGTCGCTCTGGTCGACGACGCTCACGTCGAAGCCTTCGGCACGGGCGAGCAACGCGTCGAACGCGGCGAATCGGTTGCCGGCGTTGGCCACAACCAGAAACTTGCTTCCGTCGAGACGGTAGACGACGAGATCGTCGATGATGCCGCCGTTCTCGGCCAGCAGCAGGCTGTACTTGGCCTGCCAGAGTTCGACACCGGACAGTTCGCCGGCCAGCGCGTAGTCGAGGTAGGCGGCGGCATCCGTGCCTTCGACCAGAATTTCGGCCATGTGGGACAGGTCGAACAGGCCGGCCGCGTTGCGCACGGCGTGGTGCTCGGCGAGATCGCTGGAGTAGCGCACCGGCATCTGCCAGCCGGCGAAGTCGGTGAAGCTGGCACCGGCATCGACGTGCGCCTGGTGCAGCGGGGAGAATCGTTCGGTTGCGGGGGTGCTGGAATCAGCCGTGGTCATGAGTTCTCCGGGTCACAGGATGGTGTGTACGGCTCGTTTGAGCCGCGTGGGAACTCCCCCTCTGTCGCTCGTGCCTGAGAGCTTCACCAGCGCACGGGCGCTGACTTTCACCGTGGGCGAGATTGTCGGGCACGCACAATCTACTTTTCAGAGTGGCCAGTTCGATGCGGTACGAGTACCTGAGAGATTGTCGGGGAGGATTGCTCCTTCGGTGTTCGCACGCTGTCGCGCCGAACTCTCCCGCACCGTCCATATAGCCCGATATTCAGTTGTGGTAGCGCTCAGCCTAGCCCCACACTCCGCTGCTTCCGCGTCGATGGCTGTCCAGCAGGTGCGTATCGATCATGCCGATCGCCTCCATCAGGGCGAACATCGTGGTCGGTCCGACGAAGACGAAGCCGACCTTCTTGAGGGCTTTCGCGAGCGAAACGGATGCCTCGGAGCTGGTCGGCACGTCGGCCTGCGTTCGCGGCTGCGGGGTTTCGTTCGGCTGGAACCCCCAGACGAAGTCGACCAGTCCGCCCTGCTCGCGCAGCGCGACGGTGGCCTGGGCGTTGGTGATCGTCGCGCGAATCTTGAGGCGGTTGCGTACGATCGCCGCGTCGCTCAGCAGGCGTTCGACGTCGTCCTCGTCGAAGGCAGCGACCCGGTCGGGGTCGAAGTCGGCGAATGCCGCACGAAAACCGGGGCGCTTGCGCAGAATGATCGCCCAGGACAGCCCGGATTGGAACGCCTCGAGGCTGAGGCGCTCGAACAGGGCGTGTTCAAAGCGCACCGGAATACCCCACTCGGTGTCGTAGTAGTCGCGGAGCATCGGGTCGACCGCAGCCCACCGGGGTCGGGCGAGGCCGTCGGGACCGACGATGGCGCCGGAGGCTGGTGGGATTTCTGTCATCCAGTCCATTAGAACACCGCTCGCCACAGGCGGCGGCCGAGGTGAGCGAGAGGACTAAAATCGTAGCCAGAGCCAAGGAGACGTCTTCAATGCGCTCGGCAATCAGAGTGCGAGCCTGGAGTGGCTGCACACCCTGAGTCCGTACTTCTGGGCGTTCGGTGACAGCCCGCTGAGCACCGGGGAGAACGTGACGACGATCGTCGTGTTCTACGCCGTCTCGCTCCTACTGGCGGCGGCGGCCATCGCCCTGCGCCAACGCGACATCGACGTGTGAATCACTAGGCCCAGGTCGCGGCCGCGGCCTGGGTCAGCTCGATGATGTTGTCGAGCAGTGCTTCCATGGTGGGCGAGCGCAGCAGCACGATCTGATCGAGCGGTCCGACCGGGGCGATCGCGGCCAGCTGCCAGGCGGCGGCGGTCGGGTCGTGCGAGAGCGCGACATCGGGCGACCACTCCTGGTCGCTGAACTCGCTCGCGAGTGACAGGGTGCGGCGCACAAGTTGCTCGGCCTGTTCGCGGCGCGGCAGCAGCGCATCGTCCCATTCCAGGTCGGGCAGTGCACGAACCGTCGCGAGCGGATGCGGGTCCTCCGGCATCCACTCGGTCACCTCGATTCTGCGCTCACCCTGCACCACCAGCCCGAGGTAACCCTCGGGGGCTTCGAGCTGAGTAACCCGGGCGACGGTGCCGACGCTGAACCGACGTTCGCCGCCGCCCACTTCCTGGCCGCGTTCGATCAGCACGATGCCGAATTCGGCCGGCTCGGCATCGAGCACCCGGGCCAGCATCACGAGGTAGCGTTCCTCGAACACGCGCAGTTGCAGCGGCATATAGGGGAACAGCACGGATCCCAGAGGGAACATCGGCAGGGTCGTCATACACCCAGCGAACCACGTTGACGCCGCCGCGCCTAGCCCCAGGCACGTGTTTGCGGTGAACACTCGTTGGGTGCAGCGGTGGGACATCCGTGCGTGCAGCGGTGGGTTCGGTCGATTTCGGCGCGTAGCCTAGAAGGGCTGCTCGCCTCCCGCGCAGCGGACGAGAGGCTTTACGTGGACATCACCCTGCTGGCACATTTCGTGGCCGCCGCTGAGGCACCCGATTTCGCCCGCGCCGCGCAGACACTCGGCGTCTCCCGCGACACCCTCAGCGCCTCGGTAAAGCGAGTCGAAGCCGAACTCGGCTATGCATTGTTCGATCGTGCCGCCGAGAGCACGACGCTCACTGAGATCGGGGCTGCCTTCCTGGACGACGCCCGCCTCGAGTTGACCGAGGCCGCCGGGCGCGGCGCGCAGGCCGGCGGCGGTTCGCGCCGGTCAGGCGGTTCAGGTGGCGGCGGTAAGGCCAAGGCCAACAAGGGCAAGGGCCGCGCCCCCGCGGTGAAGGGCCAGCCGAAGCTAGGGAAGAAGCGCCAGTCGCGCTGATTCGCGACGCTTGTTTGGCAATGCACGTGGCGGCCAAAACGGGACCCGCAGGACCGATTACCGGTCTGGCAGGTCCCGTTCATATCGACGGCTTCGTCGGCTATTTCCGCCGATTCTGAACGAGAGGCTGCTTGAGGCTCGTCGCCTCCTCCAGAGTCAGTTCGACCTCGGCAAAGGCTTGGTCATCTGAGAAGGACTTCATCCGCGCGATCCGGAAGATGATCAGGCCGTACAGACATTTGGCCAGGATATCTGCTATGGAGTAGCCGATCTGGAGTCCGACCCATGCGTCGGACCCGTCGATACCCAGGCCGGGCAGCAGGTAGGCAATCGGGTAGACGCCCCACGTTGCCAGCAGGAGCAGTCGCAGAAGGCTGATGGTCTTACGCACCGTGGCGGGTTGGCGGTCGAGCGACCTGGTCAGTTCAACGAAGAGCACGTAGAGGATATACGCGAAGGGAAGAGAAGACAGCAGACCGAAGATGCCACGGGTGAGGTTGTCCGACGCCATTTCGCCGGGGTAGCCCAAGGCAATCATCAGGGCAGCAGCAGGAATGAGCCGGGTGAGCAGGCTGCTCTGCACCTTCCGGGCCAGCGCCAGAACTGCTACGAGTTCAAGGAGAAGCAGCGGAACCGTCAGCAGCCAGTCAACGTAGCGGTATCCCTCGTTGAACGACGCTCCCGCGACCTGAACATAATCACCGCGGCCGCCGACCGCCGCGGTCACGAAAGCTTCCGTGAACGAGTTAAAGATGCGGAAATAATGGTAGGCCGCGATACCACAAACGATCGCCGCGACAGTCAATGCCTGACGGTATCGCGGCAATACGCGCGGAAGGCTGATGACCAGAAAGATAGAGGTGAAAAGCTGCGAGGCAATCACGAGGGAAAAAATATTGTAGATGGTGTCGTACTGCACTTGGGTTAGTGAATCAGGTATCAAAATAGCCTCTGATGCTCGAGAATCGCTGACGGTACGGGAGATAAAGCACGTAATTAGGTAACCTAGCTAGGTATATTAGGAAACCTACTCCAAATCGACGTTCAGAGGTAGTAGTGATTCATCCGTAGATTTCTTCAGCTGTTGCAGCCGACTCGATCGGTCCACAGAATCACCACACCTCAGCATGTGGTTAAGAGAAATAGAGCACAAATGAACTCTGTCGAAGACGCTGACGTTGTAGTGCTTGGTGCGGGACTGGCCGGGCTCAGCTTGGCGGCCCGGCTGGCGCGCGCGCCAGCCGGGCCGCGCGTGGTCGTCGTCGAACCGCGCACCGCGTACCAGGACGACCGCAGCTGGTGCTTTTGGCAGCAAGAACAACACGAACTCTCGCACTTGGTTTCCCAACGCTGGCCGACGTGGACCTTTACTGATGCCGCAGGTAGCGCGGTTCGGCACGAGGTTCCGGCATTGTCATACCAGTACATTCGTGGCATCGACTTCTATTCCAGCGCGCAGACCGACATCGCTCAGTCGCCGCGTGTAGACCTGCGTCTCGGCGTACGCGCCGAAATGGTAAGCGCGGTGCCGGACGGTGTGCGGGTCGAAACCAGCGGCGGCACACTGCTGGCCCGTCAGGTGATCGATACGCGACCACGGCCCGCTGCGGCGATGCTCTATCAAAGTTTTGTGGGCGTTGAATTCGAGTGTGACGGGCCGCATCCGTTCGACCCGACCGAGGTGACATTGATGGGGTCGCTTGCCGCCAATGAGGAAGGCCTGAGCTTCGTTTACGCGCTGCCATTGGGTCCGAACCGGGCCATCGTGGAGTGGACCCGCTTCGGCACAACGCCGATCAAACGGGAACTTCTGGCCGGTGAGTTGGACCACGTTTTAACGGGCCTGGGTCTGGATGACGTTCATCGGGTACGCACCGAGGGTGGGGTGCTGGCCATGGGACGGGGCCGCCAGACCGCGCCGGAGATACCCGGGGTGGTGCTTGCCGGAAATGCGGGCGGCGCTTTGCGAGCCGCCTCAGGCTATGGATTCTTGCGCATTCAACGGTGGGCGCAAGTGTGCACGGATCGCCTCCTGGCGGGGCGGGAAGCGGTGGGGCATCCCGAAGAACCGTGGCTGCGTCGCACCTTCGACCGCATCTTTCTCCAGGCCGTTCGCGCGCATCCGGAACGTACTGCAGAGTATTTTCTCGCTCTGGCCCGCGGTGTGCCGCCGGCTACCCTGGTGCGTTTCCTCAGTGACGGCGCCCGGGCCGCAGACTATGCCAAAATCATATTCAGCCTGCCATGGAGCCCATTTATCGCCCAGGTAGCCGCACCCACAGCCTTCACCTCTGCATCGGCTGCACAGGCCTTACTCGTCGCCACGCCCACTGCGACCGTGTGCTCGGGCGAGACACAATGATGGAGCAGGTCGCCGCGCCCCGAGTCGGTACCGCCCACGCAACGGCCCGGATCCGCCACGTCCCCATCGAAACGGTGGTGTTCTCCGGTCTGGCACTGACCACGCTGGCCATGCTCGAGTTCGACCTGCCGATGATCTCACCTACGCTTCAGGTCGTACTTCTCGGCGTGCTCGTCGCCGTGCTGGGTCTGCCGCACGGCGCCCTCGATCCATTGATCGCGCGTCGCGCCGGCGTCTGGCGAACCCCGCTGGGTTTTGCTGCGTTCAACACGGTATACCTCGTGATTGTGGTCGGTGTCGTGCTGCTCTGGCTGGTCGCCCCGGTGCTGAGCTTGGTTGCGTTCCTGATCGTGTCGGCGCTGCATTTCGGGTCTGATTGGAACGCTGATCGTGGGTTGTGGCTACGCTTTCTCGCCGGATTCGGGCTGCTGAGCGTACCGGCCTTCTCACATCCGGATCAGGTGGACGCTGCCTACGTGGTGCTTGCCGGTGCCGACGGCGCGATGGTGTCGGGCGTGCAGGCAGGACTGGCACCGCTCGCTCTGGCTGGGCTGCTGGTGGCGGCCGTCGCCGCCATGCGGCATCGGCCGCATGAGAGCGTGGAAATCGTGCTCACGTCGGTGCTCGCATTGGCCTGCGAACCGCTGGTGTTCTTTTTGGTGTATTTCTGTGCGCTGCACAGCTTTCGGCATTTGAGGGCGGGGTTTGCCGAAGAACGTGGCGGAGGGCGACTACCGCCCCTGATCGTGGTCGTGTATACCGTGGTGCCGATCCTCGCGGCCGGTGCTTTGCTGTTCGTCATCGGCCCCAGCGGCGATATGCCGGAGCAGATTCTGCAAGTGCTGTTCATCGGCCTGGCCGGCCTCACCGTACCGCACATGATCGTGGTCACCCACGAAAAACGGCACCAAAAGAAGTTGATGGCCCTCCCCGGGTGAGCTGTTAGGACGTGACCGTCAGCCCTCGAGAACCTGGCCCGCTTCGACATTCCAGTGCCGGTCGGTGCGCACGTTGGCCAACATGCGCCGGTCGTGGGTGACCAGCAGCAGCGTGCCTTCATAACTGTCGAGCGCGTGTTCCAGTTGCTCAATCGCCGCGAGGTCGAGGTGGTTGGTCGGCTCGTCGAGCACGAGCAGGTTGACACCACGCGCCTGCAGCAGCGCTAGCCCGGCCCGGGTGCGCTCCCCCGGTGAGAGCTCATCGACCGGGCGGTTCACATGGTCGGCTTTGAGGCCGAATTTAGCCAACAGCGTGCGCACTTCGGCCGGGGACAGATCGGGTACGAGTAGCTCGAAACTCGCGGCGAGGGGCCGGGCGCCGGCCAGGAGCGCCCGGGCCTGGTCGATCTCGCCGACTGCGACACTCGGGCCGAGATGAGCGCTGCCGGCATCCGCTTTCTGACGTCCCAGCAGAGCGCGCAGCAGGGTGGACTTGCCGGCGCCGTTCGGGCCGGTGATGCCGATGCGTTCTCCGCCGTTGATCTGCAGGGATACCGGGCCGAGCACGAAGTCGCCCTGCCGGAATTCGGCGTTATTGAGGGTGGCCACGACGGCGCTCGAGCGCGGGGCGGCGCCGATGGTGAACTCGAGCTGCCATTCCCTGCGGGGTTCCTCGACTTCTTCCATGCGCGCAATACGGCTCTCCATCTGCCGCACCTTCTGGCCCTGCTTCTCGCTCGATTCGACCGAAGCCTTGCGGCGGATCTTGTCGTTGTCCGGTGCCTTCTTCATGGCATTGCGCACGCCCTGGCTCGACCATTCCCGCTGAGTTCTGGCCCGCCCGACAAGGTCGGCTTTCTTGGCGGCGAACTCGTCGTAGTTCTCACGGTTGTGCCGGCGCGCGGTTTCGCGTTCCTCGAGGTAGGAGTCGTAGCCGCCGCCGAACACCCGGTTCGCGCCCTGCGCAAGGTCGAGTTCGAGCACCCGGGTGACGCAGCGGGCGAGGAATTCGCGGTCGTGGCTGACCAGCACGACGCCGCCGCGCAGCCCGGTGACGAAGGTTTCGAGGCGTTCGAGCCCATCGAGGTCGAGATCATTCGTCGGCTCATCGAGCAGCACGATGTCAAAGCGAGAGAGCAGCAGGGCGGCCAGGCCAACCCGGGCAGCCTGGCCGCCGGAAAGCGCGGTCATCAAGCTGTCGGCGGTGAGTGTGCTGCCGAGGGTGAGGCCGAGGTCGGCGAGCACGATCGGCAGCCGCTCGTCGAGGTCGGCGGCACCGCTGGCCAGCCAACGCTCGAGCGCGCTCGAATAGGCGTCGGCCGGGTCGATCCCTCCGGCGCGCGGCTGAGCGGCTCCGAGAGCGGATGCCGCGGCATCCATTTCGCGGGTCGCCTCGGCGCAGCCTGTGCGCCGGCCGATGTAGCCGGCGATGGTTTCCCCGGGCACCCGTTCGTGTTCCTGCGGGAGCGCGCCGACGAAGGCATCCGCTGGGCTGAGCGCGATGGTGCCGGCTTGCGGCTCGGTGAGCCCCGCCAGCAGGTTCAACAGGGTGGATTTGCCCGCGCCGTTGGCGCCGACCACGCCGATCACATCACCGGGGGCGACGGTCAGGTCGAGCGATTCAAAGAGGGTGCGGTGCGCGTAGCCGCCGGCCAGGCCCTTGGCCACGAGTGTTCCGGTCATTACCCAATGTTCTCATTGCCGCAGGCGTAGGGCGACCGGCTCAGATCGAGTGGGTGCGACGGAGGGTCAGCACGCTGTCCACGAGGGTGGCGACCTGACCGTCCGGGCCGATGGCTTCCCGCTCAACAGCAGCTTTGGTGACGATCTCCCAGTGATCGGCGAGCAGCTCGAGCGAGGCGAGCACTTCGTCGGCGGTCGGCAACGGAACGCCGTCTGGCTTGTGCTTCGACCACGGCGGAAACTGGGCGTGGCCCACGACGAGCAGCACGCCGCCGGGGGCGACCGTTGCGGCGGCGCGGCGCAGGATGACCGCGCGGGGCAGCTCGACCGGTGATTGCAGAAAGTGTGCCGTGACGAGGTCGAACGGGCCGTCCGGCTGCCAGGCGGCCAGGTCGGCGGCGATCCAGCGGATGCGCTCGGCGAGGCCAGCCCCTTCGGCGGCGGCCTGGCCGCGGGCGAGCGCGGTCGGGGAGATGTCGACGGCGGTGACGGACCATCCGTTTTGGGCAAGCCAGAGGGCGTCGCCACCCTCTCCGCTGCCGAGGTCGAGCGCCGTGCCCGGCGCGAGGCCGGCGGCCTCGCGTTCGAGCGCCGCGTTCGCGCGCCCGCTCCAGGCGCGATCGCTCTCGCGATAGCGGTTTTCCCAGAAGGTTGCGGGATCCTGTGAAGGCTCGTCGTGCAGTGCGGCAGTGTGCTCGCCGGGATTCGTCATGATCCCACGATGCCCGGTGTGGCGGCACGGCGCAACTTTCGCGGCCGGCGTCGATCAGACCGGTCGGCCGCTCGGTAGAGTGAGCCTCGCGAGCACTCGAGTCGCACGCCCGACGGTGCGACCAGCTAGGGAACAGACCGTGAAGCACGCCAGCACACGCACGACGACCTCGTCACCCGCACCGAACCTACAGCAGCGCGTCGTTCGGGTACTCATTGCCGGGCAGATTCTGGGCGGTATCGGCGTGGGCGCAACCCTGTCGCTGGGCGCGCTACTCGCCGCCGAACTGTCGGGGTCCAGCGCCTGGTCAGGCATGGCCGCCACCATGAGCACCCTCGGGGCCGCGATCGTGGCCGTTCCGCTCGCCCGCCTGGCGCAGGCGCGCGGGCGTCGCGTATCGCTCGCGACCGGTTCGCTTATGGCCGGCGCGGGTGCGGTGCTCGCGATCGTGTCGGTGTCCGTCGACAACTTCCCCCTGCTACTGCTGGCCCTGATGCTGCTCGGCGCCGGCTCAGCAACGAACCTCCAGGCCCGCTTTGCAGCGACCGACCTGGCCAGCCAGCGCTTTCGAGCGCGGGACCTGTCCATCGTGATCTGGTCCACCACCATTGGCGCCGTGCTCGGCCCCAACCTGTTCGGACCGGGCGAGGCGCTCGGTGCCACCCTCGGGCTTCCGGCGATGACCGGGGCGTTCGCCTTTTCGCTCGGCGCCACGGTGGCCGCCGCCTTCGTCTACGCGCTCGGGCTGCGACCCGACCCCCTGCTGACCGCGCTGGCCGCGCGCACGACGAGCGTGGGCATCCTTCGGGCCAGTGGTGGTCTGGCTATTCTGCGCGGCAACACGGCGGCCCGGTACGCCGTTGTGGTGATCGCGCTGAGCCACGCGACCATGGTGGCCCTGATGTCGATGGCGCCGGTGCACCTGCGGGACCACGGCGCCACCCTAACCATCGTCGGGCTGACGATAAGCCTGCACGTGGCCGGCATGTACGCCCTCTCCCCGGCGTTCGGGGCGCTCGCCGACCGGTTCGGCCGGCTTCGGGTGATCCTCGGCGGGCAGGCCCTGCTGCTCGGGGCGCTGGGAGCGGCCTGGCTCAGTGACGGGTCGCAGGGCACGATGACGGTAAGTCTGGTGCTGTTGGGCCTGGGCTGGTCGGCATCCGTTGTCGCCGGCTCTGCGCTGGTCGCCGAGGCCGTCGAGATCGAGGATCGATCCTCGCTGCAGGGGTTCTCCGACTTCTCGATGAACGCGGCTGGCGCTCTCGGCGGCGCGATCGCCGGGCCGATCCTGGCGCTGGCCGGCTACTCCGGACTCGGACTGTCCGCCATGGCACTCGTCGCCGTCGTGGTCGTCTGGTCTGTGATTCGCCTGCGTGCCACACACCGCCAGTAAGCGGATGCCGCAGCCCGGCTACGAGTCGGTGACGGTGATACCGAAGGTTTTTAGCTTGCGGTAGAGGGAGGACCGAGCTATTCCCAGGGACTCGGCCGCGCGCATCCGATTGCCGTCGGCTTTGTGCAGGGCACCGACGATGAGGTCACGCTCCCCCGCTTCGATCGCCGACAACAGGCGCGGTGCACCGCCGTGGCAGTAGGCGGGCAGGTCTTCGGCCTGGATGGCGCCGACCGGTCGCGTGAGCAGGGCGGTGTCGAGCGCTTCTTCGAGCTGACGAATATTGCCCGGCCACGGATAGCGGGAGATCACCCGCATCGCTCCGGCGCTCACAGTGGCCGGACGTAAACCGGCCCGTCGCGCGAGCACCCGGGTGACGATGTCGGGCAGGTCTCCCTGGCGGTGCCGCAGCGGCGCAACCGTGACCGAGGTTGTGAAGTGCTGCAGTAGGGCCGTGTACGGGCGGGCAGCGGCCAGGTCAGCCTGAAGATCGGGTTGCGACACGGTGACGGCCAGGCCGCCAGCACCGGCTTCGCGGGTCACCAGAAACGCCTCGAGTTCGGCGGTCGCTGCCTCGGTGAACCGATCGATATTGCGAAAGATGTACAGCGTTGGCCGGGCCAGGGCGCTGATCAGGTCGTTATTAATGGCCGAGTGCACGCCGTGCTGATTGAGCTGCTCGGCACCGAATACGACGCTTCGACCCAGCGGAACGATCTGGCGATATAGTTCGGCGAGCAGCGACACCTTGCCGCCGCCGGCCTCCCCCAGCACGAGCAGGGGCGCGCCGGCGGTGAGCGCGGTGACCACTCCGCTCGAGGCGCGTTTGCCGAGCAAGGATTCCGCATCGTGCAGAATCGCCGAAGAGTCAGCAGGAATGGGTTTCTTCAACCGATGCCCCCGCAGCGGCAACAGGGTCAGTCTCGATGCGGGCACCGGTACCGGTACGGGCTCGGAGACGATTTCGACCACCACAACGATGCCGGCGACGTCCGGGCCCACCACAACACGTTTGCCCCGAACATGCACGACCTTGCCCGAGGACAGCTCGATCTGGTCGACCGGCTGACCAGGAGAAATCATCAAATAGCGAGCGTGCTCTTGAATGGTCCACTGTTCATCGGGAGAAAACGAACTTTGCGCGACCGCGTTGCCCATCACCACGGTGCCGCCGATGGCCATGACGGCGCCCCGGTTGCGGGAATCCACCCGCACATACTCCTCAAACAGTGCCTGCTGTCGCTGACTGCGATCGACGAGCAGGTTGCGCTCAATCTCATGGGCGGCCGACCGCACCAGGGAATGCATGAGCGGGCTGGCATCTTCGATGAGGCAGCTGATATCCAGCACCCCCTCCACCCTCCCGGTGATCGGGTCCCGAATGGGACTCCCGGCGCAGGCGAACGGCTGCAGGTGCTCGAGAAAATGCTCGGGCCCCACGATGTACAACGGCTGACCCGACTCGAGCACGGTGCCGATTCCGTTGGTTCCGACGCTCGCCTCGGCGTAGTTGAAGCCGGGCGCCAGCGACACGTCATCGAGCAGGGTTCCGATGGTCTTGTCGGTTTCGGAACGACTCAGAATTCGTGCCTTGTAGTCGGTGAGTACGATCGACAGCGGCATTTCGGCCATCTCATCGCTCAGCCGGGCGATGACCGGTTCCGAGCAGCGCATCAGGCGGCCGGTCAGATCGAGGTCGTTGTGAAACACTGCCTGAGAAGTGGATGCATCCACTCCCGCTGAGAAGGAACGCTGCCAGGAGGCGGCCACCACGCCAGGAACCGATTGGGTTTCAGCGTGTCCGAATCGCAGAAAATCGGCGCGCGCAGCCGCTATCTTGATTCGCCGATCGGCGACTCTGTGCATATCGACTCCCTTGTGGACTCTGCAAGCATGCCCGCTGCGACCCCGCGAGCGCTAGTCGTACGGTGTCCCAATCTGGGACACGCTCTACCTCGGACGCGGGGTCATTCTTGGTGACGTGGCTCCCCGAGAGCCTCGATCACTCACCACAAACCGCAAAGGAGCGCTCATGGAACGATTGATCAACATCGACAATGGTGGAACCCTCACCGACATTGTTGTCGCCAGTGGCACGGATTTCACGTTTACCAAGACCCTCACCACTCCCGTCGACCTGTCCCAGTGTCTCTTCGACGCGATGACAAAGGCATCCGCTCTGCTGTTCGGCGAAGCGAATCTGGCCGACCTGCTGCATTCAACCCAGCACATCCGCTATTCATCGACCCAGGGCACCAACGCGCTGGTGCAGCGCAAGGGGCCCAAGATCGGGCTCATCACCGACGATCCCACCCTGCCGGACTCGCTCGGCCACTCGGACGACACCGCCGCGTTGTTCACCGACCTGATCGGTGCCCGGATCGGCATCATCACGGCCGACGGCAGTCCCGAGGAACTCTCCCGCCAGCTCGTCGCCGAGATCAACCGACTGACCACCGCCGGAGCGGAGCGTCTCGTCGTCGCCGGCCTGAGCGCCGAACGCGAACACCTGTTCAAGCGCACCATGCTCAAGAACTTTCCCCGACACCTGCTCGGTTCGGTGCCGATTCTGTTCTCCCGAGAGTTCGCCTCTGATACCTCCCGCCAGCGTCAGGTTTGGTCCGGCATCCTCAACTCCTTTCTGCACCCCACGGTCGAGCGTTTTCTGTACAGCGCCGAACACCGGCTGCGCGCCTACAAGGTGAAGAACCCGCTGCTGATCTACCGCAACGACGGCGCTTCCTCCCGCGTGGCCAAGTCGGTCGCGCTCAAGACCTACTCCTCCGGACCGCGCGGCGGCCTCGAGGGCACCCGTGCTCTCGCCGAGGCGTACGGGCTCGACAACGTGCTCATGATCGATGTCGGCGGCACCACAACGGATGTCGGCGCCGTCGCCAATTCCACGATCGCCGTCGACCGGCGCGGATCGATCCAGGGCGTCGACATCTCCTACGAGATGAGCGATGTGCGCTCGACCGGAGTCGGCGGCAGCTCGATCATTGCTGTGCACGACGGCGAGATCACCGTCGGGCCGGAAAGCGTCGGGGCAGCCCCCGGACCGGCCTGCTTCGGTTTCGGTGGCACGCAGGCCACGATCACCGACGTCAACCTGCTGCTCGGCGTGCTCGACCCCGCCACCTATCTGAACGGCGAGATGGCCCTCGACGCCGAACGGTCGCGCGCTGTCATCACCAAGACCGTCGCCGACCCGCTCGGAATCAGCCTCGACGAGGCCCTGATTCGCATGGAAGCCAGCTATTCCAGACACCTGGCGCGGGCCTTCGCCGACCTCGTGAGCGCGACAGGCGACACGACGGTCGCCGCGTTCGGTGGCGGCGGACCGATGAACGCCTGCGCCGCCGCACGCATTGCCGGCGTGCACAACGTGCTCGTGCCCCGGCTCGCCGCGGTGTTCTCGGCCTACGGAATCAGCTTCTCCGACATCGCCCAGTCCTACGAAACGAGTGTCACCGGGTTCTCGGAGGCCGAGATCACCGCGGTGCGCACGTCGATGCAAGCGGATGCCGGCAAGGACATGTTCCAGGAAGGGCACGACCTGAGCGAGTGCGAACTCGACTGGTCGACCATTGTTGAAGACGGCGAAGAGATTCTCTCGCTCAAGGCCACCTTCCGGCTGCCGCACCCGACCATCGCCAGCGGGGTACCCGCTGCGGCGAGCGCCGCCGTGGCTGCCGGAACCCGGCAGGTGCGCTCCACTCCCACCCAGATCGACAGCGTCTCGGTCTACCAGCTCGACGACCAGAAGCCCGGCGCCACGGCGGCCGGACCGGCCATCGTCGAGGGACCGTTCTTCACCGCGCGCGTGCCGCTCGGCTGGACCCTGACGGTCTCCACGGCCGGCGACCTGCAGCTCGCCGACACGCTCTAGCCCACTTTTTTGTTTCCCCAGGAAGGTACAAACACAATGCGCGTTCCCATGACCGAATACCTGCTCATCGACCTCGATACGGAGCGGTGGATCTGCCGCGTCTGCGCCCATGACTTCGGCGACGCCCGCGGTAACTACAAGGAAGGAACTCTGGTCTACGACCGGGACCCGCGGGAGATTCACCCCCCGGTGATCGACCCGGAAAAGTACGAGTTCACGTTCTCCCCCGACCCGACCTTCTGCCGCATCCTGGAGTTCTACTGCCCCACCTGCGGCACCCAGATCGAGGCCGAATACCTGCCGCCGGGGCATCCGCCGACCGTCGACATGCTCTGGGACATCGATTCCTTGCGCGAAAAGTGGGAAGCCCACGGCGGCAACCCCGAGGAGGTCGTCAACTACGGCCCCGGCGAGAACGCCGAGACCGACCTCAGCGCCCGGTTTGATTCCGTGTCCGCACATTCCCACTCCCACTCGCACGCCGACAACTCCGAAGGGCACTGACCGTGAAACGCATATCCGTAGACATCGGCGGCACATTCAGCGACTGCTTCTTCGTCTGGGACGACGTGTACATCGAATCCAAGGCGCTCACCACCCACCACAACCTCGCCCTCGGTTTCAACGAAGCCCTCGACCGGGCCTGCGAGCGCGCCGGCATCAGCCGGGAAACCGCGCTCAAGGAGGTCGACTCGGTGCGCTACGCCACCACCCTCGGCACCAACGCCCTGATCGAGGGTAAGGGGCCGCGGGTCGCGGCGATCGTCACCCACGGGTTCGAGGACACCATCCCGCTCTCCCGTGGCCGCGGCTACGGCGAAGGACTCGACGGGGTCAAGCAGGGCGATATGCCCGATGCCCAGCGACCAGACCCGCTCGTGCCGCGCCGCCTCATCCGCTCGGTTAAAGAACGGATCGACTCGGTCGGCGAGGTGCTGGTGCCCCTGATGTACGACGACGTGCGCACCCAGGTGCGCGAACTCGTCGACAATGGTGCCGAGGCCATCGTTATCGCGTTGACCAACGCGACCGAGAACTCGGTGCACGAGGATCGCATTCTCGAGATCATTCTCGACGAGTACCCCACGCACGAGCTCGGGTCGATTCCGGTGCTGCTGAGCAGCCAGGTCTCTGGCCGCAAGGGCGAATACGTGCGGGCAATGGCCACCGTCGTCGATGCTTTTTTGCACCAGACAATGTTTCATGCACTCAATCAGCTCTCCAACAACCTGCGTGACTCGGGTTATGAGAAGCCGATGCTCGTTATTCACAATTCGGGCGGCATGGCGCAGCCCAATTCCACGGATGCCTTACAAACGATTCACTCCGGACCGATCGCCGGCGTCGGCGCGGCACAGCACCTGTCGGAATCCACCGGGCTCGGCGACGTCGTGTCGATGGACATGGGCGGCACCTCGTTCGACATCGGATTGGTGCCGGAGGGCGGAGTGCGGCACTACGATTTCCAGCCCACCATTGGACGTTGGATGGTCTCGGCGCCGATGATCCACCTGAACACCCTCGGTGCTGGCGGCGGCTCGATCGCGGCCTACAACCGCATCCACCACGCCATACAGATCGGGCCGGAGTCGGCCGGAAGCGACCCAGGTCCGGCCTGCTACGACCGTGGCGGCTTGCGCCCCACTGTTACCGACGCCGACCTCGTGCTCGGCTATCTCGACCCGGACAATTACGCCAACGGGCACATTAAGCTCAACAAGAAGCGGTCGATCTACGTGATCGACGAGACGCTCAGCGACGAGCTCGATCTGGACGCGGTCGAGGTGGCCAAGGTCATCAAGAAGACAGTCGATGAGCAGATGGCGATTGGCATCGAGAAGGAGCTGCGCTCGCGCGGCGGCCTGATCGAGGACTACACGATGCTCGCCTACGGTGGCAACGGCCCCCTGCACGCCTGTGGCATCGCGGCGAGCGCCGGCATCAGCCGCATCCTGTTTCCACCCTTCGCGTCGGTGTTCTCGGCGCTCGGCGCCGGCAATATGCGACCGCTGCACATTCACGAACGCAGCGCCTACGTCGTGCTCTACGAAGCGATCAAGCGCAGCCTGTACAACCAGTACGACGCGCTCAACGGGTACATCGAGGAGCTCGAAGCCAAGGGTGCCGAAGACCTCGTGCGCCAGGGCTACGACCGCGCCGACGTGCGCTACCGACTCGAAATGGACATGCGCTACGGCAACCAGCTCGTCACCACCGCCGTCGCCTTCGACATCAACCGGGTCAACGGGGTCGCCGATGTGCTGCACCTGATCAAGACGTTCTCCGAGATCTTTGGCGAGCGGTACGGCGAGGGAACTCAGGCACCGGAGGCAGGCATCCGGGTGCAGACGATTCGGGTCGCATCGTTCATCGAGGGCGAAGTCATTCAGTTCGAGTCGATCAAAATCGGCGGCGAGAAGACCAAACCGGCCCCCGTGTCGCACCGGTCGGTGCACTTCACGAGCATCGAAGGCGCGGTGGACACCCCTGTCTACGACGCTGAGGCGCTCAAACACGAGTACGTGATTCACGGGCCGGCGATCGTGACGACCGAGAACACCACGTACCTGGTCGAGCCGGGCTGGCGCCTGGAGCCGACCCTGCAGGGGGCGGTATGGCTGCTCAGCGACTGACCACTTTTTCTGTAGCTAACGCAAGCAAAGGAGCTTGAACACCATGACACTGACAACTGACCAGTTTGTACCCACCAGCGGAAACGACGACGACGCAGCCCAGCTACTGACCGACCAGGAACAGCAGTGGGTCGACAAGTTCATGGACGAAACCACCCTCTTTCTCGGACCAGACCCGGCCATCATGCGCCACCACGAGATCATGCCCCGCACCGCCTATGAGGAGGAGTGCATCGCGAACGGCATCAACCCGCTCGAGATCGACCGCATCCGCAAGCGCCTGGCCGGCGCCCTCGACGAGGCGTTTGAAATGTGCGAGAGCATGGGCGCAGCGCCCGGCGCCAAGTGGGCGGACCTGTCCTGTGCCGTCTACACCGCCGAGGGCGACGTGACGTACCTCTCCAACCGCGGTGTGATCGCGTTCTCTGCGGTGCTGCACCACCCCATCCGCTACATCATGAAGAACTGGAAGGACGAACCCACCGTCGGCATCAACGAGGGTGATGGTTTCTTCCACAACGACTCGCGTTTCGGCATGGTGCACAACACCGACCAGTCGATGCTGGTGCCGGTGATTCGCGGCGGCATCATCATCGCTTGGGTCGGCGCCACCATCCACGAGGGCGAAAACGGCGCCTGCGAGCCGGGCGGCATGCCGAGCGGATCGGAGACACCGTTCGACGACGGCCTGCGCGCCTCGCCGATCAAGATCGTGGAAAAGGGCCACCTGCGCCGCGACCTGCTCACCTTCCTGCAGCACTCGACGCGCGACCCGAAGCTCATGCTCGCCGACATCAAGGTGAAGATGGGCGCCGTCAAGCGCATTATGGACACCGTCGACCGCCTGATCGACGAGGTCGGCCAGGAAACGTTCGTGGCCTCCCTGCGAGTCACCGTCGAGGACGTCGAAACCGAGGTACGCCGCCGCATCGGCGAGCTTCCCGACGGCACGGTCACCTTCAATCAGTTCGTCGACTCGACGCTGAAGGAAAACATCCTGATCAAGTTCGCCTGCAAGATCACCATCAAGGGCGAACGCATGATCGTGGACCTCACCGGCACCGGCCCCGAGATTCTCAACCGCGCCATCAATTCGCCGCTCGCCTCAACGAAGTCGTTCATGGCCCAGGCCATCCTGTCGTACTGGTGGCCCGACCTGCCCCGCTCGACCGGTGCGCTGTCGCCGATCGAGGTCATCACCGAGGAACACAGCTGGGCGGATGCCGGCTACGACGCTCCCGTAGGGCAGTCGCTGCAGGCTTCCTTCCGCGGTTTTTCGGCCCTGCAGACGGCCTTTGCCAAGATGCAGTTCTCCTCACCGCAGAAGTACTCGAACGTCGTTGCACCCTGGTTTAACCAGATCAACGACTTTCTCTGGGGCGGCACCACGCAAAATGGTGAGCAGGTCGGCAACCTGTGCGCCGACCTCAACGGCATGGGCGGCGGCGCGAAGGCCTTTCGCGACGGTGAAGACGCCGTCGCCCCGCTATTCTGCGCGATGGCCGACATCGGCGAGCAAGAAGTGATGGAAGAAGAGGTTCCGTTCCTGCAGCTCGTGAGCAAGCGTCTCGTTCGCGACAACCAGGGCTTCGGCAAGTTTCGCGGTGGCATGGGCTACGAGATGATCGTCGCCTCCCGCGGCACCCCGAGCTGGGGTTTCATGACCGTGACGAGCGGGTCGAAGTTCTCCTCCGTACCCGGCATGTTCGGCGGCTACGGGTGCCCGGTCTACCCGCTCGCGATGGTGAAGAACGTCAATATCTACGACATCATCCAGAAGGACCCGTCGCAGTTCAACCTCTCGATGGAGCGCGTGATGAACGAGCAGCCGTTCGAGGGCGGCGACTACCAGTCCGCCCACATGGGGCTGCAGTTCGACGTGGCGAAGGAGGGCGAGCTCTACATGATCGCCCAGGGCGCGGGCGGCGGCTACGGCGATGTGCTCGAGCGCGACCCGGAGCTCGTGGTCACCGACCTCGAGCTCGACCGGATCAGTGCCCACACCGCGTCGACCATGTACGGCGTGGTCTGGGAACCGGAGACCTACGTGGTGCACGAGCAGGCCACCATCGAGTTGCGCGCGAAGATGCGCCAGGACCGCATCAACCGCGGCACTCCGTACAAGGAATTCATCAAGGATTTCGTGAAGGAAGAGCCGCCAGCTGACCTGCTGTACTTCGGTTCCTGGGGTCAGGACGACGACGAAAACCTGATTGCCACCCACTGGGGCGGACTCGAGCCGGAGCGTGTCAAGGGCAAGCTCGAGGATCTGCCGCTCATCATGGTTCCCGATCGTCGGGTGCTCAAGATCAGCAAGCTCGAGGCGCGCGTGCGCGAACTGGAGCAGAAGTACGGCGAAGTGGCCCTGCACAAGTCCTAATTTTCACCAGCTGACCCGGGCTCCGGGACCGTCTCCTTACGGTCCCGCAGCCCGGGTCGATTTTCTTGATTGATCGATGGGAGACACCGTGACCGTTTCATTGAATGACCTGCTGGCCGAGCCAACGTCGGGCCGCCGTCGCGCGGTCGTGCTGGACAGCCACGAATATGCCCAATCCGTTTTTCTGCAGGGCAAGCCGGTGCCGTGGCAGGAGCCGATGGCCTTCGCGAACTTCTTCGGCCAGGTGCAGGGCGTGCTGAAGTCCGACCTGGCCCTGCTCAGCCTCGACCGGTTCTACGCCCAGCGGGTCGCCGCCGACCCTGCGCTTCAGGCAGCGATGGGCGCCAAAACCCGCACCGGCTACGCCCTGCGCACCCTGCTCGGTGATGCCGAGACGACGGCGTACGTGATTGAACTGGCCACCCTCTTCAGCCAGACCCAGCGGGTACCGGTCGTGCTGCAGATTCCGTCGCCGATGCAGTGGCTGGCGCTCACGCATCCGTTTTCGGGGTCGAACGATGTGTCCGGGCTCGACGCCGACAACGCCGAAAACGCGTCAATGTATGTTGCCGACTGGCTGCGCGGGTTCGCCGCGCTGCCGCTGATCGCCGTGCTGCTCGACGACCGCGGCCCGGCTGTTGGCGGGGTACCTTTGTCGACCTATTCTCCAGTCGCCAACGTGACCGACCACTACCGGTGGGCGCTCGGCCAGCGACACGACGACCACGTCGAGCTGCACGGCAGCCAGCTGAGCGGAGCGGTGATCGGCGCGGAGTTCTGGTCGTCCGACTCCGGCACGCTGCTGCCCGACGGCGATTTTCTGGTGGGCGAGGTGCCGCGCCAGGCGGTTCCCGAGCAGGTGCTGAGCCGTATTACGGCGCTGGACTAGGCGGCGCCTTGTCGGGTGAGGCATCAGACATCCGTTGTCACCTCGATGTCATAGGCCCAGGGTGCAAAGTGGGCCCGGCCGAGCAGACGTTCGCTCGGCCGGGCCCCGATGACGTTCGCCCTATTTCACGACGTCAGCGGGCTTGATCGACCGAGACAATTCCCCGGCGTCCTCGACGGACAGTTCCTCCAGCGCCAATGCCAGGTCGTCGGCAAAGGATTTCATCCGCGCAATCTGGAAGATAATGAGCCCATAGAGCGCCTTCGCCAGAATTTCGGCTATCGAGTATCCGAGTTGATTGCCGACCCAGGCGTCTCCACCGCTCACACCGATGGCCGGAAGCAGGTACGCGATCGGATAGACACCCCAGGTCAGAATTTTGCTGTGAGAAACGGCGCCCAGATTGTGCACCACCACAGGGACAAAGTGTGACCGGCACTTACCGGGGCCCTGGCCTGATGCGGCGCGGGTCCAGGCTGGCTGTGGTCAGGCGGAGCGACGGCGGCCTACGGCTGCTTCCTGTTCGAGCGGGGTGGCCGCGGCCAGTGGAACGTTGAGAAAGTCGACTACCGGTTGAAACGCCCGAAACCGTTCAATGACGAGGTCGGTGAAATTCTCGTCGAGCGCGACGTCGCCGGGCAGGTGGCCGACCAGTGCCCAGCTGCGATTGAGCAACAGGTCAGCCGCCGGATGGTCGACCGGGAAGCCGCGCGGCGGGCGGATGAGCTTGTTGCCGCCGAACGGTTGCGCCAGTTGCGTGAGCGTGAGCGCGGGCGTGGCGAGCAGAGAGCGCAGCTCTACGTGGTGGTCGAGCACGTAGTCGCGGATGGCCCGTAGCTGCGGCGGCGGCGGGCTGTAGGCACCGCCGGCCACCATGACGCTGCGCACACCCACCTGCAGAAAGTATCCCGCTCCCCCGGCCTTCTCCAGTCCACGGGGTGGCCAGTGGGCAGCGAGATGAGTCTTGTACGGCGACTTGTCGTTCGAGAATCGAACGTCACGATAGATACGCATCATCGCCTTCTTCGGCGGGCGCACGCACTCGGCTGCGAAGTCGACCAACGCGAGGTTGATTCGCTCGATGACCGCAAGCATCCGGTCTTTCAACTCGTGCTCGTAAATCGCTTTGTGCTCCTGGAACCAGTCGCGTTCGTTGCGATGCTCGAGTTCGTCGAGAAAGTCGAATGTCCGTTCGTTGAAGTGAGGGCCCACCACGCGAGACTACGCCTTCGCGGCTGCCTTAGCGGCGCGCTTGGTCTCGCGCACGCGAGTGAGCGATTCGGGGTCGACAATGTCGGCCACCGATCGGTATGATCCTTCCTCTCCATAGGGAGCGGATGCTTCGCGCCAGCCGGCCGCGTCGACGCCGAGTCGCTTACCGAGGAGTGCGAGAAAAATCCTCGCTTTCTGTTCGCCAAACCCGGGCAGTGACTTCAGCCGACGGAAGATTTCCTTGCCGTCGGGATCGCCCTCCGTCCAGATCGAGGCGGTGCAGCCGTTCCAGTTGCTCATGATGGCCCCGGCCACCGATTGGGTACGCGCCGCCATCGAACCCGGGTAGCGGTGCACGGCCGGTGACGCGCGGAACATCTCGGCGAAGGCATCCGTGTCGAAGTCGGCGATCACTTTCGGATCGAGGGTGCCGATCCGTTCGCGAATCTTGGCCGGACCGGCAAAAGCCGTTTCCATCGCAACCTGCTGGTCGAGCAGCATTCCGATGAGCAGCGCGAACGGATTCTCGCTGAGGAGGGCGTCGGAGGTGTCATCGCCGGTGATGTGCAGCATCGTCATGGAAATCAGTCTGCCACCGCCACCCTGTGCAGCCGACCCGGTACGGGCCGGTTCACGGCGGACGGGGCTATCGGCGCCCACGCAGCGCCCGACGGAGTACTGTGCTCGCCCCGGTCGCCCACAGTGCCCACAGCACGAGAAGCGGCTGGAACAACAGTCGGATGAAGCGACTTTGGTCGGTGTCGAGGCCGAACGCGTCGGTCTTCGTCAGGTACTGCGAGATGTTTCCGGGGAAGATGGCGATGAAGAAGGCCGCTACCACGAACCCGACCAGCACACGCTGCTTCGCGGCGACGAGGAGGGCCACGCCGAGGGTGATCTCAACCACCCCGGAGCCGAGCACGACGAGGTCGTCTTTCAGCGGTACCCACTCCGGCACCTGTGCCTGGAAATCGTCACGCGCGACCGTGAGGTGGGTGGCACCGGCACCGGCCAGGACCAGTCCGAGCGCGATCCGTGCCGCCGTGCGTGGGATCGACCCGGTGCGGGAGGTACGGGATCTCTGCTTGGCCGTCTCAGTCATGCCAGAACGCTAACACTCGACGCAGTCAATCGACGCAATCCCATCGGACGAGCGGCCGCTCGGGTGGCGGTGGGCTTCTTTTGGGGGCACTGCGTCCACGCGCAGACCACGCCGAGCCTCTCTTCGTCGTGCAGTCGGGCGGACCATCGTGCGACGGGGCAACGAGGTCGCTACTCCCGGCCGTCCTCGAGCGGGATGAGCATGGTGCGAAACGGACCGGCAACGGCGTGGAGGTCCCAGATGCGATCAGCGACGCCATCGATGCCGTTGGCAAGCTGAAGCTGGGGGATGCCGCCGGGGATCACGAGTTGGTTAACCCGGATGCCCTCACCCTCTAGGGCATCGTGCAGCATCTCGCCGTAGGCGCTCTCGGCGGGGAAGGCGATCGACGTGCCGGCGAAGCCGGCGCGCGCCTGCACCGAGGTCCCGCCGTTGATCAGGATGATGCTGCCGCTTCCTGCCAGACGCATTCCCGGCAGCACCGTGCGCACGGCGTGGATGAGTCCGAGGGCCGAGAACTGCAACGCCTCCAGCGCCAGCTCAGGAGTCATCTCCAGCACCGGCTTCAGGTAGTCGCGCGACGGGAGCGGACTGTACTGCAGCGCAGTAATGGGCCCCAACTCGGCGGCGGCACGTGCAAGGGCAGCTTCGAGCGACGCGGGCGTGCGGACATCCGCAGCGTAACCACTCGCGGTGAAGCCGGCATCGGTCAGCTCGGCTGCCATAGCGTCCAGCTTCGACTGGTTCCTGGATATCAGGGCAAGCGAGAAGCCCTCGCGCCCGAACCGGCGCGCAACCGCTGCGCCGAGTCCCGGTCCGGCTCCGATGATGGCGATTACAGGCACGATGGTCTCCTTCGATTGATGCTCTCGTGACGAATATCGCAAGAAACTTGAGCCTAAGCGTTGAACCTGAAATCCAGCACGTTCCAACGGCTGCGTACATGACGACACGTCGAGGCAATACGTTTATCAAGTCTTTGAGATTAACGCCGACCCTGATCATTGACTTGCTAAATGCGCATAGATAGCCTTGACGTGTAAGCAGTAAGGAGATCACATGTCCCTGATTGCACTCGCTTCAGCGTTCACGCTTAATGACGCTCGCGCCGTCGGCCTGCGCAAAGACCAGGTGTACGAGATGCTTGACCATGGAGAGATCGAGCGCATAGGTCGTGGAGTATATCTTCGGCCGGATACGGTTGACCCGTCATGGGCCACTCTGGCAGGCGCGACCGCGGTACAGCCCACCGCCACGCTGTGCCTGACGAGCGCACTTGTGCATCACGAGCTGAGCGACGCGATCCCCTTTGCCACAGACATTGCGCTACCTCGCGGCACCAGAGCTCCCGCCGGCTTCGAGCACGCGGCCTGGCACAGTTTCAACCCAGCGACATTCCTGACCGGACGCGACGCATTGGAAGTAGGTGATGGATTGAATTTGGCCATCTACTCGGCCGAACGAACCATCGTTGACTGCTTCCGTCTCATGCATCAGGAAGGCAATGACGTGGCATATACGGCCCTCCGACGATGGCTCTCGCGTCGTGGGAACTCTGCTTCCGCTCTGTTGCGTGTGGCTGCGTCGTTCCCGAAGGCGTTGCCACGACTTCGGCTCGCGTTGGAGGCGCTGTTGTGACGCCGCCAATGCCGACACGGGAAACGCCGGCCGGGCGTGCCTACAACGACCTCCGCAATCTCGCCAAGCGAGACGGACGCGCCCCGGTCGAATACTTCACGCTCTACGCGCTCGAAGGCGTCCTGACCCGGCTTTCAGTTTCTGCACACCCTGAGAAATTCGTGCTCAAGGGCGGCGTACTCATGGCTGCATTCGCAGCCCACCGATGAACTGCGCAATCATCGCGTCGCCCGCAGCGCTGGCAACGTATCAGTCGAAGGTGCTTGGAAAGACATACCGCGATCGTAGATCGACAAAGCTCAAGTTTGAGTCGAAGCCTTCGCCGACACGCCAGAGCAGCCTTCTTTGGCCGCCCACATGCAGGGCATCAATTCCCCACCGAGTTGATTGAGATAGAAAAGACCTGATCAGGTGATTTCTTTAAACGTTAAACCTGAACTCAACCACGTCGCCGTCTTGCATGACGTATTCCTTGCCCTCGATCCGCGCCTTGCCCTTCGAGCGGGCCTCGGCGATCGAGCCGGCGGCCATGAGGTCTTCGAAGGAGAAGATCTCCGCCTTGATGAAGCCCTTCTGGAAGTCGGTGTGGATGACTCCGGCGGCCTGCGGTGCTGTCCAGCCCTTGTGAATGGTCCAGGCGCGGCACTCTTTCGGACCGGCCGTGAGGTAGGTCTGCAGGCCGAGGGTGTCAAAACCGATGCGGGCAAGCTGGTCGAGACCGCTCTCGGCCTGACCGGTCGACGCGAGCATCTCGGCGGCGTCTTCGGCGTCGAGCTCGCTCAGTTCGCTCTCGAGCTTGGCATCAAGGAACACGGCGTTCGCCGGTGCGACGAGGGCGGCGAGGGTGCCGAGCTTGGACTGGTCCTGCAGCACGGCCTCGTCGACGTTGAAGACATAGATGAACGGCTTCGCGGTGAGCAGGCCGAGTTCGCGGATCGGCTCGATGTCGAGCGTGGCAGAGGACAGCGGCTGACCACCGTCGAGGATGGCCTGCGCCTTGAGCGCGGTCTCCAAAACGAGCGGCGCCACCTTACGGCCCTTGACCTCTTTCTCGAAGCGCAGCACGGCCTTTTCGAGGGTCTGCAGGTCGGCGAGGATCAGCTCGGTGTTGATCGTTTCCATGTCACCGGCCGGGTTGACCTTCCCGTCGACGTGCACGACGTCGGGGTCGGCGAATCCGCGAATAACCTGGGCGATGGCATCCGCTTCGCGAATGTTGGCGAGGAACTTGTTGCCGAGCCCCTCTCCCTCGCTCGCACCACGCACAATGCCGGCGATGTCGACGAAGGACACGGGCGCCGGAAGCAGGGTCTTGCTGCCGTAGATGGTTGCCAGGTCGGCCAGGCGCGAATCGGGAAGGTTCACGATTCCAACGTTGGGCTCGATCGTGGCGAACGGGTAGTTCGCGGCGAGCACGTTGTTCTTGGTCAGGGCGTTGAACAGGGTTGACTTGCCCACATTGGGGAGTCCGACGATTGCAATAGTAAGAGCCACGAGAGACCATTCTACCGGCCAGGTCGCCGCGGCCCTTGTCGGAGGCTCATGTCGGTGGCCCGTGAGATCATAAGGCGTGCTGAATTTCACCGCGATCGATTTCGAAACCGCCAACTCCTCGGGCGCCTCGGCGTGCTCGGTGGGCATGGTGAAAGTGCGTGACGGCCTGGTCGTCGATTCGGCCTACTGGCTCATCCAGCCGCCGCCCGACCACGACGCTTTCTCCGAGTGGAACACCCGCATTCACGGCATTGTTGCAGCGGATGTCGTGGGCGCGGCTACCTGGGCCGCGCAGCTTCCGCAGCTGGTCGCCTTCGTCGGTGACGACTATCTCGTTGCCCACAACGCCGGTTTCGACCTCGGAGTGATCAAGACGGCGTCGATCGTGACCGGCCAGCCGGTGCCGGACTTTCGCTACGTCTGCAGTCTGCAGGTAGCCCGGCGCACCTACCATCTCGAGTCCTATCGGCTGCCGGTCGCGGCCATGGCGGCTGGCTTCGAAGACTTCTCGCACCACAATGCGCTCGCAGACGCTGAAGCCTGCGCTGCCATCATGATCCACGCCGCAAAGCGTCACGAGGTCGATACGCTCGAGCAGCTTGCCCATATCACCCGGGTCAAGGTCGGCGTGATCGGGCCGGTGGCTACCCAGGAACACGCGTCGATGCACGGGCCAATGGCGCTCAACTAGCGTGCATTTAGCCTGATCCGAGTGTCATTCCGGCAATGTCGGTGGTCGCTGGCAAACTTCAAGCATGGAACCACTGCTGAGTTTGATCGTCGGTCTCGTCATCGGCGCCGCGTTGGGCGCCCTGCTGACCCTGGTGTTGGTGCAACGTCGCCGCAGCAACAGCGAGACTGAAGGCTCGGTCGACCCCGACGTTCTCCAGGCCCGCCACCAGGTCGCCCTCGCCGAGGCGCGAGCCAGCGAGGCGACCGTGCGCGCGGCGCTGCAGAGCGAGCTGTCTGCCGCCCTCGCGACCGTTGACGGGCTCAGTTCACAGATCGACCACGACCGGGCGTCGACGCGTGAGGCTGCGGAACGGGCACGGTCTGACCAGCAGTTGCAGTCCGAGCGGGAAAAACGCGAGCACCTCGTGCTCGAAGCCCTCAGCCCGGTGCGCGAGACCCTGCGGACCATGCAGGAGAAGGTCACCGAGCTCGAAACGCAACGCAGCGAACAATATGGATCACTGTCGGAGCAGCTCAAGCAGGCGCAGATCTCCGACCAGCAGCTGCGGGTGACCACCGAATCGCTCGCGAGTGCCCTGCGCTCCAACAGCACCCGCGGTGTCTGGGGCGAGACGCAGCTGCGACGCGTGGTCGAAGCGGCCGGACTAGCCCAGTATGTCGATTTCAACACGCAGACCAATATCACGACGGATGCCGGGCTCGGCCGACCGGACATGGTCGTTCGCCTGCCCGGGAACAAGTCGATCGCCATCGATGCCAAGGTTCCGCTTGAGCACTACATCGAGGCGAGCACCATTCCGTTCACGGCCACCGGTGAGGAGGGCGCCCGCCGTAAGCTGCTGATCGACAAGCACGTAAAGGCCGTACGGGCCCACATCGACGCTCTGGCCAAGAAGACCTACTGGGAAGGTTTCGATGCCAGTCCGGAGTTCGTGATTGCCTTCATCCCGAGCGAATCCCTGCTGTCGGCAGCACTCGAAGCCGATCCGTCGATCCTCGACTACTCGTTCAGTAAACGAGTCGCCCTGGCGTCACCGGTGAACCTGTGGGCCGTGCTCAAGACCGTGGCGTTCACCTGGCAGCAGCAAGCGGTCACCGACGAGGCCCAGAAACTGTTCAACCTCGGCAACGCCCTCTATCAGCGGCTCGGTGCGCTGTCCGGCCACGCGGAGTCACTGCGCAAGGCGCTCGAACGCACGGTGGACAGCTACAACAAGTTCGCCAACTCGCTCGAATCCCGCGTGCTCGTGACCGCGCGGCAGTTTCCGGGAATCGACCAGACCAAGATCGGGCTGCTCACCGAACCAGCCATCATTCATGATTCACCGCGGAAACTAACCGCGCCCGAGTTGGAGACGCCGGCCGAAGAACACGACACGCTGGATCTTCCCGTTGACCTGGACGGTGCCGAATTGAACGAGGCTCAGCACAGCGCCATCAAAGTTCGCCTGTACGGATTAGACGATCCAGCATGAGACGCTTCGCGAATCCGACCTGCGCGGGTAATTACCTGCAGACGGCACAACAAGAAGCACGCCCCAAGCCTGAATGAACAGACCCGAGGCGTGCAATTGTGTGAAGACCTAGTGCGAGGCGACTACAGCCATTTCGCCGCGAGGTGCTCCGCGATGACGCGACGGGCCGTGCCCGAACGGGAGCGCAGCACGATGCTCTCGGTGCGGATCATCGGGCCCTTACGACGCACGCCGTCGACGAGTCCGCCATCGGTGACGCCGGTCGCCACGAAGAACGTGTTGTCGCCGCTGACCATGTCGTCGATCTCGAGCAGCTTGTCGATGTCGAGCCCAGCCGCGACGCCACGGGCGCGTTCGGCGTCGTCCTTCGGGGCGAGGCGGCCCTGCATGTAGCCGTCGAGGGCCTTGAGAGCGCAGGCCGTCGTGATGCCTTCCGGGCTTCCGCCGATACCGACGCACATGTCAATGCGCGTCTCGTAGCGAGCAGCATTGATGCCGCCGGCCACATCGCCGTCGAGCATGAGGCGCGTGCCGGCACCGGCAGTGCGGATGGCGTCGATCAGGCCAGCATGGCGCGGACGGTCGAGCACGGCCACCGTCAGTTCACCGACCGGCTTCTTCAGTGCTTGGGCAAGGTCGCGAAGGTTGTCGCCGATGGACTGGTCGAGGCTGACTACGCCACGTCCGGCGCCACCGGTAACGATTTTGTCCATGTAGAAAATCGACGAGGCGTCGAGCATGGTGCCGCGGTCAGACACGGCGATGACGGAGACGGCGTTCTGACGGCCGGCGGCGGTGAGGCTGGTTCCGTCGATCGGGTCCACGGCGATGTCGCAGGCGGGGCCACGGCCGTTGCCGACGTGCTCACCGTTGAAGAGCATGGGGGCTTCGTCTTTTTCGCCCTCGCCGATGACAATGAGGCCATCGAAGTTGACGGTGCCGAGGAAGGCGCGCATGGCGTCGACGGCGGCCTTATCAGCGGCGTTCTTGTCGCCGCGGCCGATGAACGGCACGGCGCGGATGGCTGCAGCCTCGGTGGCGCGCACGAGCTCCATGGCGAGGTTACGGTCGGGGTGTTGAAACAGGGTGGCGGTCTCAGTGCTGTTCAAAAGGTCCTCCCGGACGTAAGTTCGACTTCGATTACGACGGATGCGCGGCGGGTCGCGCGGAGTGTCCGCCCGAGTCACCTTATCGCGACCGAACACCGGGGTCGGGCGTGGCTAGACTCGGTTCACACCCCCGCACACTTTCGAGGAGACGCAATGCCCATCGCAACCCCGGACCAGTACGCCGAAATGCTCGACAAAGCGAAGACGGGCGGGTTCGCTTACCCGGCATTCAACGTGTCTTCGTCGCAGAGCATCAACGCCGTACTTCAGGGCCTCACCGAGGCCGGATCTGACGGCATCATCCAGGTCACCACGGGAGGCGCCGACTACTTTGCCGGCCACACCGTAAAGAACCGGGCCTCCGGCGCTCTCGCCTTCGCACGTTTCGCGCACGCGGTCGCCGACAACTACCCCATCACGGTGGCGCTGCACACTGACCATTGCCCCAAGGGTGCACTCGACGACTTTGTCATTCCGCTGATCCAAGCCTCGGAGTCGGCGGTGGCCGACGGTGGCCACCCCATCTTCCAGTCGCACATGTGGGATGGTTCGGCCATTGCCCTCGACGCGAACCTTGAGATCGCCACCGACATTCTCAAGCGCACCCGCGCCATCAGCGCCATTCTCGAAGTTGAGATCGGCGCTGTCGGCGGCGAAGAGGACGGCGTGCAGGCCGACGTGAACGAGAACCTGTACACGACGCTCGACGACGCCATCAAGATGGTCGAAGCCCTCGGCCTCGGCGAGCAGGGCCGCTACATGGCCGCGCTGACCTTCGGCAACGTGCACGGCGTGTACAAGCCCGGCAACGTCAAACTGCGCCCGGAACTGCTCCAGGAGATCCAGGCCGGTCTCTCGGCCAAGTTCGGCCTCGCTGCCCTTCCGCTGGACCTCGTCTTTCACGGCGGCTCGGGCTCAACGGATGCCGAAATCGCCGAAGCCGTCGCCAACGGCGTCGTCAAGATGAACATCGACACCGACACGCAGTACGCCTTCACCCGCTCGATCGCCGACTACATGCTCAAGAACTACGACAGCGTGATCAAGGTCGACGGCGAGGTCGGCAACAAGAAGGTTTACGACCCGCGCGCGTGGGGCAAGGTGGCCGAGTCGGCCATGGCCGCTCGCGTCGTCGATGCCACCCGCCAGCTCGGCTCCGCCGGGCACTCAAACAGTTAGAGCACTGACAGCAGTTAGATCATGACAGCGGTTAAACCATGACAGAGAATCCGGACTCCATTCCCCCCGCGAAGGACCCTCGTCCCCGCCCCCAGTTCGGCGAACTCGCCCCTGAGGGCTGGACCTGGCAACCTCCGCAGGACCAGGACCGGATTGACGCTCACGCCCCCACCGTTGGGGCGGGAGCAGGCGTGCACCCGACCGCGCAGCCGCCCGCCGTTCCGGCACCCCCGTTGCAGACGGGTCAGCCGTTCCCGACGGGGCAGCCGCACCAGCCCTCCTCGCGCACCGTACCCCGCTGGGACCGGCCGCTGACTATCGGGCTACTGACCGTCGGTCTTTTGGCCACCCTGTATGGCGCATTTTCGCTCGGCGCACTCCCCGATGCCATGCAGCTCATCTACACGCAGCAGGGCCTGGGCACCTACACTTCGGGTGCCAGCATTGGCCCGTTGACTTCGGTCGGAGCCATTGCGGTGGTGTTTATCTGGCTCGCCGCTGCCGCGGTGTCGGTGCGCCTGCTGCTGCGGCGCCGCCGTGCGTTCTACGTGTCGCTGATCGCCGGCGCAGTGTCGACCGTGACGATGTTCGCCTTCATGCTCGCCGCCATGCTGAATGACCCGACCCTGATCGAGTTCCTCAGCCGCCAGTAGCTTTCAGCGGCTGAACCGCCCCGGCCGTCTACTCGGCGGGGGCGGCGCGACCGCCGAAGGCACGGGCATCCGTTTCGCCGGAGACGTTGGTGCGCAGCTCCTTGGGAAGCGAGAAGACCAGGTCTTCTTCGGCGGTCTTGACCTGCTGAACGTCGGCATAGCCGGCATCAGCGAGGGCCTCGAGCAACTCTTCGACCAGTTCTTCGGGAACGGATGCCCCGCTCGTCACCCCCACGGTCGTCGCGTTGTCGAGCCACTCCTGTTTGACCTCGCTCGCGAAGTCCACGCGGTAGGCGGCCTTCGCGCCGTATTCCAGCGCCACCTCGACGAGGCGCACGGAGTTGGACGAATTGGCTGAGCCGACCACGATCACCAGGTCGGAGTCGCGGGCGACCTTCTTAATGGCGACCTGACGGTTCTGAGTGGCGTAGCAAATGTCGTCGCTCGGCGGATCCTGCAGGTTCGGAAACCGTGCCCGCAGCCGGCGCACAGTTTCCATGGTCTCGTCGACGCTCAGCGTGGTCTGCGACAGCCAGACCACCTTGTCGGGATCGCGCACGACGACCGTGTCGGCGGCATCCGGGCTGCCGACGAGCGTTGTGTGCTCCGGCGCCTCACCGGCGGTGCCCTCGACCTCTTCATGGCCTTCGTGGCCGATCAGCAGAATCTGAAAGTCGTCACGGGCGAAGCGCACGGCTTCGCGGTGCACCTTGGTCACGAGCGGGCAGGTGGCGTCGATGGCCTGCAGGCCGCGCTCGGCGGCGGCGTTGACGACGGCCGGAGAGACGCCGTGCGCGCTGAACACGATGTGCGCGCCGCGTGGAACCTCGTCAACCTCGTCCACAAAGATGGCACCGAGATTTTCGAGTTCGGAGACCACGTGAATGTTGTGCACGATCTGCTTGCGCACGTACACCGGCGCGCCGTAGTGCGTAAGCGCCTTCTCGACGGCGATGACCGCACGGTCGACTCCGGCGCAGTAGCCGCGGGGGGCGGCGAGCAGCACCCGCTTGTGTCCGACCACCGGGGTATCCTTGAGCCTGTTGCGGGCGCTTGGAATGCGTGGCATGCCCAAGCTGATAACGGGCGGAGTGCTCTTCGTTTGCGCTGTATTCACCGCCTCAGTCTACGCACGCACGACCGAAGAACTCTGGGAGGACCAGCCTGTGCCCCACGCCAGCGCAACGCCAAGGACAGCCGCATGACGGATGCCCCCGCCACCGTCGAAACGCCGTGGCCGGTCGCCCTGCTCTCGGGCAAGATTCGCGGCTACATCGAGCGCCTCGGCATGGTCTGGGTCGAGGGGGAAATCACCCAGTGGGGTGCCAGCGGCGGCAACGTCTACGGCAAGCTCAAAGACCTCACCGAAGACGCCACCGTGAGTTTCACAATATGGTCCTCGGTGCGGGCCAAACTGACCGCTGACTTCAAGGCCGGCGACCGCGTCGTCGCACTGGTCAAACCCAACTTCTGGGTCAAGGGCGGCACGCTCACCATGCAGGCCTTCGAAATGCGTCACGTCGGGCTCGGCGACCTGCTGGAACGGCTCGAACGGCTGCGCAAGCAGCTCGCGAGCGAGGGGCTGTTCGATGCCTCCCACAAGAAGCGTCTGCCGTTTCTGCCGCACTGCATCGGCCTCGTGACCGGCAAGGACTCCGACGCCGAGAAGGACGTCATTCGCAACGCGCAATTGCGCTGGCCGGCCGTGAACTTTCGGGTTGCGCACGCCGCCGTGCAGGGAGACCGTGCCGTCGGCGAGGTCACGAGCGCCATCCAACGCCTCGACGCCGACCCGGAGGTCGATGTCATCATCGTCGCCCGCGGCGGCGGTGACTTTCAAAACCTGCTCACCTTCAGCGACGAGAGTCTCGTTCGTGCCGCGGCAGCCTGCGTGACGCCGCTGGTCAGCGCGATCGGGCATGAAGCCGACCGGCCGCTGCTCGACGAGGTGGCCGACCTGCGAGCGTCCACACCAACGGATGCCGCCAAGCGCGTCGTTCCCGACGTCAGCGACGAACTAAACCGGGTGCAGCAGGCCCGGGCACGCCTCAGCAGCCGGCTCACCGGCATCCTCTCGTCGGAGATCGACCGAATCTCTCAGCTGCGCAGCCGCCCGGCGCTCGTCGACCCGCGCTGGATCATCGATTCACGCAGCGAAGACCTCACCCGCTACGTCGCCCGCGGCGCTGAGTTGACGGGGCGCGTTCTGGAGCGCGCCGGCAGCGTCGTCGTCGACCTGCGCTCACAGCTGCGCGCGCTCTCGCCGCAGGGCACCCTGGATCGCGGCTATGCGATCGCCCAGCTGCCGGGCGGCCACGTGCTGCGCCGAGCCGAGGATGCCCCCGAGGGTACCGAGCTGCTGCTCACCCTGGCTAATGGCACCGTGCCCGTCACCACAAACGCCGCCGCGCCGAAATAATTAGAATGGATGCCATGACCTCGCCTGCCCCCACCATCAGTGAACTCAGCTACGAACAGGCCCGCGACGAGCTCATTCGCGTCGTCAACGAACTCGAACAGGGGTCGAGCACCCTGGAGCAGTCGCTCGCGCTGTGGGAACGCGGCGAAGCTCTGGCCCGTCGCTGCGAGGAATGGCTGATCGGTGCCAAGGCCCGCCTCGACGCGGCCCGCCTGGCCGCCACCACACCTTCCGAAGACGCCACACCCACCAGATGAGCCGCGCCCCCAAGCCGCCGCGCGTCGTCGCCGAGCTCGGCCGACCGGAGACTCCGCAGGAGACCGCCGATCGCCTCGCCGAGAATTCGCGCAAGTACCGGTCGCACAAGACCGTGAACAACCTCGTGCTGTCGCTGCTGGTGACGGTGGGGGCCGTGCTCGTGCTCGTGTTGCTGGTGCCGCGCAACGATAATCCGATCACCCGCGACGCCGACTATCCCAGCATCGCCGCCCAGCTGGCTCCGGTCGTCGACCACACCCTGGCCAGCCCGGAACTGCCAGACGGCTGGAGCGCCAACGACGCCGAGTGGCGGGCCGGAGCGAACGACCAGGTTCCGTCCTGGTATATCGGCCTGATCACGCCCGAAAACCAGTTCATCGGCTTCAACCAGGCCTTCGACGCAAACCCCACCTGGCTGGCCCAGAAGCTGCCCGGCTCCCCCGTCGTCGACACGGTCAGTATCTCTGGCGTCACCTGGGACGTCTATCGCAACAGCGCGCCGGCCGCTGACCGGGGAAATTTCGACTACGCGCTCGTGACAACAGCCGGCCCGAGCACCTATCTGCTGATCGGAACGGCGCCCACCGACGACTTCGAGACCCTCGCCACCGCGCTGGCCGCCAACATCGCACAGAACGGAGCGGAATGAACCGGTCATCGACGGCCGTCCCTTCTCCGGCGCAGGCCTGGAACGAACTATGCGAGGGCAATGCGCGCTTTGTTGCCGGCACCCCCCGGCACCGCGAGGACGTTGACCGGCGGGCCGAACTCGTCGGAGCGCAGACACCGCACGCTGCACTGTTTGGCTGCAGCGACTCCCGGCTCGCCGCCGAGATCATCTTCGACCAGGGGCTCGGCGACCTCTTCGTCGTGCGCAACGCCGGCCAGGTCATCTCGTCGTCCGTGCTCGGTTCGCTGGAATACGCGGTCGCCGTGCTGCGCGTTCCGCTCATTCTCGTGCTCGGCCACGACGAGTGCGGAGCGGTACGTGCTGCGATCGATTCTCAGACAGCGGATGCCCCGGCTTTGCCCGTGCATATCGCGAGCATTATCGAGAAGATCGTGCCGGCCGTGCGTCGGGTCAGCGGGCAGGCGGCATCCACTCAGCTGGACCCGGCCCGGGTCGACGCCGGCCAGGTCGGCCGGGAACACCTCAAGGACACGGTCACCGAACTGCTCGAACAGTCCGAGGTGATCAGCGCGGCCATCGCAGCCGGTACATTGGCTATCGTCGGTGCGAACTACGTTCTTTTCGAAGGGCACGCCGACCCCAACATCGTGGTGGGCGATATTTAGCTCACCGGCGCACCCGTTGCGCACAGCACGACTCTCATACAGCACCGAAAGGGAACGCACACAGTGGTGGACACCTCCGCACAAACCGGCTACCGGATCGAACACGACACGATGGGTGAGGTCCGCGTTCCGACGGACGCTCTCTACGGTGCCCAAACCCAGCGCGCGGTCGAGAATTTTCCGATCTCCGGCTCCACACTTGAGTCCGCGCAGATCGCGGCTCTCGCCCGCATTAAGAAGTCGGCGGCTCTCGCCAACGCTCAGCTCGGCGTGCTCGATGCGGACATCGCCAACGCGATCGCCTCGGCCGCTGACGAGGTCATCACCGGTCAGTTCGACACCGAGTTTCCGATCGACGTCTACCAGACCGGTAGCGGCACCTCCTCGAACATGAACATGAACGAGGTCATCGCGACGCTGGCGACCCGCGCGCTCGGACGCTCGGTGCACCCGAACGACCACGTTAATGCGAGCCAGTCCTCCAACGACGTATTCCCGACCTCGGTGCACATCGCCGTCACGAGCGCCCTGATCGACGAGCTCATCCCCTCGCTCGACCACCTCGCCGTCTCCTTCGAGGCCAAGGCCGAACTGTGGAAAGAGGCCGTCAAGGCCGGCCGCACCCACCTGATGGATGCCACGCCGGTCACCCTCGGCCAGGAATTCGGCGGCTACGCCCGCCAGATGCGCCTCGGCATCGAGCGCATCCGCACCGCCCTGCCCCGCATCGCCGAGGTTCCGCTCGGCGGCACCGCGGTCGGCACCGGCATCAACACGCCCTATGGCTTTCCGCAGCTGGTCATCGAACTTCTCGTCACCGAGACCGAACTGCCGATCACCGAGGCACGTGACCACTTCGAGGCCCAGGCCAACCGCGACGGCCTCGTCGACGCCTCCGGGGCGCTCCGCACCATCGCTGTTTCGCTGACCAAGATCTGCAACGACCTGCGCTGGATGGGCTCCGGCCCGAACACGGGCTTCGGCGAGATCAACATTCCTGACCTACAGCCCGGCTCGTCGATCATGCCCGGCAAGGTCAACCCGGTTATCCCCGAGGCCGTGCTCATGGTCTGCTCGCGTGTCATCGGCAACGATGCCACGATCGCCTGGTCCGGTGCGTCGGGCTCGTTCGAGCTCAACGTCGGAATCCCGGTGATGGGAACCGCCCTGCTGGAGTCGATCCGCCTGCTCACCAACGCCACCCGGGTACTCGCCGACAAGACCGTCGACGGCCTCGAAGCCAACCTCGAGCACGCCCGCGCCCTGGCCGAGAAGTCGCCGTCGATCGTGACGCCGCTCAACCGCGTCATCGGCTACGAGGCCGCAGCCAAGGTTGCCAAGAAGGCCGTCGCCGAGGGCCTCACCGTGCGTGAGTCTGTCATCGCGCTCGGCCACGTCGAACGCGGCGACCTCACGCTCGCCGAGCTCGACACCGCGCTCGACGTGCTGAGCATGACGCGCCCCCCGCAAAAGAAGTAACCGCACAACCGACAGCGAGTGTTGCCGATGCGCCTCAGGCGTTATCGGCAACACTCGCTGTCGTTAACCGCTCACGCCGTGGGCATCGCGACTCACTTTCTTCACCGCCACCAACAGAACGATCGTCGCTGTCGTCCCGACACATGAATCCCCTGCGGGACGCCTCGGGATCAGGGCGGAGTTCACGTACAGCGGGGATCGGCCAACAGCTGATACATGAGATGGTCTTGCCACCGGCCCGCTATTTTGAGGTATGCGGGCGCCAATCCATAACGCACGAAGCCCACACGTTGAAGCACCCGTTGGGAGCGCACGTTCGGAATCAGCGTCTCGGCTTGCACCCTGTGCAGCCCCAACTCTTCGAATGCCCGCGTGGTCATTGCTCGAACTGCGTCAGTGGCGTAGCCGCGTCCGTTGTTCTCTTCAGCGACCCAGTAACCCATGTTGCACGACTGAAATGCCCCATAGGTGATCCCGCTGAACGTGATCCGACCCACGACCTGGGCGTCCTCGTCGAGAATCACGTGTGGCAGAGCCTCGCCTCGGCTGTGCCGAGCGAGAACATTTTCGACCTCTGCCTGCTGACCTGCGACCGTGAAGTAGGGATCCTGGCGCACCGGTTCCCACGGAGCGAAGAAGATCCGACCAGTTCGCTGGAGGACGGCAAGGCGCTCCGCATCATCGGCGGAAATGAGTCGAGTAGTAGCAGGCATCAAAGAATGCTCCCACATGAGCGGCAGATCAAACGACCTGCCGCGTGGGCTGCCGCCAACGGCGACCACAGACATCCACTCCCCCGCCGAAACTACATCACCTCGTTGCCCTCCAGCATCTCGGTCACGAGCGCCGCGATCGCGCTGCGCTCCGACCGGGTCAGGGTCATGTGCGCGAACAGCGGATGCCCCTTCAGCGTTTCAATCACGCTGGCCACGCCGTCGAAGCGACCGACCCGCAAATTGTCGCGCTGGGCGACGTCGTGGGTGAGTACAACGCGCGAGTTCTGACCGATGCGGCTCAGCACGGTCAGCAGCACGTTGCGTTCGAGGGACTGCGCTTCGTCGACGATCACGAAGGCGTCGTGCAGGGACCGGCCGCGAATGTGAGTGAGCGGGAGTACCTCGAGGATGCCGCGCTCGATCACCTCCTCGACCACGTTCTCCGACACGATCGCGCCGAGGGTGTCGAATACCGCTTGGGCCCAGGGCCCCATTTTCTCGCCCTGGTCCCCCGGCAGAAAGCCGAGGTCCTGGCCGCCGACCGCATACAGCGGCCGGAAGACCATGATCTTGCGGTACTGCTGACGCTCCAGCACGGCCTCCAGGCCCGCGCAGAGGGCGAGCGCCGACTTCCCCGTTCCGGCTCGACCTCCCAGCGACAGAATGCCGATCTCCGGGTCGAGCAGCAGGTCAATGGCGAGTCGCTGCTCCGCCGACCGCCCGTGCAGCCCGAAAACGTCCCGGTCGCCGCGCACCAGCTTGAGCGTGCCCCGACTGGTCACCCGGCCGAGGGCAGAGCCCCGATCGGAGTGGATGACCAGCCCCGTGTTGATCGGCATGTCCTGCACCGTACGCGAATCGAGCGTTTCCTTGTCGTAGAGCACGCTCATCTGCTCGGCGCTGAGGGTGATCTCGTCCATGCCGGTCCACCCGGAATCAACGGCGAGTTCGTGCCGGTACTCGTCGGCGGCGAGGCCGAGCGACGCGGCCTTCACGCGCAGCGGCAGGTCCTTGGAGACGACCGTCACGGTCATTCCTTCATTGGCGAGGTTGAGCGCCACAGCCAGAATGCGCGAGTCGTTGTCACCCAGCTGCAGGCCAGACGGCAGCACCGACATGTTGGAATGGTTCAACTCCACCCGCAGACTGCCGCCCTCGCCGACCGGAATTGGAAAGTCCAGGCGCTCATGCTTGAGCCGCAACTCGTCAAGGTTGCGCAGCGCCTGCCGAGCGAAATACCCGATCTCCGGGTCGTTTCGCTTGGACTCCAGTTCGCTGATCACCACCACGGGCAACACCACGGCGTGCTCGGCAAACCGGAAAATCGCCTTCGGATCGGACAGAAGCACCGAGGTGTCCAGCACGTAGGTGCGCTCGGTTTGCGAAGCGGATGTCTCCACCCGGTCAGTCGCCTTGCGATCGGTTCGATTAGCGGTCATGGCCACTCCCACCCTGCGTCACGAGGACGCGGATCACTTTGGCGAGCTGGCCATCAAGCAATTCTCGAGCCGTACTTATATGGCCGTCTCGATCAGGTGCCGTACCTGATGAAAGCGACGCTACGACCTACGGGAGAAAAAAGAAACCCGACACGCCCACCGAAATCAGTCGTTCACCTGACGTTGAGGCAGACGACGGGTACGCCGGCGCCGACTCCTAGTAGGTTGCTGAGAGTGCGTACGCCGTGAGCGCACCCCTCAGCATGGTCACCGTGTCGGGGTCGAGGGCCGCGTGCACACACAGTCGCACGGTCCGGCCGCGGGTGGTTGCGGTGATTCCGTGGTTGTGCAGGCTCGCTACCAGGGTGGTCAGGAGTTCGGCTGGCGGCTCCAGTACCACGATGCCGGCCCTTGAGCCGACATCCCGCGGCGACACGATATCGACGACGAACTCATCGACCAGCTCGATGATCTCCGACACATTCTCGTTCATAGCCTTCTGGATCACGTCGACACCGACGTCGAAACTCTGCTCGAGCGCAGCAGCGAACCGCGCCTGCGCGATGGCGTCCCCGTTGGTCACCCGAAAGGCTCGGGCAGCGTGACTGGGCGGGGTGACCTCGTCCCAGGGATCGTCCGTGTCGGTACCGACGTAACCGGAAATCACGGGCACCAGGCGCTCGAGTGCCCGTCCGCTGAGGGCGAGAAACCCGGTGCCCCAGCCGGCCCGCGTCCATGTCTGACCACCGGAAGCGACGACATCCGCTGCCTCATAGGCGGCATCGACGACGCCGAAGCCCTGAATCGCGTCGACGATGAGCAGGCGATCGCCGATGACCTGGCGGATGCCCTCGAGGTCGGTGCGATACCCGGTGCGCGAATCGACCAGGCAGACGGCGACGGCAGCGACGGCCGGGGTCAGCTGGTCGCGAATCTGTCCGGGGGTGACACGGCCGTGATCCGTCTCCAACCAGAGCGGAGTCACCACGTGCAGGGCTTCGGCGGCGCGCACTGCGGCGAACGGAACGCTCGGAAAGTCACCGGCCGAGAGCAGCACAGATCCGGTGAGACCAAACATGGCCTGCATGAGTCCGGAGCTCGTGTTGGGCTGCAGCACGATCTGATCGGTGGCAAAGCCGGTGAGCTCTGACACGGCGGTGCGAGCACGCAGATCCTGGTCGACCAGATGGTCGAGGCTACCGTGGCGGGCGCGAGACAACACCTCGGTCTGGCCGAGGGTCTCAGCCACCACGGCCTCGGAGAGCGGGCCGACCCGACCGAAGTCGAGGTAGCCGGGTTCCTCACGAAAACCGTCGGTGAAGCTGAGCAGTGATTTCATGCGCGCAAATCCAATCGGTTGTCAAACACAGGGTGGCTACCCCCCGAAGCGCCGCTGCCGGCGGGAAAAGTCGCGCAAAGCCCGCAGAAAGTCGATCTGCCGCAGGTCGGGCCCCAGCGCTTCAACGAAGTAGAACTCGCTGTGCGCGCTCTGCCAGAGCATGAAGTCGCTCAGCCGCTGCTCGCCCGAGGTACGGATGACGAGGTCAGGGTCGGGCTGACCGCCGGTGTACAGGTGCTGACCGATGAGTTCGGGCGTGAGGGTCTCTGCGAGGTCTTCCAGGGTGCCGCCGTGCGCGTGGTGGGTGGCGACGATGCTGCGCATGGCGTCGGTGATCTCGGTGCGGCCGCCGTAGCCGACCGCGAGGTTGACGTGCAGTCCCTTATAGCCGCTGGTGCGGGCATCCGCTGCATCGAGAGCCGCCACCAACGGCTCGGGCAGGCCGGCCTTGGACCCCACCTGCTGCACCCGCCAGTTGCGGTAGTGCGAGAGCTCCTCAGCGAGATCGGCGATGATTTCGATCAGATCGGCGAGTTCATCGCTCGGGCGCTGGGTGAGGTTGTCGGAGGAGAGCAGGTACAGGGTAACGACCGAAATGCCGAGGTCGTCGCACCATTCCAGAAACTCGCGCATTTTGGCGGCGCCAGCTCGATGGCCGTGCGCGGCGGTTTGAAACCCCAATTGCCGGGCCCAACGCCGGTTGCCGTCGATGATCATGGCAACGTGGTGAGGCATGTGTGCCGGAGTGAGCCCACGCCTCAGCCGGCGCTGATACAGCCCATAGAGGATGCCACGCGGCGAGGGTACCTGGGGTTTCTGCACACAGTTACGCTAGTCCACTCCCCGGGCCTTCGCGGCACCCGGCCAGGCGCTGTCGTATCCTTGCAGCATGGCCACCGAGCACGATATCCCCAATCTGCCGCTGATCGAGGCGGCTGACGCCCACCCTGAAGACGTCAAACCGACCTGGCGCGGCTGGATTCACGCTGGCACATTTCCGGTGACGATCGCTGCCGGCATCGTGCTGCTCGTGCTCGCTGAGGGCTCGGCAGCGAAGATCAGCTCGGCCGTGTTCGTGCTCAGTTCGATGCTGCTGTTTGGCAATTCAGCGCTGTACCACCGCTTCAACTGGCAGCCGCGCACCCGCATCATTCTCAAGCGCATCGACCACGCGAATATTTTTCTGCTCATCGCCGGGTCGTACACGCCGATAACGGTGCTCGCGTTGCCGCCGGAAAAGGCGACTCTGCTGCTCTGGCTGGTCTGGGGCGGAGCCGGGCTGGGCATCCTCTTTCGAGTGTTTTGGATTCACGCCCCGCGTTGGCTGTACGTGCCGCTCTACCTGGTGCTCGGCTATGGCGCGCTGCTGTTCATCGTGGATTTCTTCCAGGCCAACGCGGCCATGATGACGCTCATCCTCGTCGGCGGGCTCTGCTACACGGTCGGCGCGGTCGTCTACGGGCTGAAGAAGCCCAACCCGGTTCCCGGTGTGTTCGGCTTTCACGAAATCTTCCACACCTTGACGGTCGTGGCGTTTCTGTGTCATTTCGCGGCAATATTGCTGATCGCCACGCATCCGCTCTACCCGTAACGGCTTATTCGGGCTTGTCGCTCGGCGTGGTCGGTGCGCTCGGGTCGGCATCGCGGGCGGCGACCTCGGCATCGAGGCGTGCCTTGATCTCGGCGCGATAGGTCGTACGACGGATGCGACGCACCACATCCAGGCAGAGCACCAGGGTTGCCAACGCGATCAAGAAGAAGACCAGAAAACCGACGACGCCCGGGGTGACGGTGTTGGGGTCGAAGTCGGGGTCGGGAGTTGCGGCGAGCACGACGTTGAGCAGGACGTCGTTGATGAACAGCGTCATTCGTCGTCCTGGATTCCGGCGAACAGATCGGATTCGGGCATTGCGGTGTCTACTTTCGATTCGACGAGTTGGAAATCTTCGTAGGGCCAGGCCTCGCGGACAAGATCGTTGGGCCAGAAGAAGAAGCTGCTGTCGGGTGTGATCTGGCTCGCGTGCGAGCGCAGGGCGGCATCTCGAGCTTCAAGAAAATCACCGGCAGGAACGTGCGTGGTGGCCAGCTTGGGGTAATTCTCCATGCGCTCGCGGGCCGCGCCAAGCGGCTCCAGCAGCGGAGAGTCCGGCTCAGCCACGCTCAGCGCGAGGTACATGGCATCGATACGTTCAAGGTTGAAGATGCGGTCGTAGTACACCTTGTCGATCTGCCACGGCTGCCCGGTGTGCGGGTAGCGACTCGGGTCGGCGGCGGCACGATAGGCCTCCATCGAGACCTCGTGGCAGCGGATGTGATCCGGGTGCGGGTAGCCGCCGTTTTCGTCGTAGGTGATCAGCACCTGCGGACGGAACTCTCGAATCAAATTCACCAGCGGCTCAGCCGAGTAGTCGAGCGGAATGGCCGCGAAGCTGTTCGGTGGCGCCTCCTGGCCCTCGTCCATACCGGAATCCTCGTAGCCGAGCCAGCGATGCTGCACGTTCAGCGCCTCCTGGGCACCCTGCATCTCCAGGCGGCGCAGCCCGGGCAGGTCACGCTCGGCCATGGCATGGCTGGTCAGGGACGGGTTCAGGATGCTGCCGCGTTCGCCGCCGGTGCAGCTCACGATCATCACCTCAACGCCGAGGCTGCGGTAGTAGGCATACGTTGCCGCGCCCTTGCTCGATTCGTCGTCGGGATGGGCGTGCACAGCCATCAATCGCAGCGTCACCATACTCCTCAGGAATGCCAGATAACCTTAGGCCAGATAACCTAGATACCAGCCTAATCGCTCCATCGGAAGTGTGAAATCGCCAGTGCCCCTCAACAGCACGCCCACCGGAGTTCAGCCGAGCCGCCAGCCCGAGCGCTTCGACGAATCTGACGTCGCCGCGGCACCGGCACCCGAGAGCGCCGCGATCCAATCGCGCTACGGGCGCACCCCGGCCCGCCGGGTTCGCGACCGCCGCATCCTGTGGGGGCTCGGTGGCGTTTTCGTGTTGGTGCTGGGAGCGTGGGTGCTGTGGACCGGCCTGGACGGGGCATCCACTCAGATAGAAGCGCGCGATATCGGGCACACCATCATCGATGAGCACAGCGTGAGCGTCACCTTCGAGGTAGCGCTGCCGGTGAACCGCACGGCGAGTTGCGCGGTTCAGGCGCTCAACGAGAGCTATTCGGTCGTTGGCTGGAAGATCATCGATCTACCGCCCTCCAGCCTGTACAACCGGTCGTTCACCGAGGTTCTGCGCACCACCGATCTGAGCAACACGGGTTTGATTTACCAGTGCTGGCTGACCTAAACTGACGTATTCGCCTCGGCAATCGCCCGGGCGACGACTATATCTGCGCGGCCCTCAACCGGCCTTTCTGCGCTTGAGCGTATTGAAGGAGATCACTCGTGATTACCGACACAACGGTCACCTGGCTAACTCAGGAGGCCCACGACCGCCTCGCCGCGGAACTGGCGACACTGAGCAACTTTGGCCGGGGCGACATCGCGAAGAAGATCGAGTCCGCGCGAGAAGAGGGTGACCTCAAGGAGAACTCGGGCTACCACGCGGCGAAAGAAGAGCAGGGCAAGATGGAGGCGCGCATTCGCACGCTCACCCTGTTGCTGCGCACCGCCGAGGTCGGCCACGCCCCAGAGAGCAACGGCACCGTCATGCCGGGCACCGTCATCACGGCCACCATCGCCGGCGACGAGAGCCGCTTTCTGATCGGCAGCCGCGAGATCGCCGCCAACAGCGACCTGGACGTGTACAGCGAGCAGAGCCCGCTCGGCGCGGCGATCATCGGCCTCAAGGTCGGTGCCAAGACCAGCTACACCACACCCACCGGCAAGGAGATCACCGTGCAGATCTCGAACGTGGAGACGTTCACCGGCGCCTGACTCCTCCGCTGAGGCTCGGCTGCCGATTCGCGCCGATATTGGGGCTCAGGCTGTCAACTCGCTGCAAGTGACCTTCCACTGCACGCGAGGTGCCATCTTTAGCCCCTTGAGAGCTCGCGAAGGGGCCAAAAGTGGCACCTCGCGCGGTCAATGCACAACGGATGAGGCTGCCCCGCTTAAAACGCTGCACAGCCAGCAGCAATCAACCAGCAGCCGACGGCCGACAGCGCCGGCGTCAGCAGCTGCCGCCCGGCCTGTCTGTCTGTCTGTCTGTCTGCCTAGTCGACCGGGCTAGTCGATCTGGGGGTCGTAGCCGGCGGCGCGTAACGTGTCAACGACGTGCTGGCGGTGCTCTGGCCCGCGAGTTTCAACGCTGACGTCGAGTTCGACTTCGCTGATCTGCAGGCCGACGCCGTGCCGGGTGTGCAGCACCTCGATCACGTTGGCCGTCGCCTCCGCGAGCAGCTCGGAGATTCGAGCCAGCTGACCCGGACGGTCGGGCAGCATGATGCGCAGCGTCAGGTACCGTCCCGACGCGGCGAGGCCGTGGCTGATCACGCGTTGCATCAGCAGCGGGTCGATGTTTCCGCCCGAGAGGATGGCGACGGTCGGCCCGGTAGGGGTGATCTTGCCGGCCAGGATGGCGGCGACCGCCACTGCCCCGGCCGGTTCAACCACGAGCTTGGCGCGTTCCAACAGCACCAGGAGCGCGCGGGCGGTGTCGTCTTCGGTGACGGTAACGATCTCGTCGACGGTGTCCCGAACGATCTCGAGATTAAGCAACCCGGGCCTGGCCACCGCGATACCATCGGCGATGGTCGGGAGCATGTTGATCGTCACTGCTTCGCCGGCGGCGAGTGAGGGCGGATACGCGGCCGCGTTCTCGGCCTGCACCCCAATCACCCGGATGTGTCGCCCCTCCCGGGCGGCACGCTGCTTGAGCGCGCTGGCAACTCCGGAGATGAGTCCGCCACCGCCGATGGGAACAATGACTGTCTCCAGGTCGGGAACCTGATCGAGAATTTCGAGTCCGAGCGTGCCCTGCCCGGTGACCACATCGGCATGGTCGAACGGCGGGATCAGGATCGCGCCGGTCTCCCGGGCGTATTCGGCTGCGGCGAGCAGCGGTTCGCTCACGGTCGTTCCGCGCAGAATGACCTCTGCTCCGTAGTCCCGCGTCGCTGACAGCTTCGGCAGCGCGACTCCGACGGGCATGAAGATGGTCGCCTTGATGCCGAGCTCGCGCGCGGCGAAGGCCACGCCCTGGGCGTGGTTTCCGGCCGAGGCCGCCACGACGCCACGGGCTTTCTCCGCCTCGGTCAGTTTCGACAGTCGGTTGTAGGCACCGCGAATCTTGTAGGAGCCGGTGCGCTGCAGATTTTCACACTTGAGGTAGACCGGCGCGCCCAACACATCGGCAAGGTAGCGCGAGCTCTCCATCGGGGTCACATCCGCAGCCCGGGCGACGACCGCGCGAGCGGCCTCGAATTCGGCGAGGGTCGGTCCGACGAGGGTGGTCTCTGGCATGTTCTAGTTCTCCGAACTATCGTGCGGGGCGCCGGGTGCGCTCGAATCTGTAGGGGTGACGCGCGCGGATGCCCTACGCGACGTGAGGAGGGTCCCCGGGCGCAGCCGTGCCGTGCGCGCCGGTGCGCCAGACGTGCGATATCCCGGTCGGCTTTGCGGCACGGTCTGCCAGAGCACCGATCCGGTCGTCGGCACCGTCGGCACCGTCGGCGGGCTCGACCGCCAAGTGCCCCCGGCAATGTAACTGGTCATCGCGTTCAAAACCGCGGCCACCGGAACGGCGAACAGTGCCCCCGGAATTCCGGCGAGTAAGGCGCCGGCTGCCACCACGAGCACGACGGCAAGCGGATGTACCTTCACCGCGGTTCCCATAATGAGCGGCTGCAGAACGTGTCCCTCGACCTGCTGCACGAGTAGGACGACGCCGAGCATGGCCAGGGCGATGGCCCAGTTGTTGAAGATGAGCGCGATCACAATCGCCACCGATCCGGTCGCGACCGCGCCGACGATGGGGATGAATGAGCCGAGGAAGACCAGAATTCCAATCGGGATGGCCATCGGCACCCCGAGCAGGGCCGCGCCCACTCCAATGCCGACCGCGTCGATCGAAGCGACCAGAATTTGCACCTTGGCGAAGTTGCCCAGGGTGGTCCAGCCTGCGATTCCCGCACCGTCGACAGCGGCCTGGGACCGCAGCGGGAAGAACCGTACGATCCAGCCCCAGATGGCTTTGCCGTCGATGAGGATGAAGAGCAGGCTGAACAGTGCCAGCAGAAGCCCGGTCAACAAATGACCGAGCGTGGTTCCCACCGACAGGGCGCCGCTGATGAAGACGGCACTATCGTTCTGGATCGCTTCCCAGGCCTGCTGCACGTACGTGTTGATATCAGTCTCGGAAACCTGCAGCGGTGAGCCGGCCAGGAACGCCTTGAACGAGTCGAGTGATCGGGTGAGCCGTTCGCTCAGCCCAACGGTGCCCTCGGCGATCTGCGTCGAGGCGAGGGTGACCAGACCGGCAACGAGCACCAGGGTGCCCACCATCGCCAGCGCCACAGCGACGCCCTTGGGCCAGTGATGCCGCACCAGGAATGCCACAAACGGAACCAGGAGCGCGGAAACCAGCACGGCCACGAGCAGCGGAATGACAATCAACCGCAACTGAATAACCAGGAAGACCAGAATGGCGATAGCGGCGGCGATCACAATCAGACGCCAGGACCAGGCCCCAGCCAAACGGATGCCGGCCGGCAGATTCTCGTCGACGCCGTTGGCGGCGGGGGCCCCGGTCACAACCTCGATCGGCGTGACAACGAGCTCGGATCCGGCGAGATCAGCGCTCTCCCGTGCGCTCTCCCGCGCGCGCTCTGCCGAACGCCTGCGACGCAACCGTAGCAGCGCGCGTGCACCTGGATTGCCCGTGGATTCGCTCACTCAAACAGTCTAGGACTGCCGTCAGGACTGTTGCTGCGCCACACTGGCGGTCTCCACCCGCTCGGTCGAGACCGGTGCCCCGGTGAAGTTGACAAACACGTTCTCGCCCGCTTTCGGGTGCACGCGCACGCCGTGCTGAAGAAACACAATGGTGCCGTCGGCCAGGCGCAGGGTCGTACGGCGGAGCGACCCAAGAAAGCTCGAGGCGACCACGGTCGCCGCGAGGCCCTCGGCTGCGAACTCGATGTCTTCCGGGCGGATCGAGACCGTCACGGGTCCGTCGGGCGTCGCCGGGTCGATCAGGGGCAGGCTCGTTCCATAGACCTCGGCTCGAGCCGAGCGCACGAGACCGTCGATGCGGTTGCTGAGCCCGACGAAGTCGGCGATGAACGGGGTGGCCGGACGGGAATAGAGTTCTTCGGGCGTGCCGACCTGCTCGATATTGCCGGCGCGCATCACGGCGACGCGGTCGGCGACCGCGAGGGCCTCATCCTGATCGTGGGTGACGAACAGGGTCGTGATGCCGAGTTCGGTTTGAATGCGTCGAATCTCGTCGCGCAGCTGCACGCGCACCTTGGCGTCGAGCGCCGAGAGCGGTTCGTCGAGCAGCAGCACACGCGGTTCAGTCACGAGTGCGCGCGCGAGCGCGACCCGCTGCTGCTGGCCGCCGGAGAGCTGGTGTGCAAAGCGATCGAAGTGGTCGTCGAGGCCGACCATGGCCAGGGACGCTGCCGCCCTGCGGCGCCGCTCGGCTGGCTTGATCTTTCGCATCCGCAGCCCGAATTCGACGTTTTCGCCGGCACTGAGGTGCGGAAACAGCGAGTACGACTGAAACACCATGCCCATGTCGCGTTTGCTGGTGGAGAGTGCTGATACGTCGATGCCGTCAATGGTGATACTGCCGGCATTGGTGGATTCCAGCCCTGCCAGCACGCGCAACGCCGTGGTCTTGCCGCTGCCACTCGGGCCGAGCAACGCGACACATTCGCCCGCGTGCAGGGTGAGGTTGAAGCCGTCCAGGGCGCGCATTCCGGAGAATTCTTTGACGACGCCGGTGAATTCGACGACGGTTCCCGGTCGGGTCGGTGCGGTTGGCTGCTCGGCTGTCAGCTGCTGTGAATTCATACTGGACCTTTCACGGTGGTACGGCGGCGCGATGTTCGGGTGCGCGGGGCACCGAGTCGTCCGATAACGAGGAGCAGCAGGAAAGCGAAGGCGAGGGCCAGCAGCGAGAGGATCACGGCCGTGTACGGGTCGACCTTGCTCACGACGACGAGAGCGGTTTGCAGGTTGACCCGGTTCAGCAAGGACGCGATGGTGAATTCGCCGAGCACGACGGCCACGGCGATGAAGGCACCGGCCAGGATGCCCCGGCGCAGGTTGGGTACGAGCACCCGCAGGAGCACACTGCCCCAGCCGGCCCCGAGAGTGCGCGCAGCTTCGGTGAGCGTTTTCACGTCGACGCCGTCGAGGTTGGATTGAATGGCCCGATAGGCGAAGGGCAACACCGTAATGCCGTAGGCGAAGGCCAGGGTCCACACGCCGCTGCCCAGCATTCGAGCCACAATGGCGTAGACCGGCGCGAGCCCGACCACAAGCACAATGGCCGGAATGGTGATGGGCAGAATACAGATGAATTCCAATACTCGGCGCAGCCGGGGAAAACGGATGTGCACGAGCAGCATGGTGGGTACGAGCAGCAGCAGCACGATCAGGACGGTGCCAATGGCCAAAGCCACCGAGTTGCCGAGCGCTACCAGCACCGGTCGGTACACCCCGGTGAATCCGCTCTGAAACAGGGCGACCCAGCGGTCGACGTTGTAGCCGCCGACCAGCCCGGCACGCAGGGTGAATTCGATCATGGCCACGATCGGCACGGCGAAGATGACCCCGACCACGCCGAGAATGATGGTGCGAACCGTGCGGGAGGGCGCGTGAGCCACACCGTTGGTGGTCAGTCCGGTCATTGCTGCCACCGCGCGGCCCGTGACTGCAGCGCTGAATAGCCGACCATGACGACGGCCATCACCACGATCATGCCGAGGGCCAGCGCGCCGGCCAGGTTTTCCCGACCGAGCAGCGTCTCGCTGGTGAGTGCGGCGCGAATTTGCAGGGGCACAATCTGCGAGCCCTGACTCACCAGCGCCGCCGCGGTGGCGTAAGAGGAGAACGCGTTGGCGAACAGCAGCAGCAGGCTGCCGATAAAGGACGGCGCGAGCACCGGAAAGGCGATACGGAACCAGTAGCTGGCGGTGCTTCCGCCGAGAGTGGCGTTCGCCTCGGCCCACTGCGGTTTCAAGGCTTGCAGGGCCGGCATAAAGGTGATGATCATAAGCGGAACCTGAAAGTAGATGTAGGGCAAAATAAGGCCGGTCGTCGAATACAGCCAGACGCCGTTCTCAAAAATATCCAGGCCGAAGGTGTCGCGCAGATACAGGGTGACCATGCCCTGGATGCCAATGGTCGCGACGAAGGCGAAGGCGAGCATGACGCCACCGAACTGGGCCAGCACACCGCTGAGCGAGTCGATGGTGGTGCGCAGCCGGCCGTCGGGGCGCGCGCCGAGTAGGGCGTAGCAGACCACAGCACCGACAACGGCACCGACGACGGCGGTCAGCGCCGACAGCCAGAAGGAGTTGAAGAAGGTGGTAAGCACGACGGGGTCGCCGAGGGCCGCGACCGTGGCCAGGGTGAAGGCGCCGGTATTGTCGAAAAAGCCCGTGCCGATGGCAATCAGGGTCGGCACAGCCAGGAACAACAACACATACACCGCGAAGGGCAGCAGCCCGAAGGCTGCTGCCCGACCACGGATGTTACTGGACAGCCGCAGCCCACTTCTCACCGAGCAGCGTTGCCGCTGCGGTGCTCTGGTCTTCGGTCGGAACGACGGTGTCGCTCGGCGCCTTCGGCAGCGCATCGAACAGCTCGCTGTCGATGGTGCCGGCCTCGGCCATGGCCTCGGCGCGCGCCGGGCGGGCGCCGCCCGCAAGCCACAGGTTCTGTGCTTCATCGCTGTACAGGAATTCCTGCCAGAGCCGCGCTGCGGCGGGGTTGGGGGCATCCTTGTTGATCGCCTGGTTGTAGTAGCCGGCGTAACCGGTGCCGTCGAAGACGACGACCTTCCAGTTGCGCTGGCCCTCCAGCTGGGCGCCGTAGCCAACGTTGAGGTAGTCCCAGTCGAAGACCACCGGGGTCTCACCGGAGGCGACGGTCGCCGTCGTCGGGTTGACCTTCAGAAAGTTACCGGCCGCATTGAGATCGGAGAAAAAGTCAATGCCGGGCTGAAAGTCAGCGACCGTTCCGCCGCTCTGCACGGTGGCGAGGCCGACAGCGGCAAACGCTGCACCGGCCTGGGTCGGGTCACCATTGATGGCCACCTTTCCCTTGTAGTCGGCGCCGAGCAGGTCGGTCAACTCCTTGGGCTCCGGAACAGCGTCAGGGTCGTAGCCCACCGACAGGTATCCGCCGTAATCGCCGACGTAGAGGCCGGAGGCTTCCTTAAGCGCGTCGGGAATGTCGGCCCAGTTGGCAACCTGGTACGGCGCAAAGCGGTCGGTACTGGACAGGGCCACAGCCAGGCCGAGGTCGAAGACATCCGGTGCCGTGTCCTGGCCCTTGAGGTTGTCGGCGGCCTGGATCTCCTCGGCGCTGGACCCGTCGGGGGACGCTTCGTTGATCGTGATGTCCGGGTATTTCTCGGCGAACAGGTCGAGAACGGCGCCGTAGTTCGCCCAGTCACGCGGCAGCGCGATGACGTTCAGCTGACCTTCCGCGATGGCGGCTTCTTCGAGGCCGGCCAGATCGCCGAAAGCGCTCAAGCTGGTGGCGGTCGCTGCGTCGACGCCCGAGGCCGGAGCCTCGGCGGCCGGTGAACAGCCGCTGAGCGTGAGGGTGAGGGCCGCTGCGGCGGCCAGGGACACCGTCAGAGTGCGTTTGAGTGACAATTTTCCTCCATTATGACCGGGTCCGGAGCGTTGGATTACTGTGCAAACGCACCGGGTGAACAGATTATGGGGCAGGGTGTGCCGGTCGCCCGACAGTACGAAGGCTACATGGCCGCCAGAGGCTTTCCGCCTTAACGCCAGGTGAACGGGGGTGCAGCTAGAGTGAGACGAATGGTCACGACAGTTTCCCCCGCGCTGGCGCGGCGGATTGCGCTCGCCGCGCAGGGCTTCGGCGCGCGACCTGGAGCGGCCGTCGGCATCCGTCAGCTCACGGCCCTCGTGAATCGACTCGAGCTGCTGCAGATCGACTCGGTCAACGTGTTCGAGCGCAGCCACTACATGCCGGCCTTCAGCCGACTCGGCGCCTATGACAAGGCCCAGCTTGACCGGTTGACCACGGGTCGCCAGGCCCGCTTCACCGAGTATTGGGCGCACGAGGCCTCCTTGCTGCCGGTCGAGGTCTGGCCGCTATTTCACTGGCGCATGCAGAACTATCGCGACCGTTCAGCGCGCACGCCCGACGACTGGTCGCACGCCAACCGGCCGATGCTCGATTGGCTCCTGGCCGAGCTCGCCGCCAACGGCCCGATGCGGGCCAGCGCGATCGAACACGACGCCAACAAGCGCAGCGGGCCCTGGTGGGGCTGGTCCGAGGTGAAGACCGGGCTGGAAATTCTGTTCCGCTGGGGTGATGTGGTCAGTGCCGGGCGCATCCGTTTTGAGCGGGTCTATGCCCTGCCAGAGCAGGTCTTCTCCCCCGAGCTGCTCGGCACCGAAATTTCTGAATCGGATGCCCACCGCGAGTTGGTGCGCCGCTCGGCGCGCGCGCACGGGATCGGCACCGTGAAGGACTTCGCCGACTACTTTCGGCTGAAGTCGGCGCCCGCACTCTCAGCCATCCTTGAGTTGGAGGAGGCCGGCGAGTTACTCCCGGTGGAGGTTGCGGGCTGGCGCGCGCGCGCCTGGCTGCACCGCGACGCCCGGCTGCCGCGGGCCATGGACGCGCAGGCGCTACTGTCGCCGTTCGACCCGGTGGTCTGGGAGCGTGCCCGCGCCCTGCGGCTGTTCAATTTTCACTACCGCATCGAGATCTACACGCCGCAACCAAAGCGCGTGTTCGGCTACTGCTCACTGCCGATTCTGCTAGGCGACATGATCGTCGGCCGGGTCGATCTGAAGAACGACCGGCAGGCCGGCGTGCTCCGGGTGCAGTCGGCCTGGGCTGAGCCGACGGCGCCGACGGATGCCGCGGGTCGGCTCGCGCAGGTACTGCGGGAAGCCGCGCTCTGGCAGGGACTTGAGGAGGTCGTCGTCGCGCCGCGGGGAAACCTGGCTGGGGGTCTGGCCGCCGAACTGCGGTAGATCTCGCCGCCGGGTTACGCCCCCGATGTGCGGGAAAACTAATTTAGAACTTACGGCCCATGGCGGTCAGGCGCTCTATGCGGTCAGCGATCGGCGGGTGCGTCGCGAACAGCTTGCCCATGGCGCCCTTCTTCAGCGGGTCCGAGATCCAGAGGTGGGCCATCGAGCTGTTCTGCTTCTGCATGGGGCGACCGTATTCGCCCAGTTTGGCCAGGGCAGAGGCGAGTGCATCCGGGTGGCGCGTCGTCAACGCGCTGGTGGCATCCGCTAAATATTCGCGCTGGCGAGAGATGGCGAGCTGCACGACGGTCGCGATGAGCGGGGCCACGATCATGGCCACGAGCCCGAAGACCATGACGACGGGGTTGCCGTTGCTGTTGTTGCTGCGGCCGAAGAACGCCATGCGCAGGAACATGTCGGAAATGAAGCCGATCGCGACAACGAGGCCGAACACGACCATCGAAACGCGAATGTCGTAATTGCGCACGTGGCCGATCTCGTGGGCCATGACGCCTTCAAGTTCGGAGTCGTCCATGATGTCGAGCAGGCCGGTGGTGGCGGCGACGATCGCGTGCTGGGGGTCGCGACCGGTGGCGAAAGCGTTCGGCGCCGGATCATTGATGATGTAGACCTCGGGCATCGGTGTGCCGGTCGTGATCGACAGGTTCTCCACGATGCGCCAGAGGCGCGGGTGGTCGGCCTTGCTGTTGACCCTGATGCCGCCGCTCATCGAAATGGCCTGGCGACCGGCGGCGTAGTACTGAATGATCACGTAGAGCGCCGTGATGACGACGGTGGCGATGAGGATGCCGTAGCCGCCGGCACCATAGACGGCGTTGGCCAGCCAGCCGAGCCCCGCAATGATCACGAAAAACAGGATCATAATGAAAACGGTGTTGCGTTTGTTCTTAGCTATCGCGCTGTACATCGGCTAAGTCCCGTTAGAACTGCACGCGGGGCGGCTCCGCAATGGCTGCGGAATCGGCCACCTCAAAGAACTCGCGCTCGGTGAATCCGAGGTTAACGGCGAACAAGTGGTTCGGGAACACCTTGATCTTGGTGTTCATTTCGCGCACGCCACCGTTGTAGAAACGACGCGCGGCCTGGATCTTGTCTTCGGTGTCGACGAGTTCGGCCTGCAACTGCAGATAGTTCTGGCTGGCCTGCAGCTGCGGGTACGCCTCGGCGACGGCAAAGATGCTCTTCAGCGCGGTCTGCATGTGATTCTCAGCAGCGGATGCGTCGGCCGGGCCTTGGGCAGACAGCGTCTCGGCGCGAGCACGGGTCACGTTTTCAAACACGTTCTTTTCGTGTGCTGCGTAGCCCTTGACCGTTTCGATCAGGTTGGGCAGCAGGTCAGCACGACGCTTGAGCATCACCGTGATGTCGCTCCACGCCTCGTCGACGCGCACATTGAGCGTCACGAGCGAGTTATACGTCGACCACAGGTAGATACCAGCGATGGCGACGAGTGCGACAACGATCAGAACCGGGATGAGCCATTCCATGGCAGCGTCTCCTTGCAAATTGGCTTTCTAGGGTGGCACGGAGACATGAACTAGCGACAACGACCCCCGTGCGTACCTGCCAATACTAACCGCGACCCCGGAGGCTCCCACCCGCTTCCCATCACACTCCAAGCAACCTCAAGGCGTGCGGGGATTTCCCAAGGCGGCAGGGAGAGCGCGGTCAGCCGGGCTCTTCGACGTCGACCAACACCTCGTTGCGACGCAGAAACCACGGTTTGAACGGCGGGTCGAATCGGGCGAATCTCGGTGACCCCAGGGCGGTGAGCCCGGCGGCGGCGAGCGCCGCGCGCAACTCCTCGACATGCTGTTCGTAACGAGTCTCACGCCAGCGTCCACCGAACCGCAGTGCAGCGACCAGTGCGGACGGTACCGTTCTCAGTTGCACGTTGGGGTCGGTGGGTTGCGGCGCCGTTTGCGCCGTCAGCTCCTCGGGCAGCACGAAGGCAACCTGGAACTGCGCACTGCCCACTCGATTTGACGGGTGCGTCACAGGCTGTTGCAGCACGGGCGCGGTCATCGCGATCTTTTCTGCCGCACCGGTCTGCACCACTGGCGCGGTCATGGCCACCTTCCGGCGGGACTGGTTTGCCCCGCTGATGTAGGCAAACAGGTATCGGAAAGCACGGTTGCCGGCGTCTTCGAAAGGGCCATCCGTGGTGACTTCGGCCAAGAGATGGGCTGGGTATCGGCGAAGTTCGAAATCGTCGTAGGAGTGCAGGACGCGGTAGGGCTGCTGCTTGGTCACGCCCCGAATTTACTGCAGGTGGCTGGGTACCCGCTTTCAACGTGAAGCACCGCGGAATCGCCCATTGTGGGCTTGACAGGGAGTGTGCAGCGGCGGAGAGTTCGGACATGGTGAACACATCCGCCCCCGCGGTAGACGTGACCGATTTACACGTGCGACGGGGAAAGCATCCGGTGCTGCGTGGGCTTACCGTCACTGTTCCCCGCGGAGTCGTGGTCGGGCTGCTCGGCCCGAGCGGATGCGGCAAAACCACGCTCCTGAGAGCGATCGTCGGCGTGCAGGTGGTGCAGTCCGGCACAGTCACGGTGCTCGGCCGGCCAGCTGGCGCCGCCCCGCTTCGGCACCGCGTTGGCTATGTGACACAGGATGCGAGCGTGTACGACGACCTCACCGTGCGGCAGAATCTGCACTATTTTCGCGCCGTTCTCGGTGCCCCGCGACGGGACGTCGACCGGGTGCTGGCCCTGACCGATCTCACGGCACAGGCCGGCCAGCTCGTCGGATCGCTCTCCGGCGGACAGCGCAGCCGGGTCTCGCTGGCCGGAGCGCTGCTCGGCTCCCCCGATCTGCTCGTGCTCGACGAACCAACCGTCGGACTCGACCCCGTGCTGCGGGTCGAGCTGTGGACCCTGTTCCATCAACTCGCCGCCGTCGGAACGAGTCTGCTGGTCTCCAGTCACGTGATGGACGAGGCCAGCCGGTGCGACCGGCTGCTGCTCATGCGGGACGGCGAGATTCTGGCCGATGACACCCCGGCCGGGCTGCTCGCCGCGACCGGCACCGAGGATACCGAGGGGGCGTTTCTGGCGCTGATTGCGCAGCATCCGCTCGGCAAAGCCACTGGGAGCGTCTCATGACGCCGGGGCGCACCCTCGCGACCGCCGGCCGGGTGCTCAGCCAGGTGCGACATGACCCGCGCACGATCGTGCTGCTGCTCGTGGTGCCGAGCCTGCTGATCGGGCTGCTGGCCTGGATTTTCTCGGACACTCCCGTGTTCGCCACGATCGGACCCGGCATGATCGCCCTGTTTCCGTTCATCGTGATGTTTCTCGTGACCAGCATCACGACCCTGCGCGAACGCCGCACCGGCACGCTCGAGCGGCTGCTGTCGATGCCGCTCGGCAAGGGCGACCTGATTCTCGGCTACACACTTGCGTTCGGCCTGCTCGCCGTGGCGCAATCCGCCGTCGCGGTCGGGTTTGCGGTGTGGGTGTGCGGGCTCGAAATCAGCGGATCGATCTGGCTATTGCTCGCCGTCGCGGTGGCCGATGCGGTGCTCGGCACGTCCCTCGGCCTGCTGGCGAGCGCGTTCGCCCGAACGGAGTTTCAGGTCGTGCAGTTCATGCCGGCGCTGGTGTTTCCGCAGATTCTGCTCGGCGGCATTTTTCTGCCGCGCGAGCAGCTGCCCAATGTGCTGCGAATGATCAGCGACTGGTTGCCGCTGTCGCACGCGATCGACGCGCTGCAGGCGGTCGCGGCCGATTCGCAGGACGCCGCTTATGTCGGCGGGGAACTGCTCATCATCGGAGGGTGGATTGTGGGCGCCGTCGTACTCGGGTCGGTGACGTTGCGGCGGCGCACGCCGTAGTTGGCCGCCTCAGCGATTGGTCAGCGCGTGTTGCAGCCAGCGGTAGCTCGACTTGGGCGTGCGCGTGCGGCGGTCGTCGGCGAAGTCGACGTGTACCAGCCCGGTCGGCTGGGTGTAGCCGTCATCCCACTCGAATCCGTCGAGCAGCGACCAGAACGCCACACCGGCGAGGTCGACGGCAGCTGCCGGGGCTCCGGTAGCGGTGGCGTCGAGGGCGGCCACGAGGTGTTCGGCGAGATAGTCGATGCGGGCGGGATCGTGCACCTGGTGGCGGGCATCCGCCTGGTCCCAGAAGGCGCCGCCGGCTAGTGAGAGGTAGACGGGGGGCAGGTCGGGGTAGCGTTCGGCCAGTTCGGCGAGCGCCACGGCGACGTACTCGGGAGCGTTAACGTCGCCGGTGGAGGTCGTGGGGTGTTCGCGGAACGGCTCGAGGTGGAACGGCCATGAGGTGACGGGGATCGGCTGGCCGTCGGGGGCCTTCAGCACCGTCGCACCGGCGGCGATTCGGGCCGGCCCCGTGTAGCTCAGCCCGTAGAAGTCGAGCGGCTGATGGATCGTGCGCAGGTCGGCGGGGTCTGCCTCGAGCAGGGTGCGTAGTTCGACCGCGAACGGTTCGAGCGGGTCTGGATAGTGGCCGAGTAGCACCGGGTCGGCGAACAGCCGGTTCTGCAGCAGGTCGTAGAGGGCCGCATAGGAGCGGTCCTGGTCGCGGTCGGTCGCTGATTGCACCGGAGTGTGGGAGTTGACCAGACCGATGCGTCCGCGCACGTCGGCGGCGCGCAGGCCCTGCACGGCAAGACCGTGCGCGAGCAGCTGATGGTGCGCACTGGGAAGCGCGTCGAACAACAGGGTGCGACCGGGTGCGTGGGTGCCGAGCGCGTAGCCCCTGGTGGTGACCGTGGCTGGCTCATTGAGGGTGACCCAGGCGTCGACGCGGTCACCGAACGCCTCCCCCACGGCATGGGCGTAGTCGGCGAAACGGCCGGCGGTGTCACGGTTCAGCCAGCCGCCCCGCAGGGCAGCCGGCAGATCCCAGTGCGAGAGAGTGGCGGTAGAACGGATGCCGTCGGCCAGCAACGCATCCAGCAACCGATCGTAGAACGCGAGTCCGTTGCGGTTGAGGGGGCCGCGGCCCTCGGGCTGCAACCTGGTCCAGCCCAGCGAGAAGCGGTAGGCGTCGACGCCGAGGTCGCGCAGAATGGCGGCATCCGCTTCGTAATTCTTGATGTGGTCAGCCGAAACGGAGGCGTTCGAGCCATCGCGGATGCGTCCGGATCTTTGACTGAAGGAATCCCAGACGCTGTCGCCACGGCCGCCGTCGCGGGCGGCTCCCTCGATCTGAAAGGCGGACGTGGCGACGGCCACCTCGAACCCGGTCGGCAGGCCATCGCCGAGCTCGCCGGCGCGGTGTTCCCAGTCCCGGGCGGCGACGGCGCGGGTGGAGGCGGGGGTGCGGGGCGTGGGATTCATCAGGGTGCGGCTCTCTTCGGCGGTCTCATGCTGGGCATCCGCTTCGTATTTAGGGTGTCATGTTTACCGGCGGGCGGCGGCAGCGCGAAGAATTCCCTCGGTTTGTTACATTTTGCGGGCGCGGGAGGTTGACTTTACCGCCCTCTGCCCCTCAAATTGGGGCAGGGGGTGAGTCATGTCCGAATCGACTCGGGTCGAAGCATCGGGCGCAACGGCGCGTCCGCGACGCTCCCGCAGCTTATTGGCCGTCACCGCCCTTCTGCTCGGGTGTGCGATCGCCCTTGCCGGGCCCTTGCTGGCGCAGGCGACGCCAGCATCGACCGCTCCACCCACCGAAGAACCCATCCCGAACACCACGACCGATCCCGCTACGACGACGAGGCCGCTGATCGAGCGTCCCAGCAACGGGCAGTTCATCGGCAGCAACCGCACAACTGTGTCTGGGTCGAAAGCGCTCGATCAGGAGATTCAGTTGTTGTCGCCGCGCGGCGGGGACCCGCTGTGCATCGTCGATGACAAATCAACCTCCTGGAGCTGCAGCAACATCTACCTGCAGAACGGTCCGACGATCAAACTGCGCGTCGTTGTAACCGGCGATTCCACCCTGAGCGACGAGATCACTGTTGCCGTTCTGGGTGCACCGATCGTGCTCGGCGGCCGCAGCGGCTCCGAGTCCGACGGCTGGGTTCGCGGAACCGGGCATCCCCAGGCCACTGTGACGGCGTCCCTGGGGACCGAAGACTCCTGCTCAAGTGACGTCGACAACTCGGGTGCCTGGGCGTGCCTGTTTGCGGGCACGCTCGCGAGCGGAAGCCGGAAGGTGACAGCGAGCCAGCGTTCGATTTTCAGCAGCCCGTCGTCGTCGAATTCGAGCGAGCCGGTCACGATTGTCTTTGACCTTCAGGGCCCAGCGGCTCCGGTCGTGACGACTCCTCGTGAGGGCGCCCAGGTGCCCGTCGCGGGAACGGAATACACCGGCACCGGCGAGACCGGCGCAACCGTCACCGTGTTCGCCGGCGCCTACTCGGTCTGCTCCGCCGAGGTGACCGCCGGGGCGTGGAGTTGCTCCGCCGGGGGCGTGGCGGCGGGTTCGTACTCCGTCATCGCGGTGCAGCAGGATTCCGCCGGCAATGTCGGACCGGGCAGCACCCCCGTGACGGTCCGCTATGCCGCCCCGAGCACCGCCACACCGACCCCGACGCCGACCCAGTCCGCCTCAGAGACGCCAGCGGTCACGCCGGCTCCGAGCGCATCGGCTTCGCCGTCGCCCGACGGTGCGGTTGGCACACCGGGTGACACAGCGGAGCCGACGCCTTCCGGGGCGCCCCAAACGCAGGAACCAGCGCCGGAAGCCACTGCGGAGGAGTCGGCGGACGACTCGGCGGGGGCATCCACTTTCACCGGCCGGTGGGATGACCCGACCCGCTTCGCACTGCCGATCGGGCCGAGCGGCACCAGTTCGCCGTTCCCCTGGTTGCAGGCCGGGTTGCTCGCCCTGCTCGCCCTGGTGCTGATCGCTCTGCCGCTGCGGATGCTCGCGGGCACCATCTCCCGCACCCGCGGCGGCCGTCCGCTCTGGTCAGGGCCCACCCTGGCGGGTCGCAATCGGGTGCGCGAAGAGTACGAGGTGGCACCGACCGTGCGACTCAATCGGTGGCTGCGCGGTGGCGCCGCGCTCGTCGCCGCCGCAACCTTCGTCATGCTGTCCGGACCGGTGGTGGATCAGCCGGCCTACCTGCGTCTGCTGGTCGCGGTGACTATCGGGCTGGTCTTGGTCAACGGGGTCGCCATTCTGGTGCCGCTGTGGTGGAGTTCCCGCGCGCTGGAGCTGCGCGGGGCGGTCAGGTTTCTGCCTCGCTACCTGTTGCTGATCGCGGCCGCGGCGACCGCCTCGCGCGTCTTGGACGTGCACCCGGCCCTGCTGTTCGGCCTGCTCGGCAGCGTGAGCCTGTTAGCCAAAGCGGATGCTGGCAGCGCGCAGCCGACGCCGGCCCAGCGCGGCCAGCTTGCGGCAGTGCGGGTCGGCGCCCTCGCCCTGTTTGCCGTGCTCGCCTGGTCACTCGGAGCACTTCTGCCCGCCGCCAGTGATTTCACGACCTCGCTCGTGGCGGAGACGGTCAACACGATCGTGCTCGCTTCAGTCGGCTCGGCCGTGCTCATCCTGGTGCCGATTGGTCACACCAGTGGGCGCAGCATTCTCGCCTGGTCGCCGCCGATCTGGACCGGCCTGACCGTGGTCGGCTATGGAATTTTGTTCGCCGCGCTGGCCCCGGCGATCGATCAGCTGCAGAGCAGCGGCTCTGGCACGGTGTTGTGGATCGTCGCCGCGAGCTTCGCGGCCCTGTGCGCGAGCGGCTGGGTCTGGCAGCGCTTCGTCGCTCCCGCGCAACGCTGACCCGGCGGAGGCGGTATCGTACAAATGTGCGCCTTGGAGTCCTCGATGTCGGTTCAAATACCGTCCACCTGTTAGTTGTCGACGCGCACGAAGGCGCCCCGCCGGTGCCGATGGCCTCCGACAAGAGCGTTCTGCGCCTCATGCGGTACATCACGCCAGAGGGTGCCATCAACGACGAGGGTGTCGCGGCGGTGCTCTCTTCGGTGCAGCATGCAGCGGATGTTGCCCAGCAGCACAATATCGACGAGTTGTTGCCGTTCGCCACCTCGGCCCTGCGCGACGCGACCAACGGTCCAGAACTGCTCGACCGGGTCGAACGGGAAACCGGTGTCGCCCTGCAGGTGCTGTCGGGCGAGGACGAAGCCCGGCTGACCTTCCTGGCCGTGCGGCGCTGGTATGGCTGGTCGGCCGGCAACATTCTGCTGTTCGACATCGGCGGCGGATCGCTCGAGATCGCGGCCGGCGGGGCTGAGTTTCCCGAGGTAGCGCTGTCGCTGCCGCTCGGCGCCGGGCGCAGCACGATCGGTTTTCTACACCACGATCCTCCCCTGCCGGAGGAGGTGTCTGCGCTGCGCAGGCATGCGGCATCCGTTTTGCGCGATGCGGTCGGTGCCTTTGCGCAGCTGCCGGCACCGCACCACATCGTCGGGTCATCGAAGGCGATTCGATCACTGGCCCGACTGGCCGGAACCACCTCGGACGGCGTCGGCGCCGCCGATCGCCTGCGGTTGGGTCGCGCGGAGCTCGATGACTGGGTGCCGCGTCTCGCGCGTATTCCCGCCGAAGCCCGCCCGGCGCTGCCCGGTATCACCGCCGACCGCACCTTTCAGATCGTGGCGGGCGGCATCGTGCTCGGCGCGGCAATGGCCGCGTTCGGGGCGGCGGAACTTGAAGTGTCACCGTGGGCGCTGCGCGAGGGTGTCATCCTGCGCTATCTCGACCGACTGAGGTAGCATTTTCGCTCACCGACCCCTGGAGCGATTCGCATGCGAAAACTGACCGCCGGCTTGTTCATGTCCCTGGATGGCGTCGTGGAGTCGCCGAACCTGTGGCAATTCGACAGCTTCGACGAGGAACTGGGCGTTGAAATGACGGCCATGATCACCCGGGTCGACACCGTATTGCTCGGCCGGGTGGGCTACGAACAGTGGGCCGGTTACTGGCCGAACGCCGAACACGACGACCCGTTCGGGGCGTTCATCAATCCGGTAGAGAAGTTTGTCGCGTCGCGTACTCTCAATGGTGACCTGGCCTGGCAGAATTCCACGCTCATTCCGGGTGATCTGAACGAGTTCGTGACCAACCTGAAGAACACCGAGGGCGGTGAAATCTCGTTGGTCGGCGGTATTTCGCTCGTGCGGCAGCTACTCTTTGCCGGTCTGCTCGACTCACTGACCGTCATGACGCACCCTGTGATCGCAGGCGCAGGGCGTCACCTGTTCGAGCCGACCGACCCGGTCACCCGGCTGACGCTGCAGAAATCTTTGATGACGAGCAGGGGAAACGCCCTGCTCACCTACGGCCTGCGCACCGGCTGAAGGGACACCAGCATGACTTCATTTCCGACACCGATCGACCCGCCCGAGCTTTTTCAGAGCCCTGCCTTCGCGCTGGGCATGATCGCCCCGGCACGGGCCGGCGCTCTCCTGGAGATCGAGGCCGTGGCCGCAGTCCCTGCTGGCTGACCAGACAGCCGTCAACCTGGGTTCGACTCGCGAGGTGCCACAAACGGCCCCTTGAAACACGATGAAGGGGCCGAAGATGGCCCCTCACGGAGTTCAGGCGCCGGAGACACGCTGGCCGAGGCGCGGAGCGATGACACTCGGTGCCCCCACTGGGACTTGAAACCAGTTGGGAGGCCAATGGCCACCCCGCGAGCAGGTAACTTCCGCATAAAATCAACGTTTTTTAGTCACTTGGGTAGTGCCACAATCACGTCATTTTCCTACGTTTGTGGGCAAAGTGTGGGCAAAATGTGGGCAAATCCGAGGGGATTTTTAGGTGTCTCGACTCGTCAATAGGCGGGCATCAATTCGATGAGTCGAACTGCACGATCAACGATCGCTCGTGCTGCGGGAACGGCTTGATCAACGTCGTCGACACTTGCCGACGGGCGGTCGAGGTCGGGATATGGCGTCGAATTGCGGAGCCGACGCATCCAGTCGAATTCGCGAATTTCAACCTGCCGTGGTGGTTCGAGTTGAGCGATCGCAACTTCAAACAGAACGGCGTGTGCACCTTCGCCGCGGGCTTTCAATCCCTGATTGACCAGAATGGCCGCGAGCGCGAGGCGCGCCGCATCGTATGTGAGGGTGAACGCGCCGGCGGGATCGAGGTCGCGCAGGGTCACGGCTGCCGTGAGGTGCACCTGCGCCTGCGCAAGGTCACGATTGGCAGCGACCCGCGTGAGGCGGCCTTGCTTGAGAAGCAGGTCAACCTCGGCTCTACCGCGGTCCCAACGGTTGATCATGGGTTCTCCTCCCGAAGTTCAAGGCTCACGATCGGACGCTCGGTCAGGGTGCGCAGGAACGGGTCCGTGCTGGCGGCCTCCCACGCGGCCGTGCTGACTATTCGCACGTTCACCTCGCGCCCCAGACTGGTGCCCGCGAGGCGTGCCGCCTCGTTGACCGCGCCCCGGGGCGGGTTACCGACGAGGAGTACATCAATGTCTGCCGGAGCGTCCCCCGGCTCCCCCGCACGGCGGGCGGCCCAGGAACCATAGATGAATGCCTGATCGATTCCGGATATCCCTGACAAATGCTGAGGTATCACGACAGCCGGCCCGTACGTCAGGGCAAGCAGCTCCGCGAGGGGCCGAAAGGCCGGCGTATCAGCGCGCACTCGCACCTCGACAGACTGACCGCGCTTCTCCGTGCTGGCAAGTCCCATCTGGACAATGCGAGAGACTTCCCGGTGAGCGCTCGCATACGGCGACTTAGCGGCGCGCGCAAGTTCCGCAATGGTGAATGACCGATCCGCATTCAGAAACAGCCGTGCGAGAATTTCTCCCTGCGCATCTGACCGGAAGAGCGGGCTCAACGCTGGCGCCTGTATGTTCACATACGCGATAATACTATCGTCTATGTGGATAAACAAGCCCGGACCGATGGCATGGGCACTCGGCACAACAACGCATGCTGGAGTTTGTGCCGCAACAGAGTCTTGGGTGTTTCGTAAGGGGAACCCCTATTGGGACGCTCTATTGCGCTGTCTCCAAGGAAGCGCGTCGCCCAAATCCCGCTGCATCCCGCCAGAATTGGGGCAGAGGGCTAAGGGGGCCAGCGCGATAGTGTCGACCTAACGACCAAGAGAGGCGCGATGCCGACACCCGGCTGGGGCCGACGAGTCTTGTGGCTGGGGATCCTTGTGGCCTGGTCCGCGCTCATCGTGGTCGGAATTGCCCTGATGTACACGGGACTGAAAAAGACCGGATACTTCGAGCCGACCGGAGAGGCTCTGGAACTCGACCGTGTAGGGAAGCTCCAGATCTACGCTGCTTCGGCGGCACTCCTCGTAGCCGCTTGCTGGGCTCGGATGCTGCTCACTCCTATCTGGGCCTGCATCCTCGTGGCCAGCCCTGCCGTTTTAGTTGGAGGTCTGACGCTAATATTCGACAATTCACTTTTCCCGCATCTCGCCGCTTTGGTGACGTTTCCAGTGGCCGTGGCTGGCCTCATTAGCGGTCTGATCTTTTCCAGGCCGCTGGCTCGCGTGGTCGCCACCCGCCCTCGCCCCCCGGCCGAACCTTGAAAGCTTGCGCACACATCCAGATACGTGCGCGCCAAGTCTTGACCATGGCCAATCTTCACCCACGATCATCGTCGCTGGGAAGCAACCGTTGCAAATCGCCCGCAATCGAGACTTCCGCGGTGCAAGTCTGGTCGTTTGGTTGCACCTCGGGCGCTGCTCCCGACCCGGAGTGTCGCCTTTCTAGTCTCTGGGCGCGCTGGTGGGACCAAAGGGCCCCGCCCACAAGCCGGACGCCCACCGCGACATCCTGCTGTGTCGCTTGGGGAACAGTCAGCGGGACGCCCAACCATTCCGATAGGGATTGGTTACCTTCGACTCCGACTGGTGATGGAGTACCCTGGCTTTGTGTTCCGACGTGGGGGAGTTGAGATGAGAGTCTCGCATGTTAACGTCGGAGGTTCGACCCGCGCCGAACTGCGGACGGAACTGGGCTCACGAGGCGTCTTGCTCAACGCGTACGCCGATATGCTGCTCGATCATACGATCTTCGATCCCCGAGCCGAGGAGGAGATCAAGATCATCGAGCGCACTGTAGGTGAACTCGGTTTACGCACCGGGGCGACGCTACCGGAGATCTTCGCGGTGGCCCGTGAACGAGGATTTGCGCTCTGCCCCCCGGACACCGGCCCGTATCTCCGGCTCGCAATGGCGTCGCAGGCAAACGCGTCTGATTCGGTTCTGTCCGCCGGCAGGTCACCTGCGGGCGCGCTCAAGGTCGCCTCGGCACCGTTAAGTGACGACGTGGCGTTTCCGAAAGGTTTCTATCTACGTGTCGTCGACGGCCAGCAGTGGCTGCGTGGGTTCCGCTGCGACCATGAGTACCTATTTTCAACCGAGGACAGGTTCGCATTCCAGCGGTTGTAGATGGGAGCAGCGGATGCGAAGGGACTGCGTCTTCCAGGTTCGTATCGCGAGCTGATGCGCCGTTCGCGAGTTGGCCACTGAACGGGCACCGAATCGCGTGAAGGCAACCGCATCGACGCCTGAGCTGAGATGCCAACAAGCCGAACGGCCAGCGCGACAGATTTGGGGCTAATCCACCCAACGATCCGTCAGTTGGGAACGTCCCTCGAGGGCACGGTGGCCGGTAGCGATTCCGGCTTGTGCCCTCGTGCTTGCTTCGACTGCTATCTGTGTGTCATTTCCGTGCACCGGTCCCGGATACCGATGCGACTGTCGACGACGTTCGAATTTGAACCCGCGTGGCTAGGACCTCATTCTTGAACGTCTTCGACACCGGCTGCGCCAATGCAGGCGTCAGTGCCCCCTCGTGCCATCGGAATTAGGCCCGCCGACGACAAGCGCGGTTCACTTCACCGTGCAGATGATCTCGCCGTGGAGGATGGAGAACCAGCCGTCATCATCTGTTGCCCATTCCGTCCATGCATCACTGATTTCTTGCAGCTTCGTCTGGGTAGCAAGGCCGGATTCGATGATTTGCCGCGCGATCGCTGAATTGACGATTCGGTCAGCCCACATTCCTCCCCACCAGGCCCGCTCGGTTGGGGTGGCGTAGCACCATGTGCTGGAGGTAGCCGTGACGTCAGTGAGCCCGGCGGCGTGAGCCCAAGAGAGCAGCTGTCGGCCGGCATCCGGTTCACCGCCGTTGGCGCGGGCGGCGGCTCGGTAGAGCTCGAGCCACGTGTCAAGTTCGGGAATCTGCGGCCACCAGCAGAATCCGCTGTAGTCGCTGTCGCGCACTGCCACAATGCCGCCGGGCCGAGTGACGCGAGCCATCTCACGCAGAGCCTGGACAGGGGCAGCGATGTGCTGCAACACCTGATGTGCGTGAGTGACGCCGAAGCTTGCGTCGTCGAACTCGAGAGCATGGATGTCCGCGACTCGGAAGTCAATGTTGGACAAGCCCCGCTCGGCCGCGGTCGCCCGGCTAAATTGCAATTCATCGGGCCCAATCTCGGTTGCGGTGACCTCCGCGACGAGTCCTGCGAGGTCCGCAGTGATCGTGCCGGGTCCCGCGCCAATATCGAGAAGGCGATCGGTGGACCGCAACAGCGGAAGCAAATACGCGGCGGAGTTCTCGGCAGTGCGCGAACGATGGTACCGCAATACGGATTCGTGATAGCCGTGTGTGTAAACCGCCACGGGAGCTCCTTCAGATCGTCGAGTTCTTTCATCTTCAGCCTCTGCGACACTGCGCCGGGTAGGAAGACCGTAGTCTTCCTAGTAGCCCTGCACCCACTCGCCGGGCGGATCCCGAGGAGGTCTCCCCCTGTCCAGCGAGCTTGGAGAATTCCTTCGGGCCCGGCGCGGTGACGCCAACTTGGAGTCCCCCCACCCGCGACGGGAACAACCGGCGCCGCGTCACCGGCCTGCGGCGGGAAGAGGTCTCCACAGCTGCAGGGATCAGCGTTGACTATTACACGCGTCTCGAGCAAGGCCGCGAAACTCGCCCCAGCGACGCAGTCATTGACGCCCTCGCCCGAGTGCTCCACCTAGCGCCGGACGCCACAGATCACCTTTGCAGTCTTCGCGGAGCAAATCCTTCGTCGATTCATGGCCCGCACGTGGATGATGGCTTACTCGCCGAGCGCATGGCGACTCTGGTGGAGGCAGTCCGACCCAACCCCGCATATGTCCTAGACCGGTTGAGCAACATGCTCGCGGCGAACCCAGAAGGACTCGCACTCTATGACGGCTTCGCAGACGTCTCGCCCCGTCAGCGGAACACCTGCCGCTACCTGGTGACCGATCCCCGCGCGCGCGAGATCTTCCTTGAATGGGAAGAGATCGCACGCGGGGCCGTCGCCCACCTTCGGGCCGCCAACGCTGACAACCTGCACGACCCCGAACTGCAGGCGCTCGTTTCGGAGTTGTGTGAGCGCAGTGCGCTGTTCGACGAATGCTGGAGCGAGCACATCGTCGAGCGACGACGCACTTCCATCAAGCACATTCGTGCGACGGACGGTGACACCATCGCCCGACGATATGAAGTGCTCCATCTGCCCGAAGATGGACTCCGCATGACCCTCTGGCTACCGGGAACCTGAGATACGCCCTGGCGAATATCCCAGCTTGCAACCCGCAAGCCGGACCTCCATCGCGACAAATCTCGGGCCCACCACCCGGCGACTGGGCGAGCCGTTGCCGTGTCAGTTGGGAACGTTTAGCGGGACACCACTTCGGTAGTCGAAGGAGGCAGCAACGTCGAGGTTCTCTGACATTGACGGTGAGTGCGGTTTCGATCAGAGCGCAGCCGCCTTGGCGCGCAACACGGCGCTCTCGCGCTCGTTGGCGGTAAGCCCGGCGGCGGTGAGCAGCTCCGAGCGCGCCTCCTCCGTGCGGCCGAGCCGTGCGAGCAGCTCGCCTCGCACGCTCGGCAGCAAGTGCGAGCCGCGCAGGGCCCCCGTGGAATCGAGCCGGTCGACGATGCGAAGCCCGTTCGCCGGACCAGTAGCCATGGACACCGCGATCGCACGGTTAAGCTCGACCACAGGACTCGGCACGAGCCGGCCGAGCGCGTCGTAAAGCAGTACGATGCGCTCCCAGTCGGTCTGGTCGATGCTCGCCGCAATCGCATGGCACTCGGCGATGGCCGCCTGCAGCGCGTAGCTTGCGCGCCCGCGGCCCAGGACATCCGACGTCCGAAGTGCCGCGCGCCCACGCTCGATCTGAGCGCGGTCCCAGTGGGAACGGTCCTGGTCGGCGAGCAGGATCGGGGTGCCGTTGCGGCCGATCCTGGCGGCGAACCGCGACGCCTGGAACTCCATGAGTGCGGCAAGCCCGTGCACCTCGGGCTCTCTCGGCAGCAACCCGGCGAGCACGCGACCAAGCCGCAATGCCTCATTCGCGAGCTCGGTGCGGATCCAGCGGTCGCCGGATGTCGCCGCGTACCCCTCCGTGAAGATCAGGTAGATAACGCCGAGCACTGCGCCGAGCCGGCCGTGCCACTCCCTCGGGTCAGGTGCCGCGAACGGCACTCGCGCGGCCGAAAGAGTCTTCTTCGCACGCACAATCCGCTGCTGCACAGTCGCGAGGGGGACCAGCAGCATCCGCGCGATCTCCTCGGTGGTGAGGCCGCCCACCACTCGGAGGATTAACGCAACCTGCGCCTCCCGGGAGAGCACGGGGTGGCAGGCGATGAAAATCAGCCGCAGCACATCGTCGTCGATAGGCTGCCACTCGTCGTCGCCCGCCGCCTCGAGGTCGTGGGCGATCGCGCGATAGCGCTCATCGAGCCGCTCGCGCCGACGCCAGCCGTCGATCGCCTTGCGCTTGGCGACGGCCGTGAGCCAGGCGCCCGCATTCCGCGGGACGCCCGACTTTGGCCACTGCGTAAGGGCGTCGACAAGCGCCTCTTGGGCGAGGTCCTCGGCAATGCCGACATCGCCGGTCATCTTGGCAAGCGTAGCGATGATGCGCGCGCCCTCGATGCGCCAGACGGCGTCAACCGTTCGCCGAATATCGGGCATGGCTACGGTTCAGTTCTCCTGCGACTTGGCCGCTTGCTCTTCGCGCCAGCCGGCCTCTTTCTGGATGTACTCGTTGTCGGAGAACACCTCGAAGTCGCTCTCGTCCGTCACACGGCGCACCTCGAGCTTGCTCCCCGGGCCGAGCGGGGCGCGGCTGGCCCACTCGGCTGCCTCCTCCTTGCTGGAGGTCTGGATGATCCAGAAACCGTTGAACAGCTCATGGGTTTCCCCGTAGGGGCCGTCGGTGACGATCGGCTTATCAGCGGCGAAGTCGACAACGAAGCCCTCCTTTGCGTCGGACAGCCCCTCACCGGCGAGCATCACGCCCGCCTTGATCATCGATTCGTTGAAGGCTCCCATCGCGTTGATGATCTCCTCGAAGTCCTGGCTCTTCGACGCCTCGAGCGCCTCATCGGTGACGCGCATGATCAGCATGTACTTCATTGTGTTCTCCTTCGTTACGAGGGCGTCGGATGCGTCTCTCTACTATGGCGTCGAATGGGAGTGCACAGGATCGACACGGTCGCGAAAAAAGAGTCCGGTGGTTGGGAGCCATCGACCCATCCACATGACCTCGGGGCCGTAAGCAGGACCCCCATTGCGACGTTTCGACTTGGTTTCTCGCGAGTACCGCGTGGAGTGCCTTCTTTCCGCGACGACGTTTGACACTCGTGTGAGAAAAAGGGAACTCGAATGAGCCGAGTGGACATTATTACGTATGGACCACTCGGAGGGCGTGAGCGAGAGCGCACTGTGGTTGCGCGCGGTCGCCGACGATCCTGAAGCGTTCGGGCGAGTCTTTGAACTTCACGCGGATCGCGTCTTCGGCCACAGCCTTCGACTGACAGGGTCACGCGCCGACGCCGATGATGTGACCGCCATTGCGTTTCTCACAGCCTGGAAGCGCCGCCGGTCCGTTCGCGTAGTGGACACATCGATCATCGGCTGGCTCCTCGTAACGGCCACCCACACGGCCCGCAATCTGGCCCGTTCCCGGCGGCGCCAACACCTGGTCCTTGCCAGACTCCCTGCACCTCGAGACGCCGACGATTTCGCGGAAGCTACCGGCCAACGTCTCGACGCTCAATCGCCCCGAACTGGCGTCCGGAAGGCATTCTCCCGGTTGAGCGCACGGGACCAGGACGTCCTGGCCTTGTGCGTCCTTGAGGAGATGTCGATGGCCCAGGCGGCATCGGCCTTGGGGATCCCGGTCGGAACGGTGAAATCCCGACTCGCCCGAGCCAAAGGCTGTCTTGCCCTCGGGGTAAGTGGTGCAGCACCGACTCCGCGCTTGCAGCCAGAAGGGACTGCCTGATCATGAACGACGACAACTTTCTCTCGGAACGCAAAACCCAAATGAGGCACTTCCTTGTCGCTGAAGCGCAAGGTTCGCTCCCTCAGGAGAAGCATCCCGTGACTCGAAGAGGGCGCGCAACCCGCTGGACTGCGCTGATCCTCCTGATCGCGGCCGTCGGAACAGGCGGAACGGCGACGGCACTGAATTACGGGACCCTGTTCTACACGCCCTCGGCCTCTCCTGGCGGACAGGCCACACTCGGGCCGGTTCCGGATTGGCCTGTCAACGCAAACGGTCAAACGTTCGGTGTCCAAGGAGGCAGCGCGATCGCACCCGACCTCATCCTCGTCCAAACCCTCGATATGCAGTCGGGCTACGTGTACTCCAAAGACCTTGAAGCCGCTGCAGGCTCGAACGTCAAGTCACCCGAGGAAGCGATCGAGTGGCCGAATGCGCATGAAGGAACCTACGTCGACATTTTGGCCTACGCATCGGACGGCACCACAGTGATTGGCGTATTCCGGATCGGATCCGGCAGACCCTTCACCCCCTAACCACAGAGGAACCTTCATCGGGGCATCGGAGTCATCCGGCACGCGAATCGCTCAGATCAGCACAACGCTGCTGCCGTCGACCACCAGCGCCTGGCCGTCGCGAAGAGCCCAATACGGCTTGCCTACCTGAGCGTAAGCAGCAGCCACGCGGGTTAAGGCCTCGTTCTCCGGGTGCTCCGGAGATCCAAGGTGAGGCACGAAGGGCCGATCCAGGATGCTGAGGCCGTCAAACTCGACCGCTCCATACATAGACAAGGCGTCCTCCGTTGAGTCGCACTCTTCGAGGCCCAACAGGCTCGGGGCCAGGACGCACACCCCCGCACTGAAGCCGGCGTAGACCAGTTCGTCAGCTCTGAGACGATCCGCGATGATCGAGTCGGCCCCCGATCGCGCCAGAGCCATCCGGAGCGTGAAGACGTTGCCGCCCCGAACCCAGAGGAAGTCCGGCTGCCCAAACTTCGCAGAAAGGTTCTCGGCGTCGTGCGCCCGAAGGTCAAGCTCACGTGCTTCGAGCCCAACGTCCGCGAGATTCGTAACCTGACGTTCACTCTCTAGGCGCCGGATCTCGGGCTCAGCCCCGTCGAAAGCGTTCATGATGACCCACCCACCTCCACGACCACGAACCAGGCCCGTGAAAGCCTCTGGATGGTCGCCCAGCTGGTATGACGAGAGATAGAGGCGCATGAAGCCATTGTCCCGACCTTCGCGCACGAAAGTCGAATTGCGTGCGTCCGCAAGACGGACGACCAGTGGGCGCGTTGAAGCGTGGTTCCGCTCAAGTCGATTCGCTGAGCAAGTTGACCGAAAGGGGAACGTCTTGAGGGTCATGCTCGGACCTGACGCATATGCATTGGTCGCGACAGAGATTGGACGGCGGAGTCGCGGAGCGGCTCGAGGAATCAAACCTCCGCGACGGGAAGTGAGCTCTTGGACGTGCGCTGGATCGCGCGCACTCCACCGCAAGTGAGCGCGCCGGACACGGTCGCTAGCACCGATATTCCTACGAAACTTATGTCGAACAGGGCTGCGCTCGACGGAAGCGACAAGAACGCAGCGATGGCTGCGGTAGCAGCGAAGCCTGCCACGAGGGAGCGCCTGGCCATACCTAGATTGCCCGAATGGTCAAACGCCAGCAGTCCCAGAAGAGCCCCAATTGCAGCAGTTGTTGCCAACACGGCACCTACTGCACCGCCAGTGAAGAGAGCGAAACCCGCAAGCCCAACCTCTCCAGGACCTGTCCAATCCGAGCAGCTCGCCAGGACCAATATGCCCACTGTCACCACGCCCAACATGGCCCCTGCCGCGACACCAGAAGCGAACAACGCGCCTCCGCGAAGCAGCGACCACCCAGAAGTTGACGCGTTCTTGGAGTCGGCCACCGTTCCAGTATGACTTGCCAGGCTCTGCACTGCAGCCTTCCTGCAGCGAGGGCATCGAGAGACATGGCGGTGGGCATAACCGACGAGGGGCAGGTCGCACCCTGGTCCGGCAACGGGAACCGCATGCGCGACGGCGCACGTAAATGCGACCTGATCCGTATGACAATTGCCATGAATCTCTTGCGGGCCGTGCCGATCCTCACCGTCGCTAACCTCCGTTCCGCGACGGAGGCTTATCGCCAGGTACTGGGTCTCGACATACTGATGGACCACGGGTGGATTGTTACGCTCGGTTCGGGCCACAGCGCACAGTTCAGTCTCATGGAACGGGACGAGACCGCCGTTGTCAACCCCGTCGCATCCTTCCAAGTCAATGACGTGGACCAAGCTTTCGCCACCGTCATGGCCGGTGGGTTCGAGATCGTTCATGAACTGGCGAATGAAGCGTGGGGTGTGCGGCGGTTCTTTTTCCGAGATGCCGACGGGAACGTAATCAACGTTCTCGCGCACACAGGCTAACCGGGCCGCCCCGTAGGGGGAACCCTGACTGGGAGGGTCGTCGCATGGCCACCGATGGCATCACTGGCTGAGTCTGGACGCTCCGTCATGATTGACAAGGGCGTGGGTTGCGGTCACGCGCAGGGAAACCATTCGGCGATTGCGTTGGCCGAACGGCGGTGCTCCATGAATCGTCGTGTGATTTCAGCGATCGCATCTGCGAGCGGGAAAATGTCACGCGTCACGAATTGGTCGGCGTGGTCAGCGGCTACTGGGTGCCAGTAAACACCGTCGGCGGTGATCGTCACCTCGGGAATGAGTGAATCAACGGTGAGTTCGATGCCGGTCTCAGCGACTCCGCGGTGGGCGAGTGCGCGGATAACCTGGTCGTGCCGCACGATGCCGAGAGTATCGAGAAAGCCGTGAAACGGCTCAAGCTCATGCATCTGGTCGGCGGGCAAAGTGGCCGCGACCTTAACCCTGAACCCCTCGTCGTGCGCGGTTCGGATGCCCGCGACGGCCTTGACCCAGGACCCAGCTCCGCGATGGCTGTCATGAATATCGGGAGTGGCGGAATCGAGGCTGATTTGGAGTGTGAGACGGGAACGATCCATTCGGCGGAGGCGCTCGAGCCGGCTACCGCGAAAAAGCATGCCGTTCGTGAGCAGCGTCGTGGGTAGTTTGTCGGTGCAGGTCCCGACCAACTCGTCGAGATCATTCAGCAGAAACGGCTCCCCGCCGGTGAGAATGAGCTCCCTCACCTCGGCCGCTGCAGCCTCGCTCGCGATCTGCCGGAGTCGGTCAACTCCGATTGCACGCCGCTCTGCTTTCGGGGAGGACCGCACGCAACAGTAGTCGCAAGCCAGGTTGCAATCGAAGTTGGTATATACCCAGACTCGGGATCCTGGGAGCTGGTCAGGATCGAGGCCCGCGAGCGGGTCGGGCGAACGGCCGTGGAGCACCGTGACGGCCGACCCTTCAGTACTGACGATCTCATTCCCACTCGACAAGCACCACGCGGAGATGAGTTCGAGTGCAGCGTCGCGGTCGCACGTCCCGAAATCGATCGAGACGCTCCGTCCTGTGGGCACTCGCCGAACGTTCTCGACGAGGTCGAGAAGTAGACCAGCGTTCACTGGCGGAATCGCGGTTACCATCGGTCCGGTACTTTCTGCTCCCGCACAGCCTCGATCAGCGCGGCATAACCATCAAGCTTCGGCGGCACCCATGCCCGCAAACCCTCCATCTCAAGGATTGGCCTGTGTTGAGGGTTCTCCCAGTCCATCGCGATCAGGTTTGCCGTCCACTTGTCCGACCGATCGATCGACAGCGCTGGCATGGCGGTGAAGGTGCAGTGGCTGTACTCGGGGGAAGCCCAGAAGGATTCGAACGCGCCGGGCAGGAGCTCACCGCGCCCGATTGCCTGCCACGTGTTGATGCCGATCGCCGCAGCATCCGCCCGATCATCGAGCACCGCACGAAGGGCGTCGAGTTCGCTCCTGCCGGTGTCGCCGTGCTTCCCGACGTCGCTGTTGATACGAGTGATATCGACATCGGTTTCGTTCAGTCCCGCCTCACGCAGAAAGTGCAGAGGAAGGATCGCCGCTTGCGCCGAATCGCGTGACCCAAGGACGAGGCGACGCCCGCGAAGACTCGCCAGCCCGGTGAAGCCGCTGCCTGTGCGAGCGACGAACACTGTCTGGAACACGAGATCCGTATCCCGCGAAGCGAGCGCGCGGCATGCCCCATCAGTCTGGGCAACGGTGCGAACCCAGGCCAAATTGGTATTCCACGCGAGATCGATCGTTCCCGCGATGAGGGCGTCTACCAGGCTTGCATAATTGGAGAACAACAGAAAGTCGATCGGCGTTGAGGTCTCGGCGAAATAGTCTCGCATCCCTTCCCAGATGGGGACGACATTCGGAGAGTACGCCACGGAGCCGATGGTGAGAGGCGCGTTCATGCTGCAGCCCCCGTCGAAGCAGTCGCACGAGTTTCGGCTGCGGCTTCCGGGGCGTCGAAAAGTGGGCGACCCGTTATCGCCCGACCATAGAACTCGTACAGCACATCGGATGTCGGAGCCATCACGTGGCCTGCGCGGGCATCGCGAAAGTATCGATCTATCTGTAGGTGTTCCGAAAACGCCGCACCACCGCAGACGCGCATCGCGGCATCCGTAATTCGAAGCGCAGCATCGTTCGACGACGCTTTGCTTCCGAGCACGAAGAGAGGAGTATCGTCCTGCGGATCAGCCACGCGCGCCGCGGCCTGATCAAGATATGCGCTGGCATTCGCGAGATCGATCGACATCTTCGCCAGCTGCGCCCGAATCGTCGGCAGCGCGGACAGGCTCTGGTCGAGATGCTCGAGCCGGGTTCCCACAGTGTGTCTCACTGCTGCGTCGACGGCCGCGCGGCTGAGCCCGATGGATACAGCTGAGTTGCCGAGATTGAACCACGGCAGTACAGAGCCCATCATGAGGTCGAATCCGCCACCGGCCGCACCAAGGCGGAACTCCTCGGAAGTGTCCACATTTATGGTCATCGGGCTCGAGGAATTACCACGCAATCCCATGCCGCTCCATGGTCGGTCAACGCTGAGCCCTGACATCTTGGCCGGGATCGCAAAGAGGTCAACGGTCTCGGCATCCGCAGTCCCGGTGGAGATGATGTAGACATCTGCGTGGCCTGCGGAGGTCACCCAACTCTTTTTCGCATTGATATGGATTCCGTCCCGCGTTGTGGTCGCGCGTGACAGCGGAGCCCAGAAGTGCGAGCGCGAACCCGCCTCAGAGAAAGCGAGGGAGGCAAGACTGCGACCACTCGCGAGATCCTCGAGCAGTCTCGGCATGCCGGCCGGTGGTGCGGCCGCGACGGGCATCGAGGCGCTCACGTGCATCAAATAGATCATGGAGGTCGACCCGCAGGCACCGGCAAGCAGACTGACGACCTCAACCAGCTCGCTCGGCCCTCCTCCGAGACCACCGACATCAGTGGGCAGAGTGAGTCCGAGTAAACCGGACGCACGCAGGGCCGACACGGCCTCCTGCGGAAAGCGTCCATCGGCATCTACTGCGTGGGCGTGTTCTCGGGCAACTTTGAGCACGGGCTGCACTCGTGATTGAAGGTCCATTACGGCCTACCTCTCGTCGGAATTTTGGATGCGGATAAGCGAACGGGCAGAGAGGCCGACCGTGAGAAGCCCGATGCCAAGTCCGCCCGTGACCGACATGGTCGAGGCGTCGCCCCCCAGAGGCCTGACCGACAATGCGAGCCCTATGAGTTGTACGAGAGCGGCCACGGTCAGTAGGGCGCCAGCGGCAGCATAGATCGCGGGGCGCCGCATCATGCCACCGGCGACGGCGAGTGCGCCGCTCACAACAAGCACGATGGCGCCCGCCACCCCGATGTGCACGAAGTCGAATTCCGAGGGAAGCTGGGCGCCGAACACAAACATGGCAAACCCAATCGAGGCTATTCCGAGAAAGACCCCGGCGTGGTCGAAGGCACTCGAGCTGACTGGATTTTGCCTCATGAGAGCCTCATCATCAGTCGCGCTGCACGCCCTGGGGACTGTGCCCAGCGCAGTCGCAACACACCGTCGACTCCATAGCTTTGCCCAGCCGCGGTGGCGAAGATCGCGAGGTGAGCGAGTGCCATGAGGTAGTAGGACCACTGCCATTCGTGCGGCGCGAAGAGTACTGAAAGCGTGATTGCTACGGTTTGTCCGATGCCGACAATAGCCCAGAAACGCGTGGCGAGGCCGATGAGCAGAAAGGCCCCGAGTCCGCCTTCAACGAGGAGGGTGAACCATCCGAAGACTTCAAGATTCGGCAGCACGACGGCTTTGACGAATGCGGAGTACGGCGGCAGCACGGGATGAGCGACCGCCTGGCTCGCCCAGAAATAAAGACCATTCTCTTGTGCCCGGCCAAAGTCAGGAGGGACCTTCCACGCGACATTCTGGATCCACATGAGCGCCACGCCGCAGCGAAGCACCGCGATCATGATCCGGTTCGCGCGGGCGACGGGAAGCGGAACGACCGTGGCAGCACTGGCTCGCGACATGGGCGCCTTTCCTCACTAGCATTCAAACGGTATGGTGACCAGACCGCAATGACGGGAATATGAGAAACGAAGAAGTGCAACCGGATCGTCCGGGCAAAATCCGTCCCGGTCTCGCTCATCGAAAGTGCCGCACCCCGTGCCTAATCACCAGCGACGTGCGCCAGATGTCCAGGGCTACACCGCGCTTCGTCTCTTGGGGAACCACCATGGGGCACGTCAACGAGTCAGTTACGCCAACACCAGCCCTCTATTCTGATAACCGACACATCGTAGAGAAATATTCATAGCTACGAGGGAGTCAGATGCTCAGGTGCCCCTTGTCGCGGCGGACTGCGGCAGGGTTCCGGGTACGAAAATCGCGTCTGACCAGCAAAGCAGCGCCGTGCTGCGATACCTGAAGAGTGAGCAATAGATGAAACGATCGCCCATCACCACCGCACTTGAAGTGATCGCCGTCACCGCATTGGTTATCTCGGTAACTACGGACGTCATCAAGGCCAGAGAGGAATGGCGACTTCGCCTGGCCTTCCGCAGGGGGAACCGTCGGCCGTCACCGCACGACAAATAAGAGCTGAGATTCACGAAACGGTGTCGGTCGTGACCCTTCCAGCCGACCAGTTCCCTAGCCTCCTTCGATTGGGAGCTGAGCGTCCGCAAGCCGGACGGTGACTGGGACGATTATTGACCCGCTCTCCTCAAAGCGGGATTGTTTCGCCATGGATGGATTACTGATTGGATACGCTCGCGTTTCCACAGATGAGCAAGATCTCACCGCCCAACAAAATGCCCTAGAACGACTGGGCGTTAGATCATCACTGATCTACACCGACCATGGTCTGACCGGAACGAACCGGGCCCGGCCGGGGCTTCGCGAAGCGCTGGCCGCCTGCCGTTCTGGAGACACCCTCGTCGTGGCCAAACTCGACAGACTCGCACGGTCACTCAGGGATGCTAAAGACATCATCGACGAACTGACAGCCAAAGACGTCAAACTGAGCATCGGCGGAGCGGTACACGATCCGAACGACCCGGTCGGGCGTCTCCTCTTCAACGTACTGGCGATGGTCGCTGAATTCGAGTCGGACCTGATCCGCGCGAGAACGCGGGAAGGAATGCAGGTGGCCAAAGCAAAAGGGCGCCTTCGCGGTAAGCAGCCCAAACTGTCGGTGGCGCAGCAGAAACACTTGATCGAAGTACACAACGCCGGCCTACATTCCAGCGCGGAATTGGCGGAGCTTTTCAACGTCGCGCGCTCGACCGTTTATCGCACTATCCAACGTCAGTTCGAATCGGGCCATTGAGAGGAGTCCTCAATCGAAATCTCGTGGCCGGATTCGCTGGTCCGGCAACGGGAACCCCCGCTGGAGGAACAATTGCGCTTGCGTCTTTACATCTGGGGTGCGGGGGAAGTCAGAATAGGACGCGCACATAACTATGGATCTACCGCCAAGCATTGGTATGATCATTCCATGGTCACGTTTGACGGAAATTCACACTGGGTGCCGATCGGTTACGAGGAACGGCCCTGGCGCAGCGTCCAAGACGACTATGGTTCACGAACGCAGAAGCGTCTGGCATCCGGGCCGTACTTGGCGTCGGTGCCCACATTCATTGCCGATCTCGATATCCCGCTGAGTAGCGAGCTCCACGCGCTGACCGAAGAGGCCGCCAGTGAGCTTGCCCGCTTCGATGCCGAAGTCGGACAAATCGCGGCACCGTTCGCATCCATTCTTCTGCGTACGGAGAGTGCCTCCAGCTCAGAGATTGAGAATCTCACGAGCGGAGCACGCCAGATCGCGCTGGCGGAGCTCGGTGAGAATGCTTCGAAGAACGCACAACTTATCGTCGGCAACGTCCGAGCAATGCAAGCGGCCCTGGCACTGTCCGAGTCCATCGATGGACGCGCCATCCTGGAAATGCATCGCGCACTCCTCGAGCACAGCAATCCGGACATCGTCGGTCACTGGCGTGACCAACAGGTCTGGATCGGAGGCGGGAACCTAGGGCCCCACACCGCACAGTTTGTGCCGCCGCATCACGATCGAGTCTCCGAGCTCATGGACGATCTTGTCGCCTTCGCCAGCCGCGACGACCTTCCTTTGCTCGCTCAGACCGCGATCGCTCACGCTCAATTCGAAACAATTCACCCGTTCCCTGACGGCAACGGAAGGGTCGGTCGCGCTCTTATTCAGGCGATGCTGCGCGCCGGGAAGCTCACTCACAATGTGGCCGTTCCGGTTTCCGCGGGGCTCCTCCACGACACCAGTCAGTATTTCGAGTCCCTCAACGCATACCGGTCCGGGGATATTGCCCCGATAATACGCTCCATCGCGGAGGCATCGTTCGCCGCTGTGCACAACGGACGCATCCTCGTATTGGATCTAGAAACTGTGCAGGTCGACTGGCGCGGGCGCATCAACGCAAGACGAGACTCGGCGGTCCATCGACTCGTAGGCGTTTTGCTTCGTCAGCCCGTGATCGGAGCGGCCGCAGCCGCGGCTGAGCTTGGCGTCTCGACCGTCAACGCTCAGGTCGCCATCGACCGGCTAGTTGACGCTGACATCCTGACTCAAATTACCGATGGACGGCGAAATCGAATCTGGCTCGCCAAAGACGTCGTTCGGGTCCTTGACGAATTTGGCGCCCGGGCGAAGAGGCGCCGATAGCCGGTGTTCCGCGTCGCCGGTTGGGGACAACATGCAGAGCCGGGGGTCGGGGCGCGCAATACCTCATAGGGGAACCCTCATCGGGAACCTTTTGCGAATGTTTCGATCTCCTTGCCCACCCTGTTGGATTGGCCGTCGTGGGCGTCTAGTTTTTCGGCATGTCGACAACGTCGCGCGAAGCTGAGCCGAGGCTTCGGTGGGTGATCCTCTTCTAGATCCTGCTCTTGGGTGCGGTCGCTTTCCTGCACCAGTGGCCCTCTCTTCGGCGAAACGAGAGCGCCCGCAATGGCAACCAGCTTTGGAGATACACACACGAGCGGCGAGCTCGCCTTGCGGCAACTCGCGTTTCGCTACATTGAACTGCGCGACGAATTCGGTCAACTCAGAACCAGCGCGAGGTTCTCCCGGAACTCCTTCAGCGGGGGGAAGCCATCTTGACTTCGGCAAAATCGAAGTCGCGAGGACTTGCCTCGGCGAGCAACTCGGCGAGTTCCCTGCGGACAAGGACCTTTCGGAAGTTGTTCCAGCCGTCCCCGAACCACTCAGGGCTCGCCGCAATGTCGACATCGCCGAGGGGTGGCTCGATGCGAAACGGTGGAAGGAGCGCAACGGGGACCGGCATCCATCTCCACCGGTTGCAGCCTGGGCACCGTGCCCCGGCCGAGCCGTGGCGCGCAATCGCCGCGGTACGAAGCTCGTCAGCGTCGAACCACTGGGTGCCGACGGTCGGAATCACGATTTGCTGTGCACTCCCCGGTGGGAACCCGCGCCATTCCACCGGCCGGAGGTCAAGCGTGAAGCGTGCGGCGGCCTCGTCGGCGAGCGACTGCTCGAGGCAGATGGTGTCGTACCGCCCGTACGGCACCCACGCGCCCGAGATCGTGGCCATGCCCTTGCGCTCGAGGGTGAGCGAGCCTTGCTGCTCGCGCAGGGGCATCCCGCAGTCGCGACACCACCCGTCCTCACCAAACATCGGGCCCAGGCCGTATGACGAGTCTGGCCACGGCCAGCCACGGTTGCGCTTCATTCCCAGCGAGACGAACTCGTTCAACCTAGCCCCTATGCGTCGCGAATCTCCGGATAGTCAGCATAGATGCTACGTGCGGCATCTTCGAACTGTCCCCTGGTCGCGTTGCCGAACCCTGAGTGGGAATGCGTTGGTGCTCAGGGTTCGCCCACAACTTCGACCTTGAAGCCTGCTTCATTTGCAAGATACGCGGCATAGTGGTCGGGGCCTCCAGCGTGGGGGTAGCGATCCGCGTACAGCGATTTCCAGCCGTTGACCGCTGCTGCACCCAGGATGCGGTCAACGTCGGCCTCGGATCCTCCATGAAGCGCGAGGTGGTTGATTCCCGGCAGCCTTCGGTCGTGTACGCCACCAGAGAGGGCTGGCGGTCGCGTGGTCACGAGGTAGACGTCCCCGCATCGCCAGGAGGTTCCATTGTCCCACTCCTGGTCGACGGACCATCCGAGTTCCACGAGAAGCCAGCCCCAGGACATGCGAGCGCTGTCCAGGTCTGCGACCCAAATCTCAATGTGATGCACACCAATTGCCATATCGCTATCGTTCCACGAGCCTTGAGGGTCTTTTCCCGCAAGGGAACGTCCACCAAGACACCCGAGCCTGCGATCACTGACGCTGGTCCTGGTTCCAAAAAATATCCGCTAGAGGAAAATGACTCTGTCAAGCTGATGCAGCAACCGTGTGACACGATCGGTCAAAGGGACTCTATGCCATGATCTGCGCGGCCGATAGCGTTGTCCGGTCCGGCTGATCGGCCATCCAGCGACAGAGTCGCTGGTTTCACTCGTGCGTGCCCTTGATTGAGCGTCCGGTCCTATCCCCGGACGCTCAACCAAGGCGGTGCTGCTCCTTCTCAGGCCGGCGGCGCGAAGAACTCTAGCGGCAGCCCGTCGGGATCGCGGAAGGACAGGCATGACCCGTATCCGGCGTCCTTGATGGTGTCGTGGCTGACGCCGAGCTGGTCCAGGCGCGTCGCCCAAAGCTGCAGCTCGGACCGGTCCGCGACGCCGAATGCGACGTGATCCAAGCCCGCACGGCGCTCGCTGAACGGCGTCGTCACGTCCGAGTCGGGGAACTGGTGCAGCCCGACGAGGGTGCCGCTCACCATCCAGACGACGTGGCGGAAGGGCCCGGTGTCCTCATCGAGCACTGGCTGTTCCCCGAACAACTCCGTGTACCAGGGGACGCTCACCTCAAGGTCTCGTACCGTGAGCGCCACATGGGCGATGGGTGGGAAAATCGTCATCGATGGTTCCTCCTGGATTCCAATAAGCACGATCGTTCGTGCGTACATCAACCCTACGATCGTTCGTCTCGCAACCGTCGAGGGAATCGGCGGGCTCTCGATCGCGAGACTGGCCGACGCCGTGGGGATGAGCAAGAGCGTCCTGTTCGGCCACTTTGGTTCAAGGAGGAGCTGCAGCTCGCGCTGCCGGCGAGAAGGCGGACGCACTCTTCGCCGCCCAGGTGATCGAGCCGGCGTCGACCGCGTCCGCGACCCTCGAGCGGCTGCGCCAGCTGGTAGATCCGTCAGCGCGCCAAGCTCCCCGCATCGAAGCGCTTGGTTGATTCGTGCCCCCTCTCTTCTCGGACTCTTCACGCCAGCGGCCCTGCCCCCGTTGATGTGGATCCTCATGGAAGCGCTTCTTCAGAGGAAAAGCCAATGGCGTGGAGGATCCTGATCGTATGACAACCGCCCCACGCCCGTTCCGTAAGCCGGACCCTTTCCGGGCGCGAAGGCGGATGCAGCGGCACTGTTCGGTGCGACGATGAATGCTATTTCGGACGGTTCGAGCGCCGGTTGCGCCGTGGTACACAAACGCCACTGAATGGCTCTTCTGCGCACTTCTGGAAAAATCATGAAATGACCGCCACCCTTCAGCGAATCCTCACCAGCGAATTCCCATCATGGCTGGACCGCAGCTGCACCGAGTACATCGACGACTTGGTTGTCCAGGGCGCATAGCCAGAACAAGCTCGGCTCATGGCGGTCGAGAGCACGCTTCGCTCATTTCCGGACGGTGCTCTGGGCCCTGGCAATGAGATCTTTCACGTCATGAGTGAGGCGGGTGAGCCTGTGGGGTATCTCTGGATCGGCCAGGATGTCAGCGCCGACCCGGGTGCGTGGTGGGTCTGGGACATTGTCATCAATGCCGACCAACGTGGCCAGGGTTTCGGGAGGGCCGCGATGCTCCTCGGCCAAGAGTATGCCCGCATACAAGGCGCGCATACCCTCGGCCTGAGCGTCTTCGCATTCAACACCGGCGCCCGCGGTCTCTACGAATCACTCGGCTACGAAACAACTTCGTTGAAGATGCTCAAGAAGCTCGGCTGAGCCTTCCGAAAGCGCAACCTCTACCGGTCACGCGCATTCCTCAGCGGGACATGACCCCGGAAGGCTCAGGCCTTACGAGCCGCCACAGAGAACATCAGCGGCACCCTCTCGTGACCCGAGGCCAAAGCAAATCCGGCCGGCGTCTCTACGAGTGGGGGCAACGGCTTCCAGGGCATAGCGGCCCGTCCACCCTCGCAGGCCGTCGAGGTGCGAGTGTGGTCGACCACGTGCGGCCCGCGGAGGTTCCTTGGCCGTCCCCAGCCTGATCAATCCGTGCAACGTTCGGCTCGCGGCCTCAAGCGTCGTTCGGTCAAGGCCTCGACGGCGTGGAGGGTCAGGCGGCCATCGCCCCGTAACGCTTGTGGCCATTGACGTCGTAGCGGTCGAGCATCATGACCTTCGACCAGACGCGGATGAATTCGCGGACGAACCGCTCTTGCCCGTCGCTGCCCGCGTAGACGTCGGCGATCGACCGCAGTTGCGCGTTCGAGCCGAATACCAGGTCATTCCGGGAGGCCCTCCAGCGAGCCTCGCCGGTCGCCTGAAACCGACCAGTGAAGGTCATCGCGGTCGCGTCGTCCTTCGTCCAGATGAGGTCGGTGTCGGTCAGATTCACGAGGAAGTCGGTCGTCAGGGCTCCGACGTGATCCGTGAGCACACCCACGTCGGACCCGTCCCAGTTGCTGCCGAGCACGCGGAGCCCGGCGTGCAGGACGGTCCACTCCGGTGCGGTGAGAGTGAACAGGTTCGCCTTGTCGAGGAATGCCGCCTCGGGTGCGACGCCCGGAGCAAACTCTTCGAAGCGCTCGGACACGAAGTTGCGGAACCCGTCCGCAATGGGTCGCAGCCACTCGAACATCTCGATGTCGGTCAACTCCTGCGTCGTGTCGACACGGCCTGGCGTAAACGGCACGCTGGCGTCAGATCCTGCCGCCCGTGCCGCCTGCTCCACGGCGGCGCTGCCGGCGAGGACGATGAGGTCGGCGAGAGACACCTTCCGTCCGCCCGACGTCGCCGTGAAAGCCGCCTGCACGTTCCGCAGCACGTCGATGACTGGGACGGTGCGTCGGTTGACCGCCCAGTCTTTCTGCGGCGACAAGGCCAGGCGGGCACCGTTCGCCCCTCCGCGCTTGTCGCTGTCGCGGTAGGTCGAGGCGGCGGAGAACGCCGTGTAGACGAGGTCGGACACGGACAGCCCGGTCGCGAGGACGGCTTCCTTGAGCGCTGCCACGTCGGCCTCGTCGAGTGAGTATCCTGCTGCGTCCGGGAGCGGGTCCTGCCAGAGCAGGTCGTCGGCGATGGTGACCTCCGGGCCGAGGTACCGGTGCTTCGGCCCCATGTCGCGGTGCGTGAGCTTGTACCAGGCCTTCGAGAACGCGAGGGTGAACAGATCGAAGTCGGCCAGGAAACGCTCGCATATGGCCCGATACTCCGGGTCGACCTTGAGTGCGATGTCCGAGGTCATCATCATGAGCGGGTTCATCTGACCGGGTACGTGGGCGTCCGGAGTCTTCGGCGCCTCCGGGTCAGTCGGTGTCCACTGCAGCGCGCCGGCCGGGCTTTTCGTCTGCTCGTAGTCGTACGCGAACAGGTTCTCGAGGTAGGTGTTGTCCCACTGTGTCGGGTTCGGAGTCCAGCTGCCCTCGATGCCGTTGGTCGAAGTGTGCTCGGCACTGCCGGTACCCACCGGGTTGTGCCAACCGAGCCCCATCGACTCGATCGGGGCTTTCTCGGGTGATGGTCCGATGTCGGATGCGGGTACCTGGCCGTGGCTCTTACCGAACGCGTGACCACCGGCGATCAATGCCACCGTTTCCTCGTCGTTCATCGCCATCCGCGTGAACGTGATGCGAATGTCGCGTGCTGAGCCCAGCGGGTCGCCGTTCGAATAGGGCCCCTCAGGGTTGACGTAGATGAGCGCCTGGTGCGACGCGGCCAGGGGGCTCTGCAAGTCGTAGCCCGCGTCGCCGTTCTGACCATGCCAGCGTTCGTCGCGGCTCACCATCTCGTCAGGGCTCGCGACCGCGTGCGGGTTCCAGACCTCCGGGCCCCACCAGGTGCCGTCGTCCGGTTCCCACGCATCGAGTCGTCCACCACCGAAGCCGTACGTCGGCAGGCCCATCAACTCGAGGGAGCAGTTGCCGGTCAGGACCATCAGGTCGGCCCACGACAGAGCGTTGCCGTACTGGTGCTTGATCGGCTGTAGGAGTCGTCGTGATTTGTCGGTGTTGCCGTTGTCCCACCAGCTTCCGATTGGTGCGAACCGCTGCATCGCGGTGCCCGCTCCGCCACGGCCGTCGGCAATTCGGTACGTGCCGGCGGCATGCCACGCCATTCGGATCATCTGTGGACCGTAGTTGCCGTAGTCCGCCGGCCACCAGTCGACCGATGTGGTGAGCAGTCGCTTGATGTCCGACTTGAGCGTCGTGAGGTCGATCGTGGCGAAAGCCGCCGCGTAGTCGAAGTCCGCGCCGAGCGGGTCGGCGTCTACGCCGTTCCGGTGGAGAAGCTCAACCCGGAGACGCTGCGGGTACCAACTGTCCAGGGTCGGCGACTGACCGAAGGTGCCACCGAGGTGGTCGCCACCTGCTGGCAGCGCACCGCTCATGTGGAAACTGCATGTGTTGGTCTGGTCGTCAGTGCTCATTGATGCTCCCTGTGTGCTTTAGCTGGATGAGAAACGGTGTCGTCGGGGTCACAATTTAACGATTAGCCGCCGCATCGCAGCGGTGTCAATCTGTGGTGCAGCGATGCTTCGACGCTGCTGTGAGGCGGTGCGTCGCGGGCTGCCGACGTGACGGGAAGCCCGATAGAGAGATCGTATTCCCGCAAGGTGTGCGTGGCATGCCAAGAAAGTGACTGACTTCTAGACGGCGGTGGTGCGGTGGCCGAGCGCACGACGGCCAAACCAAATAAAGCCCTGCGCCGATTGCTGCGGTGCGGGCGGTGCGAAGCCCGGTGAAACCGACGCCGGAGGATGGGGCTGTCGAGAGCCTGATTTCCGCGAATCGTGTTCCGCTCGCGGTGACCTGGGAGCACCCCCGCCAGAGGCTCCTAGTGGGGAACGGTTATCGGGGCAGCTCATCAGTCAGGTCGAAGTTCATTTGAATACGCCGGCCGTACCCAAGTCCTCGCTGTTGCTCTGCCGCTGACAGATCACGAAGAAAATCAGAATTGGGATCACGCTCGATGAAACCACAGCTCAAGTAGAAGGGCGCATTCCATGGAACGTCCGTGAACGTTCGCAAGGTAACCCGTTTGCATCCGCGCAGTCGTGATTCGCTCTTGACTGCCTCGACGAGCGCGCGCCCATGCCCGCGGTGTGCCGCCGACGGCATGACCGACAGCTGCTCGAGATGACTGCTGCCAGGGACTTCGAGGACATGGGCAAACCCGATCGGGTCCGATCCCGGATTTTCGCTGGCTACGAGGATGAAGCCACTCTGCAGTGAGGGCGTCGTATAGGAAGGAGCAGGCCGCCAGTCGACTATCGAGAACACGGTCGCGAACAGCGCATCTGCTTCATTCTCGATCGCTTCAAGAAACTCCAGGTCGTCGGCCGTCCCCTGTCGCACAAAAGTCCTCCACATGACTCCGAATGTAGCTTGACGAAGGGTGCCGTAAGCCGGACCATTACTGCGACAGATCCACGCCACGATCGCCGGCCTCGACGCCGTGTCATTTGGGAACCTGTTCGGACATCAAGCGGCGTGGCATTCAGCGCTGTCAGCAGAGGCAACGGATCGGTGGCGTGCCAAGTTAGACACGAATGGCGGCAATGGTCGTGCATGATGGGCGAATGGCCCCTGCAGGATTCTTTGCCGATAAGTCCACTCTCGTGGGAGAGCGCGTTGTATTGCGCTCGTTCGAGGCCGGAGACATTGATGCCATGGGCACCATCCTTGCCGACCCCGAAGTGCTCACTCTCACGGGAAGCGTTCACACCACAGCCGAAGCGCACGGTCGTGCAGCCATCCTCGACTCGGCAACGCTCCAGTGGTATGAGACGAGAGCCGAGCAACCCGATCGTCTGGATCTCGCGATCATCGAGCAGGCGTCGTCGGCTTGCGTGGGTGAAGTGGTGCTGAATGAACTCAGCCCGGAGAATGACAGCTGCAGCTTTCGCATTCTCATCGGCCCTGCGGGGCGTGACCTCGGGCTCGGTACCGAGGCAACACGGCTCATCATCGGGCATGCGTTCCGAACCACGACGCTGCACCGCATCGAGCTTGAGGTCTTCGCTTTCAATCCCCGTGCCCAGCACGTGTATGAACGCAGTGGCACCGCACTCGAGGGCAGGCGGCGCGATGCGCACAGATTCGACGGCGAGTACGTCGACACCCTCACGATGTCGATCATCAGGTCTGAGCACCTCGACGCAGACGGTCTCGAGTAGAAGTCCCGCATGCAAGGCAGCTCGGGCCACAAAGCGCCCGCAAGTCGAACGTCTTGCGGGGCGCTGTCGCACCAGACGACAAACCGAGCCCAACATAACGAGGGCCGTTCCTCCGGACGCCTATCCGCGGTGCCGCGATCGATCGATCGGACAGCGTGGGGTGACGCTTGCGTCGCCAGATCCGTGCAACCGTTGCGTACAAACGACCTGGGGGAAAGACATGAAACGTTGGATAACGGGCGCGACCATGACGCTCGGACTGGCAATTATCGCGCTCCTAGGAGTAATCGGCTACACGGCTTTTGGCACGGCTCGCGGGGAAAGCTGGAGCAGCTTGAATGGTCCTGAGCCGGTTTGGCCAGCGGTCATAGGTTTCGGCGCAATGTACGTCATCCCGACGACCGCAGCCGTGGTGGTCGTCCTCATTGCCGTTGCTGTCGTTCGCGCATACATCCCCAAAGCCAGAGCTTGATACGTCTGTATTCCCAGTCGGGGAACAGTCACTGACGATCGCGTAAGCCACGGCCACCAGCGATTGCCACTGGAACCGCTACGGCGAAAGAAGCCACTCCGAGAATACGAACGACAAGCTCTTCTGCAAACAGGATGAGAGCGCCGCCTAAAAGCCACAGCGCGACCGCCAGAGCAAGAAGGAGAATGCATCGTTGGACTTTACTCACAAGGTTGACACTAACGATTCCTCGCAAGGTACGGCCTAAGATCCAGAAACTGCCCGTAAGCCGGGCGTCCAGCAGGCGCGTTGAAGCGTGATTCCGCTCAAGTCGATTCGCTGTGCGAGTTGCCCGTACGTGGAACGTTAACCGGGCACCATCAACCAGCCAAGTCCTTCGCTGGGCGTCAGGAATCGGGCGTCAGCCCAGTTCCTTCCGGAACCAGTGGTTCGCGTATGGGTCCGTATTGTGCGCTTCCCCTTCGATGTAGCCAAGGGACGCGTACAGGCTTCTCGCTTCGACGAGGTCCGTTCGTGTGTCCAACCGCAACGCATGGAGTCCTAGTTCGCGGGATTTGCGTTCTAGTTCCTTCATGAGCCGGCGTCCGACGCCCTTACCCCGTGCCGCCGGTTCCACGAAGACTCTGGTCACCTCGCCAATGTCGCCGGGCCGTACCCGCATTCCGGCACAGCCGAGAACGATGGCTCCTTGGCGGGCCAGCAGAAGGATACCCAGTGGTGCGACCAGGTCATCACTGGGGTATCCGGCCTGGGCGTCCAGGGTCTCCTGTCGAGAGGCGGGTCGCCCGTGGTAGCGACTCACAATGTCCTCGTAGTACCGAATTGACACGTCCTTGGCTTCAGCGGACGTCGGTGATGTCGCAGAGACAAGGATCGGCATCGCTGGAGTCATGCCTTCCACAGTAGTTCTCAAGCCACCGTCCAAGCGTGAGCCTGCTCCTACAGAGCGGCGTCCGGCTGCTGTTAGCGGGTGCCGGGCCCGGCGAGCCTGCGGCCCAGAGACGCTTGGAATCGGATCAAGTATCCATCCGGGTCTTGCACCAGGAACTGGGCTACGCCCGCCTCGGTCGTGCCGGTCCGGTACCACTTCGTCTCCGGCTCCATGAAGAGTGCCCAGCTCCCGCCCTCAAGAGCACGTAACAGTGGTTGTATCGATGCCACAGTGATCTGGAAGTTGATCCCGCGGCCGAGAGGCTGTTCCAGCGGGGCGGGGATCCAGTTCCGTCCCGATCCACTTTGCTCGAGCATGATGTGCGCCGTGCCGCGAGTGATGTAGGCAAACCCTTCGTCGGGGCGGTCGTAGAGCACCTCGAATCCGCACAAACGGCACCAGAAATCCAGGCTCGCCTCGAGAGAGGTGATCAGTAGCTCCGGGACCAGACCTGGACCTGGCGTGCTGTCCGCGTCTGCAACGATTTCGGCTTGAAGCGAGACTTCTTGGTCCCCAGGGGACGTGGCCGATGCCGGGACAAGGATTGGTGTTGGCATCATTCGGTCCACCTTACGCTCCGAGCGACCGAGCGGATGTGTCGCGGCTTGATCCCTCAAAAGCGCCCGTGATCAGCATCAGGGTGCCCGATGGACTGCTGCCCGCCGGTCGCGAGCGGTCTCCGGAAAGCGGACCTCGACGGACGCAGAGTCGGCAGCAATTCGCTGAAGTTCCGAAGTCTCGAGGGAGTGGCGTTCGGGAACGCTCACTGCTGCTGGCTGATGGGGCTGGGTGCCCGCCTTAGGCTCGAGGGCATGACAGAAACGAGCGCGATCGATCTGGACAAGTGGCCTCGGCGGGAGCACTTCGAGCACTACCTCACGCGCGTCGAGTGCAGCTACGCCATCACGGCTGAACTCGACGTCACAGAGATGGTGGCGGAGCTCCGCGTCGTTCCAGCCGCAATCAGATATGCCCGCAAATGTTTTTGACATATCAAGCGTCTCGTGGACGTCGTTCACCGGGTTCAGTCTTCAGATACGCGACGGCTGGAAGCATCTTTTACCGATATTCACCCTGGGCCGGTACCGGGAGACCGGGGGGCGAACCGTGATGCCTGTCGCCATTCAGGTGCACCATGCGGCCGCTGACGGTTTCCATACGGCTCGCCTTGTTCAAGAGCTGCAGGCACTCTTTTCCGACCCGACGTGGCTCTCCGAATAACGGACCTCGACCAGGACGGAACAACCCGCGGTCGTGTTCCGCGGAGGGCCATATGAAGGCTAGGATCTTCATTCCCGTAAGCCCCGCCCGAGAAAATGCCCGGTGAAGGGGGGCTAACCGGGGCAGAAATATCGCTGCTAATTCCTTGCCCGGGACTTCGATCCGTACCTAGTGAATGACGGCCATCGGCAACGGCCAAGCGTAGCTCGAGGCACTTCGGCCGGTCCTGACGTCGGCTGTCCTTCCCCCGATAAGTCAGGTGCGGGTTCCGGCAGAGCTGTTCCACTCACCGGGTCCGTCGAGTTGCGTCGCGGCCCCGCGCTGAACGGCGAGGTCGCCAGCGTCGAGATTGGGGCCGATCCAGATGCCGCGGGCGTCGAGACACGGGTACGAGACCAACCGTGGGCGTTCGGTGCGGACGAGCCGTCGGTCCGCTTCGCGGGTGATGGCACGATGCGCGTCGGCCGTGCAGAAGTACACGACCCGGTCGACGCCCTCGTGCACGAGACGGTAGCCGTGGTTGGTCACGATCTTCTGGTACCGCTGCCACGACTTCGGCGTCAGCTCCACCTCAACCAGCTCAACGATGCCGTCCCGAGTCGCTACACGCTACTCGTGCCGGGTGGTCTGCCGAAACAGGCTTGGCGGCGGCTTGCCGATCGCCAAGCGGGCCGACCAGACGATGGATCCGTCCCGATAGGTCGGCCCGGATCGGTCCAGCCAGCCGATGGCGGACATGCTCGCCACCCACAGTTGGGCCCGCCGCAAACTCAGCGGCTGGCCGGCTCCCGCGAACGCGCCGAGCGCCCATCGCACGGCTTCCACGTCGACCAACCGGACAACATCGAGCCATTGCACCATCGCCTCATCACGTTCGGTGATCTGCACCATAATTCTGCAGTTGACCACTGACACTTACTTTGGGCCGACACACCGATCGATCGCACAGCTGGTTATCGCGTACTTGGCACACCGGCCCTATGCGAGCACTGACTATCTCGATTGACCGCCCCGGTTGCATTCTCGGCTCGGCTCCGTCTCCTGGTTCTTGCTCTACATCGCTGGTTATCTCGCGTCTTTGCCTCTGATTTCTTGCTTCATTTCTCTTCTCAGTTCCTTGTTTTGTTCTTGCTCTTGTCTTCTCTTCTTCTTCAACTTTTCTCTTCTCTTTCCCCGTCGTTAACCTATTCGCGCTCGGTGACTAGGCAAACGAATAGGCAGGCACCCGTGCGCTTCGTGCACGGCGCCGAATTGCCGCCGACGAGGTCCAGGACAGCGTCCAATCGTCGCGGGCGAGCCCCGCGCTGCCGATGACGTCGGCCTCCAACCAATCGCTTGATCGCAGCAGCCAGAACTCCGTTCTGCGTACCGCTGAGATCGAACAAAGCGCCACCGCTAAGACCAGCAATTCCGGCTCGTCGCGATCAACGACGGCGAGCGCTACGAGGTGAGGTCATGGGAACGATTTCAGCGTATGAGACGGCCGCGGAAAAGAGATACCGTGTGCGTTACCGCCAACCAGATCACAGCCAGACCGACAAGCGCGGCTTCAAGACCAAGCGCTCCGCCCAGCTGTTCCTCGCTTCCACCGGGGTGTCCAAGAGTCGCGGCGAGTACATCGAGGAATCGGCGGCCCTTGCCACCATCGGCGCCTTGGGACGTACATGGCTGTCTTCTCAGACGCATCTCAAGCCCTCAGCCTATGAGCCCATCGAAATCGCCTGGCGGCTCTACGTCGCCCCGCGCTGGGGCGCCGCGGAGATCGGCCGCATCCAGCACAGCGAGGTGCAGACCTGGGTGTCACAACTCGGTGCCGGCACAGCGATAACCCTGCATCCCTCGCCCGGTGCACGCAGCGCCACCCACATCATCCGCGCCTACGGCGTGCTCGCAGCGATTCTCGACGTGGAGGTCAAGGACCGCCGCATCCTGGTCAACAGCGCGCGCGGGGTGACTCTCCCCCGCAAGAAGAAGAAACCGCACACGTATCTCTCGCACGAGCAGGTCGACCTGCTCGCAACCTCGGCGACGACGCACGGCACAGTCATACTGACCCTCGCCTACACCGGCTTGCGCTGGGGTGAGGTGACCGGGTTGCGAGTGCGAGACGTGGACCTCGTCCGGAGGCGTCTGGCGGTACGGGAGAACGCCGTGCGGGTCGGCGGTAAGATTTTGCTCGGCACGCCCAAGTCGCACGAGGCACGCACGGTTCCGTTTCCCCCGTTCCTGACGGAGCGATTGGCGCTGCTCTGCGCCGATAAGACCCCGACCAGATCCTGTTCAGCAACGGGCTATCGCACCAGCGCACGCCGTCGACTCGGGACGGCTGGCTGGTCTACGCCCTCAAACGTGCCCGGGAGGTCGATCCGACCTTCCCACGCGTCACGCCCCACGACCTCCGGCACACCGCCGCGAGCCTGGCCGTGTCCGCCGGCGCGAACGTCAAAGCGCTACAGCGGATGCTCGGCCACGCCTCGGCCGCGAGGACCCTCGACGTGTACGCGGACCTCTTCGACGACGATCTGGACAGCGTCGCAGTGGCCCTCGATCAGGCCCGGATGATTTCAAGTGTGGGCAAACGGGGCACCTGAGGCACCCGTCACCAAGTTAAAACCCAGATCAGCACGGATATATTCGTGGTGCCCCCACTGGGACTTGAACCCAGACTGTGACGATTTTAAGTCGTCTGCCTCTGCCAATTGGGCTATGGGGGCGTGCCCGGTAACGGGCGATTCCAGCATAGGTGCTGCCGAGCGATGCGATCGCCCGGCAGCACCTATCGAAACAGCTACTTTGAAGCGGATGCCTCGGCGGCCGCCTTCTGCGCAGCGGGTGCCGTGGTGGCCGAAGCAGCTTCGGCTGCAGCAGCCTTGACCGTGGGCTTGCGCGGCGCACGGGGCGCACGCGGGGCCGCCGGAGCCTTGGCCGCGGGGGCTGCAGCGGGCGCAGCAGCAGGTGCCGGCGGCTTGGGACGCGAAACGAACTCTTCGAACACGGCACGCGGGTTCTCGGTGGCGATCAACGACACCACGTCGCGGCCGAGGAAAACGTTGTTGACCCAGCCCCAGACGACGCGCAGCTTGCGCTCCCAGCTCGGCATGGCGAGGCCGTGGTAGCCACGGTGGGCGAACCAGGCCGGCATGCCCGTGATGGCCAGGTTGCCGCTCTGGAAGACACCGACTCCAACGCCAAGGCCGGCAACGGCGCCCATGTTCTTGTGGAAGTACTGCACCGGTGCCTCGTCGCGCAGCACGGCAACGATGTTCTTGGCGAGCAGCTTGCCCTGGCGCACAGCGTGCTGGGCGTTCGGCACGCAGTTGCCGCCGACGCCGCCACCACTCAGGTCGGGGACACAGCTCACATCGCCGGCGCCCCAGGCGTCGGCGATGATGTCGTCTTCGGTTCCGACGCGCAGGTCGGCACGAACCTGCAGGCGACCGCGCTCTTCGATGGGAAGGTCGGTGTGGCGCACGATCGTCGGGTTCGCCATAACGCCGGCGGTCCAGATGATGAGGTCGGTTTCGAAGGTCTCTCCAGTGGAGAGCTCGATCTTTCCGTCGACCGCGCTGGTCAACTGGGTGTCGAGGTGAATCTGGGCACCGCGACCGGCGAGGTTGTCGATGACCCAGAGGCTTGTCTTGAGCGAGACCTCGGGCATGATGCGGCCCATGGCTTCGATGAGGTGAAAGTTGGTGTCCTCGAAGCTGATCTCGGGGTACAGGGTGAGCAGCGAGGTCGCGAACGAGCGCAGCTCGGCAAACACCTCGATGCCGGCGAAACCGCCACCGACCACAACGAACGTGAGCAGGCGCTCACGCTCGGGGCCGGCCGGAAGGGCTGCCGCCTTGTCGAAGTTGGTCAAAACGCGGTCGCGAATGGCGACGGCTTCTTCGATGGTCTTGAGTCCGATGGCCTGGTCGGCGACGCCCGGAATCGGGAACGTGCGCGACACCGCACCGGCGGTGACCACGATGATGTCGTACTTGAACTCGTACGGCTCGCCGGTCGGCGGGGTGATCGTGGCGGTCTTCTCGGCGTGGTTCACGTGCGTGACCTTGGCGGAGATGACGTTAGTCTTCTTGAGGTGGCGACGGTGCGACACGACCGCGTGACGCGGTTCGATGGATCCGGCAGCGACCTCCGGCAGGAAAGGCTGGTACGTCATGTAGGGCAGCGGGTCGACCATAGTGACCTCGGCTTCACCGGATCGTAGCCACTTCTCGAGCTTCCACGCCGTGTAAAAACCGGCGTAGCCGCCACCAACAATGAGAATTTTGGGCACGATGAGAAGGCCTCCTACAGGATTATGATTGTGCGAAATCTTTGGGGTTGCGCCGAATTCGCTTGATGTACCGAGTGGCCCCAATGCCCACCAGCGTTACTAGGATACCAAACCCTACGAGTACAGCGAGCGGCAGACTGATATAGGTCAGTGTCAGCTGGTTCGGGAGCCACGCCGTGAGCACATTTTGCACCGGCAGCGCCGGGTCTTCATCGACCGCAGCCGGAGCCTCCGCAACGGGAGTCTCGGTCGGAACCACGTCAATCTGAGCCCGCCGGTGCAGCGTGATCCACTCCGTGAGCAACTCGCTCGGAGTGGCCTCTGTCGCCGGAGCGACATAGCGGGTGACGGCGGCAGCGGCATCGATCAGGCCGTTGCCATAGATGGGGCTCGGCACGCTCTGCCCGTTGGCGTTCGCGGTCGCGATGACCCGGTTCATGACTCCCGCAGCGTCGAGCTTCGGATAGGCCGCCCGCACCAGGGCAACGAGCCCGGACACGATCGGCGTCGCGGCACTCGTGCCGTCCCACTGTACATAGGTCGAATCGGGCGTCACCCCGACGAGCTTCTCGCTGGGCGCAGCGACGGCAATGGTGATGCCTTGCGAGGAGGCATCGAAGCTCGCCGATTTTTCGCGGTCAACGCCGGCGACCGTCAGTACGCCGGGAATCGTCGCGGGAGCCCCGACTTCGGTGGTTCCGCTCCCCCGGTTGCCGGCGGCGGCCACAACGACGACATCATTTTCGAAAGCATAGAGAAATGCGTCATCCCAGCTCTCCGGCCAGTACAACGTATTGCGGGTGAGGGACATATTGATGACGTCCGCCCCATTGTCGACGGCCCAACGGATGCCCTGCGCGATCTGGTCGTCGTTGCTCACGGCAGAACGACTGCTGCCAAACCCGACCGACACCGCCAAAATGGATGCCTCAGGCGCCACGCCGATCAGTCCGGTACCGTCGCCAGTGCCGCGTCCGGCCAGAAGCGAGGCGACCAGGGTGCCGTGCTCGCCCTCATCATCGTCGCCGGCGACCGGGGTTTGACCGTTTGCGGAGCCGAGCCCGGAAACATCCGTTCCCCCGACGACCGCGCCGGTCAGCTCGGCCACGTTGCCGTTGACTCCAGAGTCGATGACCGCGACCGTGACGCCGGCGCCGCGCGTGGTGTTCCACGCTTCGGTGAAGCCATAATCGGCGAGCCAATACTGCAGGTCGCGAATCTGATCGGCGTGCGCGGCGGGCGCGTCGAGCACGACGGAACCGGCCACGGTACCGCCGAACAGCGCCGTGGCCAGCGCGAGCGCGACGCCCGCGCTGACCCGACGAGCGCTGACCCGGTGCGTAGTCGCGGTCACGCCAGGGCCGCCCCGGATTCGTCGATCGGCGCCGCGGAGTAGTCCAGACACTCGCAGACCGTGGGCGACCAGGTGGCGCGTTCCAGCGCGAGGTCGCCGACCGGATTGACGCCGGGTCCGGCCGCCAGCGAGTGGGCGGCCAGGGCGTGCAGGCATTTCACCCGGTTCGGCATGCCGCCGGAGGAGATGCCAGCGATTTCCGGCACGCTTCCGAGCTGGTCGCGGTCGAACAGAAAGCTCTCGTGCGCAGTCTGGTAGGCCGCGCGCACGTCCGCATCGTCGGCGAGCAGGTCGTTGTACTCGTTCATGACCTGGGTGGCTTCGAGGGAGGAGATAGCTGCGGTGGCCGCGGGGTGGCAGAGGTAATACAACGTGGGGAACGGGGTGCCGTCGGCGAGCCGCGGTGCGGTCGCCACGACGGTCGGCGCGCCGCAGACGCAGCGGGCGGCGATGCCGACGACGTTGCGGGCCGGTCGTCCGAGCTGGGCCGAGACGAGGTCGATGTCGGCCGCGGTGAACGGGTCGAACGGCGGCCGGGTCACGGTGCCACCGGTTCCGGTGTCGCCGGTGTTGATGTCGCGGGTGTTAATGTCGCTGGTGCTCCGGCTTGCGGGGCGAGGCCGGCGGTCATGGTGGAGGCGAACAAGGAACCCAGCCAATCAATCTTGGTGCTTTGGATATTGGTACTCACCGGCGCGGCATCCGCTTCAAGCGGGGCGACGACCGGTAAATCGTTGATGACGAGAAAGCTGATGTCGCCGGGCAGTACGTAGAACAACCGCTCGCGCGCCTGCGTTGTGACGTAGGTGCGGTCGTTCCAGCGTTCACGCTGGCTGGTGAGGCGGTCGACCTCGTCCTGTTGATCGGCGACGGCCCTGCTCAACTTGCTGATCTGCTGCCGCTGCTCGGCGTAGGTACGCAGGCTCGGCGCGAGAATCACCACGGCGAGCACCAGAATCACCATCATCACCAACGAGAATCCCGAAAAGCGGATGCCGCGCAGCCAGCCGCCGGCGGGCGTTTCCGTCTCCGAGACCATGGGTGGCCGCTGGGCTGGTTCACGCTGTACTGTTTGCCGCTGGGCCTGCTGGCGCTTGCCCGGCTTGGACTGCACCGGCTGGGACTGGGGCTGGGACGGCGTCTGCTGAGGTCGCTTCGGCGCCATCACAACTCCTTTCACTGGTCGGTCGTGTCTGTCAGTAAAAAATGGTACCAAGGGAAAGCTGTGGGCCCCCGACCAACCGAAATATCGGTGGTCGAGGGCCCGATAGTGCTATTGCTGCTGAGTGCCTACTACGCGGTGAAGCGGGGGAACGCGGTGCGACCGGCGTAGACCGCGGCCTCGCCGAGTTCCTCTTCGATGCGCAGCAGCTGGTTGTACTTCGCGACGCGTTCGCTCCGGGCGGGGGCGCCGGTCTTGATCTGGCCGGCATCCGTTGCGACGGCGAGGTCGGCGATGAAGGTGTCCTCGGTCTCGCCGGAGCGGTGCGAGATGATCGCGGTGTAACCGGCGCGCTGGGCCAGGGAGACGGCATCCATTGTCTCGGTCAGGGTGCCGATCTGGTTGACCTTGACCAGAATGGAGTTCGCAGCCGCGAGGGAAAGGCCCTTGGCCAGGCGCACCGGGTTGGTCACGAACAGGTCGTCTCCGACGATCTGCACCTTGTCGCCGAGCGCAGCCGTGAGGTGCACGTAGCCGTCCCAATCGTCTTCTTCGAGCGGGTCTTCGAGCGAAACGAGCGGGTAGTCGGTAACGAGCTCAGCGTAGTAGGCACTCATCTCTTCGGCCGAAAGCTTCTTGCCCTCGAAGTTGTAGCTGCTGTCCTTGAAGAATTCGCTCGCAGCGACGTCGAGGGCGAGGGCGATGTCCTTGCCGGGAACGTAACCGGCGTTTTCGATCGCTTCGACGATGAGGTCGAGCGCTGCCCGGTTGCTGGGCAGGTTGGGGGCGAAGCCGCCCTCGTCACCGAGGCCGGTGGAGAGACCCTTGGACTGCAGCAGGGCCTTGAGCGCGTGGTAGGTCTCGACGCCCCAGCGTAGGGCCTCGCTGAACGACTCAGCACCGAGCGGAACGATCATGAATTCCTGGATGTCCACATCGTTGTCGGCGTGCGATCCGCCGTTGATGATGTTCATGAGCGGCACCGGGAGGGTGTGCGCGTTCGGGCCGCCGAGGTAGCGGAACAACGGCAGTCCGGCCGAGCTCGCGGCGGCCTTGGCCACGGCGAGGCTGACGCCGAGGATGGCGTTGGCGCCGAGGCGCTCCTTGTTGTCGGTACCGTCGGCTTCGATCAGAACGAGGTCGACAATGCGCTGGTCGGTCGCGTCGATATCTTCGACCGCGGGGCCGAGGTCGTCAATGACGGCTTCGACGGCCTTGAGCACGCCCTTGCCCTGGTAACGGGCCTTGTCGCCGTCGCGCAGCTCATAAGCCTCGAACACGCCGGTGGACGCGCCGGACGGCACCGCGGCACGGCTGACCGTTCCATCGCCGAGCAAAACCTCGACTTCGATGGTCGGGTTGCCTCGCGAGTCGAGAATTTCGCGTGCGTCTACTGCCTCAATTAGGGCCACAACTGTCTCCTGTTTTGTCGGGATTGACGCCTGGTCGGGCGCCGGGGTACTGGTCGGAATGAAGGTAGGGGTGTGCCGGGTGATCCAGGCGAATTCAGTCTAACCAAACCCGTCGGCCGTTCGCCGAAGCCGCAGAGTTGCCTGGTCGGGCGCGGGTGGCCTGGTCAGGCGCCGAGCGGTTTGAAGTCGAGGTCGCCGGCCGTCTGAGTTTCGGCGGTCACGAACGCGAACCTCCCGTAGCCGGCCTCGCCGGCCCGGTCGAGCAGCGCCTTGAGGTTCTTGGTGCGGCGTTCGAGGCGGACACGCAGGCCGTCGGCGACCAGGTCGCGCTTGAGAGCGACCAGTCGAGCCGGATCGGCCTCTTTGTCGTGCACGAGCACGACCGCCAGATCAGCGGATGCGGCATCCGCTTCAAGCAGGTCGACGATGCGTTCAAAGCCGATCGAGAATCCGCAGGCGGGCACGTCGGTGCCGAGGAACCGGCCGATCATGCCGTCATAGCGGCCGCCGCCGCCGAGGGAATAGCCGAGGGAGGGGTGCGAGATCTCGAAGATGGTGCCGGTGTAATAGCCCATGCCGCGCACCAGGGTGGGGTCGAAGACCAGGTCGACGCCGGGGAGAGCGGCGCGCAGGGCGGCGAGGTCGGCGAAGGCTTTCGGGTCGAGCCAAGCCGGCACAGTGCCGTCGAACAAGCCGTTGCCCAGGGCCCAGCCGCCGGTGCCAAGCTCGGTGAGCAGCGCGGCGAGGCCCGGCGCATCGATGCCGAGGGCACCGAGTTCGGCCGCGACACCGTCGACGCCGATCTTGTCGAGCTTGTCGATCACGATCAGCGCCCGCTCGGTCAGCTCGGCGGCGACGCCCCAGTGGGCGAGCAGGGCGCTGAGGATGCGGCGGTCGTTGATACGAATGGAGCAGCCCTCGAGGCCGAGCAGATCGAGCGTCGCGGCCGTGGCGGTGATCAGTTCGATCTCGGCGAGCGCGCCGGCCTCACCGATGATGTCGATGTCACACTGCATGAACTGGCGGTAGCGGCCCTTCTGCGGCCGTTCCGCGCGCCAGACCGGTGCGATCTGAATCGACCGGAACACGGTCGGCAGGCTCGCACGGTGAGTGGCGTAAAACCGGGCGAGCGGCACCGTCAGGTCGAACCGCAGGCCCAGGTCGGCCAGCGACAGAAGGTCATCCTGCTCGGCCGCCGCCGCAACATCCGCTGGGCTGAGCCCGCGCTTGAGCACCGCGAAGGCGAGTTTCTCGTTGTCGCCGCCGAGCCCGGAGTGCAGGCGGGCGGAGTCTTCCATGACCGGGGTTTCGATCTCGTCGAAGCCATGCGCACGAAAACTCTCGCGAATAATGCCGAGCGAGCGTTCGCGGAGGGCCTTGTCGGCGGGGAGAAAATCGCGCATGCCGCGCGGCGGGGTCACTGCAATAGCCATGGAGTAATTCTCTCAGCATGCCGTGGAAGCGATTCACCGCCCGCCCCTGAAAATGGCCGCGCCCTAGACTCGGGGGAACAAGTGGGGGTGTGAATGTCGGTCGCGACTGTTTCCGGCGGAGTGGACGTGACGTCGAGCGGCGTCGCGGTGACCGGGGTCAGTCGGTCATTTGGCAGTGTGCTGGCGGTGGTGAATGCGTCGCTCGTTGTGCCGGCCGGGTCGGTGACGGCGTTGATCGGACCGAACGGCGCGGGCAAGACGACCCTGCTGCTCATGCTCGCCACGTTGCTCACACCGTCGACGGGCAGCATCCGCATCAACGGGCACGACCCGGTCACCGAACCCGAACGGGTGCGCGCCGTCACGGGCTGGATGCCGGACGCCCTGGGTTCCTGACCGAGCCTCTCCGCCCGTGCCGCCCTGCAGACCACCGGGCGCATGTACCGAATGACCCGCGAGCAGGCCGCCGTGCGCGCCGACGAACTGATCGCGCTGACCGACCTCGGTGATTTTGCCGATCGACCCTCGCGGGTACTGTCCCGCGGTCAGAAACAACGCCTGAGCCTGGCGCGGGCGCTCGTGCACTCTCCGGGCGTGCTGCTGCTCGACGAACCGGCGTCCGGTCTCGACCCGGCCGCGCGCGCGTCACTGCGCCAGCTGCTGCGTCGCCTGGCCGGCGACGGCACCGCCATTTTGGTGTCGAGTCACGTCCTCGCCGAACTCGACGAGATGGCGGATGCCGCGGTGTACCTCGCCGCCGGACGCACGGCGAGCCCGGAGCAGGTGGCCGCGGCGGGCGCGAGTGCCAGATCCTGGCGCATCCGTTCCCTGGATAAGGCGGCGCTGGAACGCGCCCTCGCCACTCCCGGAGTGGTCGGCGCGCTCGGCACGGTGCGCGGCGTCGACCAGCTCGGCACTTTGGTGCAGGTGGAGAACGAGGCGTCGGCGGCTGCTCTGCTGCACAATCTGGTGCTGAGCGGGGTTCCGGTCTGCGATTTCGGGCCGGCCGTCGGCAACCTCGAACACACCTTTCAGGACCTCACCCGGTCGACCGGTGGGGAGGCGACGAAATGACCCACTCACGGGTGTACTTCTCCGGGCTCTGGCTCATCGTCACCCTCGAACTGCGTCAGCGCGTGCGTGGAGCCTCGTGGTACGTGTTGCTCGGCGTCTTCATGCTGCTCGTCGGCGTGGTCACGTTTCTGCTCTGGCTGGCGACCTCGGCCTGGCTGGCCGGCGGCGGCGGCGTGTTCTCCACCATCATCTTCTTCGTGCTGCTGCTCGGCACGCTGGTCTCTCCGGCGCTGTCGGGCAATGCCATCAACGGCGATCGGGATGCCGGCACCCTCGCCACGACGCAGGTCACGCTGATCAGCACCGGGCAACTCGTGCTCGGCAAGTTTCTTGCCGCCTGGATCACGGCCCTCGCCTTTCTCGCGGCGGCGCTGCCGTTTCTCATCTTCGCGGTCGTGCTCGGCGAAGTCTCGTTCGGCACCATCGCCGTGTCGGTGCTCGTGCTCGCAACCGAGCTCGGCGCCATTGCAGCCGTCGGAGTCGGACTCTCCGGCATTCTGACCCGGCCGCTGTTTTCGATCGTGCTGACCTATCTGGTCGTCGCGGCGCTCAGCCTCGGCACCCTCATCGCGTTCGCGCTGCTCGGCACCGCCACCCAACAGCAGGCGACGAATGTGAGCTACTACGTGGTGTCGTCGACGTTCGACGAGGCCACCGGCGAGCAGTCGGACATCGTCTGTTCCACGGCCGAGACGACGACCCAAAACGTGCCACGCTTCGACTACTTCTGGTGGATTCTCGCCGCGAACCCCTACGTGGTGGTCGCGGATGCCGCCCCCGGCAGCTTCAACGACGCCGGCTACCCGACCGACCTGTTCGGCCAGATCGCCGTCGGCGTGCGCAGCGCCCAGTCGCCGCCGGAGTTGTACACGGAGTTCAACGGCTGCGACGAGGCCGCCCAGAGCAGCCGCAACGACAGCGGCGCCTTCTCCGGTGAGGCCTTCGACCGGGGTCCGACCGCACAGCAGACCTACGACGGCGCGGTGCCGAGCTGGTTCATCGGCCTCGCCATGCACCTGCTGCTCGGCGCGGGCGCCCTGCTCTGGGCGTGGCGCCGCACGCGCACCCCCGCGACCCATCTCCCCGCCGGCAGCCGCATCGCCTAACCCTCTGTTCTGATCCGCGTTAGGAGGGGAGGGCGATTATTCCGGCGTCGAAGGACTCGTCCAGCGGAGCGCCGGGCGCCTGGACTCCCTCGGCTCCGCGGATCTCGCCCTGCAGGTCGCGCACGGCGGCGCGCAGCGCGCGCTCGGCGTCAAGGCCCTGGGCCCGCGCGGAGGCCACGATCGCCAGCAGCAGCGGCCCCAGATCGGCTTCGGATTCGATCGGAAGCGGGAAGCCGGCATCCGCTTCGATCAGGCCGATCTTTTCGGCCCGACCCAGCACCTTGTCGGCGAGGGCGAGGGCCGGCATACCGCCCGGAATCCCGTCGAGCACGCTGGTGCGGCCCGGCTTCTCCTCGGCTTTAAAACCGTCCCAGGCAGCCGAGACCTCCGCCGCGGTGTCGAGGGTAACATCACCGAACACGTGCGGGTGTCGCCCGACCATTTTCTCGGTCAGGCGGGCAGCGACATCCTGAATGTCGAAGTTCTCCTCCGGGGTGTGCGCGGCCAGGTCGGCGTGGAACAGCACCTGGTAGAGCACATCGCCGAGTTCCTCGAGCAGGTCGTCGCGGCTGCCGTCCTCGATCGCCTCGATCAGTTCGTGCGTCTCTTCGACCAGATGCCGCACCAGCGAGGCGTGGGTCTGGTCGGCGTCCCACGCGCAGCCGCCGGGCCCGCGCAGCCGCGCGACGGTGACGATCAGGGTGTCCAGAGGGCTGGGTTGCATCGTTGTCTGCCGAGCGGATGCCGCATCCCGGTCATTTTTGTCGGCCGGCGGAGTCGGTCGGGTAGCGTTGGCACCGGACACGGAGCCGGAGGAAAACACGGGGTTGGTCATGGTCGGCACTCCTGGATCGGTTCCATCGTCTCTCCATCGTAGGTGGGCCACCGATGATCGTTCAGGCACGTCGTGTATTGTCGACAACGGTGAGCCGGGAAGTCTGGTCGGCACATGGATGTGCGCGCCCGAAAGACCAGAGGAATTCATATGACCGAATCGTCCAACGCACCAGCTTCGAAGGCCACCCCGTCGACCGCCACCGTGCTTCGCCGCGGCAGCCACAACGAATTCATGCGGATCTCGCGCATTCTGCGCAAGGAAACCGTCGGAGGCGCCATTCTGCTCGCCGCAACCGTGGCCGCGCTGATCATGGCCAACTCCGGCTTCTCCGACGCCTACTACGCCTTTCGCGACTACAAGATCGGCTACGCCCCCTGGCACCTCGAGCTGAGCCTCGGCGCCTGGGCCGCCGACGGCCTGCTGGCAATCTTCTTCTTTCTGGCCGGCCTCGAGCTGAAACGTGAATTCGTGGCCGGCGACCTGCGCAGCATGAACCGGGCCATCGTACCGGTGGCCGCAGCGGTTGGTGGCGTGATCGTTCCGGCGGTCATCTACACGCTGATCAACCTCGAATCCGGCGCTGAAACTCTTCGCGGCTGGGCAATTCCCACCGCGACCGACATTGCGTTTGCCGTCGCCGTTCTTGCCGTCATCGGATCGAAGCTTCCGCCCGCACTACGCATTTTCCTGCTGACCCTCGCCGTGGTCGACGATTTACTGGCCATTGCGATCATCGCTTTCTTCTACACCACGGACATCGCCGTGCTGCCACTCATTCTGGCCCTGGTGCTGCTCAGTCTGTTCTGGCTGTTGACTCATAAATTCTCCTACTTCTTTGGAACCAGGGGCTGGGCGGCATGGACGGTGCTGCTGCCGCTCGGCTTCATCGTCTGGGCGCTCGTGCACGGTTCCGGCGTACACGCGACCGTCGCTGGCGTACTCCTCGGTTTCGCCGTACCCGTGCTGCGCAGCAAGCGCGGCGGCGGGCCAGATGCCGGGCCCGGCCTGGCCGAAACCCTGGAACATCGCATTCGCCCGCTTTCGAGCGGTTTCGCGATTCCGGTGTTCGCGTTCTTCTCCGCCGGCGTCACCCTCGGCGGTGTCGAGGGTCTGTACCAGGCCCTCACCGACCCGGTAGCGGTCGGCATCGTCGTCGCCCTCGTGGTCGGCAAGCCGATCGGGGTGTTGCTGGCAACCTTCATCGTGACCAAGACCACCAAGGCAACCCTCGACCCCGACCTGGCCTGGATCGACGTCATCGGCGTGTCCCTGCTGGCCGGCGTCGGCTTCACCGTGTCACTGCTGATCAGCGAGCTCGCCTTCGGCCAGGGCAGCCCGCACGACGATCACGCCAAGGTCGCCATCCTGGTCGGTTCGCTGCTCGCCGCCCTGCTGGCCACCGCGATCCTGCGCTCCCGCAACCGTCACTACGGTCGCATTGCCGATAAGGAAGCCATCGACAGCGACAACGACGGCATCCCGGATGTGTACCAGACGGAACAGTCGTCGAAGGGCTAAGCATCCGCTGACTCAGACAGCACCGTCGTTCCTGCAACGACGGTGCTGTCTGCGTTAACGGTTAGGTGGCGGACAGAACGGCCGGCGGGAAGATCGCGGTCAGCAGCGACTTGGTCCACTCGATCAGGGCGTTGTCATCCAGCGGCTCACCGTTCGGCCGTGGCATCGGTACGCTGAGCGCCCCAGTGGCCGACACGTAACGTGAGCCGGGATACATCCGCTGCAACCGGATTTGAATGGAGTCGGCCAGATCGGCCGGAGCAACCCGCAGGTTCGACCCCATGGCGACGACCTCGCTGAGGTTCGCCTGCTGGGCCTGCCAGCGCAGCCGCGACACGGCCACCAGGTTCTGAACCGGCACCGGCGGTTCGCCGTAACGGTCGGTGAGTTCCTCGACCACGAAATCGATCTGGTCGTCGGCCGCCGTCGGCGAGCTCGCGCTGGACAGCTTCTGGTACGCCTCGAGACGCAGCCGCTCGCTGTCGACGAAGTCGTGCGGAATGTGCGCGTCCACCGGCAGCTCGAGCCGCAGCTCGGTCTGCCCCTCGGCGACGTCGCCGCGGAACGTCGACACGGCCTCACCGATCATCCGCAGGTACAGGTCGAAGCCGACGCCCGCGATGTGCCCGGCCTGTTCGCCGCCGAGCAGGTTTCCGGCACCGCGAATCTCCAGGTCCTTTAGGGCCACCTGCATACCGGCACCGAGTTCGTTGTTCGCCGCGATCGTGGCGAGCCGATCGTGCGCGGTCTCCGACAGCGGCTTGTTCTCGTCGTAGAGGAAGTAGGCGTAGGCCCGCTCACGCCCACGACCGACCCGGCCGCGCAGCTGGTGCAGCTGGCTCAAGCCGAACTTGTCGGCCCGGTCGATGATGATCGTGTTCGCGTTATTGATGTCGAGGCCGGTTTCGATGATCGTGGTGCAGACCAGAATGTCGAACTTGCGCTCCCAGAAGTCGCCGACCACCTGCTCGAGCTGAGCCTCGGGCAGCTGCCCGTGCGCGATCGCGATGCGCGCCTCCGGCACCAGTTCGGCGAGCTCCGAGGCGATGCGGTTGATGCTCGTGACCCGGTTGTGCACGAAGAAGATCTGGCCCTCGCGCAGCAGTTCCCGACGGATGGCCGCAGCCACCTGCCGTTGCGAGTACGGTCCGACAAAGGTCAGGATGGGGTGCCGGTCCTCGGGCGGGGTGGCCAGGGTCGACATTTCGCGAATTCCGGTTACCGCCATCTCCAGCGACCGCGGAATGGGGGTCGCGCTCATCGCGAGAATATCCACGTTGGTCTTGAGCTTCTTCAGGGCGTCCTTGTGCTCGACACCAAAGCGCTGTTCCTCGTCGATAATGACCAGGCCGAGATCCTTGAAGAGGATCGACGGCGACAGTAGCCGGTGCGTGCCGATGACGACGTCGACGGTGCCCTCGAGCATTCCGGCGATCGTCTCGCGCGACTCTTTGTCGGTCTGGAATCGGGACAGGGCGCGCAGGTGAATCGGGAACCCGGCGAAGCGCTCCTTGAACGTTTCCATGTGCTGGCTGACCAGCAGGGTGGTCGGCACGAGCATGGCCACCTGCTTGCCGTCCTGCACGGCCTTGAATGCAGCACGAATGGCCACCTCGGTTTTGCCGAAGCCGACGTCGCCACTGAGCAGCCGGTCCATCGGAATCGGCCGTTCCATGTCGGCTTTGACCTCGTCGATCGTCGTCAGCTGGTCGGGGGTCTCCACGAATGGGAAGGCTTCTTCGAGCTCGCGCTGCCAGGGGGTGTCCGGTCCGAAGGCGTGACCCTTGCTCGCCATCCGCGCCGAATACAGCTTGACCAGCTCGACGGCAATGTCGCGCACCGCCTTGCGCGCCTTGGTCTTGGCGCTCGACCAGTCGCTGCCGCCCATCTTGCTCAGGGTCGGCGCCTCCCCGCCGACATAGCGGGTGACCAGGTCGAGCTGGTCGGTCGGCACATACAGCCGGTCGCCGGCGTGGCCGCGCTTGGACGCCGCATATTCCAGCACCAGGTATTCGCGGGTGGTCTTGACCGGGTTGCGCCCACCGCTCGACACCTCGCGCTGGGTCAGTTCGAGAAAACGACCGATGCCGTGCGTCTGGTGCACGACGTGGTCACCGGCGACCAGCTGCAACGGGTCGACGACATTCTTGCGGCGGCTCGCGAGCTTCTTGATCTGCCTGGCCGAGTAGCCGACCGTGCGCCCGTAAAATTCGCTCTCGCTGATCAGCGTCAGTTTGCTGGTCGGCAGCTCAAAACCGTGATCGACGGATGCCTTCAGCAGGTAAGCGATACCGGCCTCCGGTTCCAGCGGCCACACGTCTACGACGCGCACCGGAAGTTCGCGTTCGGCCAAAACCTGCGCGGCCCGCTCGACCAGCCCCGCCCCCTGGGCGACGATACCGACGACCCAGCCGTCGTGCAGCCGGGAGGCGACATGACCCACTGCACCGTCGACGCTGCCGGCGAAGGTGGGGACGGCATCCGCTTCGATGCGAATGGTGAGCAGTTCGTCCATTTCGAGGTGTTCGGGCAGAACCGCCTCGTCGGTGGGCGCGGCCTGGAACGTGCTCAGGGTCCACCAGTGGTGGCCGGACGCCGGTGCACCGGGAGCCGAATATTTGACGCTGTCGCGCAGGCGGCCGAGCGTGAGAAAATCGCCGGATTCGAGGTCGATCGGCGCGTCGGCACCGGCCGTGGCAGCGCTCCAGGCTGCACCGAGAAACTCACGGTTGGTCTCGGCGAGGCTGATCGCGCGGCTTGCGACCCGCTCCGGCGAGATCACGGCGACGGCAGCGTTGCTCGGCAGGTAGTGCGTGACCGGCACCAGCCGGTCGACCAGGGCGGGGGCGAGGCTTTCCATGCCCTCGACCGGGATGCCCTCGGCGATCTTGGCGAGCAGACCGGACAGGCTCGGAAATTCGTGCTGCATTTCCCGGGCGCGCTGCCGCACGGCCGGGCTGAGCAGCAGTTCCCGGCTCGGCGGCAGGCTGACGGATGCGACCGGTTCGGGCAAGGACCGTTGGTCGGCGACGCTGAACAGGCGAATCTGCTCGACCTCGTCGCCGAAGAATTCCACCCGGTAGGGGTGCGAGGCGACCGGCGGAAAGACGTCGAGAATACCGCCGCGCACGGCGAACTCGCCGCGCCGGGTGACCATGTCGACGCGGGCGTAGGCCACATTGACCAGCTGCAGCACGATCGCCGAGAGGTCGTGCCCGCGGGCTCCGACCGTCAGTTCGATCGGTTCGTAGTCGGTGAGGTTGTCGGCGACCGGCTGCAGGGCGGCTCGCACCGAGGCGACGACGATAAGCGGATGCCGCTCGCGCGCGTCCTGCTCCTGCCACTCGCGCATCCGCCGCAGGGCGTGCAGGCGCTTGCCGACGATCTCGGCGCTCGGGCTCAGGCGTTCGTGCGGGAGGGTTTCCCAGGCTGGAAAGTCGATGATCTCCGCGCTCGTGGCGAAGCAGCCGAGGTTCTCGCGCAGCGCCTCAGACTCGCGGCCGGTCGCGGTGATGACGAACAGCGCCTGAGCATCATCGCGGCGCAGGTCGAGCAGCGCGGCGAGCAGCGGGGCGCGCAGGCCCTCGGTCAGACTGAAATCAGCATCCCGGCTGGCATAAGCGAGGGCATTGTCGAACGTGGAGGCGCGCGCGAGCGCTGCGATTAAGCCCTGAAGGATCACTGAACGAGTCTACCTACGCGGGCGAGTGGAACTTCTGTTGGGCCGCCACGACGCCGTCGGTGGCGATCAATTCGATCGCGTCGGCGGCATCCGCTATTAAAACGGGCAGAATGCTGCGCTCGGCGGCTGCGAAGTCGTGCAAGACGAAGTCGGCCGCGTTCTGGCGGCCCGGCGGCCGGCCGATGCCCATGCGAATGCGAATGAACTCGTTGCTGCCGGTGGCCGCGATAATGTCGCGCAGGCCGTTGTGGCCGCCGTGACCGCCGCCAACCTTGATCTTGAGGGTGTCGAAGGGCAGGTCCAGGTCATCGTGCACGACGATGAGGCGGGAAATGGGCAGCGAGTAGAAGCGCAGCAGCGCGGCGACCGGGCTGCCGGAGACGTTCATAAATGTGGTGGGCTTGGCCAGCACCAGCTTGGGTGCGCCGGGAGCTAGTCGCCCCTCGGCGACCAGGGCGGCGGTTTTGTGACGCTTGAAATTCGCGGGCAGACGATTGGCGAGTTGCCCTGTGACCATCTGCCCGACGTTGTGGCGGTTGCCAGCGTAGTCGGGCCCGGGGTTACCGAGCCCGACTACGAGCCACAGGTTCGTATCCAGGGGAATCCTCCGCCTAAGTGTTGGAAAACCCCGCGAGAACCGAGTGAAGATAATTGTTACGCGGCGGGCGGCGTGGCGGCCGGGGTGCCAGCAGTGATGACCTCGGTCTCCTCGGACTCGTCCTCGCCACGCGGCGTGTGGACGTAGATGACCAGGGTGTCGGGGTCGGATACGAGCACGGCGCCGGCGGGCAGGGTGACGTCCTTGGCGTGCAGCTGCGCGCCGTCTTCGAGGCCCTCGATCGACAACTGGAGGTTCTCGGGGATGTCGGTGGCTTCAACCTCGAGCAGGAGCGACTTGGTGTCGAAGTCGGCCATGGTGCCGGGGAACGATTCGCCGGTGGTGTGTACGGGGACCTCAACCTGGACCTTTTCACCCTTGCGTACGACGATGAGGTCAATGTGCTCAATGATGGCCTTGACCGGGTCCTTCTGCACGTCCTTGACCAGCACAAGCTGCTTCTCGCCGGCGAGATCGAGCTCAAGAATCATGTTCTTGCGACGCAGCAGCAGACCGATGCGGTGCGAGGGCAGCGACACGTGCACCGGCTCGGTGCCGTGGCCGTAGATGACGGCCGGGATCAGGCCGAGCACGCGCAGCTTGCGGGCCGCACCCTTGCCAAAGTTTTCGCGCAGTTCAGCGACGACGGCATTTACTTCTTTTTTAGCCATGGTGTTACTCCTAGCGGGTATAAGACCCAGATCGTGGTCTTCGGGCCGAGGCCCGAAGATGGGGGTACTGATTCAACTCGAACGCATGTCAGCGTGAGGAAAAGCCCAAGGTCTCGTCCGCCGCGTCGATCACGGATGCCGTCAGCCCGGTTGCCCGGGTGACGATATCCCTCGCCGAAGTTCGATTCTCAACCTTACACAGTTTGGGCCGCCCCCGCAGTCCGGGCGTGTCGCCCGCTGTAGCCGTGCCACCCCAGCCGTTAGGGTCAGAGCATGCCCTCCAGCCTGCACAACCGCGTCGTCGATGCGGTCGGCACCCCCATCGTGGACGGCCGGATGCCGGCCGGGACGGTCATGCTCGCCGATCACATCGCCCTCGACCAGGGCGTCAGCCGATCGGTCGTGCGCGAGGCCGTGCGCGTGCTCGCCGCGATGGGATTGGTCGAATCGATCAAACGGGTCGGCATCCGCGTGCGTCCGCAATCGGGGTGGAATGCCTTCGATCCGACGCTTATTCGGTGGCGGTTAGCCGGGCCGGAGCGCGGCGCACAGTTGCGCTCGCTGACCGAGCTGCGAGCATCCGTTGAGCCGATGGCGGCCGAGCTGGCTGCCGCACACTGCCCGCAGGCGATGTCGGGCGAACTGATGACCGTGGCCGCGCAGATGCGCACGGTAGGGCGCTCCGGCGACCTGGAGCGATTTCTGACCCTGGACATCCATTTTCACCGGCTGGTCCTGCACGGCTCCGGCAATGAAATGTTTGCCAAGCTCGACGAGGTGATCGCCGCTGTGCTCTCGGGGCGCACCGGCCTCGGCCTGATGCCCGAGAAACCGCACGAGACCGCGCTGCAGTGGCACGTGGACGTGGCCGATGCCGTGCAGGGCGGGCACCCCGTGCAGGCCCGGGAGTCGATGGAGCTCATTATGCGGCGCACCATCGCCGAGGTGGAAGACTCCTGGGACGATACCCCGCGGCTGTTCTTCTCAGCCGCGGAATAGTTGGGTCAGAACAGGCTGGCGACGAGGTAGATCGCCAGGGCGATGGTGAAGCCGACCACACCAACCAGGGCCTGACTGACGGTCCAGGTCTTCAGAGTAGTCTTGGTGTCCATCTCGAAGAACCGGCTGATCAGCCAGAATCCCGAGTCGTTCACGTGGCCGGCGAAAACCGACCCGGCAGCCAGTGCCAGCACGATCGCGGCCAGCTCGACCGGGTTATAGGTCGAATTGCTCATGACGACCGGCTGCAGCAGGGCGGCGGAGGTGGTCAGCGCAACGGTGGCCGATCCCTGCGCGATCCGCACCACGGCGGCGATAACGAATCCGGCGACGATCACCGGCAGCCCGATGCTGTCGAGCGATTCGGCGATGGCATTGCCGATGCCACTGGCCTGCAACACCCCACCGAACATTCCACCAGCACCCGTGATCAAAATAACGGCGGCAACCGGGCCGAGCGCGCTGTCCACGACGGCCTCGATCAGACCCGACGACTTGCGCTTCTTCCAGCCGAGCAAGATCATGCCGAGGAGAACGGTGATGAGCAGGGCAACCGGGGTCTCGCCGAAGGCGCGCAGTACCTGCACCCAGGCGTCATCGAGCGACACCAGGCCGGCTGTCGCTGCCATGTTCAATCCGGTATTGAGAAAGATCAGGCCGATCGGCAGCAACAACAGGGACAGAACGGTGCCGACCTTGGGGGCCGACTCGAATTCCTTGAAGTTGTCGGTCTTGCTGCTGAGAATAGACGGCACGGGAATGTTGTACTTGCGGCCAACGTACCCGCCGAACAAGCGCCCAACGACGAACCAGGTGGGCAGCGCCACGACCAGGCCGAAGATCAGCACCAGGCCGACATCGGCGCCGAGCAGGCCGGTCGCCGCGACGGGCCCCGGGTGCGGGGGAACAAAAATGTGCATGACCGAGAACGCCACGGCCGCGGGGAAGCCGTAGGCGAGGAACGATCCGCCCAAGCGACGGGCGACCGCGAAGATGATCGGCAGCATGACGACCAGGCCGGCATCGAAGAAGATCGGGAAGCCCAGCATCAGAGACGCGACACCGAGGGCCAACGGCGCGCGTTTCTCGCCGAATCTCTTGATCAGGGCATCCGTCAGCACCTGCGCGCCGCCGCTGGTTTCGAGCATGCGGCCGAGCATCGCACCGAGGCCGACGAGCAGGGCGACGCCGGCGAGGGTTCCGCCGAATCCATTGAGCAGGGTCGACACCAGCCGATCGGTCGGAATTCCGGTGGCAACGGCTGTCAGGAGGCTCACGATGATCAGGGAGAGGAAGGCGTGCACCTTGAACTTCATAATCAGTACGAGGAGCAGCGCAATGGAGCCGGCAGCAACGCCGAGCAACGCGGGGGTGGACAACACCCAGTTCATGTCAAGTGCGGTCATCAGTGAGCGAGTTCTTCCTGGTTCATTTTTGTAATCATGTTCTGTACGAGTCCGACGATGTCGTCGGGAGTTCTGGTGAGTTCGATCCGCATTCCGGCCTCGTCGGCCGCGAGCGGTTCGAGGGCGGCGAACTGCGAATCGAGCAGCGTGGCCGGCATATATTCGTGATTGCGGTGCGTCAGCCGTTCGGCGATCAGGGCCTGATCGCCGTAGAGCTCGACGAAGACCAGGGACGGTACGAGGTCACGCATCAGGTCGCGGTAGCTGCGCTTGAGCGCCGAACACGCCACGGTGAGCGCTTCACCGCCCTCGAGGGCCGCCGCCAGGGTCTGGGCGATGTGGGTCAGCCACGGCAAGCGGTCCTCGTCGGTCAGCGGATGCCCCGACGCCATTTTCGCGCGGGCTGCAGCGCTGTGCAGGTCGTCGCCGTCTGCAAAGCGGATGCCGAGGGCATCGGCGATACCGCGGCCGACGGTGGATTTGCCGCACCCCTGCACACCCATGACGACGATGGGCAGCCCGGGGGCGGTCTGGCTGGTATCTGCGCTGTTCGTCTTTGACATTGTGCTCCGCATGCTCGGCCGTTGCTTCATTACATCGGATTAATTCGCGGTTTCATCGCAATAAATCTGATTTTAATCACCAACGCTAACACCACACTGTTCCCGATCAAATTCAGCTTCCGGGCCAGACATGGCGCTCAGGCCCGTGCACTAAAGTTGAAGATGGCCTGTTCAATACAGTCCCAAAGGAGAAAACGTGTCAGAGTCCCGTGCAGCGCAGGCAAATATTGGTGTCGTCGGACTGGCGGTGATGGGCTCGAACCTCGCCCGTAACCTCGCCGGCCGCGAGGGAAACACGGTCGCCGTGTACAACCGCTCCCCTGAGCGAACCCGCCTACTCACGACCGAACACCCGGAAGCGAACTTCGTCGCCTCCGAGAACATCGCCGACTTCGTCGCCTCGCTCACCAAGCCGCGCACCGCAATCATCATGGTGCAGGCCGGTAAGGGAACCGACGCCGTCATTACCCAGCTCTCCGAGCTGTTCGAACCCGGCGACATCATTGTCGACGGCGGCAACGCCGAATTCACCGACACCATCCGTCGCGAGAAGGAGCAGAGCGCCAAGGGCATCAACTTCGTCGGCGCCGGCATTTCCGGTGGCGAAGAGGGCGCTCTCAACGGCCCGAGCATCATGCCCGGCGGTTCGGTTGAGGCGTACAAAACCCTCGGCCCGATCCTCGAATCCATTGCCGCCGTCGTCGACGGTGTGCCCTGCGTCACCCACATCGGCACCGACGGTGCCGGTCACTTCGTCAAGATGATCCACAACGGCATCGAATATGCCGACATGCAGCTCATCGCCGAGGCCTACGACCTGCTCCGCAAGGTCGGCGGGCACTCCCCCGAAGCCATCGCCGACGTCTTCACCGACTGGAACGACGGGGAGCTCAACAGCTACCTCATCGAAATCACCGCCGAGATTCTGCGTCAGGTTGACGCCAAGACCGGAGCTCCGTTCATCAACGTCGTTCTCGACGAGGCCGGCTCGAAGGGAACCGGCGTCTGGACCGTGCAGAACTCGCTCGACCTCGGCGTTCCCGTCGGCGGAATAGCCGAAGCCGTCTTCGCTCGCGCCGTGTCCAGCCACCCGGAACAGCGCGGCCCCGTGCGCGCCACCCTCACGGCTCGCCCCGAGATCGCCGTGGTCGGTCACACCTTCCAGGAAGACGTGCGCCAGGCGCTCTACGCCTCGAAGATCGTTGCCTACGCGCAGGGTTTCGACGCGATCATCGCCGGAGCCAAGAAGTACGGCTGGAGCATCGACAAGGGCGCCATCGCCACCATCTGGCGCGGCGGCTGCATCATTCGGGCCCAGTTCCTCAACCGCATCGTCGATGCCTACAACAACGACCCGTCGATCCCGAGCCTGCTCGTCGACCCGTACTTCGCCGAGGCCATTGCCTCCGGTGAAGCCGCGTGGCGCCGCGTCGTCTCGACCGCCGCACTGTCAGGCATCCCGGTTCCCGGTTTCGGTTCGAGCCTGAGCTACTTCGACTCGCTCGCGAGCGAACGCCTTCCGGCCGCGCTCGTGCAGGGACAGCGCGACTTCTTCGGCGCGCACACCTACCACCGCGTCGATATGCCCGGCACCTTCCACACGCTGTGGTCGGGCGACCGCAGCGAGATCGCCACGGAAGCATCGACTCACTAGGCCCGCAGTTCTGCCGGCCGGCAGCATCCACTCATATAACGGATGCTGCCGGCCGTTTTGTCTACCCGGGTCGCTTCACACCCACGTCTGGGATACTGGGACTCCCCATGACTGACAACCACCCCGAGCTCTCCGGCTACGAGCCGAACGACAACTACCGTCCCCTGCGCGGCAAACACTTCACCGCAATTTTGCGGGTCGCTGTCGTGCTCGGGCTCATTGCCCTGGTGGTGCCGGGCGTGCTCACGACCATGCGGGTCGCCTCGGACACCGCTGCCAACGCCTGCGTGGCCGCGGTGGCCCGGTACTACCCGTTCGCCGTCGACTACGACGCCCGCTTTGACCTCGCCGGACCCGGCGGATTCGGCTGGCAGTGTTATGCGATCGATCAGAACGAGCGCGACACCTTTGTCACGCCGCTCGGCATCATCCCCGCCGCGCCGCGCCAGCTGGCCCCCGCCACCCGCACCTAGCTGCGCTGCGCGGGACTTGCGCCAGTGCGCGGGAGTTCGGCCTCCCGCGCAGCGGCGGAACTCCCGCGCTGGGTGAAACGGATGCCTGCTGCAGCATCCGTCGGAACATGGTTGCCGAGCCGTGAGTTCTGACCCGAAAATGACGCAAAACGGGCGCGAACTCGCGGCTCGGCGATCAAAATTCACGGCTCGGCGAGGCAGCCGCCACGAGATGCCACCTTCGGCCCCATGTACTGCCCGATGCTCGAGGCGGGGCGCGGAAAACGCGCGAATGTCTGCGAAACGCAGCAGGCAGCATCCGTTGTTGGCGCACTTAACGCCGTTAACAGAACGGGAGGCAATGGCCGCAGCCACCGCCTCCCGAGATCAGCCCGTCAGGCGCGTGAAACCTACGCGGCACCGTCGAACATCGAAGTGACCGAACCCTCGTCGAAGACCTCATGGATCGCGCGCGCGAGCAGCGGAGCGATCGGCAGCACGGTCAGGGTGGGGAAGCGCTTCTCCGGCGGGATCGGCAGCGTGTCGGTGACGACGACGGCGCTGATGGCCGGGTTCTGCAGCATGTCGACGGCCGGGTCGCTGAACACGGCGTGGGTCGCGGCGACGACAACGCCGATGGCGCCGGCATCGCGCAGGGCTTCGGCGGCCAGGGCGATCGTGCGTCCGGTGTCGATCATGTCGTCAACGAGCAGGCAGACGCGGCCGCTGACCTGGCCGACGATCTCGTGTACCGAGACGCGGTTGGGCACGAGTGGGTCGCGGCGCTTGTGGATGATCGCGAGCGGCACACCGAGGCGGTCGCTCCAGATGTCAGCGACGCGTACGCGACCCATGTCGGGCGAGACTACGGTGAGGGTGGCCGGGTCGAGCTTCTCGCGGAAGTGCTCGAGCAGCACCGGCATCGCGAACAGGTGGTCGACGGGGCCGTCGAAGAAGCCCTGAATCTGGGCCGCGTGCAGGTCGATCGACATGATGCGGTCGGCGCCGGCAACCTTGAACAGGTCGGCGACCAGGCGGGCCGAGATCGGCTCGCGGCCGCGGCCCTTTTTGTCCTGGCGGGCATAGGGGTAGAACGGCGCGACCACCGTGATGCGCTTGGCCGAGGCCCGCTTGAGCGCGTCGACCATGATGAGCTGTTCCATCAGCCATTCGTTGATCGGCGCGGTGTGCGACTGGATGACGAAGGCATCCGAGCCGCGCACGCTCTCGTCAAACCGGGCGTACAGTTCGCCGTTGGCGAAAGTACGTGCGTCGGTGTGGAGCAGCTCAGAACCAAGCTCCGTGGCGATATCGAGTGCGAGCTGCGGGTGTGCTCGCCCCGAAACCAGTACTAGTCGTTTGTCGCCGCTGGTCTTGATTTCCGACACTTATTCTCCAGTCTCTGTGGTGCTGCTCGCTGCGGCTGCTGTCGCCGCAGCTGTGCCGGCCCGGTTGGTCTCGACCCAGCCGTCCATATTGCGTTGCGGGGCCACGGTAATGGCCAAAGCGCCGGCCGGAACGTTTTTGCGAACGACCGTGCCAGCCCCCGTATACGCCCCGTCTCCAATTGTAATCGGGGCGACGAACACGTTGTGCGACCCGGTGCGCACGTGCGACCCGATCGCCGAGTGGTGTTTGGCCACTCCGTCATAGTTGGCGAATATTGTTCCGGCGCCGATATTGGATCCGACCCCGACCGTGGCATCGCCAACGTAGCTCAGGTGCGGCACCTTGCTGCCCGCGCCGATCTGGGCGTTTTTGGTCTCGACGAAGGCACCGATCTTGCCATCGGCGCCGAGCACTGTGTTCGGGCGCAGGTATGAGAACGGGCCGACGGATGCCCCGGCCTCGATCACCGCGAGGGTCGCGTCTGTACGGTTGACGCGCGCGCCTTCGCCGATTTCGCAGTCGCGCAAGGTCGTGTCCGGGCCCACGATGGCGCCGGTGGCCACGACGGTGGCTCCCTCAATCTGGGTGCCCGGCAGCAGAGTGACGTCGGCTGCGAGCACGGCCTTCAGGTCGATCCAGGTCGTGGCCGGGTCTTGCACGGTCACGCCGGCCAGCTGCCAGCCGCGCACGATCAGGGCGTTGAGCTTCTGCGCGGTGTCGCCGAGCTGGGCGCGGTCGTTGATGCCGGCGACGATCCAGGCATCGGCGACGGGAACGGCGCTCACCTCGGAGCCGGCCCGGCGCAGCAGTTCGATCACATCGGTGAGGTACTTCTCACCCTGCGCGTTCGCGGTGGTGAGCTCGGCGAGCTGTTCGCGCAGCGCGGCCAGGCCAAACAGGTAGACACCGGCGTTGATCTCGGTGACGGCCAGTTCGGCATCCGTCGCATCTTTTTGCTCGACGATGCGGTCGAAAACACCCTCAACCGAGCGGATGATGCGGCCGTAGCCGGTCGCATCGTCGGGATAGGCGGAGAGTACGGTGCCGGCGGCGGCACCGGTACGGTGCGAGGCGATGAAGGAGGCGAGCGTGGCGGCGTTCAGCAGCGGAACGTCACCGTTAATAACGAGCACGTCACCGTCCCAGCCGGCAGGAAGCGCGGCGACGGCCTGCTCGACGGCACGACCGGTGCCGGGAATCTCGTCCTGGTCGATGATGGTGCTCTCCGGCAGGTCCTGCGCCACGACAGCGGCGAGCAGGTCGCGCTCGTGCCGCACGACGGTGATGACGTGGGCGGCGTCCAGTGCGCGCGCGGTCGCGAGAACGTGGCTGACGATGGGCACCCCGGCGAGCGGATGCAGCAGCTTCGGCAGGCTGGACTTCATGCGGGTGCCCTGGCCGGCGGCCAACACGATGATGGCGAGGCGGGCGTCTGTCACAGGATTCCTAACGCATTTGGTGAAGAAAATGAGGGCTCCGCCACCAGGATTCGAACCTGGACCGAACAACTCCAAAGGTTGCCGTGCTGCCGTTACACTATGGCGGACCATGCTGACCGGGGCCAGCAACCAGTCAAGTCTGCCAGATTCCGACGGCCCTCGACGCCGATGACCAGGCCTGTGAGGCGTCTAGTCGAAGAAACTCCCCGGTAAGCGGGATAATGGAGCAATGCCTGGCCATGATGAAGTCGATCGAATCGTTGATTCGTGGCTGCGTGAACGGCCCGATCTCGACTTCGCCCCGCTGCAGGTGCTCAGCCGCGTCGCCCGGCTGTCCAAGCATCTCGACCGTGCCCGCCGCACCGCATTCTCCCGTTCGGAGCTCGCATCCTGGGAATTCGACGTATTGTCGGCCCTGCGCCGGGCCGGCAGTCCCTTTGAGCTCAGCCCGAAGGCCCTGCTGCAGCAGACGCTCGTCTCAAGCGGCACCATGACGAACCGCATCGACGGGCTCGTCGAACGCGGGCTGGTGAAGCGCCGCTCCGCACCGAACGACGGTCGCGGAATCCTGGTGGGCATGACGCCCGCCGGCCTTAGCCGAGTGGATGCCGCCATCACCCGGCTGGTCGAGGCCGAGGCCGCTCTCCTCGCGACCCTCTCGGTGAGCGACCAGGAGCGCCTGGCCGGCCTGCTGCGCAAGCTGAGCCTCGATTTCGACTGAGCGCCACGAGAACTAGCGGCGAAGAGCCTTGCGCGCGAGGTAGTTGCCGAAGAACTGCACGAACTGCACCAGCACGATGATCAGCAGCACCGCCGCCCAGGTCACGATGGGGTTGAACTGACGGTAGCCATAGAGCAGCGCAAAATTACCAAGGCCCCCGCCACCGACGTAACCGGCAACGGCTGACATGTCCACGAGCGCGACGAAGATGAACGTGTAGCCGAGAATCAGCGGCCCGAGCGCTTCGGGCAGCAATACCGTGAAGATGATACGAATCGGCCCGGCACCGACACTGCGAGCGGCGTCGATCACGCCGGGCGTCACGGTCAGCAGGTTCTGCTCCACGATGCGAGCCATGGCGAAGGAGGCTGCGAGAGCGATCGTGAAGATGATCGCGTTATTGCCGATGCCGCTGCCGGTGACGGCCCGGGCCAGTGGTTGCGCCGCCGCCAGAAAGATGATGAACGGAATCGGACGAATGAAGTTGACCAGCAGATTCAGCACGAAAAACAACGGCTTGTTCTCGAGGATGCTGCCGGCACGGGTCAGGTAGAGCCCGAGACCGACCAGCAGGCCGCCCAGGCCACCGAAGAACAGGGTCAGCGCGACGATGTACAGGGTCTCGAGGGTGGCCGTCCACAGTTCCGGCAGCAAATCGATGAGTGCATCCATGTCAGCGCACCTCCGTGACGGTCGTGAGCGTTCGAATGTGGGCGAGCACCTGGTCGATGACCGGGTCTGAGCCAGTGAGCGCGAGGGTGAGATGCCCGAACGGGCGCCCCTGTATCTCATTGATACCGCCATAGACGACCTCGAACGCCACTCCGGCACTCGAGAACTCGCCGAAGACGGCCTTCTGGTCGACCGCACTGTCGCGAAAGGCCAGCGTCACGATGCGGCCCGCGTGCCGCTCACGCAACACGGCGAGTTCGGCGGGCGACGGAACGCCCTTGACCACGGTCGAGACAAATCGAGCGGATGCCGCGGCTTGCGGGTTCGAGAACACGTCGAAGACGGGGCCGCGTTCGATGACTCGCCCCTGATCCATCACGGCGACCTTGGTCGCAATGGTCTGGATGACGTCCATTTCGTGGGTGATCACTATGATCGTGATCCCGAATTCGGCATTCACGCGCTTGAGCAGCGCGAGCACTTCGTGGGTGGTTTCCGGGTCGAGGGCGCTCGTAGCCTCGTCGGCCAGCAGGATGCTCGGCTGGGTGGCGAGGGCGCGGGCAATGCCCACCCGCTGTTTCTGACCACCGGAGAGCTGGTCGGGAAAGGCGCCGGCCTTATCAGAGAGGCCGACGAAGTCGAGCAGTTCGGCCACGCGGGCGGCGCGCTTCTCCTTGGGATGCCCCGCCACTTCGAGGGGGTAGGCCACGTTGCGCGCCACCGTGCGTGAACCGAGCAGGTTGAACTGTTGAAAGATCATGCCGATGCCGAGGCGCACCTTGCGCAGCTCGCGCTCCGAAAGCACGGCGATATCCTGCCCGTCGACGATGATCTCGCCGCTCGTTGAATGTTCGAGAGCATTCACGAGTCGCACAAGTGTGCTCTTACCGGCACCGGAGTATCCGATGATCCCGTAGATGTCGCCGGCCTCCACGTCGAGACTGACCGAGTCGATCGCCGTGACACTCGGCGCACCCTTGCTCGCGGGCGGGTACACCTTACTAACATTCCTCAGGCTTACTAGAGCCATCCGTGTTCCTCAAAAACCTTCTTGTTGCTGGTCTATCGTGATGTCGCGCCGGGAACGCGAACGAGCAGTCTCGGCTATTGGGCGTAAATCTTAGAAAGAACCGAAACTGCTCACGCGGTAACGCTGATGCTTACTTCTGAGCCTTAGTGTCGGCCTCGACCGCGACGCGCGACTCTTCAAGCTCGGCAACCGGGGTGGTCAACAGCACTGCCGTGTCGCCGGACGCTTCGCGAACGCCATCCTGAACGGCCTTCGTGGTCTGGTAGATCTCGACGAGCTTCTGGTATGTCGCGTTGTCTTTGTCCTCGGCGCGCGCTGCAAAGACGTTCGCATAGGGCACGGACTTGGAGTCGGCCGGATCGTCCTGGGCGATGGCATCCGAGAAACTGAGCCCGGCCTTTCCAACAAACTCGTTGTTGACGATCGCGGCGGCGACGTCGGGCAGCGAGGTCGTCGTGAGCGACGCGTCGAGAGCCGTCACTTTCACCCGCGAGGCGGCGGTGTCGATGTCGTCGAGTGACGACGAAATCGTGCCGCCGTCGGTGAGCTCGATCAGGCCGGCTGACTGGAGTACGACGAGGGCGCGGGCCATGTTGCTCTGGTCATTGGGTACGGCGACCGTGTCGCCCTTCTGAATCTCATCGACGCTGGTGTACTGCGTGGAATAGAGACCCAGCGGGTAGATTGCGGTGGCGCCGATTGCCGAGAGGTCCTGGCTGCTCGCCACGTTGTAGTTTGCGAGGTAGACGATGGTCTGAAATTGATTGAGGTCGATTTCGCCGGCGGTCAGGGCAGGGTTCGGCTGCTCGTAGGTGGCGAAGTTGATCAGGTCGACCGTAATCCCTGCGTCGGCTGCGGCTTGTGTGAAGACATCCCAGTACGGTTCGCTCTCGTCGACGACCCCGATCTTCACGACGTCGTCGCCACCAGCAGCGCCTGCGCACCCGGCCAGCAGTGCCGCAAGCGGCAGAATCGCGAGTGCGGCCAGTACGGACTTCTTGAAGGAACGTGGCTTTTTCATGGAGGGTCTCTTTCGCTGTGTGAATTCCCCGAGAGCACCGATGGCGATTATGGGCACAGCGATTTTTTGGGCACAGATCAACCCCGGGTGTTGGGGGTGGGGGTCTGTGCCGCAGCTCTGCGAGGCACTCAACAACGATACGTGCCGAAGCTGCGACGCGTGGCCTGCACCGACACACTGCGTCACAGCTTCTGCGAAACTACCCCTCGATCAGCTCAGTAAGTTCGACCCAGCGGGTTTCCAGCGTGGCGATGGTCTCTTCGAGTTCGGTCAGCTTCACGCCGAGCGCTCCGAGACCGGCAAAATCGGACTGGTCGTGGGCGGCGAGCTTCTCGTGCTTCTGCGCAATACGCTCCTGCAGCTTGACCACCTTGCGGTCGATGGAGCCGAGCTCCTTCTGGGCGTTGCGCAGTTCAGCGCCGCCCAGGCTGGGGATCTTTTTGGTCTTGCCAGCGGCATCCGTTGGAGAACCGGCTGCCGGGCCGGCGACCGCCTTGCGGCGTACCTCGAGGTACTGGTCGACGCCGCCGGGCAGGTGGCGAAAGCCGCCGTCCATGACCGCGTACTGGTTGTCGGTGACGCGCTCGATCAGGTAGCGGTCGTGCGACACGACGAGCAGGGTGCCGGGAAAGGAGTCGAGCAGGTCTTCCATGGCGGCGAGCATGTCCGTGTCGAGGTCGTTGGTGGGCTCGTCGAGGATGAGCACGTTCGGCTCGCTCAGCACGATGAGCAGCAGTTGCAGACGGCGCTTCTGGCCACCGGAGAGGTCCTTGACCTGGGTGGTGAGCTGTGCGCTCAAGAAGCCCATGCGTTCGAGCATCTGGCCGGGCGTGATCTCTTTGCCGCCGGCCATGTAGCTGGTTTTCTGGCGGCCGATGACGTCGCTGACCCGGTCGTTGCGAATCTCGTCGAGTTCGAACAGCTGCTGGGTAAGTACGGCGACCTTGATGGTCTTGCCGCGCTTCACGTGCCCGCTCGTGGGCTGCAGGGTGCCGGCGACGAGGTTCAGCAGGGTGGACTTGCCGGCGCCGTTGACGCCCATGATGCCGGTGCGCTCCCCCGGCGCGATGCGCCAGGTGATGTCGTTCAGCACGGTCTTGTCGCCGAACTTCACGCCGATGTCGATGAGGTCGACGACGTCCTTGCCGAGGCGCTGCATCGCCATCGACTGCATCGTGACGGTGTCGCGGGGCGGCGGCTCATTCTCGATCAGCACGTTGGCGGCATCGATGCGGAACTTGGGCTTGGCGGTGCGGGCCGGGGCGCCGCGGCGCAGCCAGGCCAGTTCTTTCTTCATGAGATTCTGGCGCTTGGATTCAACGACGGAACTCATGCGGTCGCGCTCGACGCGCTGCAGAATGTAGGCGGCGTAGCCACCCTCGAACGGTTCGATCAGGCGGTCGTGCACCTCCCAGGTGATATTGCAGACCTCGTCGAGGAACCACCGGTCGTGGGTGACGACCACGAGTCCGCCCGACTGGGCTGCCCAGCGGGTCTTGAGGTGACCGGCGAGCCAGGATATGCCTTCCACGTCGAGGTGGTTGGTGGGCTCATCGAGGAAGATGCAGTCGTAATCGCCGATGAGCACGGCGGCGAGGGCCACGCGGCGGCGCTGGCCACCGGAGAGGTCGTCGACGAGGGCGTCCCAGGGGATGTCTCGCACGAGACCGCCGATGACGTCGCGCACCTTGGCGTCGCCAGCCCAGACGTGTTCTTCGATGCCGCCGACGATGGTGTGGCCAACGGTCTGGCCGCTGGCGAGGTCGTCGGACTGGTCGAGCATGCCGATCGTGACGCCGCGGCGACGGGTGACCCGGCCTTCGTCGGGTTCCATTCGGCCGGCGAGCAGACGCATCAGGGTGGACTTGCCGTCGCCGTTCTTGCCGACGACGCCGATGCGGTCGCCTTCGTTGAGGCCGGCGGTGACGCTGTCAAAGATGACGCGGGTAGGAAATTCGAGGTGCAGGGACTCAGCCCCGAGAAGATGTGCCATAGCCTCCCAGTTTACGGCACGCCGGGGCGTACGATTCCGGGCTAGTCGTTGATCAGGCGGGCGCCGTGCACCGGGCCGGTGGCGCGCACGACGCGCAGGCGGGAGGCGGAGAGCGCGACCTGCAATTCGAGCGCGCTGTCGGCATCCGCTACTAAAAAGGCCACGGTCGGGCCGGAGCCGGAGAGGATACCGGCGAGGGCTCCGTTTTCTTCGCCGAGCTGCAGCACCTTGCCGAGGCCGGGCGCGAGGTGCAGAGCGGGGGCCTGCAGGTCGTTGTGCAGCACGTCGGCGAGCATGTGCGGGTCGCCGGCCCGCAACGCCTGCAGCACGTTTGCGTCGACGGAGGGCTGGTGCTGGGCCGGAAAAATGTCCTGGGCGTGGCGGTCGCGGTGCCGATCGAGTTCCTGATAAACACCGGGTGTCGACATTCCGAAGTCGGCGAGGGCGAGCACCCATTGAAATTTGCCCTTGGCCAGAGCCGGGCTGAGCTGGTCGCCGCGGCCGGTGCCGATCGCTGTGCCGCCGGTGAAGGAGAACGGCACGTCGGCGCCGAGCTTGGCGGCGATCCCGAGCAACTCATCCTTGGTGGCGTTGGTGCCCCAGAGCGCGTCGCAGGCCAGAAGGGTGGCTGCGGCGTCCGCGGAGCCGCCGCCCATTCCACCGGCAATGGGTACGTTCTTTTCGATCTCGAGGTGCACGCCGCCGCGATAGCCCGCCTTGCGGGCCAGGGCCCGAGCGGCCTTGATGGCGAGGTTGGTGCCGCCAGTCGCGAGTCCGGAGGTGTCGATGCTGCCGCTGAATTCGACGGAGAAGTCGGTAGCGGGCGTGGCGCGCACTTCTTCGAACAGGGAAACGGCCTGGTAGGCGGTCGCGAGGTCGTGGTAGCCGTCTTCCATGACGGCGCCGACCTTGAGAAAGACGTTGATTTTGCCGGGAGCCCGCGCGTGCACAACGGGGCTGCCGGCGGTCGTCATCATGCTTTTAACTTAGCCCAGCCTGTCTACCCGCACGGACAGCACGCTCGTGCTAGGCCGGCATCCAGACTCGGGCGATGGCGAGAAAGTCGTGCACGGTCAGCTGTTCGCCGCGGGTGGTCGGGTCGATTCCGGCCTCCGACATGAGAGCGGATGCCGCCGCCGAGTCCCCGAGGACCACCGACAGTGACTGGCGCAGCATCTTGCGGCGCTGTTGAAACGCCGCGTCGACGAGCGCGAAGGTCTTGAGCCGCAGTTCCTCGGATTCCAGCGGGGTGGCGCGACGATCGAAGGCGATCAGGATCGAATCGACGTTGGGAACCGGCCAGAACACCTGGCGGCTGACCTTGCCGGCGGTGCGAAAATCGCCGTACCAGGCGGCTTTGACGCTTGGGCTGCCGTAGATCTTGTTGCCGGGAGGAGCGGCGAGACGCTCGCCGACCTCGGCCTGCACCATGACAACACCGGCGCGAATCGAATCGAAGTGCTCGAGCAGGTAGAGCAGCACCGGAACGGACACGTTGTAGGGCAGGTTGGCGACGAGCCGGGTCGGGTCGCCGGGCAGTTCGGTGATCTTGAGGGCGTCGGCGCGGATGACCATGAGCGCAGCACCCGGCTGCATGAGATCGACCGTCAGCGGAAGCTGCTCGGCGAGGCGGTCGTCGATCTCGACGGCGATAACGGCCGCGCCGATTTCGAGCATGCCGAGGGTGAGTGAGCCAAGGCCCGGGCCGACCTCGACAACGGTGTCACCCGGGGCGACGCGGGCGACCTTGACGATGCGCCGCACGGTGTTGCCGTCGATGACGAAGTTCTGGCCGAGCTTCTTGGTGGGGTTGACTCCGAGCATCTCGGCGAGGTCGCGAATCTCGGCGGGGCCAAGGAGCGTCTTGGTGGGCTTGGCCGCGATGGCGGGGTCAGCGGGGACGTGCTCCGGGGAGTGGCGGCCGGTCATGCGAGGCCGCCGAGTGGGGCCTGATCGGGATTTTGCTCGTCGTTTGGGGCGGCGAAGGCAGCGGTGACGGGCTCGGCGTCCCAGCGTCCGTAGACCAGCTCGGTGTTGGCGGTGATTTGCGCGGAGAGCAGGGAGACATCCGTTTCGAGGTGGGCGGCCATGCCGCGCAGCGTGTTGGGCAGCAGGTACGGCGCATTGGGCCGGCCACGGTAGGGCAGCGGCGTGAGAAAGGGGGCATCCGTCTCGACCAGCAGCAGGTTGCGCGGGGCGGCGAACAGGGCTTCCCGCAGGTTGCCGGCGTTCTTGAACGTGACATTGCCGGCGAAGGACATATACCAGCCGTGTTCGGCGCACAGCCGGGCCATGTCGGCGTCGCCGGAGAAGCAGTGAAAGACCGTACGTTCGGGGGCGCCAACCCGAAGCAGAGTTTCGATCACGGCCTCGTGGGCGTCGCGGTCGTGAATCTGAAGCGCGAGGTTGTGCTCCTTGGCGATGCGGATATGCGCTTCAAAGGAGCGGAACTGGGCGGCGCGACCGTCGTGACCCGTACGAAAGAAGTCGAGGCCGGTCTCGCCGACCGCGACCACGCGCGGCTGGGCGGCGAGTTCGTTGATCACGGCGAGGGCGTCGTCGAGGGTTCCGGCTTCCTCGAGATCGGGTGCCTCGTTGGGATGGATCGCGACGGCGGCCAGCATGCGCGGCTCGATCCGGGCAGCAGCAGCCGACCAACGTGAGGTTTCGACGTCTCCGCCGACCTGGATCACACCACGCACGCCAACGCTCGAGGCGCGGTCGAGCTGTTCCCGATAGCTGAGCGGATGCTCCCCATCGGCGATTTCGAGATGGGTGTGGTTGTCGTAGACGGGAACCGTGAGTGGCTCCGGCAGCGGTGGGTAGCTCAGGTCGCGGCCCGCGGTATTGTCGCGGCGGCGAATGGCACTGCCGTAGCCGTCGATGCCGTCAGGACCAGGCACGTCATTAGGCACCGCGTCATTAGGCATCGGCTGGCTCCACGATCGATTCGATGCGCGGGAACAGCGGTTCGAGCGGGCTGACCTGGGCGCCGCCGGTCCACTCCCAGGCCCGGTCGACGCGCTGGTCGGTGAGGGCGCCGTCGCCGCCGAGGGCGGTCCACAGCTTGGCGGTGGCAATGGGAATGACCGGAGAGAGCAGCACGGTGAGGGTGCCGAGGCCGCGCACGGCCGTGTGCAGCACGGTCTCCAGGCGCGCCCGGGTTTCCGGGTTCTTGGCCAGGGCCCACGGTTCCTGCAGGGTGATGTAGCCGTTGAGTTCGTCGACGAGTTCCCACACGCTGGTGAGGGCGTCGTGGATGGCGAGGGTCTCGATGGCTTTCGCCGCGGCATCCGTCACCCGCTGTTCGGTGGCAGCAATCGCGAGGTCGTCGGCCGTGAGCTCGCCGGCGGCCGGCACAACGCCGTCGCAGTAGCGCACGACCATGGCGATCACGCGGGAGGCGAGGTTGCCGAAGCCGTTGGCGAGTTCGGACTGGTAGCGGGCCGAGAGGTCTTCCCAGCTGAACGAACCGTCCTGGCCGAAGCTGATGGCACGCATGAAGTAGTAACGAAAGGCATCGGAGCCGAAAGTGTCGGTGATCTGGCTCGGGGCGATGCCGGTGAGCTTGGACTTGCTCATCTTCTCGCCGCCGACCAGCAGCCAGCCGTGGCCGAAGACCTGCTTGGGTACCTCGATGCCGGCGGCCATGAGCATGGCCGGCCAGATGACGGCGTGAAAACGCAGAATATCCTTGCCGACGATGTGGGTCGCGGGCCAGCGGCTCGCGAATTCCTCGTCGTTCTGGCCGTAGCCGGCCGCGGTGATGTAGTTGAGCAGCGCATCGAACCAGACGTAGACCACGTGCGATTCGTCCCACGGCACCTTGATGCCCCAGTCGAAGCTTGAGCGGGAGATCGACAGGTCACTCAGGCCGCGCTTGACGAAGGACATGACCTCGTTGCGGGCCGCTTCCGGCTGCACGAAGTCAGGGTTCTCTTCGTAGAGCGCGAGCAGACGGTCGGCGAAGGCGCTCATCTTGAAGAAGTAGTTCTTCTCGTGCAGCAGTTCGACCGGCTTGGAGTGGATCGCGCAGACCGGTTGGCCGGCGTATTCGCCGGTGCCGTCGACGAGGTCGGTGGTCTGCTTGTATTCCTCGCAGCCGACGCAGTAGTAGCCCTCATACTCGCCGGTGTAGATGTGGCCCTCGTCGTGCAGGTGCTGCAGAAACTTCTGCGCGTTCACCTCGTGGCGTTCGTCGGTGGTGCGGATGAAGTCGTCGTTGGCAATATTGACGGTCTCCAGCAGCGGCTTCCACGCGGTCTCGACCAGCCTGTCGGCCCATTCCTTCGGCGTGACGCCGTTGGCGGTGGCGGTGCGCAGAATCTTCTGGCCGTGTTCGTCGGTGCCGGTGAGCAGCCAGGCGTCATCGCCCGACTGCCGGTGCCAGCGCGCGAGCACATCGGCGGCGACCTCGGTGTAAGCGTGCCCGATGTGCGGCACATCATTCACGTAGAAAATGGGCGTGGTGATGTAAAAAGAGCCTGCGGACATGCGTTCATCTTATGCGCAGCGTGCGGCCCTGACGTTTTGTTACTCGCTGTGGGAGCTCTCCGCCGCTGGGCCGGCGGCTGCCAGGTGGTGTCGGTGGCCGAAGACCGGCGGGAGCGCCTCGTGGTTGGGCGGAACCGGCGGGCGGTTCGGGACATCCTTCGTTACCTCGCTCTCGCGCACGTCGATGCCACGTACCTTCTGGTGCGCATACTCGACTGGCATCATGCACAGCACGATCTTGCCGTGGGCATGCCCAGCTTCCAGCTCCCGATAGGCGTCCCGCACCCGTTCGAATGGGTAAATGGCGGCAACCGGAATCACGATCTGATGGTCGGCGATCAGGCTCGCAATCTTCTCAAGCACGACGGTGTCGGTCGAGTCAACATTCATCAGTCCGTTGTCGCCCAGGCGATTCAGCTCGGCATCAACACCATCGGGCGCAATCCGCCGCAACCGCTCGTCGAATCCTGGACCGTATTCCACCGGTATCACGCCGATTTGGCGCAGGTAGTCAAAACTGTTCGGGCTGGCGGTGCCGATAACTCGGGCTCCGCGTCGTTTGGCCAACTGTGCCGCGATCACGCCCACACCACCGTGTGCGGCGTGCACGAGCACCGTGCGACCCGGGCCGGGGCTCGCGCCGGAGACCGCCTGCCACGCGGTCGCTGCAGCAACGTAAAGGCTGCCGGCGATCTCCCACGGCAACCGCTCGGGCTTGTGAATGACGTTCCCTACCGGGACTGTGACAAAATTCGCCTGGGAACCGCGCACCGTGTGACCGAGCACCGCGTCGCCGATTTTCCACCCGGTGACGCCCGCTCCGGCGCCCGCGATAAAGCCGGCGAAGTCGCTGCCCTGTCCTGACGGGAAGTGCGCAGGCCATTCGTTGTCGAGTCGCCCTTCCCGAATACTGGATTCGCCAGGGTTCAGGCCTGCCGCCATGACCTCAACGACCACCTCACCGACACCAGGAACCGGCGCGGTCATCTCGACCAGATCGAGAACTTCCGGCCCCCCATAGCGGGAGAATTGCACCGAGCGCCACATAAGTACCTCCCGAGGTTGGTCGCGACCATGCGACTCACACTTACCGAACTTAACGCTGAAGAGGACTGGGGTATTCCGGTTTTTTTACGGCAGGTTTTCCCGGGCCGGCCTTGGCCTGCAGCGCGTGCTCGTACAGTTCACGCTTGCCAAGTCCGCTGGCCGCGGACACGTCGGCCGTGGCTTCTTTCAAGCGGATGCCGCCAGCCACCAAATCCAGCACCTCGGCCACGCCCATGGCCAGGTCCAGCACCCGCACGTCGGCACCCGCAACGACGATACAGATTTCGCCGCGCACCCCCAAAGCCGCCCATTCGGCCAGCTCTGCAGCTGTACCACGCTTGACCTCCTCAAAAAATTTGGTCAGTTCCCGGCAGACCACGACGCGGCGGTCGGCGCCGAGCGTTGCCGCAAGGTCGAGCAGTGAATCCGCGAGGCGGTTGGGCGATTCGAAAAATACCATTGTGCGACGCTCGGCACTGAGATCACGCAGCAGCTTGACCCGCTCGCCGTGCTTGCGCGGCAGGAACCCCTCGAACGTGAACCGGTCGGTCGGCAGTCCGGAGACGGCGAGGGCGGTCAGCACGGCTGACGGGCCTGGCAGGGCGGTGACCTGCACGCCTGCCGCCACCGCGGCATCCACCAAATGAAAGCCGGGATCGGAAACGGTGGGCATTCCGGCGTCGCTCAGCACGAGAATATCCGTGTCGCGGGCCAGTTCGACCAGTTCGGCGGCCTTGCCGCGTTCGTTGTGATCGTGCAGGGCAATGAGTCTGGGCCGATTCTCGATGCCGAGGGCCTTGAGCAGGTGCACGGTGACGCGGGTGTCTTCGGCCGCCACGATGGTGATGGTGCTCAGGGTCTCGATCAGGCGCCGAGAGGCGTCGCCGAGGTTTCCGATCGGGGTGGCAGCAAGAATGATCATGCTGCAATTCTCGCAGCACCAGCCGAGCATCCGTTCTTCGGTCGCTCTGTACGATGGTCAGGTGTTCGCTACTAGTCGATGGGTTCGCTGGGGCGCTCCCCTCGCAGTGGTCCTCCTGGCCGCGGTGCTACGGCTGTGGAACCTCGGAGTACCGCACGCGCTCGTCTTCGACGAGACGTTCTATGTAAAGGACGCCTGGAGCCTGTTCAATAACGGCTACGAGTCCACCTGGCCGGCAGACGCCAACGTTCAGTTCGAGGCGGGCCGCACCGACATCTTCACGACCGACCCGTCCTTTGTCGTGCATCCGCCGCTCGGAAAATGGCTGATCGCACTCGGCATGAATCTGCTCGGCCCCGGCAACCCGTGGGGTTGGCGGCTGGCGACGGTCGTGGTGGGGGTGCTCGCGGTCGTGCTCATCATGCTCGTGGCGCAGAAGCTGTTTCAGTCCCGCTTGCTCGCCCTGATCGCCGGTTTTCTGCTCGCGATCGACGGTCACGCCATCGTCATGAGCCGGGTGGCGCTGCTCGACAACTTCGTGATGTTCTTCGCCTTGCTCGGTTTCGGGGCGATCCTGCTGGACCGCGAGTGGCACGCGACTCGACTGGCCAGCCGGCTGGCCGGGCTCCGCGAACAGGGCTGGGGTCCGGCGCTCTGGTGGCGGCCCTGGCTGCTCGCCGCCGGCCTCGCCTTCGGTCTGGCCAGCTCGGTGAAATGGTCCGGCGTCTATTTTCTCGCCGCGTTCGGCATCTACCTCGTCGTCGTGGATGCGCTGGCCCGGCGCCGTAATGGCGTGTCATTCTGGCTCAGCGCCGCCATCCTCAAACAGGCCCCGGTCACGTTTCTGCTGCTGGTTCCGATTGCCGTCATGACGTTCCTGGTTTCCTGGACCGGCTGGTTTGTCACGCGCGGTGGGTACTACCGCCAATGGGCCGATTCGACCGGGGCCGACGGGGCGGGGGCCGCCTGGACCGGTCCGCTCGCCTGGGTTCCGCATACCCTGCAGAGCTTCTGGCACTACCAGGCAGCTGCGTACACGTATCACGTGGGGCTCGCCACACCGCATCCGTACCAGGCAAACCCGTTGACCTGGCTGTTCATGACCCGACCGACCAGCATGTACTACCGCGGTTCCAGCTCGGGTGAACTCGGCTGCCAGCTGCAGAGCTGCGCTGAGGCCATCACGTCGGTCGGTAACCCTCTCATCTGGTGGGCGGCGACGGCAGCGCTGTTCTACCTCGTCTACCGGCTGGCTCGGTATCGGGAATGGCGGGTCGGTTTCATATTGATGGGCATGGTCGCCGGCTACCTACCGTGGTTGATGTACCTCAACCGCACGGTTTTTCAGTTTTATACGATCGCCTTCGAACCGTATCTGCTGCTCGGACTCACCTTCGTCATTGGCCTGGTACTGAAGCAAATTCCCGACCAGGCGCGGCCCAAAGGCAGGCATTCAGCACATTCGCAGGTACCGGAATACGACCCCCAACCGCAGCCTGGGGCTCTTCGGGCGGTCATTGTCGGCCTCGGCGTCGCCCTGCTGCTCACGGCGTTTTTCTTCCCGGTATGGACCGGAATGCAGACATCATTCTTGTTTTGGCAACTGCATGTATGGATGCCAAGTTGGCGATAGAACGGTCGAATACATTCCATTTTTGGCATATAATGACTGGGAATGCTGTGTGAATAAGGCACGAATCGCGGTCGGACGACCGTAGACTGACGGCTATCTGCACGACGAGTAATCGCTCACGTCCCGACTGAGAAGTCCCGATCCACTAAGGCCTCATGTCGGAAGCACTAGCCGCACCCTCGGTCCGTATCATCAGGACCCGCCCGGGTGGAGACACCAAGAACCCCACAACCGAATACTCCGCACTCCTGCACACCGTGCGCAATCTGGGCCTGCTCGGCCGGCGCACCGGTTTCTATTGGATGGTGTTCTCCATCCTCGTCGTCGCCACGGGCGGCGCTATTGCCGGCTTCGTTCTGCTCGGTGACACCTGGTATCAGCTGATCATCGCCGCAGCCCTCGGCCTTATCTTTACCCAGTTCGCTTTCTTGGCGCACGAAGCTTCCCACCGTGCCGTGTTCACCTCCGGCAAAGCCAACGACCGAGCCGGTCGCATCCTGGCCAACCTGTTCGTCGGCATCAGCTACGCCTGGTGGATGACCAAGCACAGCCGGCACCACGCCAACCCGAACGTCATTGGCAAGGACCCCGACATCGAGCCCGACTTCATTGTGTTCCGCGAGGAAGACGCCAAGAAGGTCAGCCGCCTCGGCGCGCTCGTCACCCGCAAGCAGGGCTACTTCTTCTTTCCGCTATTGATGTTCGAAGGCATCAACCTGCACATTCAGGGCTTCAAGACGGTCTTCGGCAAGCACAAGGTCGACCAGCGCTGGATCGAGATCACGATGCTCGTCACCCGCATCTCGCTCTACCTCGCCGTCATCTTCTTCTTTCTGCCGCTCGGCATGGCCTTCGCCTTCGTCGGCGTGCAGATGGCCGTGTTCGGCGTCTACATGGGTGCATCCTTTGCCCCCAACCACAAGGGGATGCCGCAGCTTCCGGCCGAAAGCAAGGTCGACTTTCTGCGCCGCCAGGTGCTGACCAGCCGCAATATTCGCGGTGGCACCTTCATCGACACCTATATGGGCGGGCTCAATTACCAGATTGAGCACCACCTGTTTCCGAACATGGCCCGGCCGCACCTGCGCAAGGCGCAGGAAATCGCCAAGGAATACTGCCAGTCGCACGACGTGAAGTACACCGAGACCGGCGTCTTCGAAAGCTACGGCATCGTCATCGCTTACCTCAACAAGGTCGGCCTGGCCGCTCGTGACCCGTTCGACTGCCCGATGACCGCACGGTTCCGCACGCACTAGTTCCACAGCACCGAATACGAAGGCCGTCTCTCCGGAGGCGGCCTTCGTGCATCGCAGCTGGACAATTTCTGAGAATGTGTCAAATGGGTATTGTTCAGTGTCAGAGCTTGCTGCTGGCCGCCGCCCTGCTCGCGCCGGTTGGTCTAGCCCTGGCCATTCCACAGTCGGCCCAGGCCATCGATGACGGAACCCTGGGCATCCGTCCCCACTCGAGTCTGACTTCGTTCACATTGCTCTCGCGCCAGGGCGCCTTCGCCCTGGCGGCGCAGGCAGACACGAGCGTGGGAGTGGGCGCCTGGGTCGCCCTCGACGCTGGGGAAATCACCGTTCCGGCCAACCCTTTCCGCTCCAACTTGGCCGGCGTTTATGGCAACACCGTCACCCCGTACATCGCGACCATCACCTTCACGATCGCCTAACGAACGGTTCGCCCCTAGCTATTGAGTCCTCTTGTACCGCAAGGGGGGCTCGAGTATTTAACCCGCGACGCCGTTCTGGCCGGCCTCCGGGACTGCGCCCCGAGACCTGCGATCCGAGCGACGTGCGCGCGGCCTGGTCCGCCCTCGACACCGGCGCGACCATCACACCGCTCGGCGGGCACACGATCCCGATCCAACAGAGCGATGTGCAGTTCGAACCGCACACCCGGCTCCCCGGGCATCCGAACGCGCTGACCCTGTCCGCGTTTGGAGCCCGGCTGGCGCTGCACGGCGACGGGACCCACCTGGTCTCCCTCGATACGGTGATCGAAACCATGCGCCAAACCGGACTCGACATGATGACGAAGTACAAGGAAACCAGCGAGGTGGCCTCGAGGTCAACGTGATCGAGTGCTGATCTGATCCCCACATGGGGGTAGTGATGCCTGTCTAACCGGACCGGTCTCCCCCTAAGCTGGCTAAACGCGTGGGTCGGCCGGGCCGCACCGTCTTGCTTTGAAGGGTTCCACCATTCGCACCGTTTTCGCACGCCGCCCCCGGGGCATCGCCGTCGCTGCCCTCCTGCTCGTTGCGCTGGTCGGCTGCGCCGGTGAACCAGCACCCGCGGTGACGGTGACCATCACGCCGAGCGTCGCACCGACGCCTTCGCCCACGCCAACCCCGATGCCAACGCCCACTCCGACACCCACGGAGGAAGCGGCACTGATTCCCAACCCGGAAGTTCCCGATCTCGTGCCGAACGCGGAACCCGTGCCGCTGCCCCAGGGGCCGGCCGTCGACCTCGGCAGCACACCCGGGGCGCGCGGCACCACGATGTCCGATGGTGCCGGCGCGCTGCTCACTTACACGGTCATCGAAGGTGACGCATTCTTCGATATCGCCCAGCGATTCAATATCCCGGTGCAGCTATTGCTCACCATGAATCCCTCCGTGCCCGGACTCGGCGAGAACATCTACATCAAACAGAAAATCAACCTCGATTGGACCACGACGCTGTAGCTGTGTGTCTCTGAATGACCTGAACCGACTCCGGTTCCGACCGGTGTCGGCGGCCACCGCTAGCCTTGAATTATGACTTCACCCGTGCCGTCCTCGCTCGTCGTGTCCAGCCCCATTGTGTCCACGCAATGGCTGGCCGACCATCTCGGTTCCGACAATCTGGTCATTCTCGACGCCACCGTGTTTGCCCTGGCACCCGTCACCCCAGATGGGCCGCGTTACCTCAGTGGGCGCGAGGACTACCTCACCAAGGGACACATCCCCGGTGCCGTGTTCGCCGACCTGTTCGACGTTTTCTCCGACCCGACCGGCGAATTCGACTTCTCGCGGCCGAACGCCGAACTGTTTGAAGCGGCCGCAGCGTCCGTCGGCATTGACAATGAGACCACGGTGGTCGTCTACGACGCCGTCGTCGGTCAATGGGCGGCGCGCATCTGGTGGCTGTTCCGATCCTTCGGCTACGACGATGTCGCCGTGCTCGACGGTGGCCTGACCAAGTGGCACGCCGAAACGCGCCCGTACGCCACCGGTGGCGCCCGCCCGCGGGTCGCCGGCGGCACGCACCCAAGATTCGCCGGCAGCTTTGTAGCAACGCCGCGGCCCGAGCTGTGGGTCGACAAGAGCTTTGTCGAGTCGATCGTCGCCGGCCAAGCGGATGCCGCCCTCGTCTGCTCGCTACCGCCGGCGGAGTTCGCCGGTACGGCCGGAACCCGCCCGCGCGCCGGCCACATTCCAGGCAGCATCAGCCTGCCAGCCGCGAAGCTCGTCGACCCCGTCACGAACGCGTTCCTCCGTGGTGACGCGCTCAAGGCGACCCTCGCGCCCACCGTGACCTCGAGCGCTCACCTCGTGACCTACTGCGGCGGCGGGATCGCCGCGGCGGCCAGCGCTCTCGCGCTCATCCGCGCCGGCAACGAGCACGTCTCGATCTATGACGGGTCGCTCAACGAGTGGACGGCCGACGCGGCCGCGCCACTGAGCGCTCCCGGCGCGTAGCGGCGCAGCACGCCGACACCGCACGAGCGCGCCCGATCTGGGTAGCCGCTACGCCCGTTATCATAGCGGCTACCAGTCTTGGGCGTGGGCGCGGGCGTGGGCGCGGTCAAGGCCCTGTGCGCGGTTAAGGGCGCGGGCGCGGTTAAGGGCGCGGGCGCGCTACAGCCGGTTGACCCCGGTGACGCGCACGACGGCTTCGCCGAGCTCGTCGGAGTCGGCGAGGTTCACGCTCGCGCTGATGCCCCAGTCGTGGTCCCCGGCCGGGTCGTCGAGAATCTGGCGCACGGTCCACTCCTCGGCGCCCTCCTCGATCATGAGCAAGTCGGAGCTGCGCGCGTTGCCGCCGGTGAGCAGCTCCTCGTGCTCGGCGAAGTAGCCGTCCATCGCCTCGGCCCAGACGTCACTGGAATAGCCGTGCTCGCGGTCCAGTTCGCCGAGCTGGTCGTAGTGCTCGAGCGCGGCCAACTGCACCCGGCGGAACAGTTCGTTCCGCACCAGAATGCGAAAGGCCCGCGTGTTGGTGGTGAGGCGGCGCGGCGGCGGCGGCAGAATCGCGTGCGATTCGGCGTCGTGCGCGGCGAGGTCGGGGTGCAGCAGCTCCTCCCACTCGTCGAGCAGGCTCGAGTCGACCTGGCGCACGAGCTCGCCGAGCCATTCGATCAGGTCGAGCAGGTCTTCGTTCTTAGCCTCGTCGGGAATGGTCTGCCGGGCCGCCCGGTAGGCGTCAGACAGGTAGCGCAGCACGACGCCCTCGCTGCGGGCGAGCTTGTAGAACGCGATGAATTCCCCGAACGACATGGCCCGCTCATACATGTCGCGCACGACGGTCTTCGGTCGCAGCTCGAAGTCGGCGATCCACGGCTGGGAGGCCTTGTAGGTCTCGAAGGTGTAGTTCAGCAGCTCCTCGAGGGGCTTGGGGTAGGTGATCTCTTCGAGCAGCGCCATCCGCTCGTCGTATTCGATGCCTTCCCGCTTCATCGCATTCACGGCTTCACCGCGGGCGGCGAACTGCTGCCCCATGAGCACCGGCCGCGGGTCGTCCAGGGTAGATTCCAGAATCGAGATCATGTCGAGCGAGTAGGTGGGCGCTTCGGGGTCGAGCAGCTCGAACGCTGCCAGCGCGAACGGCGAGAGCGGCTGGTTGAGCGCAAAGTTGGCCTGCAGGTCGACGGTCAAACGGATGCTGCCGCTCGCGCTCTGCTCCACAATTCCGGCTTCGCGCAGGGTCTTGTAGATGCCCAGCGCGCGCCGGGCCAGCACCAGCTGTCGCCGCCACGGTTCGTGGTTGTCGAAGACCAGCGAATGTACGTGAGCGAAGGCGTCGCCTCCGCGCCCGATCACGTTGATCAGCATCGCCGCGGTCATCTGCATGCTCGACGACAGGGTCTCGGGTTCGGCGTCGACCAGTCGGCGAAAACTCGGTTCGCCCCAGGACACGAAACCGTCGGGTGCCTTCTTGCGCACGATCTTGCGCTTCTTCTTCGGGTCGTCGCCGGCCTTTTCGATGGCCTTGAGGTTGTCGCTCTCGTGCTCCGGCGCCTGGATCACGACCGTGCCGGCGGTGTCGTAGCCGGCCCGCCCGGCCCGCCCGGCGATCTGATGGAACTCGCGCACGTTGACCTGGCGCATTTTCACACCGTCGTACTTGGTGAGCGCGGTGAACAGCACGGTGCGAATGGGCACGTTGATGCCGACGCCGAGGGTGTCGGTGCCGCAGATCACGCGCAGGTAGCCGCGCTGGGCGAGCTGCTCGACCAGCCGACGGTATTTGGGCAGCATGCCGGCGTGGTGCACGCCGATTCCCATGCGAATGAGCCGCGACAGGGTCTTGCCGAAACTCGTGGTGAACCGAAACTCGCCGATCAGTTCGGCGATCACATCACGCTGCTCGCGGGAGGCGACCTTGGCGCTCGCGAGGGCCTGCGCACGCTCCAGGGCGGCCGCCTGGGAAAAGTGCACGATATACACCGGGGCCTTGTCAGTGTGCAGCAATTCTTCGACGGTTTCGTGCACGGGCGTCTGCTCGTAGTAGTAGCTGAGTGGGACCGGGCGTTCCACCCCGGTGACGACGGCCGTGTCCCGTCCGGTACGCCGGGTCAGGTCGTCGCTGATGAACTTCACGTCACCGAGCGTGGCCGACATGAGGATGAACTGCACCCGCGGCAGTAACAGCAGCGGCACCTGCCAGGCCCAGCCGCGCTCCGGGTCACCGTAGAAGTGAAATTCGTCCATCACGACGAGGTCGACCTCGGTATCCTCACCGTTGCGCAACGCCAGGTTGGCGAGGATCTCCGCCGTGCAGCAGATGATCGGAGCGTCGGCGTTGACGCTCGAATCGCCGGTCATCATGCCGACGTTCTCCGCTCCGAAGGTCTCCACCAGGGAGAAGAACTTTTCGCTCACCAGGGCCTTGATCGGCGCGGTGTAGAAGCTGCGCTTGCCGGCCGAGAGCGCGGCGAAGTGGGCCCCGACTGCCACGAGTGACTTGCCGGTTCCGGTCGGTGTGCTCAAAATGAGGTTGGCACCGGAGACGATTTCGATGACCGCTTCCTCCTGCGCCGGGTACAGGGTGAGGCCCTGCTCGGCCGCCCAGCTTTCGAACGCCTCGAAGAGAACGTCGGGGTCGGTTTCGTTTTCGAGGCGCTCAAGCACAGACATAGTCCCTCAAGACTGCACTACCGCGCGCACAAGATGTGACGGATGTCTGACGAAACTGATCCTGCGCCCCCGCTGGGTGGTAATCACAGCAGCCCGTTCTAGGCTGGCGACATGGTCTATGTCACCCCGGACACCGCTGCTGTTGCCACGCCAAGTCGTGCCCGGTCACTCTGGCGCCCGGCGGCTGCCGGGCTCGCCGCGGCGCTGGCTGGCCTCGGGCTGGCCGAGCTGACTGCCGCGTGGATCGCCCCCGGCTCGAGCCCGGTGCTCACGGTCGGCGCGCTCGTCATCGACATCGTTCCTGCCGGCGTCAAAGACCTGGTGATCGGCCTGTTCGGCACGGCCGACAAGATCGTGCTGATCGTCACCATCGTGCTCGTGCTGCTGGTACTCGCCACCCTCGCCGGAATCCTGGAGAGCCGACGCCCGCCGTTCGGCCGACTGCTCGTCGTACTCATCGGCGGAATCGCCCTGTTCGCGGCGCTGTCCCGCTCGAGCGCCTCTACCCTCGACGCGGTGCCCGCCGTCGTCGCCATGGGGGTCGCCGCGATCGCGCTGACCCTTCTCACGACCCGGTTGCCGCGATCCGCAGCGGAACCGGCCGGCGCACCCCGCGACCTGAACGGCCCTGACCGTCGTCGGTTTCTCGTCTACACCGGCGTGATCGCCGGCATCGGGCTGCTCGCCCTGGCCGGCGGCCAGATCAGCGCGGCAGCGACCCGGGCAGCGGATGCCGCGCGCGCGCTGTTCACGCTGCCACCGGCATCCGTTCGACAAGCCGCCATACCGGCCGGGGCGAGCCTTGACGTGGCGGGCATCACCCCGCTGATCACCCCGAACGCCGACTTTTACCGCATCGATACCGCCCTCAGCGTGCCGCGCATCGACCCGCGCGACTGGCGGCTGAAGATCACCGGAATGGTCGAGAACGAGGTCGAGATCGACTTCGCCGAACTGCTCGCCCTGCCGCTCGAAGAGAGCACAACGACGCTCGCCTGCGTCTCCAACTATGTCGGCGGCGACCTGATCGGCAATGCCACCTGGCTCGGCTATCCGATTCGCGAGTTGCTGGCCCGGGCGAAACCGCAGACCGGCGCCGACATGGTGCTCTCCCGAAGCCAGGACGGTTTCACCGCCGGCACCCCGATCGAGGCGCTGACCGACGGGCGCAACGCCATTCTGGCGGTCGGCATGAACGGCGAACCGCTGCCGCTCGAACACGGCTACCCGGTGCGCATGGTGGTACCCGGCCTGTATGGCTACGTGTCAGCGACAAAGTGGGTGGTGGAACTCAAGCTCACGCGCTTCGCCGATGAGCAGGGTTACTGGACGCCGCGCGGTTGGTCCGCCCTCGGGCCGGTCAAAGTATCCTCGCGCATCGACGTACCGCGCGCCGGAACGTCGGCTACGGCCGGGTCGGTCGTCATTGCCGGTGTCGCCTGGTCCCAGCACGTGGGCGTGAGCGCCGTCGCGGTGCAGATCGACGACGGCCCCTGGCAGGACGCTACGCTCGCCGACGCGATCTCAGTCGACACCTGGCGGCAGTGGGCGTACACCTGGACCGACGCCATCGCCGGCGAACACACCGTAAGGGTGCGGGCAACGGATGCCGCCGGCTTCGTGCAAACGTCGGCCACAGCCGACGTCGCCCCCGACGGCGCCACCGGACTGCACGAAGTCACGGTGTCTGTCTCGGCCTGACGAAGGCCGACCGTACGGGGCAAAACCGTACGGGAAAAGACCGTACGAGTTGGAACCGTGTGGTTAGAACGGTGTGGGTGTGGAGGGTGTGCTGGCCCGGTCGTGGTTGGGGACGGTGAGGTCGGCCCAGATGTCGACGGGTCGCTTGGTGGTGTTTTCTGCTGGGCCGCGTTCGCTCGCTGCTGCAGCGGAGTTGGGGCCGAGCCGTGTGGTGGGATGCGTTGCATAGTGTTTGCCGGCGGGGCTGGTCCAGTGCATGATGCCGTCGGCAGTTTGCTGCACGTCCCAACCCGACTCTGTTTGCAGAGGTGTGCGGCAGGCCCGTCTTGCGGCCTACGACCGTGAGCAAGAGCACCGACACCCCACGGATGCTCCCGCCGATGCGCCCCCGGCTGCGTCGGTACAGCAGCACCGGCATCCGCATCAGCGTGCGCCGCAGCCCGGCCGTCAGGCCCACGTCAGTTGCCCACGTAGGCGGCCCGCAGCCAGCCCAGGAGTTCGGCGTCGACCTCGGCGAGACTGGCCACCGACACCTTATGGGTGCTCATGCCGCCTGCCAGCAGCAGGCGTTCGGTCGCGGGGGCACCCGCCAAATTGATGCCAAGCTGCAGTCGTTTGGCGCTGGCCGCTTCGATCAGGGCGAATTGCTTGTGGCGGCGCAGCGAGACGCTGGACTTCTTCGGCGCAATCTCCACATTGGAACCAAAACCGGCGACTGCAGCGATCAGCTCGACTTAGATCGGCCGCAGCACAGACTTCGGGCCGATGTACTGAGCGTCGACGAGCGCCTCGTCGGTCTGCGAGACACCGCGCGCCCAAAACTGCAGCACGATACCGTTCGCGAAGCCGTGGCTGAGCCCGTGCTCGGTCTTCAGATGCTTCATCAGATCCGTGTGTTTGTCGAGACCGGCGGCCTCCAGCACTGTGAACCAGTCGGTGAGGCTTCGGCCGCTGTTTTGGGGGGAGATTGTCAATCATCGACTGGGTAGCAGCATCCATGGCACCATGTAAAATACCGATCGAGCGGATGCCGGCAGGCCCGGCGCGCAGAACCCCGCGAACCCCTGGTCGGCTTCGATCAGGGGTTCGCGGGGCTGCGAGGATGAGCTAGCCGTTGGCCCCGCTCGTGTTGATCACGCCGTTGACGCCGGCAGGGAAGAACCCGCCCGAACGCACCGGGGCCGCGTTGAGATACGTGATGTTAAGCACCTGGGCGGCGCTGCGGCTGAAAGCCAGACCGTTGGCATCGGTCGGCACGAGGTTCGCCTTCGACGCGTTGCCAATGCCCTGGTCGAGGTCGGACGAACCATCGACGGCGTCGCGCACATCGGAGATCGCCTGGGCGGTCGTGTAGACCGACGGCAGGGCAATACCGAGCGCGTAGAGCGTGCTGCGAATGACACCGGCGTGGTACGCCTCGACCGCGAGCAGGCCAGCCGCCGCCTCCAGGAACGTCTTGTTCGAGATCAGAGGCGCTGCGCCCTTGTAGGCGGTCACTCCGACGTCTTCGAAAATGAAGGCACCGAACAGAAAGTTCGCCTCGTTGGCGTAGACGTCGAACTTTTGCCCCGGCTTGACCAGCCCGGCCGCCTGGGCGGCAGCCGTGAAGCTCGCATCGAGGTTGATCTTGGGGCGGGACACGGCGACGCTGCCGAGCGCTGACCGCAGGAAGGCCACGTGCGCCTTCTCGTCGGCGGCGATCTCGTCGGCGTACTTCTTGATAATGGCCGTCTTGAAGTGCACCATGCGACCGCCGGTCACCCCGCCGCGGGTTCCGGTTCCTGTGGTCAGGCCGTCGGGCAGCCCGCTGCCGGTCGTGGCGCGCAGGTAGAACTCAGCCTCGAGGTATTCAAGGTTGAGTGCGAAGTTCAAAATGGAGGCGTCACTGGGTGCGGCTGCTGGTGCCACGGCAGCTTCCGCCGCGAGCGCCGGACCGCCGGTGGCGAGTACCGCCGCTCCCACGCCGAAGCCGGCCACACCGGCAGCCCGCAGAAAGTTGCGGCGGTCCGTGGAATTCTCTGCACTGCGGTTGATTGCATTCGTAATGAAACCCTGATCGAACATCCTTGTTCTCCTGACGTTGTATGAATGTGCCGAGCGTGTCTGAACAGACCTCGTCAACCTACCCGCGCAAAACAGATCGCCCCAACGGCTGGACACGGACGTAAGCAAACGATAAGAACTACGTGCGCTTTAAGCGGATGCTGATCCACGATCAGAGCAGCAGCCCGTCCGCTCCGACGGAAGCCAGGCGCCGGGCGGCCCGGCGGTCGTGCAGCACGGCGATGCCGTAGGCGGCAAAGTAGAGCGCGACCATGGGCACCGCGAGCAGGAACATCGATACGACGTCGGCGGCCGGCGTCGCGATGGCGGTGAACAGAATGATCACGAGGATGGCCACCCGCCAGGATTTGATGACCGAACGGGCGCTGATCACCCCGGCGAAGTTCAGCAGCACGATGAACACCGGCAGCACGAACGCGATGCCGATGGCGATCATGAGTTTGAGCACGAAATCGAAATAGTTCTGGGCGTTGATGAGCGCTGCGTCCTGCTGCGGCGCGAAACTCGTCATGAGCTCGACCACGTGCGGCAGCACGTACCAGCCAGCCGCGCAGCCGATCAGAAATAGCGGAACGGCCGAGAAGAAGAATCCGAAGGTGTATTGCTTCTCGCGGCGGGTCAGCCCGGGTACCAGAAAGGCGAAGATCTGGTAGAGCCACATCGGGCTCGAGACGATCAATCCGACGTAGAACGAGATGCGCAGTTTCAGGTCGAAGGCACTCGTGATGTCGGGGTAGTTGATCTGAGCGTTGCGGTTCTGCGCGCGCACGATCGCATAGATCGGCTCGCGCAGCCCGTCCCAGACGAATCCGGACAGCAGCCAGCCCGCAATCGCACCAACCAGGATTCCGGCAGCGGCGAGAAAAAGGCGCTTGCGCAATTCCAGCAGATGCTGCCCGAGCGACATTTTTCTCTTCTCGGGAGTGCTGCGCACCCCCTGAACCACCATCAGGCTTTCGGGTGTGATACACCGCGCGAGTCTGTACTGGGGCTGCCCTGGGCGCTCGTGCTGCCGTCGGTGTGGTCGTCTGGCCGGCTTTCGTCGGTACGGTCCGACGTGATCTCGCTCTTGAAGATCTTCATCGACTGGCCGAGACTGCGGGCGAGCCCCGGCAGCTTCGGAGCGCCGAACAACAACAGGATCACAACGAGAATGATCAGAAAATGCCATCCGGTCAGGTTGCCCAGCATATGAATTCTCCTTCGAATCAAGTCGGTCGTGCAGCAGTGTAACCGCCGCAGCACCGAAAAATCCGGGAAAAGCTCAGTATTTCCTGCGGCCGTAAGGTTTCTGCAAGCCGGTTATCGTCAGCTGGCTGACTCGGCCGTCGCCGCGGCGAAGCGCTCGAGAACATCCCCGATCCGCGCTTTGCAGCCGCCACATCCGGTGCCGGCGCGAGTGGCCGCACCGATGCAGGCGATGGTGGTGTTGCCGGCTTCGGCAGAGTCGGCAATGGCGCCGACGGTGACGCCGTTGCACCAGCACACGGTCGCGTCCCGCGCGAACGCGCTGCCAGCCTCGGGCTCGTAGTCCGGTCCGTCGTAGCGCAGCAGTACAGAGCGGTCCGCCGGCAGCTCACTGCCGCGCTCGAACAGCAGGATCAGCTCGGCGGCCGTGCGCGGCATCCCGACGCAGACGAAGCCGTCGAGAATGCCGTCGCGGGTGACCATTTTCACATAGCGGCCGTGCTCAGGGTCGGCCCACTGCGACACGTGCAGCGGAGCGGATGCACACCCCGCAGCGTGGTCGTCGACTGAAAGGTCCCAGGGGTCGGCGGAGGTGTTGCCGACCGAGACGACGTCGATTCCCTCGGCTTTGAGCATGACGACGGCCGAAGCGGATGCCGCGAGCGCCGCCGTGTCGGGCCGGTCCAGCACCTCGGCGGTGAATCGTGCGGCGAGCCAGTCGGCCTGGCGCCAGCCCGGACCGATCAGGCCGCTCGGCCCGCCGGCCGGCAGCGCCGTCGAATCGCCGGCGCGGGGCGCGGCTGCCACGTGGGCACAGTCGCCGATCGCGTAGATGCGCGCGTCGGTCCAGCTCTGCAGATTCTCATCGACCAGGATCCCGGTCGAGACCGGCAATCCGGCCAGCTGGGCCAGTTCAGTGCGGGCGCCGACCCCGCAGGAGAGCAGCAGCAGGTCGCCATGAATCTGTTTGCCATCGGCGCAGATCAGGGCGTCGAAGCGGTCGACGCCGTCGTCGTCCTGGTGAAACAGCAGGCTTTCGGCGCGGGAGTGGTTGACCATGGTGACGCCGGCCCGCCGGGCGCTCTGGGCGAGCACGCTGCCGCCGCCCCGGTCGAGGTTGCGCGCCATCGGAATCTCTCCGTGGTAGACGACGCAGGCCTCTCCCCCGGCGGCGGCAGCGGCGAGCGCGATCTCCATGCCGAGCACGCCGGCGCCGAGCACGACGATGCGTTTGCCGGCCGTCACTGCTGCGAGTACCCGCTCAGCGTCGTCCAGGTCGCGCAACACGGTGACCCCGCGCGGGAGCGGAGCGCCGCTTGTGTCGAGGGTGGCGGCATCCGCTGGAGGTATCTGGCGGTCTCGGCGCACCCGGGTGACGCCGTCGAGCGTGGGGATGTTGGCGCGGGCGCCGGTCGCGAGCACGAGCCGATCGTAGGGCAGCAGGGTGCCATCGCTGAGGGACACCGCCCGGCGGCTGCGCAAAATGGCCGTGACACTCACACCGCGGCGCAGGTGCACGCCGGCCTCCCGGGCGGCGGGCGTGTCGGTGATATCCAGGCTCTCCCGGTCGGCGTTGCCGACGGCATATTCGGCGATCAGCACCCGGTTGTAGGCGTCGGCGCTCTCGGCCCCGACCACGGTCAGGGTGGCCGCGCCCTGGCGCACGAGCGGCAGCAGCTCTTCAACGAAACGGGCACCGACCGGGCCGTAGCCGACCAGCACGATGCGCTCGGGTTGCTCAGACATGGGCGCCTGCTTCCACGAGTGCTTTCACTCGAACGGTCGTCTTCTTGAATTCGGGCATGCCGCTGATGGGGTCGGTCTCGTCATCGGTCAGCAGGTTGGCGCGCTGGTCGCCGGCAAAGTGAAACGGTAGAAACACCGTGTCGAAGCGGATGTCGGTGCTCACCTGGGCGCGGCAGCGCACCGTTCCGCGGTCGTTGCTGACTTCGACCCAGCCCTCGTCCTCGATCCCAAGCTGCCCGGCGGTGGCCGGGTGCAGCTGCAGGCGGGCCTCCGGCTGGGCATCGGCCAGTTCTTTCACCCGCCGGGTCTGGGTTCCGCTCTGATAGTGCTCGAGCAGGCGACCGGTGATCAGAGTCAGGGTGCCGCCGACCTGGGCCGGAGCGCCGAGGCGCCGCGCCGTGACGGCGACGAGGTGCGCGCGGCCGTCGGGGTGGGCGAAGCGATCCAGAAAGAGCCGCGGCGTTCCGGTGGACCCGACCGGGTAGGGCCAGAAGGCCGGTTCCTCGGAGTCGAGCAGGGCATAGCTCAGGCCGGAGTAGTCGGCCAGCCCGCCCGCGGAGGCCTGGCAGAGTTCGTCGAACACCGCAGCCGCCTCGGCACTGAAGGTTCCCGGGGAATTCAGCCGTCTGGCGAGTTCCTGCCAGATCCACAGTTCGCTGCGCACTCCCCCCGGAGCCTCGACGGCCTGGCGACGACGAATGACGCGGCCCTCGAGCGACGTCATGGTCCCCTCTTCCTCGGCCCACTGGGTCACCGGCAGCACCACGTCCGCCAGCACCGCGGTTTCGGAGAAGAAAAAGTCGGCCACGACCAGAAAGTCGAGCGTTTTGAGGGCGGCCCGCACTCGGTCAGCGTTCGGCGCGGAGACGACGACGTTGGAGCCGTGCACGAGCAGACAGCGGATGCCGCCCGGCTCGCCGAGTGCGCTCAGCAGCTCGACCGCGGGCAGGCCCACACCGGGCAAGCTGTCGGGGTCGACGCCCCAGACCCCGGCGACGTGGGCCCGGGCGGCAGGGTCGGTGATCTTGCGGTAGCCCGGTAGCTGGTCGCACTTCTGCCCGTGCTCGCGACCGCCCTGCCCGTTGCCCTGGCCGGTGAGGGTGCCGTAGCCGGAATGGCTCGTGCCGACGAGGCCGAGCACGAGGCTGAGGTTGATGGCCGCGGTGGCTGTGTCGGTGCCGTCGGCGTGCTGCTCAACGCCGCGCCCGGTGAGGATATAGGTGCCGGCGCCGGTCGCTGCTCCGCGGGCAGCCCCGGCGGCGAGGCGGCGGGCGAGGTCGCGCAGCTGCCAGACCGGAACGCCGGTCTGTTCCTGCACGCGGGTCGGCCACCACTGGCTCACGCTGCGGCGCAGGGCGTCGAACCCGGTGGTGCGGGCTGCGAGGTAGTCCTGGTCGGCGAGTTTCTCGGCGATGACGATGTGGGTCAGCCCGAGCAGCAGCACGAGGTCGCTGCCCGGGGTCGGCTGCACGTGCATGCCGGCGCCGTCCGCGGTGAGCCGGGCGGTCGCGGTACGCCGTGGGTCGACGACCACGAGGCCGCCCACGGCGCGGGCTCCGTCGAGGTGGCCAATGAACGGAGGCATGGTCTGTGCCACGTTGGAGCCGAGAATGAGGATGGTGTCGGCCGCATCGAGCTCGTCCACCCGAAACGGCAGCCCGCGGTCGAGGCCGAAGGCACGGTTGCCGGCCGCGGCGGCGCTCGACATGCAGAACCTGCCGTTGTAGTCGATGCGGCTGGAGCGAAGGGCCACCCGAGTGAACTTGCCGAGCTGGTAGGCCTTCTCGTTGGTCAGGCCGCCGCCGCCGAACACGCCGACCGCGTCGGCCCCGAACTCCGCACGGGTCTCGCGCAGCTTCGCGGCGACGAGGTCGAGCGCGTCGCTCCAGGCGGCCGGCTCGAAGGTTCCGTCGGCCTGGCGCAGCAGGGGTTCGAGAATCCGGTCCGGCGAGACGAGCAGTTCGGCCGAGGTCCAGCCCTTCTTACACAGGCCGCCACGGTTGGTCGGAAAGTCCCGGCCCGCGACCGTTACCGCGGCGGCCAGCGAAGCGGAGCCGTCAGCATCCGCTTCTCTCCCAGTCGCAGCAGCGGAGCTCAGTGTCATCGCGCACTGCAAAGCGCAGTACGGGCAGTGGGTGGCGGTCGCGGGCATAGGGTCCTAGATCTTCTGGCCGGCGACGGAGGAACCGCGGCGGAGGTAGACGAACGCGGTAACGCACATCATCACAACATAGGCGATGGCGAAGGCGTAGATCGCGCTGGAATAGTCCCCGGTGGTGGTCCTGGAATAGCCGAGCACCTGCGGAATGATGAACCCGCCGTAGGCGCCGACCGCGGAGATGAGGCCGAGGGCCGCGGCCGTTTTACGCTGGGTGTTGACGTCGCCCGAGTTCTGGTGGGCGTCTTTCACACCACTGCGGGCCGAGAACACGCTCGGAATCATGCGGTAGGTCGAGCCGTTGCCGATTCCGGTGGCGACGAAGATGAGCAGGAAACTGCCGAGGAAGGCCCAAAAGTTACCGAGCGGCAGCACCGCGACGACCACGAGAGCTCCGACGGCCATCACGCCGAAGGCGGCGACGGTGACGGATGCCCCGCCAAAGCGGTCGGCCAGGCGTCCGCCGGCCGGGCGGGCCAGCGAACCGACGAGAGCGCCGATGAAAGCGAGCGACAGGGAGGCGGATGCGACCTGGAAGGTGGAGGAGGCCGGAAACTGGTCGGCGATGAGCTTGGGAAAGACGCTCGCGAAGCCGATGAAGGAGCCGAAGGTGCCGATGTAGAGCACGGCGAGAATCCAGAAGTGCGGTTCCTTGACCGCGGCGATCGAACCGGCGAAGTCGGCCTTGGCGTTGGTGAGATTGTCCATGTACTTCCAGGCGCCCCACATGGCGACGAGGATGAGCGGAATCCAGAACCAGCCGGCGAAGCTGATGTTCAGGGTGCCGACGGCGCCGAGGGTGATCACGATCGGCACGATGAGCTGGGCCATCGAGGCGCCGAGGTTGCCACCTGCGGCATTGAGGCCGAGCGCGTAGCCCTTCTGGCTCTGCGGGTAGAAGTAGGTGATGTTCGACATCGAGCTGGCGAAATTGCCGCCACCGAAGCCGGCGAGCGCGGCGACGAACAGCATGACGCCGAACGGTGTGTCCGGGTTGCCGACGCAGAATCCGAGGGCGGTCGAGGGTATCAGCAGCAGGCCGGCCGAGATGATGGTCCAGTTGCGACCGCCGAACTTGGGCACCATGAACGTGTACGGAAAGCGCAGGGTCGCGCCGACGAGGCTCGGCATCGAGATGAGCCAGAACACCTCGGTGGTGGAGAAGGTGAAACCGGCGGCCGGCAACGACACGACGACGATGCTCCACAGCTGCCAGACCACAAAGCCGAGGAACTCGGCAAAGATCGACCATTTGAGGTTGCGGGCGGCGATGAGCTTGCCGCCCTGTTCCCACTGCTTCTTGTTCTCCGGGTTCCAATTGTCGATCCACCGGCCCGGACGGCGCACGAGCACCGCGGTGTCGGTATCGATCACGTTCGGTGCTGATTCAACGGTGCTGGATGTCATCGAAGTCCCCTCGGGATGAAACGTCAGGCAGCCCGAGCGGCTGGCCATGACTTCGACGTTAGCCAGCGCGTGTTTCCGGCAACCGTGGCACCGGTTACCTTTCGATCACGAGATGATCACACCAGCTCGGGGGACGTGATGGGGCGCTGTTACATGACGGACACAATACGGGCAACGGATGCCGAGGGTGGCAGACTTAGTCAACCTGCGCTCCGCTGTTTGAAAGGCCACCTAATGACGATCACCGCTGCCGCCGACGGTTCTGCCCTCGGAAACCCCGGACCAGCCGGTTGGGCCTGGTACGTCGACGATTCCTCCTGGGCGGCTGGCGGCTGGAAGCACGCGACCAACAACCAGGGTGAGCTCAAGGCCGTGCTCGAACTGTTTCGGGCGACCGCACACATCGACGACGATCTGCTCGTGCTCTGCGACAGCCAGTACGTGATCAACTCCGTCACCAAGTGGATGAAGGGCTGGAAGGCGAAGGGCTGGCGCAAGGGCGACGGCAAACCGGTCATGAATCTGGATTTGCTCAAGGAGATCGACGAGGCCATCGCCGGGCGTCGCTACCGGTTCGAGTGGGTCAAGGGGCACGTCGGGCATCCGCTCAACGAGGCCGCCGACGTGCGTGCGCGCGGCGCGGCCGAGGCGTTTCAGCGCGGCCGTCCGGCACCGGCCGGGCCGGGTTTTCGCGCGGGCGGAGCGGCGGCCGAGCCTGGTGTTAGCGGAGGGCGCGCTGCGACGGCTGCGGCATCCGTCGGTCAGCGCTCGCCGACGTTGACCGCGGACCGGGTGACGGAGCAGGCTTCGGCCTACGCACACGATGAGCTGTTCTCTTTCGACGATCTCGGTCACGACATCGGCGAGGATTTTCGCGACCTGACCGACCCACACGGCACGAGCGCGGTGCGCAGCGCGGGCGAGTTGCACCGGGTGACCCTGTCGCTCAGCGCCGAGGAGCACCAACGCCTGGTGCAGCGGGCCGCTGCCCGCAACGTGACCGTCGAGGAGTACCTACGCGGTCTGATCTAGGGCGTGAGACCATGGAACATGACCGTTTCACCCTTTAATCCCACGCAATTGCACGTTTTCGAGACCGCACTCGGCGAACGCCGCCTCGAACTGACCGAGAAGTCCCAGCGTCTCGCCGACACCTTCGCCGGCGTGCAAAGCTCCCGTAGTGACGGCTCGGCCGATGGCACCCACGACGTTGAGGCTTCCGCGCTGCGCACCGAATGGTCACGCATGTCGGGATTTCAGGGCGAGGCCGTCGAAGAGCTCGCGGCCATCGACCGGGCCCTGCAGCGCATCGTCGATGGCAGCTACGGCCGGTGCGTGCGCGGCGGCGAGATCATCCCAGAGGGCCGGCTGCAGATCAAGCCCGCCGCCGACCTCTGCATCGCCTGCGCCGAGACGGCCGCTCCGCGCCGACGCTAGCTGCACCCACTTTCACGCTACGCGGGAGTTGTGCAGCAGCAGATGCCGCGTCAGCGCACGCCGATCAGCGAGCGCAGCCCGAACTCGGAGACGATGGGGATGCCGTAGTCGCGGGCCTTGCCGGTCTTTCCGGTGAACGACTCCGGGTTGGCGGCGACCAACAGCCGGGTGCGCATCGTGACCGCCGTGCCCAGAGCCAGTCCGCGGGCAACCAATTCTTTGCCCCAGTCGGCGCGGGCGCGGGCCATGTCCCCGGTCAACACGACGATATCGCCGCGTTCCAGCAGTACTTCGTCGATGGAGGTGACCGGTTGACGCGGCGCCAAGGCGGGCGTAGCCAGCGCGGTCGCGACGACCTCAGGGGCAACATCGAGCATGCGGGCGACGGCGATCAGCTCGACCGAATCGGCAATGCTCAGCGCGCCGCTCGACCACGCGACGCGCACGAGGTCTTCGAAGTAGCTGCGGTGCAGGGCTGTGCAGTCGGTCGGGCTGATCCCGCTGACTTCCGCCTGTATGCGCAACTCACGCGTGTCACGAGGCAGAAACACGCGATCGAGCAGACACAGATCGAGCAGGGCGAGATAGTCGAGGTGCTCCTCCGGGCCGGTGTAGTCGGGCAGCTTCACGGTCACCCGGGCGAGAAAACTCGGCGTCGCCAGGACATCCGTGGGTGTCGGGTCGCGGTGCACCCAGGCCGGCGCAGTGCCCGTGGTTGCGCGCGGGAGGGCCGGCCAGACATTCAGCTCGGCCCGGTCGAGGGCGTCGGTCCACGGGGCAGCGCTCGGCGAACCGTGCAGATAGGCCGCCAGCAGGCTCGCACCGGCGACGGCCTGCACGAGTGCTCCAGGGCCGGGCTCGATCTCAATGTCGTAGGCCGCGCAGCAATCCACCAGCAGTCGTCCGGCACCCGGCAGGTAGCTGCGGGCCAGTTGCATGGTGCAGACAGCTTCGAGTCCGCGACCGGGGGCGTAGCCGATCTGGTCGAACTCGCTCATCAGAAAGCCGGTGACGAACTGGGCATTGTGGGTGACCAGCACTCGTCCGCTGAGCAGATCGACCAGGCGCGAAGCGATCTGGGCAAACGTCGGTGCGCGCAGCAGCTCGGCCGTGCTGACGCCATGGTTCGTCGCGCCCCCCACGTTGCTTTCCGGGTTGACGACAGTCTCCCACCGCGCAGTAATGTGACCACCCTCGTCGAGGTGCACCACGGCGACCTCGACGACCCGGTCCCGTTGGTAAGGGAACAGTCCAGTGCTTTTCAAACTTATAACGGCGTATCCACGTTCGGGCATGGTCACACTCCACAATCTTGTGTTGTGAAGTTATCGACAAACCGCCGGCTGTGCGACTTCCCCTTCGGGGGCTTGACGCGTCGCCTGAACCACTGATTTATGCGCAGTGGGTCTCGTCGTGTCGCCAAAAACTGCTCACGCGTTGGGTCTAACCCAGTACGGCCGAGGCTGAACGCTGCAGGCGCGAGCGGACGCTGCTCACGGTTCCGGCAGGCCAGGCGTGCAAGCAGCTTTCGGGCGCGCAATCACAAATTTGCAGCCACGACAACGGGCTGGGCAACGGCGCCCGGGCTAGCGTGCCGGGGCGGCGGCGGTCGCCTTCTTCGCCGAGTTCTTCGGCGGCAGCAGGGTATCGGCCTCTTCGAGGGACATACCGTTCGTCTCGGGAACCTTGCGCAGCACGAACCAGAACGACAACCCGGCGAACAGGGCGTAGAGGCCGTAGGTAATCGGCAGTGAGGCATCCGCCATCGGGGGGAAGCTGACTGTGATCAGGAAGTTCGCGATCCACTGGGCCGCCGCGGCGAGCCCGAGAGCCTTGGCCCGAATCGAGTTCGGGAACATCTCCCCGAGCAACACCCAGACCACGGGACCCCAGGACGCGCCGAACGAGATCACGAACAGGTTGGCCGCAACGAGCGCGATCGGCGCCCACGCCCCCGGCAGGCTCAGCTCGCCGCCCACCGTCACCGACTGGCTGAACGCGATAGCCATGGTGGCGAGCGACACCGTCATGCCGATGGAACCGGTGAGCAGAATCGGTCGCCGTCCGATCCGGTCGACCAGGGCGATCGCGACCAGGGTAACCAGGATGTTGGTCACCGAGGTGATCACCGAGATGGTCAGCGAGTTGGATTCTTCGAACCCGACGGCCTCCCACAGGGTGGTCGAATAGTAGAAAATCACGTTGATGCCGACGAACTGCTGGAACACCGACAGTATGATACCGACCCAGACGATCGGCTTCAGCCCGAAGGTACTCCCCCGCAGCGAGCCCGATTTCTGGGATCGCGCGTCGACCTCGATCGACCGGCGCATGTCGCGAATCTCGCGATCGACGTCGCCGCTCGGCCAGAGCCGGGTGAAGACGGCGCGGGCATCCGCTTCTTTATCTTTCAGAATGAGAAAACGCGGGGATTCCGGCAGGATGAACGCGATTCCGCCGTAGACGATGGCCGGAACCGCGCCGGCCAGGAACATCCAGCGCCAGGCTTCGAGGCCGAACCAGAACTCGCTGCCGGCGCCGCCGGCGCTCTCGGCGAACAGGGCATCGGAGAGCAGGGCGGTGAAGATTCCGAGGGTGATCGCGAGCTGCTGCAGCGAGCCCAGGCGCCCGCGCATCTGCCGCGGTGAGATCTCGGCAATATAGGCCGGTGCGACAACGGATGCGAGACCGATTCCGAGTCCGCCGACCACCCGCCAGATGATCAGGTCGACGACGCCGAAGGCGAAGCCGGAGCCGATCGAGCTGACCAGGAACACCACGCCGCCGAGCACCATCATGGGTATGCGGCCGTAACGGTCGGCGAAGCGCCCGCCGAAGAACGCTCCGGCCGCGGCGCCGAGCAGCGCGCAGGCCACGGCGAACCCGGTCAGGGTGGCGTTCAGCCCGAATTCCTGCTGCACCGCGTTGACGGCCCCGTTGATGACCGAGGAGTCGAAGCCGAACAGAAACCCGCCGAGGGCACCGGCGATGGCCAGCGCGATGACCTTTCGGTTCGTGCTCGGGATGCCACGGTCGGTCGTGGATGTCGTGCTGTCGGTCAAGTTCCGCCCCCTGGGTCAGGTGACCCGCACTGTGCGCGCGCGTCTGGTGCATCGATTGTGCAACCTGACTAGCCTACTTCGGGTGCCACTCGTTTCTGACGTCCTGCCCTCAGCCTTCGCCGATGTCCGCGTTCCTCTGGTCGAGCTGGTCGAGACCGCGCTGCGCAGGACGCGAGCGAGACTGTCACAGACCCATCCGACCCGGTAGCGGCGTCGCGCATCGCGGTGGCGCTCACTTCTCCCAGTGGGGTTTCTCCGCTGGGGTGGCGGCACGGTTTTGACCGGCGGGGCGCCAGGTTTGGGTGGGGTCGAAGATGAGGGGGCCGCGCACCCAGGGGCGTCCGTCTCGCATGTCGATGTCCCATCCGGACGTTTCGATGCTGGCATGCCCGGCATTACAGATGAGAACGGCGTTATCGATATTTGTCAGACCGCCCTCACTCCAGGGAATAACGTGGTGAGCCTGCGTCAGGTGCGGCGGCACGGTGCAGCCGGGGATGACACAGCCACCATCACGGGCGGCTAATGCTCGGCGTTGACTGTTGGTGAAAAACCGGTTGCTGGTGCCGAGGTGCAAAACCTGACCCTGGTGGCCGAACAGGACGGGCTGATACCCGCCGGCGCAGACGAGGTCGTCGACTTGTTCGACGGTGAGGGGTCCGTTGATGCCGTCGATCCAGCCGGCGCCGCGCCCGGAAGCCCCTCGGTTTCGGGCGTGATCGCANCCGCACCCGGAAGCCCCTCGGTTTCGGGCGTGATCGCACCGGACCCACTCGCCACGAGAGAGCGTTCGACCCGGTCGAGGTCATCAACCAGAACCGAGGAACGTAGGCCGTCGAGAACCTTCACGATCACCCGGGCCTGCTCCACTCCAAGCGCCCCGCCCTGCAAAGCTTCGCCGACAACGGGATAGGTCGGTGTCAGGGGCCGACCGAGCAGCATCCGCTCACGCGCAGTCTTACCCAGCGACGCACGCTGCCGCACCTCACTGCGCGACAACCGGGCCAGGGTCGAGACCAACACGAGGCCGCTACGGCAGCCCAGCCGACGCGTCAGAGACACCGCGCCCGCCGCTTCAATCTCAGTCTGCTGGGCCGTTTTCGCGGCGGCCTTCTTCGCCACGGACGCATCAAAGTACTCGGAACGACGCAGCACATCCGTCGTCGACAGCACCCGGGCCCCATCAACAACCCGGCCCACACTCTCCAGCGCGAGCAACATGCTCAAAGATTCTTCATCACCGAGCAGCCCGAACGACACCCCACCCAACGCCGCCAACAACGCATCCCGCGCCTGCTCCACCGCCACAATAGTGGGGTTCAAACTGGACTCACTCGGGTTTTCCATGAACATGGGCGCCATTGCCTCCTTCCCATGATTCTACCCCAAATCGAACACAAAAACGAGAGAAACTCAGAAATATTCGAGACGGCATTTACGCAACTGTTCGAGACGGCATTTACGCAACTGAAGGTCGTGCACCTTGCTTCTATCTTCAGGAGAGTGATAATCGCTCGTAACGCTCCGCCGAAGTCGGTTGGTGCCAACTTTTTGATGTCGAAACAATAAACGATTCCCAATCACAAATAGCCCCAGCGTCCGCGTCTGCTCCACCGCCCCGCGCACCAGCACCGCGCCAATTCCGCATCGCCGATGTGCGCCCGTCAAGTTATTGAGACAATCTGATTGATTTTTCTTCTACGCCGCTGCCGTTTGGCGGGCGTCGCGGTGAGCGGCCAACGCGACCGCGGGTTAGAGCCCTCCGTTGTGTGAATGAGGGCGCCGCCGATTGTACCAAGATTCGATATATTCCATCACCGCAGTCCTCGCGGCGCTGACAAGCCCTCGCCGTTCAGGCTCGGACCGTTCCATCGCCAGCGGGACAGCGGAGGTGTATTCACCGACGAGAAAAATTCCGCCGAGAAAACGCAGCGCCAGGATCACCAGGAGCGATCCAGCACCGAACATGGCATGGCTGGGAACTAGTGCGATGAGCAGTGTCGTTAGCGCCACACCGGTGAGTGCGATCTTGGTCGTCGCCGTGCGGCCGATGCGGTCGGAGATCGGACCGAAGATCGCCGCTCCTATCGGCCGTCCGAGCAGCGTCGCGACAAATATCAGCCCGGCGTTGCCGACCAGGTTTTCCGACCCGAAGAGGTGCGCCGCTGCCGGCGTCAGGGCGATGACGGGCAGGAAGATGTCGAATGTGGTCCACATAGTTGCCGAAGCTCCCGCCCCGTATGGCGCGGCGCATGCCTGGCGGCGCCGACGACGGCCGTTGAGCGGAGGCAGCAGTGCTGGCGCGGGGGTAACGCATCAATTTCATTTCCTATGCCGACTATTTTCACCCCTCAGCCGCAGCGCCGACCGTGGGGCGTTCCAGCCCCAGGTGCCCACGCAAGGTATCGGCGGTATAGCGGGTGCGGAACAGGCCGCGCTGTTGCAGCACAGGGATCACGCGGTCCACGAACTCGTCCAACGATTCCGGCAGCAGCGGCGGCATCACATTGAAGCCGTCCGCGGCACCGGAACGAAACCACAACTCGATTTGATCGGCGATCTGTTCCGGCGTTCCAACCATGGTGCAATGCCCACCGCCGGCGGCGAGCCGGCCCAGCAACTGCCTGACCGTGGGCTGCTCAGCCTGAATAATTCGCAGGATCGTCGCATACCGACCCTGCGGCCCGGTGAAGCCGGCCAGCGGCGGCAGCGCCGGCACCGGCGCATCCAAATCCCAGTTGCTGCAATCCTGTTGCACAAACGTTCCCAGCTGCGCGAGCGACTGTTCGGTCGGCAGGAGGGCGTCGACCTCCGCCTGCTTCGCTCGCGCCTGCGCCTGTGTGGAGCCCACATAGGTGACGAGACCGGGCATGATCGATACCGCTTTCGGATCACGTCCGGCCGCGGCAATTCGCCGCTTCACATCCTGGTAATACTCCTGCGCGCTGGCTAGGTCATAGGCGACGGCATAGATTCCTTCGGCATAACGGGCCGCCAGGTCCCGGCCGGGGCCGGAGGCACCGGCCTGGAATAGCACGGGTCGACCTTGCGGCGGGCGTGGCACCGTCAGTGGGCCGTCCACCCGGAAGTGTTCGCCGGAGTGGCCGATCGCTCGCACCCGGGCCGGGTCAGCATAGAGACCTCCGCGGTTCAGGACCAGAGCATCGTCCTCCCACGAATCCCACAATTTCAGTGCCACCTCGATGAACTCGGCCGCCCGCCTATAGCGCTGGTCATGGGAGGGCAGCACGTCCATTCCATAATTGCGGGCTTCGGCGTCAAACATGGAAGTGACCACGTTCCAGCCAATGCGCCCCTTACTAATGTGATCCAACGATGCAAGCATGCGCGCAGCGTGAAAAGGCGTAAAAAAGGTCGCCGAGACGGTGCTGACCAGCCCGATCCGGCTCGTCGCCCGCGCCATCGAGGCCATCGCCGTCAACGGTTCAAGAAACCACCGCGGGCCGGTGCTCACATCATTGACGGCGTGCCCGTCGGCGAAGAACACGGCGTCAAAGAGGCCACGTTCGGCGCTTTGGGCGAGCCGTTCGTAGTAACTGATGTCTCCCAACTGCTCGATGGGCGACTGCGGCCGTCGCCAGGCGGCGCCGTGGTGGCCACAACCCATGAGGAACGCATTGAAGTGGAGCTGGCGCGGGGCCGACATGACCGGCGCGGCCCTAGTTCATCACCAGGCCGCCGTCGACCACCAGGTTCTGACCGGTGACCGACCGCGACCAGGGGGAAGCAAAAAAAAGTACCGCGTCCGCAAATTCGGCCGGGGTGGTCACCCTGCGTAGTGGGGTGGAGGCGGCAATGAAGTCGAACACGTCCTCGGGGGTGGCCGCGCTGGCATCCGTGGTGCGCAGTAGCCCGCCGGAGACCATGTTCACAGCAATGTTGTGCTGGCCGAGGTCTGAGGCAAGGGTGCGGGTCAGGGAGAGCAGGGCGGCCTTGGCTGCGGTGTAGTCGTGGTAGGGCACCACCGGGTTCTGAAACAGGTTGGTGCCGATGTTGATGATGCGGCCGAACCCGGCCTCGCGCATGCCTGCCAGCGCCTGCTGGGTCGTGTTCAGGGCGCCACGGACGCTGCCGGAGAACTGTGCCTCGAACTCGTCCCAACTGATATCGGCCGCGCCGGAGCGGGCATCGCCGTTGAAACTGAAATCGGCCAACGCGTTATTGACCACCGTAGTCACGGCGGAGCCAAAATGTGCTTGAGCCTGCGTGAGTAGTGCCGCGACCTGGGCCGGGTCGGTGACGTCGGCCTGTACGGCAAAAGCGTGTTCAGGCCCATAGACGGCGGCCAGGGTTTCCGCCGCTGCGGCGCTGTGGCGATAGTTAATGACCACCCGGGCGCCCTGAGTCGCAAAAGCGTGCACGATGCTTGTGCCCAAGCCGCGTGCACCGCCAGTGACCAGGACAATCTGTTCTGCTATTTGCATGATTTTCTTCACCTTGGGTAAGGCGAAAGGACGAGATCCGGCACCAATGCGGTGCACGTAATTCTCCGTGACATCCCTTCGCTAGTTCGAACTAGATCAGGTTCAACGGGTGTCATCTCAGCCGACCGTCATACAGTCGGCACCCCGTGTCGCTGGAAACGAGTATACGCAACCGCCTGGTACCGGCGAATTTCCATCCCGAACCTGAACTCATCAACTCCCCGCTGGTCGACTTTGTCGTCACGAGGCTCAGCGCAACTCCACGTTTAACGGCCCTGGACGAGGCGTACCTGCACGCCATCGTCGTCTCGGGCGACCGTACCGAGACGACTTCTGCTCGAACATCCGCCAGTGCACACGACCGACACGTGGACGCCGGTGACGCAGCAGCGCAGCGCCAAAAGTTTCGCAACGCGAAGACTCCAATCACGCGCAAGCCCAAATATGGCGTGACCCAGAGTTTCCGGATAGCCTTCCTGAGAAATAACTTGGATGAAAATATGGCACGCAGAACTTAGAGGTGCTAGACCCCGCACATCCAGGCGAATGTCAGCCGACACTTATAACCCTGTTTAAGGCTTCGGAGGCGTTACGATTCGCGGCGTGGCCTGCTCGGTGCCAGACTTGGACCATGGTGTTCTCACTGCCGATCCTCGATTTCTCTCAACTCGACGCTGGCGAAGCCGAAGCTGCGGTATTCCGCGCCGAACTGCTGCGCGTCACCCACGAGGTCGGGTTCTTCTACCTGACCGGCCACGGCGTCGACCCGCAGCTGACGAAAGAGCTCCTCGCCGTCTCCCGCAAATTCTTTGATCTGCCGGCCGACCAGAAACTCAAGCTGGAAAACATCCACAGTCCCCAGTTTCGCGGTTATACCCGCGTTGGCGGGGAGCTCACCGCCAACGCCGTTGACTGGCGTGAGCAAATCGATATCGGAGTAGACCGCGAGCCCGTGCCCCTCGCCGTCGGAACTCCAGACTATTGGCGCCTCGAGGGCCCGAACCTCTGGCCGGAGTCCTTGCCCGAGCTGAAGACCGTCGCCCTGCGCTGGAATGAGGAGCTGAGCCGCATCGCGCTTCGCCTGCTGCGCGCCTGGGCACTCGCCCTCGGCAGCCCCGAGAGCGTCTTCGACGCCGCTTTCGCCGAGAACCCGTTCCTCTTGACCAAGATCGTGCGCTATCCCGGCCAGCCGGTACGTGCTCAGGGTGTGGGCGAGCACCGCGACGGTGGAGTTCTCACGCTGCTGCTTGTCGAACCAGGCAAAGACGGCCTGCAAGTCGAGCACGATGGCGAGTGGATCGACGCTCCCCCGCTCGACGGCGCCTTCGTCGTGAACATCGGCGAAATGCTCGAGCTGGCAACGGATGGCTACCTCAAGGCGACCCTGCACCGCGTTTTCTCCCCTGAAGACGGGTCCGACCGCATCTCCGTGCCGTTCTTCTTCAACCCTGCACTCGACACCGTGATGCCGCGGCTGCAGCTCGACGAGAGCCTGTCTCGCGAGGCCCGCGGGCTCTCTGCCGACCCGACCAACAGTCCCATTCTCGAGACGACCTACGGTGACAACGCCCTGCGCTACCGCTTGCGCGCCCACCCCAACGTGGCTGCGGCCCACCACGCCGATCTGATCTAACCCCAGATAACAGATGATGCCCGGGCCGAGACAACCGTCATACGCGTTACCTAAGCCGTCTACTCGATGATGACCTCCTTCCGGGTCTGAATAGCATTCGAGCACTAAATCCCAACGTGAGCTGCTGCGGATATCTCGGACAGTGGGCCCTCTTAAAATGAGGGTCTACTGAAAGTAGAGATCAGCATGACCGCAGCACGTAGGCGTTTCACCCAGGAGTTCAAAGACGATCGGAAAGTCCCGCTGTTCTGGGCCGTGACCCTGCACAATACCAACCAGGACCGTTTCGACGAGCGGATGGCTCGGACACTCGGCTCGGTCCACGGCTGGGTGCCGACCATCACCGTCACCGTCGCCAGCTGCATCGTAGTCGCCGTCGCCGCGCAGCTTCGACTGGACGTGCTGAGCCACCTGTGACGGGCATCCAGCTGGCCTGACGCGGATCCCTCGGCTCAGATCGGATTTGCCGAGCGGCTTTCTGTACTCAGCAGCACGACCACGGCATCGGAAGTCAGCGACGCTGCGGTGCGTCTGCCCGGATCGCCTGCGATTGCGCGCATCGCCGCCAGGGACGACGCGCCGCACGGGCCGGCGTCCACCCCGAGCTGCTCGAGGTCGTGCACAGCGCGGCGCGTGTCCTCCTCCGAGACGGTGACTGCGGCATCCAGGCCGTCGATCAAATATGGCCAGGAGTTGCTCGACGGCGTGCCGCAGTTGAGGCCGGCCATGATCGTGTGTGAGGTCGGCACTGAGGTGAGCGTACCGGCTTGCAGCGAGACGATGACGGATGGTGCGTTCTCGGGTTCGACGCTCAGCACTGTCGGAGCTGCGGCGACTCCATCCGGTCGCGAGCGATAGTGGCGGATGGCCGCCTCAGCCAGGGACCCGACACCGACGGGAACCGTCACCAGGTCGGCGAGAAGCCCCAATTCCCCCAGCTGCGCGTCAGCCTCACTGAAGATGGTCGAGTAGCCGTCGACGATGAGCTGCGGTACTTGCTCATAGCCGGGCCAAGCGGTGTCCTGGATGTGGAGTGCACTCTCCCCCGCCGACTCGACATAGGCGCGGGCGGCAGCCACCACGCCGTCGTACGGTGCGTCCACTCCAAATACCCCCGCACCCTCCGATTCGATCGCCGCCCAGGGGAGCTTCGACAGGTAGTTCGAGACGAAGATGCGCGCGGGCAGGCCGAGCAGCCGCGCCAAATGGGCGACCGCGCGTCCGTGGTTGCCGTCGGTCGCGGCGACCAGGGTGAACGGTGCCTGCGCGGTCAGCCGGTGGCGCAACTCATCCAGCGGAAGCGCCGCATCCGGCGACCCTACCCGAGCCGACAGCACGCGGGACACCGCGTACGACGCGCCCATCATCTTGAATGCCGGGAGACCGAATCGGAACGATTCGTCTTTCACGAACGCACGGCCGACCCTCAACTCGTCGGCCAGGGCGGAAATCTCTGTGAGCGGGCTCGGCCGGTAGTCGGGCAGGCTGCGGTGGAATTGCAGGATCGAGTCGTCCACAGCATCCGTTCGCCACCGCCTGGCGGCCGGGTTGGAGTAGAAATTGTCAGTCATGTTACCTCTACTATTCCTAAAGAGTTCGTTCCGCAATAGTCGATGATGACGCCGTGGAGCACGCGGGTGACGGTCTCCAGAGACTTGCGCTCGTATGGTGAATTGAGACAGAGATAAGAAGAATCTGTTTCATGACTAATCGTCTAAAATTCACTCCTTCCAGTTCCAGTTCCAGTCCGAGTTGAGCCGACTTCTACGTTTGCTGTTGGTGTCCCCGGAGGTCGGCAATGAAGTTCACGTTCTCCCGTGGGTTGGCTGCAGAAGAGTCGCGGCCATCGTGATGATCGTGATTTTCCCCGCCCTGTTCGTGCCGAGAATGCCACGATCTCGTCCGGTTTGATCTGCCGGGGGAGATTGCACACAGCCTCAATCGACTTGGCAGGACAATGGAATAATCAGCGAATAGGGATCAGCTTTGGCGGACGAAGCCCGTCAGTCAACGGTGGGCTCGTCGAGTAATGCGGCCGCGTACATCGGTCGGGCGGCGTCGGCACTGGGCGGATGGAACAGCCCGGCCGTAGCATCCCGGAACAGGCGGTTAAGCTCGGTGCTGTTGTTGTATCCGCTGCCACTTGCGCACATTAGCGCGGTCTCGGTCGCGTGCCGGGCCACGTTCGATGCGTTGATGCGCGCGCTGACCAAACGCAGCGGCCAGCCTGCGCCGTGGTCGATGAGGTCGTCGAAGTCGCGAGTGTAAGCGTCCAACTGCGCGGGCACCGCCATGTACGCCATGAGGGCGTCGGCCAGGCGCGCCCGGAACTCCGGCACCTGGGCGTAGGTAGTGCCGTTCTTGGCCGACTTCCGGCTCTTCAGCCCCGCGGCGCCCAGATCCAGCGCACGGCGCGCGACACCCGTGTACACAGCCCCGATCAGCAGTTGAAAGTTGCTCGTGATCGCGAACGTCAACAGATCGGGGTATCGCCCCGTCGGAATTCTGCGAGCGACCTTCTCCGGCCGCATCCGCACATTCTTCAGGATCGTCGCACGGCTCTGCGACGCGCGCATACCGAGCACGTCCCACTGGTCCGACACGCTGATGCCCTCCGCGCTCCGCTCGATGAACCCGTACACGAGCCTCGGGTTGTCGGCATCGGTGCTGTCCAGCCCGTGGGTGATCAGGCGCGTCCATACCGGCGACAGTGAGGTGAAAACCTTCACCCCGGTCAGCAGATAACCGCCGTCCTCCTGCGGCTGAGCAACGGTGTTCGACCCCTGCAGTACCCAGTCGTTGGCTGGCTCGCTCACCCCGAACGCGAAGATCTCACCGGCCATCACCTCGTCGAACACGTACGTCAGCGACCGGTCGCCGCGCTCGAACATCGCACGTACAACCCCGACGCACATCAGGTGCATGTTTACGGCGAGGGCCGTCGCGGGCGCTGCCGTGGCCAGACGCTGCTGCAGCCGAGATACTTCGTTGAGGCTCAGACCAGCGCCGCCGAACTCCTCCGGCACAAACAGGGTGAGATAGCCTTGCGCTGTGAGCTCGGCGAGGTCCTCATCGAAGAAGCGGTTTTCCCGATCGTAGATGTCGGCCCGCGCGCGGAAACGGCCCAACAGGTCGTCGGGCAGGTACGTCGAGGCCAGCTCTGCGTGTCGGGTTTCCCGATCTGACATGTCTGCTCCTTCGTCATGTATTGGCGCGTCTGATCAGTACCGCGCCGTTGTGGCCGCCGAACCCGAACGAGTTCGACAGCACCGTGTCAATACTCTGTCGGCGGGCTTCGCCCGCCACGATATCCCAGCCTGCGAACTCGAGGTCGTCGAGGTTGCGAGTGGGCGGTAGTATCTCGTCACGCAACGACTGCACGGCGATGATTGCCTCCACCACCCCAGACGCGCCGAGGAGGTGGCCTGTGCTGGACTTGGTTGCGCTGATCGGGATGCTGCGAGCTCGATCACCGAGCGCGGCATCCATCGCGTTCAGTTCGGCGGCATCACCGGTCGGTGTTCCGGTGCCGTGTGCGTTGATGTGGTCGACGGCATCTGGCGTGACGCCGGCGTCGGCAAGGCAGACTCGCACAGCTTGCGCCGCTCCCCGACCTTGTGGATGCGGTGCGGTCGGGTGGTACGCATCGCTGGCCGCCCCGAAACCGGCCAGCTGGGCTAATACGGTAGCCCGGCGGGTGCGCGCGCCCTCCTCGGACTCGAGAAGGATGGCGGCGGCTCCGGCCGACATTACGAAGCCGGAGCGTGCCCGATCGAAGGGGCGGGATGCGGCGGCGGGATCATGCTCGTACCCAGATGCCAGGGCGTGTATGTTCGCGTTCGATGCGAGATTTACCGGGTTCAGGCAGTCCTCGACACCGACGACGAGGACTGCGTCGGCGTAGCCGTGGCGGATGCGACGCAGCGCCTCCCCGAGACCGATCGCGCCGCTCGCGCACGTCGCCGATACGCTCTGTGCCGGCCCGAATGCCTGGTAGCGCTGGCTAAGTAGGGCCGCCGCTGCGTCGGGTGCACCGTAGATCGCGAGGGTCAGTGGCACTGCTCGGGGGCCGCGCTCGTCGAGGGCGCGAGTGGCGTGCTGCATCGCGGTGACCGGTCCAGAGCCCGTGGCGGCGATCACCGCGAATCGGTGTGGGTCCCACGGCATCTCGCCGGTTCCGGGCGTCCAGCCTGCCTGCGCCAGTGCTTGGTCAGCGGCCGCGACGGCCCAGTGTTGGCTGCGGCTCAGCCGACGGGCAAGGCTCGGTGCGAGGACACTGGATACCTCGAACCCGTGCACTTGTCCGCCGATGCGCACGGCCAGGTCGGCGAATTCGGGATCATCAAGTGTCGTAACGGCGCTGCGGCCGTGGCGGACGGCATCCCACATCGTCGGCACATCCAAGCCGCTCGGGGTGATCGCCCCGAGTCCGGTGATGACCACGCGGCGCCGATCGCTCACAGCCGCACGGCCTCTCCCCGCGCGACGAGCTGCGCGGTGGCGGCGCGGCGAATCTTTCCGCCGATTGTGCGCGGCAGCCGCTCGACCCAGTACCAACGGCGTGGTACGAATTGCGGGGCCAGGTTGTGCCGCGCGTGGGTGAGCAGCTGGCCCTTGTTTGGCGTTTCACCCTCGATGACGAGTGCGATGACAGTGCCCAGCCGTTCGTGAGGAAGCGCCACGGCGCAAATCGCGCCTAGGCGCGGCATCCCCTCGAATGCGCGTTCCACCTCCGGTAACGCCACCTTGTGTCCGCCGGTGACGGCGATGTCTCCGGCGCGGCCCACCAGAACCAACGCACCATCGACCAGTCGGCCGTGGTCATGTACAGTTGACCAGCCGTCGGAGCCTTTCAGCACGGTGTCCGTCGTACCGGCGATGTAGCCGTCGGAGCAAGCGGCGGCCCGGATCCACAGCGTGCCGGGCTCGCTGTCGGGCAGCTCGGCGCCATCCTTGTCGCGAATACTCGCCTTGACACCATCGTAGATGTTGATAGTTGTGCCGTCACCGTCACGGCTGTCACCTATGAACCCAATCTCAGCTGCACCGTAATAACTGATCAGCCGCACATCGGGCAGCACGTCGGCCAGACCCGCACGAAGAACGGCGGGAAGATTCGCGCCGCCAGTGACGATCAGTTCGAGCGTGGTGAAGCGGGCGGGGTCACGACGGGCAGCATTCACCAGTGCCTGCACGACGGCAGGGACCGTAACGACGCGGGTGATCTTTTCGTCGGGAATGCGCGCGGCCATTTCCAGCGGATTGAACACGTCCGCCATGTGCGCGCTGCCTCCGGAGGCGAGGCACTCGATCAGCGCGTAGAGGGTGAGGCTGTACGACACTGGGCCGGGCGCGAGCGTTGCGACGCCGGGCCATGGTTCCAGGTGCGCACTGGAGATCGCGAAGTTCTCGCGGTACTGGTGCCGCGTCTTCAGGAATGCCTTGGGGTTGCTCGTCGTGCCCGATGAGAACAAGAGGAGGAAAGGCTCGTTGCCGTTCCGCACCGTCGGTGCTGCCGCCGCCGTGGCAGATGCCTCGCGCTGCATGAAGTCGGCCAGCGGGTGGATCGTACCGGTCCAGCCGCGCGCGGCGAGGGCATCCGCAAGGTCGGTAGCATCACTGATCACCACACCGATTCCCGTGGCAAGAATGACGCCGACCCTGTGCTCCAGCGGCCACCGTGGGTCGATAGTCGCCGACACAGCGCGGAACCCCGCGAGCCCCGAAATGATGCGTGCCGTATGGAACGCTGATGCGATGCTCACGGCCGTGATCGGGATGCCGCCGGTTTCAGCGGCGGGTACCGGCGGCGTGTGCTGCCTCCGGTGAAGCCCCTCCACGGCGGCGAACATGTACCGGGAATCCTCAACGAGTTGCGCATACGTCAGTCGAACATCAGCTGCAACAATCGCCAGCTGGTCCGGATACTGCTCGGCGACTTCCAGCACGGTCCGCGTAATCGGCACCCGCGACCTCCTTGCGCGACCACGCCCTGGATCGATGCGATCAGTCTAATCCCCACCTAATCCTCAATCGACCGGTCTGCGTGGGTTGTGACGGCGTGGTGACCCGAGAGTTCTGCTCTGAAGGTCAGGCTCGATCCGGCTCAGCGCAGCTGATTAGAGCAGATCGTCACCGACCTGCTCGAGCGCCTCGAGACCGCGCTGGGAACCCGTTCGGCGCCGTCCCCGGCCCGGCCACCTCACCCACCAGCAGTGCCGGATGCCACCGCCTCATCAAAGAATTCGGGGCGCGGATCATCACCGACGCGACCGACGCCGCTGAACTGTAGGAGCCAGGGTCGGCCAGTCTTCGGGCTGGCCGGCGAGGGCCGCATCGACACCCAGCCCGACGAAACGTGCACTGTTACCCGCTATGCCGACAGCAACGCCTAAGCGAGGAGACTCATCATGACCATCAGCCACATCACCCAGCTCCGCGCCCTCCGCATCGGCTTTCTCACGGAGCTTGAACCTACTTTCATTGCGACGGTTGACCTCGCTGCGGTGGCTAATGGCCAATCGTCGCCACCACCACTACCAAGGACGGATTCGACAGAGCCTGCAACTTCTACCGCGACAGCACGACAAACTCAACGTAAACTCCGGAGAACTCGCGATACGCAACGCCAGCGCTGCCGCACTCGCGGCGCGCATCCAGCAGGGCAGGGCTACCATCCGAAGATGGGCAAATTTTTGGACAGCTGGCGCTCGCACCTTCTGGTGACGCTGTCGGGCAACAGCGAAGGCCGGCCGCAATGGGTCGGCCAGATCGCGACGGGCGACGACGCCGGGTACTTCGGCCCGGGAAGCGCGGCCTGGGCGGTACACGGCGGAATGGCGACCATGGTCGCCGGAATTCGAGCCCTGCTCATGCAGACGCTGCACCCGGGCGCGATGGCCGGGGTGCACGACTGGTCCCGCTATCACGAAGACCCGCTCGGCCGCCTGTCGGGAACGATTCAGTGGCTCGTCACCGTGACCTTCGCGGACACGGTGGTGGCTCAGCGCGAATCGGGCCGGGTGGCTCACTTTCACGAACGCGTCGCCGGGACCTACCTCGATGCGCGGGGCAAGGAACGGCCGTACACCGCGGGTGACCCCGAGCTTCTCTCGTGGGTGCACGTGGTCTTCACCGACGCCTTCCTGCAGGCCCACCTGCTTTGGGGCGACGCCATTCCCGGCGGTGCCGACGGCTACGTCAACGAATGGGCCACGGCCGGCGAGCTGATCGGCGTGCAAAATGCTCCACATTCGGCCAGTGAACTCGCCGCCCAGCTGGAGGCCTTTCGCAGCGCCGGAACCCTGAAAAGCGACGCCCGCGTGGCCGAGGCGGTGCGATTCATCCGCTACCCGCCGCTCAGCCGTGGCATGCTGCCCTTTTACCGCATCATGTTCGCCGGGGCCGTCGCCTCGATCCCCCGCGACTATCGCGACATGCTCGGTCTGAAACGCTCCCGACTGCCCTCCCTCTGGGCCACCCGCCTCGTTCTGGGCGTCGTGCGCACCCTGCTCGGCCCTTCGTCGACCTCAGAGGATGCTGCCCGCGCACGTCTGGCGCGCATCACACGCACCGACCAGCTCGCTCCCGAGACGTAGCCTCCGCTCGGGCCGCGATCGACTGTTACTCGGTCAGATCAGGCCGTGGCGCCGGAAGGCATTCCACACACCGTCACCGAGAACTGCGGTAGCGACTTCATCGGCGTGCAGCTTGACGTCGTCGGTGGCGTTGCCCCTGGCGATGCCGACTCCGCAGACCTGCAACATTTCAATGTCATTGGTGCTGTCCCCGATGCCGATCGCGGATTCCGCCTGGATGCCCAGGTGCTCGAGGAGTTGCAGGATCGTGCTGCCCTTGTTCATCCCGCCGAGGGTCCCCTCGCCGCTGCCCGTGCCTATGTGTGGGACGGTGCCGGTGATCACGTGGAAATCCGAGCTGGTCGATGACCGTCCTGCGGCCGTCGATCTCGACGAGCTCGTCCTTGGCGCCGCCACGCTCACGTGGTAGCTGAAGGAGACGAAGTCGACGGTGTTCTCCTTGAGAATCTCGCGGTCCTCGTCGGTGATCACCAAGTCGACGCCCTGGTCGCGCAGGCTGCGCAGGTAGCAGCCCGGGTACTCGCCGCGCACGTGAATGTCGCCGAATGCCCGGTTGGTACGCTCGGTGGTGAGTGAAGCCATGACGTCGTCGGGGCGGGCGACAGCGGATACACCGGCACCCCAGCCCTCGCCCTATCAGCACCCGCTCCTGACCCAGCCCTCGGATGGGTGCCGTCCGGACCGGGTCCGGTTACGCCTCGGGCACGAAGAACGCAGCCGTGGCCGCGCTGAGCGCCTGGGGATCGTCGACGTGGCAGAGTTCCCGCGCTGAGTGCATCGACAACAACGGCACGCCGACGTCGACGACGCGGATGCCGAGCCGGGTCGCGGTCAGCGGTCCGATGGTCGACCCGCAGGGAACCGTGTTGTTGGAGACGAATTCCTGGTACTCGACGCCCGCCTGCGCGCAGGTGCGCGCCCACAGGGCCGCGCCATGGGCATCCGTTGCGTAACGCTGGTTGGCATTGATTTTAAGCAGCGGGCCGCCGCCGAGAATGGGCGCGTTTGCCGGGTCGTGGCGCTCGGGGTAGTTCGGGTGCACGGCATGTCCGGCGTCGGCGGAGAGGCACCAGGACTCGGCGTAGGCCTGCAGCCGCTCCGAAACGGATGCGCCGAGACCGGCGCCGATCCGGGTGAGAATGTCATCGAGCAGCGGCCCGCTCGCGCCGGAGCGGGACTGCGAGCCGAGCTCTTCGTGGTCGAAGGCGGCCAGTACGCTGATCGGGCCGGTGGTGTGCTCGCTCGTCAGGATCAGGGCGCGCAGCCCGGCGTACACCGAGGTGAGGTTGTCGAGGCGCCCGCCGGCGAACAGCTCCTGGCCGAGACCGAACGTCGCGGGCGGCTGGGTGTCGTTGCTGAGAATGTCGTAACCGGCGACATCCGCTGCCCGAAGACCGGCCAGACTGGCCAGATGAGCCAGCAGGTCGGCCTCGGCGGCATCACCGACGCCGAAGACCGGCGTGAGGTGGCGTTGCTTGTCGAGGGTCAGGCCGTTGTTGACCTCACGGTCGAGGTGCACGGCGAGCTGCGGGATACGCAGGAACGGTCCGGTGCGCACCAGATGCTCAACGCCATCGCGGGTGACCAGCCGGCCGGCGAGCTCGAGCTCGCGGTCGAGCCAGGAGTTTTGCAGCGGCCCGCCGTAGACCTCGACGCCGGCCTGCAGCCAGCCGTGTGCGCCGATCGTGGGTTTGGGCTTGAGCTTGAACCCCGGGGAGTCGGTGTGCGCGCCGAGGATGCGGAACGGCGTGGTGGGCCCGGCATTGGCCGGCTGGGACCAGGCGATCACGGCGCCGTCGCGCACGACGTAGCAACGCTCTGCAGCATCGATCCAGTTGCCTGACTCGCTCAGCCGGGTGAAACCGGCCGCGTCGAGGCGCCGGGCCACCTCGGCTGCGGCGTGGTACGACGACGGTGAGGCTTGCAGAAAAGCAGTGAAATCGGTGATGTAGTCGGGCGTTGCATCCATTCCTCCATCCAACCACTCGGGCCGGGCAGCGGATGCCGTGGGCGTGGTCTACCCGGCGACCGGCGCCTCGGATTGCAGGGCCGCTCGGGCGAAAGCCGCGCCGCCAACGGTGACAGCGCTGCGGTCGCCGTGCCAGGCATCGGTCTGCTCGAAAACGCTGAGCCGGTTGAGCAGGCGCCACTTGGTGTCGACGAGGTGCCAGACCGAGTCCGTCGTCGGTTCCTGACCGTCGGACTGCACCCAGCCGAGTGAGCCGAGCGCGCGCGCGAGGGTCACTAGATAGTCCTCGCGTCGGGTGAGGCCGCGGGTCGCGACGAACAGCAGCAGCAGTCGGGTGGCATCGCTCACGGCGGCAGTCCGACTGTGATGAATGGTGCGGGCGAGGTGCCACCACAGTTCGCGCGGATTCCCGGCAAGGGCGCGACCCTTCTTGGTGAGCAGCAGCATCCCCTTGCTGATGCGCAGCAACCCGACATCGCGCAGGTGCCCGCGCAGCTCCTGCAGCGGGCTCAGGTGGACTTCGCGGTTGACGCTGATCGGCCAGCCCCAGTCGAGCGCGGCGGCTGCCTCCACGACGACGGCCGGCGGCAGGTGTCCGGCCTGAGTCAAACGGATGCCGTCGGTGCCGACCCGGTTCAAAATCCACTGCGCTTGCGCGACCATGCGTGCCATGGCCCGTTCCTGCAGCAGGATCGGGTCGCCCACACGGGCCTGGCCGATGAGTCGGCGAAAACCGACGACCGCCTGTTCCGGCAGCCGCGTCTCGATCTCCTGAATCACGTTCACCCACCGAGCCTACTGAGCGATTCCACTCGACGGCGACGGATGCCCCGCGACACGCACGCTGGCCCGCCGTTTGAGAATCTGACGCGCGAGTTTTGCGGCTGCTTGGTCAGCGAATCGTTGTGGTGCTGCCGGATCGACCGGCCCCTATCCGCCGTGGTGGGACTTGACCAGCAGCACAACGCCGAGCCCCAGCCACCACAGCATTCCCAGCGGGATCAGTGCCAGGGAGGCAAGCCAAAGAAACCCGGGGAAGTCGATACGTGCTGCCGTCAGGAATGGACCAGCTATGAGCATCACGAGCCGGAGGCCGGCGACTAATCCCAGGACACATAACCAGATCGGAAGGGCGCGGGAGCGTGCCCCCGCCACACAGATACCCACCGACCAGACACCGAGCGCAATCAGGCTCGCCCCGAGAAAACCATGGGTTCCCAACATCTGAATGGTGAGGTAGGCGGACTCGCCCCATTCGCTCTTGATCGAGTCGATGTAAAATAATGGCCCCACCGAGTCGCGCAAGACCCCGTGCATGAACAAGAACGCGGCCGCAAAAAGTCCGAGCGCGCTCAAACTTCGGCGAGTGATACTGCTGGTACGTGGCGCAAGCACATCGGAGATAGCGAAGCTCGCCACGATATTAGCGAGTGCCATGGTGAATAGTGCGACCGCCGACAAAGCGTAAAACTGCGGATACTGGCGCAGGTAAGCAAGGCTCACTGCGGGGTTGTCGGTGTCATCGAAACCGAGCACCGGCCCCATGATCTCCAGTGCAAACATTGCGATGCCGGCAAGCCCGGCGACGATAAACGCCAGACCACCGGCACGCAGAGCTGTTCGATTGGGGTACCCGGCCGCTGCCTTCGACGGTGCGGTCGTGCTGTTGTCTTCGCTGGGTGCAAGCATGGCACTCCTCCTGGGCAGATTGCGCGCTGGCAAGTGTGCGAGCCGGTCGCGGTCTAGCGATGACAGAACAGTACGCGCACGGACGCCCGACCGGAATGGGCTCTCCCGGCGATTTTCAGTGCGTCGAGCAGCATTCCGCGCCCGCAAACCCGAGGGCGGGCGAGACTGTCGGTGGTATCTGGCACCCTTGAAGGATGACCGACACCCGCGCATCCGCTCTGGCCATTCTGCGCACCCTGGTGGGTCGGGACGACGCCTCCTGGCACGACGGCCAGTACGAGGCGATCGAAACCCTGGTCGACCAGCGCCGCCGCGCACTCGTCGTGCAGCGCACCGGGTGGGGCAAATCGGCCGTGTATTTTGTGGCGACCCTGCTGCTGCGACGCCAGGGCGCCGGCCCGACCATTCTGGTCTCGCCGCTGCTCGCACTGATGCGCGACCAGGTTGCCGCGGCGGCGCGAGCCGGGGTACGAGCGGTGTCGATCAACTCGTCGAACGCGCACGAGTGGGCCGACGTGCTGCGTCAGCTCGATGCCGACGAGGTTGACGTGCTGCTGGTGTCGCCCGAACGGCTGAACAATCCGTCTTTCCGCGATGAGCAGCTGCCCGCTTTGATCGCCCGCGTCGGCCTGCTCGTGGTCGATGAAGCACACTGTATCTCGGACTGGGGCCACGACTTTCGTCCGGACTACCGTCGCCTGCGCGACCTGATCGCCCAGATGCCGACGGGGGTGCCGGTGCTCGCCACTACGGCGACCGCCAACAGCCGGGTCGTGCAGGATGTCGCGGAGCAGGTGGGTATGGTCGCCGCTGGTTTTGGTGCCGGCACTGGCACGGCAGAGGTCGTCACGATTCGCGGCCCGCTCGCCCGTTCTTCGCTGCGCCTCGGCGTGCTGCGCCTGCCCGACTCGCGTGCTCGACTGGCCTGGCTGCTCAGCCACCTCGGCGATCTGCCCGGTAGCGGCATCATCTACACACTCACCGTGGCGGCGGCCGAAGACACCGCCCGGCTGCTGCGTGAGGCCGGCCACGCGGTGCGCGCCTACACCGGGCAAACCGACACGGCTGAGCGCGAAGAGTCCGAAGGGCTGCTCAAGACCAACCAGGTCAAGGCGCTCATCGCCACGAGTGCCCTCGGCATGGGATTCGACAAACCCGACCTCGGTTTCGTGCTTCATCTGGGGGCGCCTTCCTCCCCCGTCGCGTACTACCAGCAGGTGGGACGCGCCGGTCGTGCCACCGCCTCGGCCGACGTGCTGCTGTTGCCCGGCACCGAGGACGAGGCGATCTGGCACTATTTCGCGACCGCTTCGATGCCCAATCAGGCCAAGGCCCTCGCCGTGATCGGCGCGCTCGAAGCCGCCGGTGCACCCCTGTCGACGCCGGCGCTCGAGGCCAGGGTCGACCTTCGGCGAACCCCGCTCGAACTGCTGCTCAAGGTGCTCGACGTCGACGGCGCCGTGCACCGGGTCAAGGGCGGCTGGCAGTCCACCGGGCAGCCCTGGGTCTACGACTCTGAACGCTACGAACGCATCGCCGCCGCGCGGCTGGGCGAACAGCGGGCGATGCTCGAATTCGAGAGCACCACCGGCTGCCGCATGGAATTTCTGCAGCGCGCCCTCGACGACGATACCGCCGTGCCCTGCGGCCGCTGCGACAACTGCCAGGGCTCCTGGTATCCGGTCGACCTGGCCGAGGGAGCAGCCACCACGGCCGCGCAGGCGCTCGACCGGGTGGGCGTCGCGATCGACGTGCGCGCCCAATGGCCCACCGGCATGAGCAGCCTCGGCGTCGCGGCCACCGGCAAGATCCCCCTCACCGAACGCGCCGACCCCGGCCGCGCGCTGGCCCGGCTGACCGACCTCGGCTGGGGCGGCCCCCTGCGAGATCTCTTCGCCACCGGTGCAGCCGATGCTGCAGCCCCGCCGGCCATGCTGGCCGCCTGTGTGCGCGTGCTCGCCGAGTGGGGCTGGGCCGATCGACCGGCGGCTATTGTCTCGATGCCGTCGCGGCAGCATCCGCTTCTGATCGATTCGGTGGCCCGGTCGTTGTCCGAGGTCGGCCAATTGCCCTGGCTGGGTGCCCTGAACTGGGCGAACGGCGGCCCCACCGGTGAACCCGGCGGCAACAGCGCCTACCGGCTGTCCAGCGTTTGGGACCGATTCGCGGTGGGGCCCAATCTCGCCGAGGCGCTCGCACCGTTCGCCGGGCGCCCTATTCTGCTCATCGACGACCTTGCCGACAGCCGCTGGACCGTGACCGTGGCGGCCCGCGTGCTGCGCCAGCACGGCGCCTCGGCCGTGCTGCCCTTCACCCTGGCCCTGCGTTCTTAGCCGCTGGACGTTGCGTCGTGGCCGACAAGTGCTGCTTTCCTAGCCAACCAGCGCTGCCATCGGGCGTAACCGGAATATTCGAGCCCGCCAGCGCCTTGTTACGCTGGGGACGCCGCTACCCGCGGCCTCCGCACATTCTGGGGCAGCACCCGCACGACCCGCGCTCACCCCCCACGAGTTCGTTAGGCGTTTTTCATGAAGCTCAGATTCATTCCGGCCGCTTTGCTTTCCATCGTCGCCCTCACCCTGACCGGCTGCTCGGCCTCCAGCGCCGACAACGCAGCGGACAGCACGACCGGCACCGACGATTCGCTCAGCAGTGTGCTCGACGCCGGCACCCTCGTGATCGGCACCGAGGGAACCTACCGGCCGTTCTCGTTCCACGAAGACGGCTCCGGCGAACTGACCGGTTATGACGTCGAGGTCGCTCGCGCCGTCGCCGCCGAGCTCGGCGTTGATGCCAAGTTCGAAGAAACGCAGTGGGACGCCATCTTCGCCGGCCTCACCGCCGGCCGCTGGGACACCATCGCCAACCAGGTGTCCATCACGCCGGAACGCCTGGACGCCTACGAGTTCTCCACGCCGTATACCTACTCCACCGGCGTCATCGTGGTTCCGTCCGACAACACCTCGATCACCTCGTTCGCGAGCCTCGACGGCAAGACCACCGCGCAGTCGCTGACCAGCAACTGGAACACCCTCGCTACACAGAGTGGCGCCACCGTTGAGGGCGTCGAGGGCTGGGCCCAGTCGGTCGCCCTGGTCGAACAGGGCCGAGTGGATGCCACGGTCAACGACAAGCTGACCTTCCTCGATTACCAGAAGACCAACGGCGCCGACAACCTGAAGATCGCCGCCGAGACCGAGGAGCGCTCGGAGAGCGCGTTCGCCTTCGCCAAAGACGGCACGGCCCTGGCCGACGCCGTGAGCGAAGCGCTCGCCACCCTCAGCGCCGACGGCACGCTGGCCGAGCTTTCGGACAAGTACTTCGGCGCCGACGTCAGCCAGTAAACCGACACGTCGATGATCCAACCTGATTGGGATTTGTTCCTCAGCTCGCTGTGGCCAATGTTCGACGGCGCGGTGCGCGGCACGATTCCGCTCGCCCTGATGTCGTTCGCGATCGGGCTCGTGCTCGCGATTGCACTGGCATTGATGCGGTTGTCGACCCGCCGATGGCTGTCCGGAATCGCACGCGGCTACATCTCGATCGTGCGCGGCACTCCGCTGCTGGTGCAACTGTTTGTGATCTTCTACGGGCTGCCGTCGATCGGCGTGACGATCGATCCGTGGCCGAGCGCTGTGGTCGCCTTCTCGATCAATGTGGGTGGCTACGCGGCCGAGGTCATTCGGGCCGCGATTCTCTCGGTACCCAAGGGCCAGTGGGAAGCGGCCTACATGATCGGCATGTCGCACCGTCGGGCTCTCACCCGCATCATCCTGCCGCAGGCAGCCCGAGTCTCGGTGCCGCCGCTGTCGAACACCTTCATCAGCCTGGTGAAGGACACCTCGCTGGCCTCCACGATTCTGGTCACCGAGCTGTTTCGTGAGGCGCAGCAGATCGCGGCTTTCAGCCAGGAATTCATGCTGATCTACCTCGAAGCAGCATTGATCTACTGGGTCATCTGCCTGGTGCTTTCCACCGGCCAGGGTTTTCTCGAAAAGCGATTGGACCGCTATGTCGCCCGCTGATCTGTCTCCCGGCTTTGCCGCCGGCGAAACGGATGCCGCTCCCCTGCTCCGCGTGCGCGGCCTGCAGAAAAGTTTTGGCAGCAACCGGGTACTGGAATCGGTGGACCTCACCGTGGGCCGTGGCCGGGTACTCGCGCTGATCGGCCCGTCCGGCTCAGGCAAGACCACGATCCTGCGCTGCTTGAACGGGTTGGAACTACCCGACGGCGGCACGATCGACGTCGCCGTCGCCAGCGCGAGTGACCGGGGTCCGGGCGGTTCAGCTGCCGGCCGGGGCGAGCGCTCGGCCGCACCGTTGACCATCGATTTTGCGGCGAAAACCTCACCGAAAGAGTTGGCCAGCCTGCGCGACCGGTCGGCGATGGTCTTCCAGCACTACAACCTGTTCCCGCACAAAACGGTGCTGCAGAACGTGATCGAGGGACCGGTGGTCGTGCAGCGACGCCCGGCCGCCGAGGTGACCGCCGAAGCACTCGCCCTCCTCGATCGGGTCGGCCTGACTGACAAACAAGACAGTTACCCGTTCGAGCTCTCCGGCGGCCAACAACAGCGGGTCGGAATCGTTCGGGCACTCGCCCTGCGGCCGCAGGTGCTGTTGTTCGACGAGCCGACATCCGCTCTCGATCCTGAGCTGGTCGGCGACGTGCTGCGCCTGATCAAGGAACTCGCCGACGAGGGCTGGACCATGGTGATCGTCACCCACGAACTTGAATTCGCCCGAGAGGTCGCCCACGAGATTGCGTTCGTCGACGGCGGAACGATCGTCGAGCACGGCGACCCGAAACAGCTGCTGCGGCACCCGCAACATGAACGCACCCGCCAGTTTCTGCACCGACTGCTCAACCCGTTCTAGGCTGCGGGCACTGAGCCGCCGACCGAGCAGCAGGCACTGAGCAAAGCGCGGCGTCACCGGGGTCCGAACGGCCCGAGCAGCTGCCGCGGCATCCGCTACCCGTACGACCGCGACCGAAACGGGTAGCCGCTACGCCGGTTCGTTACCGCAGGGCGCGGGCGGGCGCTACGGGTGCGGCGTGATGATCACGACGGTGATGCGGTCGAGCCCTGGTCCGTAATGCCAGTAGATGCGACCGGCCGTGGGAGTGCGGTGCTCAATGTAGGAGTCCCAGACGGCCTCGCCCTTCTTGCCCGCGAGCGACACATATTTGTGCGAGCGCAGGGCCGGATCTTCGGGGTTCAGCTGTAGCCGACCGAGCGCGGTTCGCACGCGCTTGAGTCGGCCGACCAGTTGCGGTTTCGCTTCCAGAATGGAGAGTCCGGATGCCGCTTCCCGAGTGAGCAGGAGCGTAAAGCTCATGACCGGGGCTCGGCGGAGGCGTTCTCGTCCTCGAGCGGGTGGTCTTCCTCGGCGTACCGCGTGAAGTCACCGCCCTCACTCGTTTCGTCCTTGGAACTGTGCTCGAGGCCACGCACCAGAGCGGCACGAATGCCCTCGTCATCCCAGACCAGAAGTTCCCGCCGGGGAATGGACACGAGCGGCGTCAGAAGAATTTCACCCTCGGCATTCACCGCAACGGCATACCGATCATCACGGTGCACGCCGGCCTTGCCAAAAGCCATTCTGGAGCGCTCATCGGCGCTCACTTCGCCCATCGGAACGAAATCCGACTTCAGGTCCACCATGTCGTCACCCAATCATCTGGTGGCATTGACTCGCGAGGGTGAAACACCCTGGCAGAACATTGCCCGTCTGAAAAATGAGATTACCCCAGATTTACATGTGGGTAAACCCCTAGTCAGGACTTTCAGAAGATGTATACTCTGCACCCACAGAGTTCTCTCAGGGTTGGTGACGGTGAATTCAGGCGCTGGTCGCAGACAGATCGCACCGTGAAATCCCACCGCACACAGAAAGATCAGTCCGGCCGGTAGGGCGATCGGACTGATCTAGACAGCATTAATATACAACGCCGAGGGCACCTGCTCAAGCACCAAAACACCTAGTGCGTGACTGTTCCGCCGGGAAAAATCACCGAGCCGAGGACACCACGGTCTGCAGATCACTCGAGCGCAGCGACCGGGATTCCCGCTTGGCGCGCGGCTCCGAACGGAGCGGCGTTTCGGCCCGCTCCAGCAGATAGCGCGTGACCGTGTGCCAGTCCGGAAACTTCGGTGTCAGAAACTTGATCAGCTCCCCCTCGAACCGGTCAGCGCCGACGGCCATGCCATCGTCGACCAGAAAGTCTCCGCGATTCAAATGCTTGTGGTGCGAGAGGATCAGCCGTTTGTAGGCCGGACCGGTCGCATCCGCTCCTAAATGTTCCTGTACCCACTCCAGCTTGTGCTGCCAGGCACTCGCGTTGCCCCACGGCGCCATCGACAAAATATAGGTGTCAAAGGATTTCGCCAGGGTACGAAAGGCCTCTATCGCGCCGCTGATCGGTTCCATCCGGGCGAAAACGCCCGGCACCTCATCGAGTCTTTTTTCGTAGCGGCTGTATTCCGCGTTGGTCAGGCGGTCGATTCCCGATTGCACGTTGACGAGTGTGTTGTCGAGGTCGATATAGAGGATCTTTTTCATTCGGGCTCCCTAATGCGGCTCGCATCATTGCGGCAACGCTCCGATGGTGACAGGGCCACCCCAGATCGGCAATACCTGAAGACAACCCCGAACGATTGGCACGCCCAGCGGCGCCGGTCACCCCGTGGCGTCACCGCCCTCAATTTCGCTAGAGCCCCGATCGGTCACCACGATGCGAAGAGTTGCGGGGATCTGCTCCTTCATGGAATCGACGTGACTGATCAGCCCGATGGTGCGGCCCCCGGCACGCAGGGAATCGAGCGTACTCATGGCCGTCTCGAGGGTTTCACCGTCGAGGGAGCCGAAGCCCTCATCGACGAAGAGGGTGTCGAGGGTGACGCCGCCGGCCTGCCCGGTCACGACCTCGGCGAGCCCGAGAGCGAGGGCCAGAGAGGCGAGAAATGTCTCACCGCCCGACAGTGAGTGCGTTGGACGGGCCCGTCCGGTGTATTCGTCGCGGATGGCGAGCCCCAGGCCCGACCGTGCCCCGCCGAAAGCCAGGGAGTCATCGTGTTCAAGGGTGTAGCGGCCGCTCGTCATGGTGCGCAGCCGAATGTTGGCGGCCGCCACGATCTCCTCGAGCTGCGCGGCCAGCACGTAATTCTCCAGTCGCATGCGTTTGGTGTTGGGTTCGTCGCCGTGCACGACGTCGGCCAGCTGACGCACCTGCTGCTGCATCTCGTGCAGCTGAGCGGATGCCGCGAACAGCGCTCCAACCCGGCGCACGATCGCCGAGAGGGTCCCGGTGCGATCGACCAGCGAACTCTGCCAGGTCAACGCGGCATCACGGGCCGTGCTCGCAGCGGCAGCGGCGGCCGCGGCCGGTAATACGTCGACGGGCTCGGTGGGTAGATCGGCGAGGTCGGGCTGGGCCAGGGTCGCGCGGGCTGCCGCCAGCCCGTCGTCATGCACCCGCAGAGCTCTCGTGCGTCGCTCAATCTCGGGCTGGTCGAGCCGCGCGGCGAGCGCTGCTGCTTCATCGGTAAAGGCTTCCTCAGCCAATTGCGCGGCGAGGCGGCTCTGCGCGGAGTCTTCGGCTGCGCCGCACTCATCGACCACACTCAGTGCGGTGGCGAGGGTGCGGGCCTGGGTCAGTTCGTCGTGCAGGTGAGTGGCCTGGCCGCGCACACTGTCGAACTCGCCGCGTTGCGCGGCGATCCGGCCGAAAATGGCCTCCCTCTGGCTGACCTTGAACGCATGAGCGGTGCTGGCCTGATCGCGTTGGCCGCGTAGTTGGTCGACGCTCGTGGCCGCCCGGGTCATCGTGGATTGCAGCTGAGCGAGCCGGGCTTGCAAATCGGGCAGAGTCGCGGTGGCCCGATCGGCCAGCCGGTGCGCCGCGGTTGCTGCGTCGTGCTCGGCAGTGATCGTGGCCGCGTCGCGGCCGCTGGTGAGGGCGCGGGCTTCAGCCAGACGGAGATCGACCGATTGCACCACGTTCTGGGCCACGAGGAGCTGACCCTGCCGGTCGGTGACCGTGCTGCGCGCGGTGTTCAGATCGTGCGTGGTGACCGGATCATCGTGGCCGAGGGCTGGCTGGGGGTGTGCCGTTGACCCGCACACCGCGCAGGCGTCCCCGGTGACCAGCCGGGTGGCGAGCTCAGCGGCGAATCCCGAGAAGCGACGAGCGAGCACGCTCTCGTAGTGCGCGGCCGCGTCGGCGTTGTCGCCGCTCGCGGTCAACTCGGCCTGCTGCGCGGTGAGCAGGACGCTACCGAGCCGCGTGACAGTCCGCGCGGCCGCCAGGGTAAGGGTGGCGCGGTCGAGGGCAATCATCGTGTCGGGCTGACGAGCAGCCGCGAGCTGTGCCGCGGAGTGCTCAGCGGTGATTGCCTCGATTTGTTCGGGCAAAGCATCGGCCTGGGCACGGGCAGCATCGAGCGCGCGAGTGCCTTCCCGCTGTTCGATCAGTAGCTCGGCGATCTCGTTGTCGAGCTCGGGAAGGGCGAGCTCGTCGGCGAGGGCATCTTCGAGCGCACCGAGGCGGCCGAGCAGCCCGTCAATGACCAGCTGAAGCTGCTCGAGCGTTTCCGGGGATGCCACATCCGATCGAGAACGACCTGCAGCACCAGCACCAGCATCAGCACCAGCACCCGAAGTCTCGGCCGGGCGATCGCCCGCGCGCTGCGCCTGTGCGGCGGCCAGGGCGCTCTCGGCCGCCGCGAGTGCACTGGCGGCCTCCTGGCGCGCCCGAACCTGCGGCCAGACTCGGGCCGCACGCGCGGCGATTTGCAGATCGGAGCGCTCCCGCACGATGTCGTCCTGCCGGGAGTCGAGTGCGGCCAGAGCACTGGCGGCAACGGATCGACGCAGCTGACGCTGCTCGGTCTGCAGCAGGGACTGGTGCCGGTCGGTCGCGGCGGTCAGTTCGGCCATGGTGCGCGCCTGCTCAATGGTCGCAGCATCAAGTTGCCCGGCGAGGTCGTGTTGGGCGGCGGCAAACCACCCCGCGGTTGGTGCGGCGAGCGGCCCCTCGTCGCGGAGCAGCTGCGCGGCAGCGGTCTGATCTTGTTCGAGGTCGCGCTGGCTCGTCGCCAGCTGCTCATCCAATCCCTTGCGGCGCAGAATCAGCGCGGCCTCGAGCTGTTCGAAGCGGCCGGTGTTGAACAGGGTGCGCAGGACAGCGCGGCGCTCCTCGGTCTTGGCGAGCAGGAATCGTTGGAATCGATTCTGCGCGAGCAGGATCACCTGCAGAAACTGGTCGACCTTCAGCGGCAGAATGGTGTCAAGCTCGTGCCCGACGGCACCGGGCTTGGCTGCTATGCCGCGCCAGCCGCCACTATCGGAACCGTCGGCGTCGTCCAGAACCTGCAGCACGGCGGTCGGCGCGGCCGTGGTGACCCCGGCTTGGTTCTTCTTTGGCCGTTCGTACGCCGGGCTGCGGCGCAGCCGATATCGGGACTGGTTGACGCTGAAGTCGAGTTCGACGAAGGTCGGGTCGCCGGCCTCGCAGTGGTCGCTGCGCAGCTTGAGTTCGCTGCCATCGAAGCGCGGCACTTGGTTGTAGAGGGCGAAACAAATGGCGTCGAGAATGCTCGACTTGCCGGCCCCGGTCTTGCCGGAGATCAGAAAGATGCCGTCACTGTCGAAGCGCTCGAAGTTCACGAGCTGCTCGTCTTTATACGGGCCGAACCCGGCGAGCCGCAACCGCAGTATCTTCACGAGTTCACCGCCCGGGTGGACTGCTCGGTGAGCAGGTCGGCGACGAGCGCACTCTCAAATTCGGTCGGTCCGACGCCGTTGCGCACGAAGGAGAGGAAGCCGGCCACGATCTCGGGGTCACTCGTCGCCGCGCGAATGCGCTCGGCGTAGCTGTTATCGCCGGGGTCGACCCGAATCGCCGGGCGATGCTCGAGCGCCACCGCGTGTGCAAACCGAGCTTGCAGCGCACGCATGGCGTCGAGCGGGCGCACCTGATCAGTGAGGATGACCTTCACCCAGTCGCCCTCGTTGTCGGCGTAGCTGGAATTTTCGAGCAGATCGGCGAGCTCGCCGGTGAGCACGGCCAGTCGGCGCGGCACCGGCAGGTCGACCCACTCGACCCGCCCGAGGCCGGAGGCATCGAGTTCGACCAGCCAGGCTCCCCGCGGTTTGCCCACCTCGGAGAAGGAATAGTGCAGTGGCGCCCCGGAATAGCGCACGCGGTCGGTGAGGGTGGCCCGGCCGTGGATGTGCCCCAACGCGACGTAGTCACAGCCATCGAAGACGCTCAGCGGAACGACGTCGAGGCCGCCGGCGGTGATGTCGCGCTCCACATCGCTCGCCGTCGTGGCCGGGGTCACTCCGGCGGCGAAACAGTGCGAGAGCACCACGCTGCGCCCACCGCCCGCAGTGAAGCGGCGCAGTGACCGGTCGGCCCGAATCTGCGTCATGGCGAAATCCAGGACCTGCTCGTGCGTTTTCAGCAGCTCGCCGGGGTGCAGGTGTCGAATGAGTACGGGCTCCAGAAACGGAATGCCGTAGAAGTGCACCGGCCCGTGCTCATCATTGATGGTGATCGGTTCGAGGTACTGCTCGGGCCGGGTGACCACGTGAATGCCCGCCAGCGCCGCCCACTCCGCCTGAAACCCGAGCCGGGTGGCCGAATCGTGGTTTCCGCTGGTCATGACGACGGATGCCCCGGCCTCCTTCAGACGCCGCAAGACGCGTGTCAGTAGCGCGTAGCTCTCTTTCGAGGGCATGGCGGAATCAAACACGTCGCCCGCCACGACGACCACGTCGACGCCTCGCTCGCGCACCACCGCAACGACGGCGTCGAGCACGACCGCCAGGTGTTCGAGGGTCGAATGGGTGTGGAAGGTGCGCCCGATGTGCCAGTCCGAGGTGTGCAGAATCTTCATAACATTCACGTTACCGTCGGCTACCGACACGGCCGACCGACAGCATCCGTTCCACCCGAATGAGGCAATTTCTTTGTTTATCTTGTTTTTTCTTGACAAACAAAAATAAACACAGCTAAAGTCAATGAAACCAACTTCTTGTGACCTGTGTCACTCATCGTCGAGGAGGCAATTCGTGTTCGCCGAAGAACGTCAACTCTTGATCGCCGCACTCGTGGCAACCGAGGGACGGGTCACCGTAACCGACCTCGCCGCGCGTTTCACCATCACCGCCGAAACCGTGCGCCGTGACCTCGACACCCTCGAGGCCGCCCGCCAGTTGCGCCGAGTGCACGGCGGTGCCGTCGCGATCGATCGCCTGAGCCTGTCAGAGCCGAGCCTCGACGAGCGTCAGACCCAACGCCTCGACGAGAAGTCCCGCATTGCCGATGCCGCCCTGCGCATTATTCCCGCGAGTCGAACCGGCTCGATCTTGCTCGATTCCGGCAGCACCACCGAACGCCTCGCCGAGCGCCTCGCCGCTTGGACGCCCGCCGTCGCCGGCGACCAGCTGCTCGTGATCACCAACGCCGTTCCGATCGCCGCCAAACTCTCCCGCAACGACGCCATCAACCTGCACATTCTCGGCGGTCGGGTGCGCGGGCTGACCAGCGCGATCGTCGGTGCCGGCACCGTCGCCCAGCTCGCCGCGCTGCGCCCCGACATCGCCTTCATCGGCACCAACGGCATCAGCGCGACCTTCGGCCTCAGCACCCCGGACTCGGTCGAAGCAGCGGTCAAGTCCGCGATCGTCCGGGCAGCCCGGCGCGTCGTCGTTCTCGCCGATTCCAGCAAGCTCGACCAGGAGACCCTGGTCTCCTTCGCCGCCCTGGCAGCGATCGACACCTTGATAACGGATGCCGCGCCATCCGCCGACCTTGCCGCCGCACTGGCCGCAGCCGACGTCGATGTGGTGATCGCATGATCGTCACGCTGACCCCCAACCCGAGCCTCGACCGCACCATCGAACTGGCCAGCCCGCTCGTCCGCGGCGAAGTGCAACGCGCCGTCGCCGCCCACGGCGAACCCGGCGGCAAGGGCGTCAACATCTGCCGCGCCCTCGAAGCGAGCGGCATCTCGAGCCTCGCCATCCTCCCCGGCGACGCCGACGACCCGGTGCTGCTCGCTCTGACCAGCCACGGCATTCCGCACCTCGGCCTGCACATCGGCAAACCGCTGCGCAGCAACGTGGCGATCACCGAACCCGACGGCACGACCACCAAGCTCAACGAACCCGGACCGGAACTGAGCCCGGCCCAGCAAAACGCACTCGTCGACCTGGTGCTCGAGCAGTCGGCCGGCGCCAGCTGGCTCGTGCTGGCCGGGTCTGTGCCGCCCGGCGTGCCCGACGATTTCTACGCCCGCATCATCCGCGAGCTGCGCGAACGCCTCGGCTCGGCGGCACCGAAAGTGGCCGTGGATTCGTCGGGTGGCCCACTGGCGAAAGCGGCGCTGGCCCACCCCGATCTGCTCAAACCCAACGGTGAGGAACTCGCGGAGTTGAGCGGCCTGTTCGACGGCGACACGCTCGAGGCAAACCCCGACCTTGTCGTCGACGCGGCGCGCGTGCTCATCGCAGGCGGTGTCGGTGCCGTGCTGGCCACCCTCGGAGCGAAGGGCGCCGTGCTCGTCACTGCCGAGGGCAGCTGGCTCGCGACCACGCCGCCGATGATCGCCGTGAGCACCGTCGGTGCCGGCGACTCGGCCCTGGCCGGTTACCTGCTGCAATGCAACCTCGGCGCGAGCGCCCCCGACCGCCTGCGCCAGGCCGCCGCCCACGGCGCCGCCGCAGCCTCCCTACCCGGTTCCACTGTTCCCGCCCTGCACCAAACCAACCCCAGCGCCGTCACCGTGACGGACCTTGCCCCAGAATCGGTCCCCCGGCCGGTCCTGGCCGCACATCCAAAGGAAGATGACCAGTGAGTGCACTGATTACCCCGGAGCTCGTTGCTCTGGACACCCATCTCGGCAGCGAGCCGAAGGACGTCATTCGGCGCCTGGCCGAGCTCGTCGTCGAGTCAGGTCGCGCCACCGAGATCGAGGCGTTGTACGCGGATGCCCTCGCTCGCGAAGCGAAGACCGCCACCGGCATTCCGGGTGGCCTCGCCATTCCGCACTGCCGTTCGTCGGCCGTGTTGGAACCCACCCTCGCGTTGGCCCGCCTGTCGACCCCGGTCGATTTCGGGTCGAAGGACGGCCCCGCCGACCTGGTCTTTCTCATCGCGGCCCCGGAAGGCGCCGACCAGGAACACCTGAAGATTCTGGCCAAGCTCGCCCGGTCGCTCATGAAGAAGGACTTCACCGCCGCCCTGCGGGACGCGTCGACCGCGCAGCAGATCGTCGAGCTTGTGGGCAACGTCGTCGCCCCGCTTCCGGTTGCCGCTGGCGCCCACGCTGCCGGTGCCGCCGAGAATGCAAACGCCGGTACCGGTCCGGCTCAGACCGGCGCCGAGTCAACCAGCAGGGGGCGCATCGTCGCCGTCACCGCCTGCCCGACCGGCATCGCGCACACCTACATGGCCGCCGACTCGCTCGTGGCCGCTGCCAAGGCCGTCGGCGTTGACCTGCAGGTGGAAACCCAGGGTTCGGCTGGCGTCACCCCGCTCGACCCGGCGGTCATCGCTGCCGCCGACGCCGTGATCTTCGCCGTCGACGTCGACGTGCGCGGCCGCGAACGCTTCGCCGGCAAGCCCGTCATCAACGCTCCGGTCAAGCGCGGCATCGACGAGCCTGGCCGACTGATCGAGGAAGCCCTCGCGGCCGCACTCAACCCGAACGCCCGTCGCGTCAGCGGCACCGTCGACCTCGGCGGCACATCGGACGAGAAGAGCGAGCACCTCGGCCAGAAGCTCAAGCGTGCGCTGCTCACCGGTGTCAGCTACATGATTCCGTTCGTCGCCGGCGGAGGCCTGCTGATCGCCCTCGGCTTTCTGTTCGGCGGCTACGCGATCACGGACATCGCCGACGACGTGGTGCTGAACAACAGTCTCTTCAATCTGCCGGACGGCGGGGCGAACCTGCTCGGGGGGTTCGGTGTCTATCTCGGGGCGGTCTTCTTCAAGATCGGCGCCCTGTCGATGGGCTTCCTCGTTCCCGCACTGGCCGGCTACATCGCCTTCGCCATCGCCGACCGTCCCGGTATCGCGCCCGGCTTCGTCGCGGGCGCCGTCGCCGGCTTCATGGGCGCCGGCTTCCTCGGAGGTATAGTCGGCGGACTGCTCGCTGGTGTCGTCGCCATGAGTATTGCCAGGATCAGCGTTCCGCGCTGGCTGCGCAGCCTGATGCCGGTCGTGATCATTCCGCTGATCGCATCGATCGTCGCGTCCGGGTTGATGTTCCTCGTGCTCGGCGGTCCAATTGCGCTGCTCACCGTGGGACTCGGCAATTGGCTGAACGGCATGACCGGGGCATCCGCTGTGATTCTCGGTGTCATTCTCGGTCTCATGATGGCATTCGACCTTGGCGGTCCGGTCAACAAGGTCGCCTACTCGTTCGCCGTCGCCGGCCTCGGCGCGGCGAGCCTCGCCAACCAGGCACCGTGGCAGATCATGGCCGCGGTCATGGCCGCCGGCATGGTTCCGCCGCTCGCAATGGCCCTCGCCACCGTGATCGACAAGAAGCTGTTCAGCCTGTCTGAGCGTGAGAACGGCAAGGCGGCCTGGCTGCTGGGTGCCTCGTTCATCTCCGAAGGCGCCATTCCGTTCGCCGCCGCCGACGTGTTCCGGGTTATTCCGGCCGCCATGCTCGGCGCAGCGGTCACCGGCGGGCTGTCCATGGCCTGGAATATCACGAGCAAGGCGCCGCACGGTGGAATGTTCGTCTTCTTCGCCATCGACAACTTCCTGCTGTTCGTGCTCGCCATTGCGATCGGTACTGTGGTATCAGCATTCGCCGTGGTCGGGCTCAAGCGTTACGCGGTGCGCAAGCCCGCAGTCGTGGACGCCGCCCCGGTCAACGCCTGACCCGGAAAGTACCCCGTGCGGGAACTACCCGCGAAGAATGCCACGCAGTACAGTGACGCCAGCCGCAGGCTGGGGTTCAAGGAATTGAGGACGATCGTGCAGACGCTTTCAGGCAAGGCCAGTACCGACCAGGCCGAAACCGGCCGCACCTTCACCGGAGTCGGCGTCAGCCCCGGCCGTATCGTCGGCTCCATCCTGTTGATGCCCCACCCCGTGCGGGAACCCGCTGCGGGCGAACGCCTGGCCGAGGGGACCGCGCCGGAAGAGGCATCCGCTACCCTGCGGGTCGCAGCAAAAGCCGTGCAAACCAGTCTCACAGCTCGCTCGGTCGGCGCTTCGGGCGCCGGCCGGGAGGTGCTGGAGGCGACGGCGCTGATGGCGAACGACCCGATGCTGGTTAAGGCGGCCGTCAAGCTCATCACCAACGGTTCCTCACCGGAACGGGCGATCTGGGATGCGGCCGCCTCGGTGGCCGAAATGCTGCACAACCTCGGCGGTTACATGGCCGAGCGGGCGACCGACGTGCTCGATGTGCGCGGCCGGATCGTGGCCGAACTGCGCGGCGTTCCGGCCCCCGGAATCCCGTACTCGGACACGCCGTTCATTCTGGTCGGCGAGGATCTTGCGCCGGCCGACACCGCCACTCTCGACCCGGCGAAGGTTCTCGCCCTCGTCACCTCGAGCGGCGGACCCCAGTCGCACACGGCCATCATCGCCCGCGCCCTTGGGCTGCCGGCCGTGGTCGCCGCTGTCGGCGTCGAAGGCCTGACCGACGGCACCATCGTCTTCGTGGACGGCGCGGCCGGAACGATTCTGGTCGACCCCGGCGCCGACGAGATCGACCTGGCCCAGGCCTGGGCGACCACCACCGCCGCCCTGGCCGTGTTCGACGGCACCGGGCGCCTGAAAGACGGCTACCTGGTTCCGCTGCTCTCCAACGTCGGCGGCGCCAAGGATGCGGTCAAAGCCGCAGCCGCCGGTGCCCAGGGCGTCGGCCTGCTGCGCACCGAATTCTGCTTCTTGGAACGTGACACCGAGCCCACCATCGCCGAACAGGTCGAGGCCTACCGCGGCGTGTTCGACGCGTTCCCCGGCAAGAAGGTCGTCGTGCGCACCCTCGACGCCGGTGCCGACAAACCGCTGCCGTTTCTGACCGATGCTTCCGAGCCGAATCCCGCCCTCGGCGTGCGCGGCTACCGCACCGATTTCACCTCCCCCGGAGTGCTCGAGCGTCAGCTCCAGGCCATCGCGCAGGCATCCGACGGCACCGAGGCGCAGGTCTGGGTGATGGCGCCGATGATCTCCACCGCCGAGGAAGCCGAACATTTCGCCGGCCTCTGCGCCGCGGCGGGGCTCACGACACCCGGCGTCATGGTCGAGGTCCCCTCGGCCGCGCTCACCGCCGCGAGCATTCTCGAACACGTCGACTTCGTCAGCCTCGGCACCAACGACCTGACCCAGTACGCCATGGCCGCCGACCGCCAGCTCGGCCCACTCGCGGCCCTCAACACGCCGTGGCAGCCAGCAGTGCTGCAATTGATCCGACTGACCGTGGCCGGTTCGCGCGACGAGGGCAACGACAAGCCGGTTGGGGTCTGCGGTGAAGCTGCCGCCGACCCCGCACTCGCGGTGGTGCTGGTCGGACTCGGCGTCTCGACGCTGTCCATGACCGCACGGGCCCTCGCCGCCGTCGCCGCCGTGCTCGCGAGCGTGACGCTGCCCGAGGCGCAGCAACTGGCCGCCCTGGCCCTCAAATCACATTCAGCAGCGGATGCCCGTCGAATCGTTCGCGAGAAACTCCCCATACTTAATACGCTGGGTTTGTAATCTGCCCTCACTCTTTGTCAACACTGCTTACTCTGGAGGACCCCCTGTCTGAACGAACCGCTGTCATCGCAAGCCGCGTAGGCCTGCACGCCCGCCCCGCCGGAATCTTTGTCGCCGCGGTCGGTGAGCTGCCCCTCGAGGTCACCATCGCCATGGCCGGCGAGCCGGCCGAGGATGCCATGGACGCGTCGAGCATCCTCTCCATTATGAGTCTCGGCGCCTCCAACGGCGATACCGTCGTGCTGCGTGCCGACGGCGAAGGCGCCGACGAGGCTCTCGACTCCCTGGTCAAGATTCTGGAGACGGATCTCGACGCCGAATAATACCCGTTCCCCGTTTGGGGACAATCCTTTACCGCACGCAACTAGGTAACTACGCTAGATAAATCTCGCGGGCGCTGTGCCCGCGCGATACCGGCGCACCTGCCGGTACCTGCACCACCATCTGTGCGAGCGAAAAGGAACCTACCGTGACTGAACGACAGACGTACCTGGGCAACGTTGAGAGCACCCCTGAATCCGAGGAGCACACCATCAAGGACTGGGCGGATCTCGGCCAGGAAATGTGGTCGTACCTCACCGGTAAGGGTGCGGCCATCAATTACAGTTTCATCGATATGGTCGTCGAAGTTCCCCGTGACATCGGCCCCGATGCTCCGCGGGCCATCTGGAAGCTCAACGGCACCCTGCGGGTCACCACGAGCGACGAGAAGTCGCTCGGCTCCGATCCGTTTCGGGGCTGATCGTGAGCTCCTCGGCGAGCTCAACACTGGCTGGCTCCCCGGTGAGTCTGCACATCGATCTCGCCTTTTCCCTGGTCGAACCGACGGGTGCGGTCGGTGCGTCGAAAGCTTCCTCCGGTGCGGATTCGACCGGAGCAGAGTTCGGCGATTCCTTTGGGTCAGCGGATGCCATGCAGGGCACGGTGACCGCCAACGGCACGGAGATCACCGTCTTCACGAGCAACCCGGAAATGTTCGTGCAGGGGCGTGCGCTCAATCTGGAACCGCTGCGCGCGCTGGCTGCCGAATTGGCCTCCCGCGGTCTGACCGTCTCCATCACGGGCCCGATCGGGCTGATTGCGCGTCTCGGCGACGTGCAGGCATCCGTTTCGCAACGGCTGTTGACACGCTCACCGCACATCGTGCTCGGGTCCCGAAACGCCCTCGGGCCGCTCGTGCAGGCACGAATGCGCGGGCGTGCACGCATGCCGGTTGCCATTCCGCTGCCGCCATCGACGGTGTTTCCGCTCGCACCGACCTTTGATCGACACCGCCGGCGAAAGATCACCACAACGCACTACACGCCGGGAAGCGGGCGACCCCGCCTCATCTTCGTCGTGGGCTCGGAGAACTGGAACGGGCAGATGCCCCGGGAATTCAACCTACTGCCGGGCGTGACGACGATCGGATCGTCCGTGGATGCCGACCTGCAATTGCCCGGATTGAAACCGCTGCACGCCGAAATTCGCCACGATGACGACGATGAGTACGTTCTGTTTGCGATGGGTGACGTCGCGAGCAGCTCTCGGCCGACCGAGGGAGGCACCGGGAACAGCCAGATTCTGCGCACCGGGTCGCGGCTCGAAATGGGCCCGTGGCGCATGGGCTACTTTCGGGAGGAATTCGCCGACCACGGCCGGCCGTTTGGCGGGCGCGTTGGCGGGGAGCTGGCATTTCAGAAGCCGCAGCCGCCCAGGCCGCGGGTCTGAGGGGCGCGTGAGGGTGTCGCACGTTCGATGCGGCACCCTCACGAGGTGAACAGGTCGGTCCAGACCGCTCGAGAACCCGATTCCCCGATGAGCGCAACCGTGACGACCGATCCAAGCGCGCTGACCAGAACCACAAGATCAAGAACCATGGTGGCCGCGAGGCGTCCGGTGAGGTGTGGCAGAGCGGATGCGAAACGGGCGCCCTCGGCGGTCACGTAGCGGTACCAAAACCACTGCAGTGCCGCCACGAGGAACAGGGCGATCACCCACGGCAGCAGCGTCCTGCCGAGCGAGGTGTGCGTGCCGAGCAACGGGGTCACGTTGACCAGCCGGGACTGCAGCCACTCCCCCGCCTGCACGGCGAGCGGAACCAGCACGAGCGCTGCCAGGGCCACCAGGGGCGTCACGATGCCCAATCGCCGCCGAGCGGCCGGCCAGAACGCGGTGAGCAGCGCGCACAGAGCGGCGAGTGGCACCACGATCACGACCGCGTGCACGATCAGCACGTGAAGCGGCAGTCCGTTGAATTCCCAATCAATGTTCATGGCGTATCTCCACTTCATCGGCTCTTGCGGGCGGGGAAATCAGAATGAGCGGAAGCACTTGCCGGAGTAAAATACCACCATTTGGCGTTTCTTGCTGTCCCCATCACAGGGGAGGACATCACGCTGTCTATCCCCGCTAGGTTGGAATTATCGAACCGATTACCCGGAGTCGGCGATGGAACGGACAATCGTGAAAATGTTGCAGACAGAGTGCCCCGAATGCCAACAAATGGTGTGGATCACGTCGGATACCCGCTTCGCGACCTACCATTCCCTGGCCAATTCCTCCAAGGATTGCCCGGGCTCCCGAATGATCGTTCCGGTTCCCCCCAAACAGACCGCTGCGAGCCGTAAGCGGGCGCAGGCCGAACTCCTCGCCTGGAGCCACTCTACGAGCGCTGTCAGTGCCACCGAACACCAGGCCGCCAAACACCACCCCACCAAGCACCAGGCCGCCTGACACCAGCCGACTCGAGCATCCGAGGCGGTGTCGACTCCCTACCCGGGTCGGCACCGCCTCGTTTTGTGGAACGGCGGCCTCGGTTCAGTTCAGTCGGCCGACCGCTGTGCGCTCGACGCGTTGCAACGGATGCGTAACAAACCGGCCGACCGGGAGATCTCATTCTGGCGCGGGGGTAGACTCTTTTTGTTTTTTATCAGCCTCTTCTCAGGCCATGCCCCGTACGGTTACACACGGAGTTCCCCCACTCCACGTAAAGCCCCGGCATATTTCTCACCTCCCCCCAGGCGAGAAGTGCCGGGGCTTTTTCGGTTCCGCGGCGCCGCGAGGGCCGTGCCCTGGCGGTCTCGGCAGGCTCGGCCAACGGATTGGTGGCGATCCCGAGACCAGCGCGGGTCGTTCAGCGGATGCTGACCCAGGCCGGTTACGCTGCCAGCGCGGGGGCATCGACGCGCAGCGAGCGCGCCTCATGCTGCGCGGCCAGACCGGCCAGAAGCAGGTCGAGCTGATCGACCGGGGAGTCGGGCGCTTCGGGGTGCCACTGCACACCGGTGATCGGAGCAGTCTCGTGCTCGAGGGCTTCGATCAGGCCATCGGAGGCGTGGGCGGCGGCGGCGAGCCCGGCACCGAGGCGGTCGACGATCTGGTGGTGGGCGCTCTGCACCGAGATATCGATGCCGCCGAGGCTCGCGGCTAGGGTGCTGCCTTCGGCCAGGACGACGTCGTGGGTGGAGAGAATCTGGTCGATCGGCACGTCGATGTTTTTGTGAATGCCGTCGTCAATGTGCTGCACCAGATTGCCGCCGAGGGCGACGTTGATGATCTGCAGGCCGCGGCAGATGCCCAGCAACGGGGTGCCGAGCAGGAGGGCGCGCTGCACCAGGGCGATCTGGCCCTCGTCGGCGACCGCGAAGTGCGCCGTCTCACCCTCGTAGCCGGTAGCGCCGCCGTAAAAGTGGGGCGTGACGTCTTCGCCGCCGACGATGATGAGGGCGTCGGCATCCGCTGTGATGCGCAGCAGTTCGACCGGTGTGACGTCGGCAGCGGCGACCCGGGTGACTGCCCAGCCGGCAGTTTCGGCATCGGCGGCGACGCGCGAATTGAGCACCTGCACCTTGGCGTGATAGGCGGGGCGGTCTGGGCGCGCTCCGGTAACCTCGACGACGACGAGCATCCGGTTCGTGAATTCTTGGTTCATGCCGGGCTCCCGTCCTGTCGCATTGCTGTCCTGATTCCATTGTGGGCGGCGGACCCGTAGCACGCGAGTAGCCCTGTAACACAGGGCAACATCGCAATCGCACGGATTTCCTGAGGTTCCCAGACTCGCCTCTGCCGGTCACCCTAAACTTTGGTCATGCACGCACTTTCCTGGCGGGTCAGCTCGACCAGGACGACTCCTTTGGAAGGGACACCCGAATGACCAAGCAGTCCATCTTCGGCCGTATTTCCCAGCTCGCGAAGGCGAACATCAACGCCATCCTCGACTCGGCGGAAGACCCCGCCAAGATGCTCGACCAGATGGTGCGCGACTTCTCGAGCAGCATCTCCGACGCCGAGAGCGCGATCGCCGAGACCATCGGCAACCTGCGGCTGCTCGAAGACGACTACCGCGAAGACCAGGAAGCCGCCGTGGAGTGGGGCGACAAGGCCCTGGCCGCGAGCCGCAAGGCCGACGAGCTGCGCCTGGTCGGCAACGCTGCCGACGCCGACAAGTTCGATAACCTCGCCAAGGTCGCGCTGGGTCGCCAGCTCACCTCGGAGAAGGAAGCGAAGACCGCTGAGCCGCAGATTCAGGCCCAGACCGCCGTCGTCAACCAGCTCAAGACCGGCCTGAACGCCATGAAAGAGAAGTTGGTGCAACTCACCAACAAGCGTGCAGAGCTCGTCGCGCGCTCCAAGACCGCCCAGGCGCAGGCGCAGGTGATGGATGCCGTCAAGAGCATCGACATGATGGATCCGACGAGCGAGGTCAACCGCTTCGAGGACAAGATCCGTCGCGAAGAAGCCCGGGTTCGCGGCGCGCAGGAGCTCGCCGCGTCGAGCCTTGACGCCCAGTTCGAAAGCCTCGACGACCTCGGCGAGCTCACCGAAGTGGATGCCCGCCTCGCGGCCCTGAAAGCCGGAAACACCGCCGCCCTCGAGCGCTAAGCGTTCAGTGGACAACTTTGGTGGGTGACACCCCGGTGGCACCCACCAAAGTTGTCCACTCAGGACCTGGCCGGCGAGCCCGGCGAGAAATTCGCTCTCGGCGAAGCGGATGCTGTTGGCCCCGGCCGCTGCGCCATACTGAGGTATGGCTCCCACCTTCGTTGTAGTACCGCAGTGGCAGGGTTCGATTTCTCCGCGCGCAATGCGCCTGGTCGACGGGGCGGCGGCCATTCAAGGCGACCTGCCCTTTGCGGCCACGCGTCTGGTCGACGTGCCGGTCGAGGCCGGTGACGCGCTCGATACCGGGGTGCACCGGTTCTCCGCGATCCAGCAGGTGCGGGAACGCCACACCGCTGTTTTGAAGGACACGGCCGATTGGGCGCTCTCCATCGGCGGCGACTGCGGCATTGCCCTCACCGCTGTCGAGCACGCGGCGCGTACGCATCCGGGCGACCTGGCCGTCGTCTGGTTCGACGCCCACCCCGACCTGCACACGCCAGAGACCTCACCGTCCGGCGGATTCTGCGGTATGGTGCTGCGCGCAATCAGCGGCGAAGGGCCAGCCGAGCTGGAACTCGCCGCCACGAGCAGCGTGTCACTCGACCGCGTCGTGCTCGCCGGAATCCGCGATGTCGACGATGCCGAAGACGTTCTACTGCAGGAGCGCGGCCTAGTGAGCGTGTCCTGCTCCGAGTTGACCGACCCGGCCGACCTGGTCGCGGCCGTCGCTGCCATCGGCGCCAAGCACGTCTTCGTGCACATCGACCTGGATGTGCTCGATCCGTCAGCTCTTGGCGGCTTGAATGACCTGATTCCGTTCGGGTTGAGCGTGGCCGAACTCGGTGGAGCGATCACCGCCCTGCGCGCTGAGTTCACCCTCGCCGGAGCGACGATCACCGGGTTCGCGCCGGCCTCCCCCGAGGCGGCGACCGATGATCTGCCGAGCATCCTGCGCATCATCGGGGCACTCACCCGCTAGGCACTGATCGCGCAGGTGACCGGACTGGGTGAGTGGGAATGCGCATAACTCCTGCAATTTCTGGCTGGCCAGGGACACACCGGCGTCATTCCGGGCAACTTTGCGGGACCGCCAACGAATTGCAGGAGTTATGGACTCGGGGCGATAGGCCCGGCGAGCACCGCACGAATTCACACACCGACCAATGGAGGCCCCATGAACCATCAGCCCCGCATCCTCACCGAGCGCCGCGGCCACATTCTGCTGATCGGGTTCAATCGGCCCGAGAAGCGCAATGCCGCCGACTTCGCCCTGCTGCGGCAGCTCGCCCTCGCCTACGGTGAGCTCGACCGCGACCCCGAGCTGCGCGTCGGCCTGGTCTACGCCGTCGGCGAGCACTTCACGGCCGGGCTCGACCTCGCTGACATCGGTCCCCGGCTGGGCCCCGCCGGGCTCGAGATGGTGCCCGAGGGCGGCATCAACCCGTGGCAAGTGGATGGCGAATCCCTCAGTAAACCGGTCGTCATCGCCGTGCAGGGAACCTGCCTCACCCTCGGCATCGAGCTCATGCTCGCGAGTGATATCGCGGTCGCCGCCGAATCGACCCGGTTCGGGCAGATCGAGGTAGCCCGCGGCATTTTGCCGTTCGGCGGCGCGACGATTCGGTTTCCGCGCGCGGCCGGCTGGGGCAATGCCATGCGCTGGCTGCTCACCGGCGAGCTGTTCGATACCGCCGAAGCGCATCGTTTGGGCCTCGTTCAGGAAGTCGTGCCCGACGGCACCCAGTTCGACCGGGCGCTCGAGCTCGCCGAGAAGATCGCCGCCCAGGCACCCCTCGCGATCCAGGCCACCCTCGCCAATGCGCGCCTGGCGCAGCGGGAGGGGGCGGCATCCGCTGAACAAGAGCTGCAGCCGACCCTCGCCCGCCTGGTGCAAACCGAGGACTCCCGCATCGGCATGCAGTCCTTCATGACCCGGACCCCCGCCGTCTTCGTGGGCCGTTAGCCACGCACCCTCCTCTTCTGCGACCGGGCCCGGAACGCAGGCCCAGCTTATTAACCAAGCCCGGGTTCACAGAGTGGGCCCCGGACGGGCACCTCGGGATAGGCTGCTCTGAACGGTCGGGCCACAAAGTCAAGGAGATTCAATGTCAAGTCAGAACTACGACGTCATTGTGATCGGCGGCGGCGCTGTCGGCGAGAACGCGGCCGACCGCACCGCGCAGGGCGGCCTGCGCACGGTCGTCGTCGAAAGCGACCTGGTCGGCGGCGAATGCTCCTACTGGGCCTGCATGCCGTCCAAGGCTCTACTGCGCAGCGGCACCGCCCTCGCTGCGGCCAAGCGAGTGCCGGGCGCTGCCGAAGCCGTCACCGGAACCGTCGACGTGCGCGCCGCCCTCAAGCAACGCGATTCCATCGCGAGCCATTGGAAGGACGACGGCCAGGCAAAGTGGCTCGAGTCGGCCGGCATCGACCTGGTGCGCGGCCACGCCCGCCTCACCGGCACGAAAGAGGTCACCGTGACCGGCGCCGACGGAACCGTGACCGTGCTCACCGCCACGCACGCCGTCGTCGTCAGCACCGGTTCGGCGTCACTGTTGCCCGACATTCCGGGCGTCCACGAGGTCGAACCGTGGACCAGCCGCGACGCGACCAGCGCCCAGGAGATTCCGCGCCGCCTGGCCGTGATCGGCGGCGGCGTCGTCGCCGCCGAGATGGCCGCCGCCTACGCCTCACTCGGCTCGACAGTGACCGTCATCGCGCGCAGCCCACTGCTCGGCGGTCAGGAACCCTTCGCCGGTGAGCTCGTCACCGCCGCCCTGCGGCGCAGCGGCGTCACCGTCCTCGTCGGCCCGTCCACCACCAAAGCCCACCGCGACGCAGACGGCACCGTCACGCTCACCCTCGACGACGGCAGCACCGTGAGTGCCGAGAAAGTGCTCGTGGCCATCGGCCGAACCCCGCGCACCCAGGATCTGGGCCTGGAAACCGTCGGGCTCGACGAAGGCGACTGGCTCGCCGTCGACGACACCCTGCTCGTGCAGGGTGACTCCCCTGCGCTCGCCGGTGATTGGCTCTACGCCACCGGCGACGTCAACCATCGCGCGCTCCTCACTCACCAGGGCAAATACCAGGCCCGAGCAGCTGGCGACGCGATCGTGACCCGCGCGGCCGGCAGACCGATCGACACGGCGCAGTGGGGCGTGCACGTCGCGACCGCCGACCACTCCGCCGTGCCCCAGGTCACCTTCACCGACCCGGAGGTGGCCTCGGTCGGGTTAACCGCAGCATCCGCTGTGAAGGCGGGATATCGCATCCGTATTCTGGATTACGACCTGGCCAACCTGGGCGGTGCTTCGGTGCTCGCCGTCGGCTACGTCGGCAAGGCGCGCGCGATCGTCGACCTCGACCGCGAGGTTCTGCTCGGCGTCACCTTCGTCGGGCAGGATGTCGCTGAGCTGCTGCATTCGGCCACGGTCGCCATTGTCGGCGAAGTGCCGATCAACCGGCTGTGGCATGCCGTGCCGAGCTACCCGACGCTGAGCGAGGTCTGGCTGCGCCTGCTCGAGGCCTACGGACGCCCCGGGTACACCGACGAAGAATCACGATAGCGGATGCGTCGACTCCTCTTTGATTCACCGGTGAGTCGCGCCGGCTACCTCTACGCGACCGCGTTCGGGCTGGTCTGGGGCTCGATCTGGAGCACCGGCCGGGTCGAGAAACGCGCCGGACTGTATGTGTTTCGCGGCATGCCGCCGTGGACGTTCGGACGCGGCGGATCCTGCGTCGGCGGCTGCTACCTCACCAATCAGAACGTCACCGCGGCCGTGCTCGAGCATGAGGCCGTGCACAAACGCCAGTGGCAGCGCTTCGGCATGGTCTTTCCGCTGCTATACGCGCTCGGCGGGCGCAATCCGCTGCAGAACCGCTTCGAGATCGAGGCCGGCCTGAAAAAGGGCGGCTACATCCGCTAGTTCAGCCAACGTGGCTCGTGACACCGCCGTCCATTCCGGTGAGCGGCTGCAGCACACACAAAACCGCCCGGGCGGGGAACAGGCCGGGCGGTTTTGTCGTGCAGAAACGCTACTGCGCGGCGACGTACTCAGCGTCGATGGCGGCAGCCGCGGCGAACACAGCGAGGTTCGCACGCAGCTTGGCGCCGAGGTCGGCGTCAACGCTGGTCCAGTACCAAATGGCACGCTCGGTGACCTCGGGGCGGGTCACGCCGCTGATGGCACCGGTGATGGTGTCGAGGAAGCGCGCCTTGGCGGCGTCGTCGTAGACCTCGCGGTACAGCGTTCCGGCCTGGCCGAAGTCGCTGTCCTCGCTGCGCAGGGTCGCGGCGGCACGCAGCAGCGTTCCGTCGCCTTCCCAGGCGCCCTCGCCGGCCGCGGCCGGGTCGGCGACGGGGCCGCCGAGGGAGTTCGGCGCATAGTTCGGCTGGCTCGGGGCGTTGAAGTGGTGACGCTGCGCGCCGTCCTGTGAGTAGTTGTTCACCGGGCTGACCGGAGCGTTGATCGGTAGCTGGTTGTAGTTGGTGCCCACGCGGTAACGCTGCGCGTCGGGGTAGGAGAAGATGCGGGCCATGAGCATCTTGTCGGGGCTCGCGGCAATTCCGGGAACGAGGTTGGCGGGCGAGAACGCGGCCTGCTCGATCTCGGCGAAGAAGTTCTCCGGGTTGCGGTTGAGTGTGTGGGTTCCGACCGGAATGAGCGGGAAGTCGGCGTGCGGCCAGACTTTGGTCACGTCGAACGGGTTGAATCGGTAGGTGTTGCCCTGCTCGTACGGCATGACCTGCACGGAGACGTTCCAGGACGGGAAGTTGCCGGCGGCAATGGCGTCGGACAGGTCGCGACGGTAGTAGTCAGCATCCGCTCCGGCGATGAGCTCAGCTTCTGAGCCTTCCATCTCGACGTTGCCCTGGTTGGATTCGAAGTGGTACTTCACCCAGAAACGTTCGCCGGCGGCGTTGATCCACTGGTAGGTGTGCGAGCCGAAGCCGGGCATTTCACGCCAGGAGCGCGGTAAGCCGCGGTCGCCCATGAGGTAGGTGACCTGGTGGGCGGACTCCGGGGAGAGGGTCCAGAAGTCCCACTGCATGGTGGCGTCGCGCAGGCCGGTGCCCGGCAGGCGCTTCTGCGAGTGGATGAAGTCGGGGAACTTGATGCCGTCGCGGATGAAGAACACCGGGGTGTTGTTGCCGACGATGTCATAATTGCCCTCGGTCGTGTAGAACTTGACCGAGAAGCCGCGCACGTCGCGCCAGGTGTCTGGGCTGCCCTGCTCGCCGGCCACGCTGGAGAAGCGCTGCAGGGTGGGGGTGACGGTGCCGGGCTGAAACACGGCCGCGCGGGTGTACTTCGAGACGTCGCCGGTCACGACGAACTCGCCGTGCGCTCCGCCGCCCTTGGCGTGCACGATGCGCTCCGGAATGCGCTCGCGGTTGAACTGGGCGAGCTTCTCGACCAGGTAGCGGTCGTGCAGCGCGGTGACGCCGTCGGCGCCGACGGTGAGGGAGTGCGCGTCGCTGGCGACGGGCGTTCCCGTCTGGTCGGTAGTGGGCTTGATAGTCATGGTGCTCCTTGGTGTGGATCAGCAACGCGAGGTTGGCGGAAGAAAGTTAGGGGTGTGCGGTGTCGAGCTGGCACTGGGCGCACAGGCCCCAGTAGATGACCTCGGCGGCGCGCACGTCGAAACCGAGCGCATCCGCCGGCTCGAGGCAGGGTGCGTGACCGATGGCGCAATCCACGTCGTGCACCACAGTGCAGCGGGTGCAGACGATGTGGTGGTGGTTGTCGCCGACCCGGCGCTCGAACAGGGCGGGCGAACCGGCCGGTTCGATCTTGCGCACGAGTCCGGCAGTGCCGAACGAGGCGAGCACCCCGTAGACCGCCTGCAGCGAGGTGCCGGGCAGGTCGGTGTGCACCGCTGTGAACAGGGCGTCGGCGTTGGAATGCGGCATATCGGTGAGGGCGCGCAGCACCGCGAGGCGCGGCCCTGTCACCTTGAGACCAGCCGAACGGATGCTGTCGGCCAGCAACCCGGCGTCGGCCGCAGCCAGGCGCAGGCCCGCGGTCTCTTCGCTCGGTTCGGTCGTCATCATGCTCCGACCCTAGCATTTGTTTTGATTAATTCAAAACAATTCGGGCACTGGTATAGCTAGCTAGGATAGCGATTATCGAGGTTCTGGAGGAACTGTGCTCGCGATCACGCGCTTCATCACCGGCAAACGCACCGCCTGGGCGGTATTGCTCGGAACACTCGTGGCCGTCGGTCTGCTGTTTGCGCTGCTCCCGGCCAATGAGTCCGAGGATTTTCCGGCGGCCGGCCTGCCGGAGAGCAGCCAGGCGGCCCAGGTCACCGAGCTGCTTTCCGACTTTCCCTCGGCAGACCAAACCGCGGCGATCGTGGTCTGGAGCCGGGACGGCGCCGCGCTCACGGCGGCCGACCAAACCGCGATCACCGCCGCAGCCGAGCGGCTCGGCGCCGCGTCGATCGCCCCGCGCGCGGCCACACCACAGTTCAGCGACGACGGCCAGGCGGCGCTGAGCGTGGTGCCGCTGGAGGCTGCGAGCGCGACGGCCGATATCGGCCAGACGGCCACCGACATCCGTTCGACGGCGTCGACCGCACTGCCGAGCGGGCTGACCGCCTATGTCACCGGGCCGGTCGGCTTTCAGGCCGACATCACCAACGCCTTCGCCGGAGCAGACTTTCGCCTGCTCCTGGTGACCGTCATCGTGGTCGCGGTGCTGCTGATCGTGACCTATCGCAGCCCGGTGCTCTGGATCGTGCCGCTCGTCGTGGTCGGGCTCGCCGACGGCCTGGCCGGCAAGGTCGCCGGCGCGCTGGCCGAACCGCTCGGTTTCGCCCTGGACGCCTCGATCTCGGGCATCCTCTCGGTGCTCGTGTTCGGCGCCGGCACCAATTATGCCCTGCTGCTCGTGGCCCGCTATCGCGAAGAATTGCTGCACACCGAAAGTCGCAACGTCGCCATGCGCACCGCCGTGACGAGCGCCGGCCCGGCCATCGCGGCGAGCGGCGGCACCGTGGCGCTGAGCCTCGCCACCCTGGTCTTCGCCGAACTGGCCGGCAACCGCGCGCTCGGTATCGCCTGCGCCATCGGTGTACTCATCGCCATTCTGTTCGCCCTGCTGGTGCTGCCGGCCGCCCTCGTGGTCTGCGGGCGCGGCCTGTTCTGGCCGTTCATACCGCGCGTGCAGGCGCAGGCCGCCGCCCCGCGCACCGGCTTCTGGACCAGGCTCGGGAGCGGCGTGTCCAGGCACCCGGTGATCATCACGGTCGTCTCGGTGCTCGCGATCGGCAGTCTGACCTTCGGGCTGAACGGAGCCGCGGTCGGGCTATCCCAAGCGGACCAGCTGCTCGGCAACCCGGAGTCGGTTGTTGCCCAGGACATCGTGGACGCGTCCTTTTCGGCGGGGCTGACCAGCCAGACGGTCGTACTGACGCCGGATGCGGCATCCGCTGACACCGTGGCAGTGGCCCTGCAGACCCCAGGGGTCTCCGCGGCTGTCGCCGGCGAGAACGCCGGCGACCTGACCCGCATCGACGTCACCCTCGACAGCGAACCCGGCAGCGACACGACTTTTGTGACCCTCAGCCAACTGCGCAGCGATTTAGCGGATGCTCCTCCCGCGGTCTCGCAGTCGCTGGTCGGTGGCAGCGATGCCACGGCCCTCGACACGAAAATCAGCGCCGAACGGGACCAGGCCCTGATTCTGCCGCTGATTCTGGGCATCGTCTTTCTGATCCTGGCGCTGCTGCTGCGCTCCCTCGTGGCGCCGGTGTTGCTCATCGCCACCGTGCTCGGCACGTTCTTCGCCAGCCTGGGAGCTTCGAACCTTATCTTTCAGAACCTGCTCGGCTTCACCGCGTTCGACACCAGCGTCGTGCTGTTCTCCTTTCTCTTCCTGGTCGCCCTCGGCGTGGACTACAACATCTTCCTGACCACGCGAGCACGGGAAGAAGCCCGGCGCTACGGCACCCGAGAAGGCATGGTCCGGGCGCTCTCGTCGACCGGCGCGGTGATCACGAGCGCCGGGATTCTGATCGCGGCGGTGTTCGCCGTGCTCGGCGTCCTGCCGGTCGTGGCGCTCACCCAGATCGGCGTGATCGTCTGCATCGGCGTGCTGCTCGACACCCTCGTCGTGCGTACCGTGCTCGTTCCGGCCCTGGTCTTTCTGGTGGACGACCGGTTCTGGTGGCCGTCGCGGCCGGTCGCGATTCGCCGGTAACCTACGCCGGGTCGGGCGGCACGCGATCCTGCCAGCGGATGCGCCGCTCCAGCTGCGCGCCGAGCGCCAGCAGCGTCGCTTCGCCGCCGGGTCGCCCGATGAGCTGCACGCCCATCGGCAGGCCGTCGTCGGTCTGGTGCACCGGCAACACGATCGCCGGCAGCCCGCTCACGTTGATCATCGAGGTGAACGGCGTGTACTGCACCTGCTGGGCGAAGTTCGCCTCGCCGTCGTGCGAGTCGTACCAGCCCACCGGCCGCGGCGTCAGCGCCATCGCCGGGGTCAGCACGGCATCGAATTTCGACAGCTGGCGAATGAACGAACGCTCGAACGCGGACAGTGCGGCCAGCGCCTCGGCGAGTTCCCGGGCACCGAGGGCACGACCTCGGGCGAGCAGCCACTGGGTCAGCGGTTCAAGCAGGGCGACGTCTGCGTCGGTTTCGGCCGGGATGGTCGCCGCGCCCGCTTGCCAAATTGTGCGGAACGCCGGCACATAGCTCGCGTCGGGCACGAGTGCCGTCTCCTCGAGGCCGTGCTGCAGCGCGGCGAAACCGGCCACGGCGAGATCGAGCGCGGCCTGAGCTTCGGGCGCAATCGAAATGGAGTAGTCGTTGTCCCAGGCCGAAGTGGTCATGACGCCGAGCTGAAACCGCCCATCGCCGCGCACCGCCGCGGCCAGGAGCGGAGCTTCGTCTCCCGGAGCACGCAGCGCATAGTGGTGGTCGGGGTGACCATCTCGCGGCGCGATCATGGCATCGAGCAGCAGGGCGGCATCCGCTACCGTGCGGGCGAGCGGGCCGCCGACGGCGAGCCCGCCGAGCTTGTCGATTCCGGAAGCGGACGGCACCCGTCCGCGGCTCGGCTTGACGCCGACCAGCCCGCAGGCGGCCGCTGGGATGCGGATGGACCCGCCGCCATCGGAGCCCGGCGCGAACGGCAGCAGGCGGGCAGCGACCGCGACGGCGGCGCCGCCGCTGGATCCGCCGGCGCCGAGCGCAAGGTTCCACGGCGTGCGAGCCGGCGGTGCGGCGAGGCTTTCGGTGTAGGAGGCGAGGCCGAATTCCGGCGTGTTGGTCTTGCCGAGGCTGACTCCCCCGGCGTCGTCGAGGGCCTGCACGAGCTCGTCCGACTCGTCGGGCACATAGTCGGCGAAGAGGCGGGAGCCGAACCTGGCTGGCACCCCGGCACGCAGGTACAGGTCCTTGTCGGCGAACGGGAGGCCCCAGAGCGGCGCGGTGCGCGGCATCCGCTCTTCGACGTAACGGGCCCTGGCCCTGGCCGCGTCTGCCGTCACCGTCACAAACGCACCGAGTGCCGGATTGTACTTCTCGATGCGGGCGAGGTAGTGCTCGGCGAGCTCGCCCGGGCTGATTTCGCGGTTCTGCAGGGCCTGCCATTGCTCAAGGGCGGTCAGTTCGTGTGGATCAGCCATGACCCGAGCCTAGTTCGGCGACGGTCGCCAATCAGGCAGCACTGGCCGTGGCGGCACAACGAGGCTAGCCTCAATCCATGGCCAGCGCTTTGTACAACCCCATCGGCACCACCGCGCTCATCACCGGAGCGTCGAGCGGACTCGGCCTCGGGTACGCCCACGCGCTCGCCCAGCGCGGCGCGGATCTGGTACTCGTCGCCCGTCGCCAGGCCCGGCTCGAATCCCTCGCGGTCGATCTGGCCGAGAAATACGGCACCGTTTCCACCGTAATTCCGCTCGATCTCACCGAAGCGGATGCCGTCCCCGAGCTGGTGCGCGACCTGCGCGAGCGGGCAATCACCATCGGGACCCTCGTGAACAACGCCGGATTCGCCACTTTCGGCACCGTGCTCGGCTCGGACGAGGCCCGCGAACGCGAGCAGGTGGCGCTCAACGTGCACGCGCTGACCGCGCTGACCCACGCCTTCCTGCCCGATCTGGTCGAGACCGCCTCGCTGCATCCGCACACTGCGGCGCTGGTGAACCTGGCCAGCACGGCCGCATTCCAGCCGGTGCCGCGCATGGCGGTGTACGGCGCGACCAAGGCCTACGTACTCAGCTACACCGAGGCGATCAGTTACGAAACGCGGGCGAGCGGCCTCAAGGTCACGGCGATCTGCCCAGGTCCCGCCGACACCGAGTTCTTCGAGGTCGCCAAGACCGGCGGCGGCAAGAAGGGCACACCGCTCACGGTCGACGAGGTTATGCGCGCCTCGTTCTCGGCGCTCGACCGCTCGGTCACGCCCTCGGTCGTGCTGGTCGGCGCCCGCAACGCCCTGCTCGCCCGGGTCGCGAGCATCTCTCCGCGACGTGCGGTACTCAACGCCGTCGGACGCCTGAACACGCCGCGCGGCATGCGCTGAGCCCGGGCACGCCCCATCTGCACTGAGTGTGTGGCTCATTCAGGAAATCCGCCACGGGGCCAATTTGGAGCCCCGTATTTCCGCCTGGTGATCGGTACTGACGCCCGAATTTCCTGAATAAGCCACAGAGTGGCGCCACGAGACGGCAAGTTCGGTCCCTATGCCCCGCGACCTGCCAACGTCGGCCCCATGAGCCGGGCCGACGGGGCTACTTCAGACTCTTCTGCAGCAAAATAGTGCCGAGCCAGCGCTCGAACTTGAAACCGACCTTGCCCATGCGGCCGATCTCCTCGAAACCGAAGTCGCGGTGCAGCTTGATCGAGGCATCCGCTCCCTGATCCGCGATCACGGCGATGATCTCCTTCAGGCCGGCCGCCTTCGACCGCTTGATCAGTTCGCCGAGCAGCTCGCGCCCGAGTCCCTTTCCGGTGGACGCGGCGCCGAGGTAGATCGAGTTTTCGACCGTGAACCGGTAGGCCTTCTTCTGTTTCCACGGGGCGACCAGGGCATAACCGAGAATCTGGCCGGCCGGTGAGACGGCAACGATGAACGGCATGCCCTGCTTGTTCAGGTAGTAGAACTTGTCGCGCCACTCGGGGAGCGTCATGGCATCTTCGTCAAAAGTGACGGTGCTGTTGGCGACGTAATAATTGTAAATTTCGCGAATGTGCGGCAGGTCGGTCGCCCGCACCTCACGCATCGTGTATTCGAACGGCGTCTCGACGGCGGTTTCCGGCCGCAGGTGGCGGGGCAACCGACGACGAGGCTCGTATTCTTCCTCAAGCACCGGGCACTCCCCTTTCTGGTTGATTCCAGATTACCGGAAGCTCCCAGTTCACCGATGCAGCCCCCTGCCCGGTCAACAGCCGGTTGGCGTTGCTGAATGGCTTCGAACCGAAAAAACCACGCCAGGCCGATAGTGGACTCGGGTGCACCGACTCGTGCACGGGCGTGTCGCCGAGCAGTGGCTTGAGCGCGCCGGCATCCTTTCCCCACAAAATCGCGACCAGCGGATGTCCCCGCCCGACCAGTGCGCGAATGGCCTGGTCGGTCACCGCTTCCCAGCCCTGGCGGCGGTGCGAACCGGCCACTCCCGCACCGACGCTGAGCACCCGGTTCAGCAGCAGCACGCCCTGATCGGTCCAGGCCGAGAGGTCGCCGTGCTCGGGTCGCGGCAGGCCGAGATCGGCTTCACATTCAGTGTAGATATTGCCGAGGCTGCGCGGAAGCGGGCGCACGTCGGCCTTGACGGCGAAGGCGAGGCCGATCGAATGGCCCGGAGTCGGATACGGATCCTGCCCGACGATGAGCACCCGCACGGCGTCGAACGGCTGGCGGAACGCGCGCAGCACGTGCTCCGCAGCGGGCAGCACGGCGCGGCCGGCGGCTCGTTCACGCGTCAGGAACTCGCCGATCCTGGCCAGGTCATCGGCCACGGGTGCGAGGGCGAGCGCCCAGCCCGGATCGATGTCGCCGCTTGCCGCGAGGGCGTCGAGGTTCACGATCTCACCCGGCCGACCGGGCGCGCCCGATCAACCGGGCAGGTACCTGATGGGGTGGCGACCGCCGTGAGCTGACTCGGTACGCGTGTTGCGGCATCCGTTGTGCAGGCTGTCATGCGCGGGTCAGGCGCCGATGGTGCTCACGAGCACGCCGCCGTCGGCCTGGCTGACGTTCCAGACGCTGCCGGCGCCGAGCACGCGAAGTGCGCCCTCGCCGACCACGAGCACGGTGTTCTCGTCGATGGCGAGGCCGCCGTCGATCAGGCCGGCCTCGGTCGCCGCGATCAACCGGGACAGGCTGCCGGACTGGGCGGCGTGCACGTCGACCGTGACGTCGAGCAGTCCGATGCCCTGGGCCTGGGTGATTTCGTCAAGGCCCTCGGAGACGTCTTCGGGCGTCACCTCGACGCCGCCGATGCGCCAGCCGCCGATCAGGGCTCGTTCGGCGGCGATCATGGCACCGGCCGAGAAGCCGAGGTAGGGCACGCCGGCCGATACCTGGCGGCGAATCTCGCCGGCGATTGGAAGCAGTGCGGCCAGGTAATCGGGGGTCACGCCGCCGCCGATGAGAATGCCGTCGACGGCGCCCAGAGCGGTGAGGTCGCCGGTATCGCCGGGCGCGAGCACGGTGCGGCGGGTCTGCACACTGTCGCCGAGCGAGGCAGCCAGTTCCTCGGCGTGGGCGCTGCCCGGGCCGACGGTGATGATCGCCACGATCGGTTCGTCACGGCCAGCCAGTGCGGCGTGAGCCACAACCTCGGACAGGAACGTTCCGAACACCTGGGCATTGTGGGCCGGGTCTCCTCCGCCGCCGACCAGGTGCACGCTCACGCGGTGACCTTCGTTTCGGTCGTGGCTGTGTCGTTGCTCGAAAGAGGCGCGTCAAGTGTCATTCGACAATGCTAACGAAAGACGCAAGCGCCGTGACCGCAGGCACAATAAAGCGGATGCCGCGCTGCCGACCGGCAGCACGGCATCCGCTCGTTGCGGTATATCCGGCGCGAAGAAGAAGCGCTACGGAACCTGGCGCTGGTCGAGCCCGTTGTAGGCCGACAGCGGGCGAATCAGTGCGTTGCTGGTCTTTTGCTCCATGATGTGCGCGGTCCACCCGGTGATGCGCGCCGCAACGAACAGCGGCGTGAAGGTGAGGGTGTCAAACCCCATCAGGTGGTAGGCCGGGCCCGAGGGGTAGTCGAGGTTGGGCAGGATCGCCTTGCGCGTCGTCATCGCCGTCTCGAGGGCTTCGTAGAGTTCGAGCAGCTCCGGCTTCTCGTAGTGCAGGGCCAGGGTGACGAGCGCCGCCCGCATGGTCGGTACGCGCGAGTCGCCGCTCTTGTAGACGCGGTGCCCGAAGCCCATGATCTTGCGCTTCTCGGCGAGCGCCTGCGCGAGCCAGGGCTCGGCCCGGGCGGCCGAGCCGGCGCCGAGGCCGATCTCGGTGAAGGTATGCATGACGGCTTCGTTCGCGCCGCCGTGCAATGCTCCCTTGAGCGCCCCGACCGCGCCGGTCACGGCCGAATAGAGGTCGGACAGGGTCGAGGTGATCACCCGCGCGGTGAACGTCGATGCGTTGAAGGAGTGCTCGGCGTAGAGAATCATCGACACGTCGAAAGCGTTGACGACGACGAGCTCAGGCACCTCCCCGAAGGCCATGTGCAAAAAGTTCGCCGAGTAGCCGAGGTCGTCGCGCGGCTCGACCAGGTCGAGCCCATGCCGACGCCGCTGGTCGTACGACACGATCGCGGGCAGCTGGGCGAACAGCCGAATCGACTTGGCCAGGTCGGATTCCGGCGACGGGTTCTCGGCTTCCGGATCGCTCGCTCCGATAACGCTCACCGCGGTGCGCACGACATCCATCGGGTGCGCGGTCAACGGCAGCTCGTCGATGATGCGCTTGACGACCGGGTTGAGGTGGCGCAGCGAACGCTCGAGGGCCTCGAAGTCCGCGAGCTGCTGGTCTGTGGGCAGTTCACCGTGCCAGAGCAGGTAGGCGACCTCCTCGAAGCTCTTCTTCGCCGCGAGTTCCTGCACCGGGTAGCCACGGTAGAGCAGCGAGTTGGTCTCCGGGTTGACCTTGGAGACCGCGGTCGTGTCGACGACCACGCCGGTCAGCCCCTTATAGACGTGTGGAGCGAGTGTTTCCGTGTCAGACATTGTGCTCCCCTTATACCTTGGACGAAATGTGCGGGTTCAGCGTGAAATCGAAGATACCCGAATCGAACTGGCTATACGACGCGTAGTCGAGCAACTCGTACAGGTCAGCCCGGTGCTGCATCTCGGGCAGCATCGTCGTGAGCGAGCCGGTCTGCTCGATCGCATCGAGTCCGCGAGCCGCCGACCCCATCGCGAGGCGCAGCAACGACACCGGAAAGATCACCAGGTTCATGCCCACGTTTTCGAGCTGCTGCACGGTGTACAGCTCGCCCTTGCCGAATTCGGTCATGTTCGCCAGGATCGGTACCGAGACGGCCGCCCGGATCGTCTCGAACTCGGCCAGGCTACCCATCGCCTCGGGGAAGATCGCGTCCGCTCCGGCATCCTGCAGTTGCTTAGCCCGAGTCACCGCGGCATCCAAACCGTCAACGGCACGGATGTCCGTGCGCGCCATCACAAGAAAGTTCGCATCCCGGCGGGCATCGACCGCCGCGCGGATGCGCTTGATCGCGGTGTCAGCATCCACGACCTGCTTGCCATCCAGGTGACCGCAGCGTTTCGGGTTGATCTGGTCCTCGATGTGCATTCCGGCCAGGCCGGCATCCTCGAGAGTCTGAATGGTGCGCGCCACGTTCATCGGCTCACCGAAGCCGGTGTCGGCATCGACGATGGCCGGCAGGTCGGTCATCCGGGCGATCTGCTGCGACCGGCCGGCCACCTCGGTGAGGGTGGTCAGGCCAATGTCGGGCAGGCCGAGGTCGGCCGAGAGCACGGCACCCGAAATGTAGACGCCCTCGAACCCCTTCTGCTGAATGAGTTTGGCCGAAAGCGGGTTGAACGCGCCCGGAAAGCGCAAAATCCTGCCGCTGGACAGGCCGGACCGCAGGGCAATGCGCTTGTCAGCGGCGGAGGTGCCGGCGTACAGCATTAGAAGATTCCGATCGGCGCGGTAATGGAGGAGAGCAATCCCGGCTTGGCCACGATGGTCAGGCCGCCGAGCTCAGCCGCGCCGAGCTCGGGCAGACGCTGGGCCAGAGCGAGAAAGCGCTCAATCTCTGACATCTCCATGACCGGCGCAGCGAGGGTGCGGAACTTGTTGATGTACTCCGCGCGGGCAAAGGGGCGAGCGCCAAGCGGATGAGCATCGGCGACGGCAATCTCGTCCACGATGCGGGTTCCATTGGCCAGTTCGATCTCGACGCGACCGCCGAAGGCCTTCTCGGCCGGGTCGAGGGAGTGGTAGCGACGCGTCCACTCCTTATCCTCGGTGGTTGTGACGGTCTGCCACAGGGCGATGGTGTCTGGGCGGCCGGCTCGCTCCGGGCTGTAGGAATCGACGTGGTTCCAGCTGCCGTCCTGCAGAGCGACCGTGAAGATATAGGGAATGGAGTGGTCGAGCGTCTCGCGGCTCGCGGTGGGGTCGTACTTCTGCGGGTCGTTGGCGCCGGAGCCGATCACGTAGTGCGTGTGGTGGCTGGTGTGGATGACAACGCTCGTGATAGCCCCGGCGACGAGCAGTTCGGGGTGTTCGTTGTGCAGCTTGCGAGCGAGGTCGATCCAGGCTTGAGCCTGGTATTCGGCCGAGTGCTCCTTGGTATAGCTGTCCAGAATGGCCCGCTTGATGCTGCCGGCTTTCGGCAGCGACACGTCGTAGGAGCCGTCCGGGCCGTCGAGCAGCCAGGCGATGACGCCGTCTTCGCCCTCATAGATGGGAGTCGGGCTGGTCTCGCCGCGCAGCGCACGGTCGACGGCTTCGACAGCCATCTTGCCAGCGAAAGCCGGGGCGTGCGCCTTCCAGCTGGAGATTTCGCCCTTGCGGGATTGGCGCGTCGCGGTCGTGGTGTGCAGCGCCTGACCGACGGCCTGAAAGATGGTTTCCTTGTCGAGGCCGAGCAGGGTGCCGATACCGGCGGCGACCGACGGGCCGAGGTGGGCAACGTGGTCGATCTTGTGCGCGTGCAGGCTGATCGATTTCACCAGGTCGATCTGAATCTCGTAGCCGGTGGCGATGCCGCGAATCAGGTCGCTGCCGGTCAGGCCGCGGGAGGCCGCGAGGTGCTGGGCGACCGCCGTGATCGGCGGGATGTTGTCGCCGGGGTGCGAGTACTCGGCGGCGAGGAACGTGTCGTGGTAGTCGAGTTCACGCACGGCCACACCGTTGGCCCAGGCCGCCCACTCCGGGGAAACCCGGCGGGCGGGGGCGAGGCCGAACACAGTCGCTCCGTCGCCGCCATTGGAACGCGGATGTGCGAGCGCCTGCGAGCGGGCGGCGATCACCGGGCGACGAGTCAGGCTGGCCGCCGCGACGGAGGCGTTGTCGATCACCCGGTTGATGACCATCTCGGTCACCTCTTCGGAGACGAGGGCCGGGTCGGCGGCGACCTCGGCGATTTTCCAGGCCAGCTGGTCCTCGCGGGCCAGATTCTCGTCGCTCTTGTGAACTCGAACGTGGTGAAGCTGCACGGTGGATCCCTTCGTTAGGTGACCAGGGTCGCTAATTGGCGACAGTGGCCGAGCCCTCATCGATCGCCGCGAGGACGCTCTGGAGGCTTTGATGAAGATGAATATGGGTGGCATGGGCCGCCAGCGACGGATCGCCGGCGATAATGGCGTCGAGAATCAGCAGATGCTCGGCCGCCGCGGCGTGGAGCCGCACTGTGTTTCTCCGAGCGAGCCGACGGATTCGGGCCAAGTGCGTGCGTACGGCGCGCAGGGCGCCGACAAGAAAGGGGTTGTCGACCGCGGCATCGATGGCATCTTCGAGTTCATCGATCAGCCCGTAGTATCGGTGCACTCCGACGTCGCCCTGTTCCAGCAGTTGCGGAGCGTTGACGAAACCCTCACGGAGCAGGGCGAACGGGGTGGGATCACGGCGAATCGCCGCCAGACGAATGGCCTGCACCTCGAGCGCCTGGCGCAGTTCGTAAAGTTCGGAAATACTGTCGACCGAGATGTCGGTGACTTCAAAGCCACGGCCTCGGCGACCGACGACGAGTCCGTCGGCAATCAATCGGGCCACCGCTTCCCGCAGCGGGGTGCGCGATATGCCAATACGCTCGGCCTGTTCGACTTCGAGCAGGGCAGCCCCTGGTGCGAGGAGTCCGTTCAGGATCTCCCCGCGCAGCTGACGGTACGCTCGCTCACTGGCGCGGAGCGGCACGTCTAACCCCAACATTGCGGTTTCTGTATACACAACTCAGATCATATTCCACAATGCTGGGTTGTATGCAATACTTCAACCACTCTTTGTATACAGAGGCACTTCGATGGAGAAGATAGACATGAACGGCGAATCAGGTGCGAGCTACCGGGATGCCTGGCGACGCAGCATTTCGTCGACGGAAGCCTTCTGGCTTGAGGCGGCTGAGGGCATCGACTGGATCACGCAGCCCCGTCTGGCGCTCGCTCCCGACGGCCCGGCGACCGGCAGCTGGTTTCCCGGCGGCACTCTCAATACCAGCTACAACGCACTCGACCGCCACGTGCTGGCCGGCCGCGGCGCCCACACCGCGCTGATCTATGACTCCGCCATGACCGGCACCCGGGTCAAGCTCAGCTACCTCGACCTGCTCGGCCGCGTCGCCAGGTTCGCCGGCGTGCTCCGCGCCAACGGCGTTGGCACCGGCGACCGCGTCGTCATCTACCTGCCGATGATTCCCGAAGCCGTTGTCGCCATGCTCGCCTGCGCCCGCATCGGCGCGGTGCACTCGGTCGTGTTCGGTGGTTTCGCCGCAACCGAACTGGCCGTGCGCATTGATGACGCCCGCCCGAGTGTCATCGTCACGGCATCCGGCGGCCTGGAGCCTGGCCGCGCGGTGGAATACCTGCCACTGGTCGACAAGGCCATCGCCCTGAGCCAGGGTTCGGTGCACACCGTGATCGTGCAGGGCCGGGACAGCATCCCCGGCTCAGCTGCTGACTACCAGAACCGTTCAGAAGCGGATGCCGTCTGGCTCGACTGGGCAGACGAAGAGGCCAAAGCCGCGCCGGCCGACCCGGTCGCCCTGCGCTCCGAAGACCCGCTGTACATCCTGTACACGTCCGGTACGACCGGTAAGCCCAAGGGCATCATCCGCGACAACGGCGGCCATGCCGTCGCCCTGAACTGGTCGATGCGCAACATTTACGATGTGGGACCGGGCGACGTCTACTGGGCCGCATCCGACGTCGGCTGGGTGGTCGGACACTCCTACATCGTCTACGCGCCGCTCCTGGCGGGCGCGACCACGGTCCTCTATGAGGGCAAGCCGATCGGCACCCCGGATGCCGGCGCCTTCTGGCGCGTCGTCGACGACTACAAGGTGAAGGTTCTGTTCACCGCGCCGACCGCCATTCGGGCCATCCGCCGGGTCGACCCCGACCTGCTCGAACTGAAGAACCACGACGTTTCGAGCCTGACCAGCCTGTTCCTGGCCGGCGAACGACTCGACCCCGAGACCTTCCACTGGGCCAACAATGGGCTGCACTGCCCGGTCGTCGACCACTGGTGGCAGACCGAGACCGGGTGGGCGATCTGCGCCAATCTGCTCGGCATTGAAGAATTGCCGACCAAGCCGGGTTCAGCCACCGTCCCGGTGCCCGGATACGACATTGCCATTCTGGATTCCAGGGGCAAGCCGATCGAGAAAGTCGGCAAGGACGGCAACATCGCCATTCGGCTCCCCCTGCCGCCCGGAACCCTGCTCGGGGTCTGGGGCAGCGAGGAACGGTTTGCGAGTTCTTACCTGACCGCCTTCCCCGGCTACTACGCCACCGGCGACTCCGGCCATTTCGACGCCGACGGCTACCTGTTCGTGATGGGCCGCACCGACGATGTGATCAACGTGGCCGGCCACCGGCTCTCCACCGGGTCGCTCGAAGAGGTACTCACCCTGCACCCGGCCGTCGCCGAGTGCGCGGTGCTTGGCGTGCACGACGCTCTCAAGGGCCAGCGCGCCGCTGGTTTCGTGACCCTCAAAGTAGGGACTAGTGTCGACCACGACGTTCTGGCCGCCGAACTCGTCGCGCTCGTCCGGGAGCATGTCGGCCCGGTTGCAGCGTTTCGCGACGTCACCATACTCGACCGACTGCCCAAAACGCGGTCGGGCAAGATTCTTCGCAAAACCATTCGACAGATCGTCGACGGTGAAGAATATTCCGTTCCCCCCACTATCGAAGACCCCACCGTTCTCGACGATCTCAAACGAGTGCTGACAGCATCCGTTTTGTAGACCACCGGTCGAGACCACGCTCCGCCCCCACCGCGCACCCACACTTTTTCCGCAAAACCCGTATTTTTCGTTCCCGAGGCAAGGAGGCCCCATGAGTGAAGCAGTGAAAGACGCCCCACCGAAGTCCATCATCGATTACGAGGCTTTTGAGAAGACTCCCCGTTTTCTCGAGTTGAAGCGTACCCGCAACAGGTTCGTCGTACCCATGGCAATCTTCTTCTTTGTCTGGTACGTCGCCTACGTGCTCGCTGCCGCATATCTGCACGAGTTCATGGCAACACCGGTTTTTGGCCGCATCAACATTGGGCTGCTCCTCGGCCTCGGCCAGTTCGTCACGACGTTCGCCATAACGATGACCTACGTGACCTTCGCGAACCGCAAGATCGACCCCCGCACCGAAGAACTTCGCCTTGAGCTCGAGCGGATGGAACAGCGATGAACGCACTGCATTTTCTAGCCACGGCGGTCAAACCGGTTGAAAACAACCCGGTCCTGAACATCTCCATCTTCCTCGCCTTTGTTGCGATCACGCTCGTGATTGTCATCCGCTCCGGCCGCAACAACAAGTCCGCCGCGGATTACTACACCGGCGGCCGCTCATTCACCGGACCACAGAACGGGTTCGCCATCGCCGGCGACTACCTCTCCGCGGCATCGTTTCTCGGCATCGTCGGTGCGATCGCGATCAGCGGCTACGACGGGTTCATGTATTCGATCGGGTTCCTGGTGGCCTGGCTCGTGGCCTTGCTGCTCGTTGCCGAACTCATGCGCAACACCGGCAAGTTCACGATGGCCGATGTGCTCTCCTTCCGGTTGAAGCAGGGTCCAGTGCGCGTGGCAGCAGCAACGACCACACTGGCCGTCTGCTTCTTCTACCTGCTCGCCCAGATGGCCGGAGCCGGCGGACTCGTGTCGCTGCTCCTCGGCATCAACGACAAGCTCGGCCAGTCCATCGTGGTCACCGTCGTCGGTGCGCTGATGATCGTCTACGTACTCGTGGGCGGCATGAAGGGCACCACCTGGGTGCAGATCGTCAAGGCGTTCCTGCTCATCATCGGCGCACTCGCCATGTCGATCTGGGTTCTCGCGCTGAACGGTTTCAACCTGTCGGCACTGCTCGACAGCGCTGTTGCCGTTTCGACCTCCGTTCCCGCCGATGCGATCCTGGCTCCGGGCCTGAAGTACGGCACCAACCCGCTCGACTTCATCTCGCTCGCCCTCGCCCTGGTTCTGGGTACCGCCGGCCTGCCGCACGTGCTCATGCGTTTCTACACGGTTCCGACCGCCAAGGAAGCTCGTCGCTCTGTGGTCTGGGCGATTTGGCTCATCGGCGCGTTCTACATCTTCACCCTGGTGCTCGGCTTCGGTGCCGCATCGCTCGTCGGTGCTGACACCGTGCTCGCCGCTCCCGGTGGAGTGAACTCGGCAGCCCCGCTGCTCGCGCTCGCTCTTGGTGGTCCGCTGTTGCTCGGCTTCATCTCGGCAATCGCCTTCGCGACGATTCTGGCCGTCGTGGCTGGCATCACCATCACGGCAGCGACGAGTTTCGCGCACGACATTTACGGTTCCGTCATCAAGAAGGGTAAGGGAAACCCCGACGACGAGGTCAAGGTCGCTCGTCGTACCGTTATCGTGATCGGAATCCTCGCCATCGCCGGTGGTATCGGTGTGCAGGGGCAAAACATTGCCTTCCTCGTTGCCCTCGCCTTCGCCGTCGCGGCGAGCGCCAACCTCCCGACCATTCTCTACTCCCTGTTCTGGCGTGGTTTCACCACCCGGGGCGCGGTCTGGAGCATGTACGGCGGATTGGCGTCAGCCGTGCTCCTGATCATCTTCTCGCCGGTGTTCTCGGGCACGGAGACCTCCATGTTCGGCGCCGACGTGAACTTCGCGATCTTCCCGCTGAGCAACCCCGGCATCATCTCGATCCCGCTCGGATTCTTCCTGGGCTGGCTCGGATCGGTCACCAGCACCGTCAAGGAAAGCCCGAAGCTCGCCGCCGAAATGTCGGTACGTTCGCTCACCGGGCACGGCGCCGAAAAGGCCGTCGAGCACTAACCGCACGCAGTACACAAACGGGCCGGCCAGGATTCACATCCTGTCCGGCCCGTTTCTGTGCCCCTGCTGCTGCAGGCATCCGCTCGCCGGGGTACGGTGATCGCCGACCTCGGCCAGCGGATGCGCGCGAGCTGCCCCGCAGACACCCTCATGTCGGCAGTATGCCCACTCCAGTTCAAAATGTGGCTAAATACGGTGGCAGGATGGCTCAGTTTCGAGGGCAGCTCCGGGTCAGTTGTCACCCCTTCGCGGCGCGCGGGAGTTGCGCCGCTGTGCGGGAGGCCCAACTCCCGCGCGCTGGCGCAGGTCCCGCGCGGCGAGCTACGTGGGAGTTGTGGCCAGGCCACAAGTCCCGCGCACTGGCGGAACACCCGCGTAACGAGGCCGGCCAGCACCGCCCCCGCTCCCAAACTCCCGCGCACCGGCGCAGGTCCCGCGAATTGGCGCAACCCCCGCGCGGCCGGAACGTGGTTAGGGCTCGCGCACCGTCAGCGGACCGCGGGCGATGCGGGTCGGGGCCGCCTGGGCGACCGGCTTGATCACGATCAGGTCGAGGTTCACGTGTGCCGGGCGCTCAACGCTCGACACGATGGTCTCCGCGATGTCCTCCGCCGACAGCGGATCTGGCACGTTGTCGTAGGCCGCGAACGCCTTGTCGGCGTCACCGTTGAAACGAACCAGACCGAACTCATCCGTTTTGACCATGCCCGGCGCAATCTCGATCACCCGAATCGGCTCACCGGAGAGCTCGAGGCGCAGCACCTCGGTCATGGCGTGGGCAGCGAACTTGGCCGCGTTGTAGCCGCCGCCGCCGAGATAGGCCACGTGCCCGGCGATCGAGGTGATGGTGACGATGTCGGCCGACCCGGCCCCAGAGCCGATGCCGGAGCGCAGCAGCGGCAGAATCGCCGTGGTGACCCGCTTGACGGCGAGCACGTTGATCTCGAACATCCAGGCCCAGTCCTCGATGCTCCCGGCCTCCACCGTGTCGAGGCCCTTGGCGCCGCCGGCATTGTTGACGAGCGCGTGCACCGGGCCGCTGGCGACGAGGTAGTCGCGCAGGGCGTCGACATCCGCTTGCAGCGTCAGGTCAGCGGTGAAGACATCCGCTCCCGTGTCCGCTCGCAGCGTAGCAAGGCGGTCGGCCCGCCGCGCGACCCCGACCACATCCCAGCCTCGCAGCCGGAACAGGCGAACGGTCGCCGCTCCGATTCCCGAACTTGCTCCGGTCACAACCACTCTTCGAGTACTCATTTCTCCATTGTGGCGGGAGAATGGATTCAATGAGCGCACTTGGCACCGCCACCACTCGACCGCAGAAGCGTCGCCTACCCCTCTGGGACAACGCGCGCTGGATCGCGGTCACCCTCGTGGTGATCGGCCACGCCATTCTCAAACTCATCGGCGAAGCGGATGCCGCCTATACGCTGTACCTGTTCATCTACGCATTCCACGTGCCGGTTTTCGTTGCCGTGAGCGGCTATTTTGCCAAGTCGGGGCCGCCCGACGCGCGACAGATGCAGCGGCTGCTCACCGACATCGTTTTTCCGTACCTCATCTTCGAAACCATCTGGACCGGGCTGCGCTGGATCCTCGGCGGCAAATTTCTGCTGGATTACTCCAGTGCCAGCTGGACCCTGTGGTTTCTGCTCGCCCTGCTGATCTGGCGGATCGCATTGCCCTACCTGGTCTTGCTGCGCTATCCCCTCACCATCAGCATTGTGATCTCCATCGGCGCCGGCTACATCTCGTCGATCGATGGCACCTTCACCCTCGCCCGCACCCTCGGGCTGCTCCCGTTCTTCGTATTCGGCTGGAAACTACGGCAGTGGCTGCTGACCGACACCTGGCTCGAACTGCGCGCGGAGCTGGTCTGGCGCTGGCGGGCCGGGGCGCTCGGGCTGTTTGGCGGGCTATACCTGCTGATCGCCCTCAATATCGAGACCCTGCGCGAGCTGCAGGTGCGCCGTTTTCTGCTCTATGACGAGTCGTACGCGACGTTTGATTACTCCTCATGGTGGGCCGGCGGCATCCGTTTGGCCGTCATGCTGCTCGCCTTCGCGCTGATCGTGGCGTTCCTGATGCTGATCCCCCGGCGCACGACCTGGTTCAGTGAGCTCGGAGCGGCCACGATGTATATCTATCTGCTGCACACCTTTCTGCTCTACCCGCTGCGTGAAACCGGTGTACTCGACGGGCCGCAACCGGGCTGGGTGTTTCCGGCGATGATCGTGCTGAGCGTGGCCATCTCGATCGTGCTCTCGCTGCCGATCGTGCGGAGGGTGACGCGGCCCCTGGTCGAGCCGAGAGCCCGGTGGCTGTTTCGCCCGGGCGCTGCGACACCGACCGGCACGATTGTGCTGCCGCATCGCGACCGAAAGTAGCCTCGGGCAGAAGATGACGCCGTGTTGCGGGATCCGTTGCAGGGTTCACACCGGCTCCATATGCTCGTGGCCAGAGCGCCGGAAAGTCCGCGCCGAGTGATCCGGAGGCTATCGTGACCGACAATTCTTCATCGTGGAAGTTTGAGACCAAGCAGGTTCACACCGGAGCACACCCGGACCCGACCACCAACGCTCGGGCGACGCCGATCTACCAGACCACCTCGTATGTCTTCAACAGCGCAGAGCACGCCCAGAACCTGTTTGCGCTGGCCGAATTCGGCAACATCTACACCCGCATCCAGAACCCCACCCAGGCCGTCGTCGAGGAGCGCGTGGCCGCACTCGAGGGGGGCACCGCGGCGCTGCTGCTGTCCAGCGGACAGTCGGCGTCCACTTTTGCGGTGTTGAACATCGCCCAGGCCGGCGACCACATTGTCTCGTCGAGCTCGATCTATGGCGGCACCTACAACCTGTTCAAGTACACCCTGGCCAAGCTCGGCATCGAAACGACCTTCGTCGAGGACCAGGATGACGCGGCCGAGTGGGCCCGTGCGGTGCGCCCGAACACCAAGCTGTTCTTCGCCGAAACCATCGGCAACCCGCGCATCAACGTGCTCGACATCACGCTGGTCGCGGATATCGCCCACGCTGCGGGAATTCCGCTGATCGTCGATAACACGATCGCGACGCCGTACCTGATTCGCCCGTTCGAGCACGGCGCTGACATCATCGTGCACTCGGCCACGAAATTCCTCGGCGGCCACGGCGCCGTCATCGGCGGGGTTCTCGTCGACGGTGGCAAGTTCGAGTGGTCGAAGAACGTGGAGAAGTTCCCCGGACTGACCGAACCCGACCCCTCGTACCACGGCGCGAGCTACACCACCGCGGTCGGTGACGGAATCGCCTACGTCATCAAGGCTCGCGTGCAGCTGCTGCGTGACCTCGGAAGCGCCATCGCCCCGGCGAGCGCCTGGCAGCTCATCCAAGGCATCGAGACGCTCAGCCTGCGCATCGAACGCCACGTGCAGAATGCCCAGGACATCGCCGAGTGGCTCGACAACCACGACGACATCGCCTCGGTGAACTACGCCGGCCTGCCCTCGAGCCCCTGGTACGCCAATGCCAACAAGTACGCCCCGCTCGGCGTCGGAGCGGTGCTCTCCTTCGAACTCAAGGGCGGAGTCGCCGCCGGCCGCGCCCTCGTCGACAATCTGAGCCTGTTCAGCCACCTCGCCAACATCGGCGACGTGCGTTCCCTGGTCATTCACCCGGCCTCGACCACGCACGCCCAGCTCACCCCGGAGCAGCAGCTCACCGCCGGCGTCACCCCGGGCCTGGTGCGGCTCTCGGTCGGAATCGAAAACGTGGTCGACCTGAAAGCCGACCTCGAGGCTGGCCTCGCCGCGGCCCGCGCCATCGTCAAGCGCGACCGCGCCGACGCCTAACCGGGTCGCTGGGCCCGGGCGCACAACGTAACATGCGCCCGGGCCGTCCATTCGACCGACAGAATGGACGGGTATGGAATGGCAATCATCAGCAGACACGGTCCCGTCGAGCTTCATCACCGAAGCCCAGGCGCGCTCGGTCCTCGGCAAGCCTCCGGCGACCGGTGCCTGGCGTGACGGTGACCCGGTGGGAAACCGGCAATTCGCCAATCTCGGCCCGCTGAGCTTTGAGGCCGGCGGCAGCCTCCCCATGGTGCGCCTCGCCTACGAGACCTGGGGCACCCTCAACCCGGCCGGAGACAATGCCGTGCTCGTGCTGCACGCGCTCACCGGCGACAGCCACCTGGCCGGCGCCCCCGGCCTCGGCCAGGAGACCGGTGGCTGGTGGGACGGCATCGTCGGACCGGGCCTCGCCATCGACACCGACCGGTGGTTCGTCGTGGCGCCGAACATGCTCGGCGGCTGCCAGGGCAGTACCGGGCCGGCGTCGCTGGCTCCGGACGGTCTGGAGTGGGGCATCCGTTTTCCCTATCTCACGATTCGCGACCAGGTCAGCGCCCAGCGCGTTTTCAGCGACCGGCTCGGTATCGGCCGCTGGGCGGCCGTCATCGGCGGGTCAATGGGCGGCATGCACGCCTTGGAATGGGCGATCATCACCCCCGAGCGGGTCGAGCGCCTGATCATTTTGGCCGCGCCGCCAATCACCACGGCCGATCAGATCGCCGTCAACTCGGTTCAGATCGAGGCGATTCGCACCGACCCGGCCTTTCGGGCCGGCGATTATTACGATGAAGCAGATGGTGACGGACCGACGCGCGGGCTGGCCCTCGCCCGCCGCATGGCCCTGTTGAACTACCGCAGCCCAGCCGAACTCAACGCACGCTTCGACCGTGGCTGGCAGAGCGATATCAGTCCGCTCGGCGCCAACGGTCGCTTCGCCGTGGAATCGTATCTTGACTTTCACGGGAATAAATTCACCAGGCGCTTCGACGCCAACAGCTACATCGTGTTGGTCGAAGCCATGAATTCCCACGATGTCGGGCGCGGCCGCGGCGGCGTGGCGACCGCCCTCGGCCGGGTCACCGCCCGGTCCGTTGTCGTCGGTATCGACAGTGACCGACTGTTCCCGGTCGACGGCCAGCGCACCATCGCCGCCCACCTGCCGAACAATATCGATGGCCCCACCGCTGTCGTGCTGGAATCCGGGTATGGTCACGATGGCTTCCTCATCGAGAACGAAGCGATCGGCGCCCAAATACGGCGGGTGTTGGACTAGGGAGCACTCTCCGGCGTCCCGCCCGGTATGGTGCAGATAGACATGTTCATCTCCCACCCGACAGGCACCCATGCAACGCATTCTCAAGGAGCGCGACCGGCTCCTTCGCAGAGCGGTGCAGGCGGCCGGGCTGACCGGCTCGGCCACGACGCTGGCGTGCTTGTTCGTACCCGGGGGCGTTGCCAGAGACGCGCGCATTGCGGCGGTGGCGCTCATCCTGCTGCTCGCGGCCGCGCAGTACCTGCTCGGCCGCACCGGCGCCCTGCGCTGGGCGGTCCTAATCGTGCTGTGCGGGGAAGGAACGATCCTGATCGTGGGCTTCGCAAGCCACCCCGGAGTTCCTCCAAACCTGGTCGAGGAAAGCGTGATCGGCATGGTGGCGACCGCGCCCATGTGCGCGGTCGCGGCGGTACTGATCACGAGCGCGCGCCGGCTGCTGCTGCTCGGTTTCTTCTTCGTGCTGACCGTCGCGACCATTGCCGTCGTGACGGTGAACGCCCCCGACCGGGTCGTTTTGCTCACCCTGACGGTAACCATGTGGCTCTCCTTCACCCTCGCCTCCTGGTGGATCGCGCAGAGCGTCCCCCGGGTGATGCACCGCATCGCCGCAATCGGGCGTGCCCACCGCGCCGAACGGTACGCGAGCGAACTCGAGGCGCAACGCCGACAGGACGCCCGGTTACTGCACGATACGGTGCTCGCGACGCTGACTCTGCTGGCCCATTCCGGCGTCGGAGTGAGCCCGGCAGCCCTGCAAAAACAGGCCGGTGACGACGCCCGGCTACTGCGTCAATTGCGGCTCGGTGGTCTGCCGACTCCGAGTCGTTCCGGCGGGTATACCCTCGAACCGGCCTCGGTGCTGACCCTCGGCAACACGCTCGACGCAGTGCGTCAGCGCTTCGAACGTGTCGGCCTGACCGTCAACTGGCACGGCAGCGGGCAGGTGCAGTTGCCCAGCAACGTGCTCGATTCCTTTCTACTTGCTCTCTCTGAGTGCCTCGAGAACGTGCGCCGTCACGCCGGTGTCGACCATGCCGACGTGACAATAACGGATGACGACACCACTGTTCGCGCAATGGTCACCGACACCGGGGTCGGCTTCGACCTCGGCCAGGTCGGCTCCGAACGGCTCGGCGTCGCCGAATCGGTCATCGCCCGGCTGCGTGACGTGGGGGGCAACGCTCGCTTGTTTTCCTCGCCGGGTGCCGGAACGACGGTTGTTCTTGAGGTCCCCAAATGACTCAGCTGAGCGACACCGCCCCCATTGATATCGTTCGCACCCGCGGTGTGGGCGCGCGCCTGCTGGGAGCACCGGACGAACGCAGTTGGCCGGTAACATCCGTTGGCCAGACGACCAGGGCAGCGCTGTCGCCGCTGCGGTTTCCGCGGTCGAGTCTGCGTGGCGACAGTCATTTCACCGTTTTCCGATCGAATCAAAACGGTTTGGGTGCCCGCCACCTTGGAATCGGGATGAGCATCAGCGGAGGCGTTATCGCCGTGTTCCTGCTGGTACGGATGGGGGTCGAATGGGGCCAGACTCCCACGCCCACCCTGAGTATCGTGGCCTGGCTGATACTCGCCGCGACAGCGGTCGGGGTGAACCTGGCGGTCCACGAGTTCTCCTCCCGTATGCCCGTCTGGCTGTTTCTACTCGCCCTCGGCCTCTGCGCGATCGTGGTCGCCCTCGATCTGGCCGGATCCTGGGGATTTCCGGGAACGGCGACCTTTCCCACCGCGGCCCCAGCCGTTGGCGCCTTTTTGCTGACGATTGTGACCCTGCGGGAATCCCGCGATATCACCCTGGCAGCGCTCGCCCTCGGTGTCATCATGGGCGCGGCCACCCTGTTCGAAGCCCGCAGCGACATGCTGGCGCTGGGACCTGACATTCTCGGGGTCGCCCTCGCGGTGGTACCGCCGCTGGTGGGCGCAAGCATTGTGCAAGCGTTTCGGCGCATGGTTCAGCGCGAGCTCGACCTCGTGCTCGTGCAGAGCACCGTGTCCCAGCCGCGGTTTGCGGTCGGCATGCTCGCCTCGGAGCAGCTGGCCCGGCTCGACCTCGATGCCGAGACCCTGCTCGACGATGTGGCCCAGGGACGGACAGCGCTTCCGTTGGCCGCGTCCACGGCCACGACCGCTGCGTCGCTCGCCACCCAGTTGCGCGTGCACCTGATCGAGGGCCGCACCGAAACCTGGCTGCACCACGCGATCACGGAGAGCGAGTTTCTGGGCCCCGTCGTTGCCCTGAGCGACCCGGCCGGGCTCGCCGGGCTGTTATCGCCGACCCAACGTGACGGGCTGCTCCTGACGATTTGGCTGCTGTTGGTGGATACCCAGCGATCGGGAGCATCCGTTTCACTGCGGCTCGGACCGATTGCCCCCACACAGGGGGTGGGGCTGCACCACCGGGTGCGTTTTCCGATTGAATTGACCACAACTGGGGTATCGCGGCGGCGTGTCGATCCCGAAACCTGGCAGGCGATTCGTGCGGTTGGCCCGCATGTGGACTCCAATCGGGCCGGAAGCTTACGGGTAGACATCGAGTGCAGTGTGGACAATCCAGCTGATGCCTAGTATTGGGGATATAGACGATAAGGTGCACTCAGTAGGAGGCAACACATGACGACGACACCCCGTCCCATCCGTTTGGCCCTAGTTGACGACCACAGGATGCTCCTGGGGGCGCTCACCGAGTGGATTCGAAGCGCCGCTGACGACATCGAGATGGTCGCGGCCGTGACGACCTGGCCCGAGTTACTGACCCACCCCGAGTTTCCGGTGGACGTCGTGTTGCTCGACCTCGATCTCAAAGACAACATTCCGGTGTCCCTGAAGATCTCCACGCTCAAGACGACCGGGGTGAAGACGGTGCTCATGAGCACCTACTCCGAGCCGGCTCTCGTGCGCGAAGCCCTCGCCGCCGGCGCCCTCGGCTACCTCGTAAAGAGCGAGGAAGCGAGCATGATTGTCGATGCCATTCGTGCTGCCTACAACGGCAAGTCCTACATCTCCGCTGAGCTCGACTACGCGCTCAACTCGACCGAGAACGTTGAAGGTCCCCGCCTCAGCGCCCAGGAACGCCGCGTCATGGCGCTCTACGGCGCCGGTGAGCCGGTGAAGGCTGTCGCCTACCAGCTCGGCATCTCCGAGGAGACCGCCAAGAGCTACCTGAAGCGCATTCGCGAGAAGTACCGCCTGGCCGGGTACGACGTGGGTACCAAGGTCGCGCTGCGCAAGCGCGCCATCCACGACGGCATCCTGCTGCAGACGGACTGACGTTCGTTTACCGACCGGCTCCATTTTTCGAAATGCGGGCCGGTTCGTTCATTAACGCGGCTTCGATTGAGTGGATGCCGGCAGGCACGCGCCGACGTCAACCCTTGCGGACGACCGGGATCAGCTGCGTCTCGATCAGCACAGCGCCGCACGGCACGCGCCGACGTCAACCCTTGCGGACGACCGGGATCAGCTGCGTGCCGTAGGGCACGTGCTGGCCCAACAGGCGGCGCCGACGGTCGATGCTGAAGGTGAGCAGGGTCAGCAGCACGCCGAGCGCGCTCAGGGCGACGCCGATCCAGACCGGGGCCAGGTAGCCGAGCCCAGCGGCGATGGCCACGCCGCCGAGGGCCGCGCCGAGGGCGTTACCGACGTTGAGCGAGGAATGGTTGAGCGCCGCCGCGAGCGACTGACTCTCGTGCGCGACGTCCATCAGTCGGGCCTGAATGGTCGGCGAGAGCGCGGATGCCGCCGCACCGATGAAGAACATGCCGATCACCAACCCGCTGAGCGACTGCGCAGAGAGACCGAGCGTGACGAGGGCCGCGATCAGCACGGCGAAGGAAACGTACATGGTACGGCGCACGCTCCAGTCGGCCAGCGCTCCCCCGGCGAAGTTGCCGACCGTCATGCCGAGGCCGATAACGACGAGAATGAGCGGAACCGCGGCGGCCGTGAGCCCGGTGATGTCGATCACCAGCGGCGCGACATAGGTGTAGACCGCGAACAGGCCGCCGAAGCCGATCGCACCGATCGAGAGCGTGATCCAGACCTGCAACTGGCTGAACGCTCGCAGCTCGGCGCGCATGGTGGCCTTGGGGTTGCCGGCCTGAAACGGCACGAACGCGGCGACGGCCACGAAGGTGAGCGCGAAGATCGCGGCGACGACGAGGTAGGCGATTCGCCATCCGCTCACCTGACCGATCCAGGTGATCGTGGGCACCCCGATGACGTTGGAGATGGTCAGCCCGGAGAGCACGATTGCGATACCGCGAGCCCGTTTGCCGGGGCCCATCAGGCGGGCGGCGACGAGCGAGGCGATGCCGAAGTAGGCGCCGTGCGGCAGCCCGGCCACAAAGCGGGCAACGAGAACGGTCTCAAAGGTCGGCAGCAGGGCCGAGGCGATCGTGCCGAGCGTGAACGCGGTCAGCAGGGCCAGGAGCAGTTGTTTGCGCGGCCAGCGGGCCGCAGCGGCCGCGATCGTGGGCGCTCCGACGACAACACCGAGAGCATAAGCCGAGATCAGCCAGCCGACCTGCGCGTTGGCGGCATCCGGCGCCGCAGCATAGAGACCGGGCAGCAGGTCGGCGGCCAGGTTCGGCAGCAGACCCATGGCAACGAATTCGGTCGCGCCGATGCCGAATCCGCCCAGGGCGAGGGCGAGCAGGGCAAGACGAATACGGGTCGACGACAGCTGCGTCGACCCGTCAGGAGTGAGGGGCATACAACAAGCCTAAGCCCAGGCCAGCTGGAGCGGACGATTCACTCGGAGAGGGCGGTCTCCAGGCGCTCGAGCTTGCCGGTCAGCTCACCTGTGTGGCCGGGCCGGATGTCCGCCTTCAGCACGAGGGAAACGCGCGGCCCGAAGGCGCCCACCGCCTCGGTCGCCGCCTTGATCACGGCGAAGACTTCATCCCAGTCGCCCTCGATGGTGGTGAACATGGAGTCGGTGTGATTCGGCAGTCCGGATTCGCGGACGATGCGCACCGCGGCGGCAACCGCATCGTGCACGGATCCCTGCGAGTCCGCGGCGACGGACGGTGCGACGGAGAATGCTACAAGCATGGTGGGCTCCCTAGATGAGTGGTTTGGTGGTGAGTGGTTTCGTGGTGAAACGGTCGCGGGCGGGCCGGCCTGACATGCCCAGTCGGTACAGCGTGAAGAGCGCCCAGCCGAGCAGCACGAATTCGAGTAGGTTGCGCACGGTCAGCACCAGAATCATGAGGGGATGGGCCACCAGCAGCCAGTCGTAGAGGTACGGGTAGACCAGCTGGGTGAGGGCGGCGAGCGCGAGTGCGAGCAGCGCCGGCGTGCGCCAGGCGCGCCCGTTCAACACGAGTCCGAGAATGATCGGTGCGGCCAGCCAACTGATGAACTGCGGCGACCCCACCTTATTGACGGCGATGAGGGTCACGGTCAGGGCGAGGGTCAGCGGCGGAAAGACCGCCAACCAGCCGACTCCCCGCCGCTGGGCCCGCACTCCGAGCAGCAGCACGGCGGCGGCGGCGAGCGCGAGCAGCGGAGTCATCACGGCGCTTGCGGCGACGGTGCCAGCGCCGGCGACTTGAAAGGTGAGGATCTGCTGGTCGTAGTAGATGAAGCTGCCGGGCACGTTGAGCACGGCCTGCCACAGCCACGGCACAGCGATGGGTGATTCAATCTGGATCCCCCGGCCCGCCTGCTCGCCCACGAAACTCAGTACGTGGATGCCACTGCCTCGAGCCAGGCTGAGCGCCCCGGCCGCGGCGACGACCGCCGTGGTGACGGCTGCGGCGACCCCGAGCATCCGCCAGCGCAGTTTGGACGCCACAAACAGGGCGGCGAGGGCGGCCACCGGCCAGATCTTGATCCAGGTCGCAATGGTCAGCAGCACCGTGCCCCAGAGCGGACGGCGCCGCAGGCCCAGCAGGGCGATGATGCAGAGCGGCACCGTGACCGCATCGATGCGCAGCAGCGCAATCGGGCCAAGCAACGCCAGGAATGCCAGCCACCACCACGCCGCGGGTCGGTGCGTGCGCAGGAGTACGAAGAACGACCCGGCGTTGAGCACGGTGATTAGCCCAACCCAGGTGCCGAGATAGGCCGGGCCGCCGAGGGACAATGCGCCAACGATCGGCACGAGCGCGAGCAACGGGTAGACGAAATTATCGGTTATGCCCACGATGTTGCCGGCCGCGGCGTCCTCGGCCCATCCGCGATACACCACCTCAACATCGCCGAGCGGATACCCCGGCCCGAACAAGGCCAGCGTGATCAGCAGCAGGTGCACGAGCACGAACGCCGACCATAGCGCGGCGGGCGGATGCCGCAGCACCGGCCGCGCAGGCCGCGCGCCGGTTGCCCCGCGGGGCTCGTCGTGAATTCGCACGCTTTACCTTCGCACAGGCGGCGGCCCAGGGACACCGCCCGCGCAGCTCACCCGGGAGTTTCTCGCCCGCGTTGCGCTCTGGCGCGCCGGAAGGGCATCGCGACTGCGCGCCGCGCAAACGTCAGCACGCCGAGCGAGCTCGGCGGTGGGGAAAGGCGCGCGTCAGCGCGCCGGACGAGCCCCCGGCGCGATGCCATAGTCCAGGAACGCGGCGACGGCTCGCGGTACGGCGTCGGCCACGTCCAGGGCCGCGATCGGACCGCCGGCGGAAGCGAGGTTCGCCGCTTCGGCGTGGATGAGCGCTGCAGTCGCGGCGAGCGGGGCGAGGGACGCGGCGTCCGCTTCGAGCTGGTCGGAGTGGGTCGCGAGCAGCGCCCCGAGGATGCCGCCGAGCACGTCGCCGGACCCCGCCGTCGCGAGCCAGGCCGGCCCGGTCGACACGGTCAGGCGGGCGCCGGCCGGTGAGGCAACGTGGGTGACTGCTCCCTTGAGCAGCACCGTGACGTCAAACAGCCGGGCGGCGCGAATGGCCCATTCCCCCGGATTCGCTGCGATCTGCGAGGCTGAGCCCGGCTTGGCCTCGCCCTCGAGCATCGCGGCCAGTTCGCCGGCATGCGGTGTGATGACCGTCGGTCCGATTGCGTGCGAGACCAGGTCGAGGGCGCCGGCGTCGATGACGGTGGGCAGGCCCTCGGCGAGCGCTTCGTCGAGGGCAGCGCTGACGGCATCCGTTCTCGTGGCGGCGTTGATGCCGGAGCCGAGCAGCCAGGCCTGTACCCGTCCGGGCAGGGTCACGATCTCGGGGCGGCGCTGCAGTACCAGGTCGCGTGCTCGGCGCGGCCCGAGGTAGCGCACCATGCCGACGCCGGTGCGCACGGCCGCGTCGACGCCGAGCACCGCTGCGCCCGGGTAGTCCTTGGAACCGGTGCGCACTCCGAGCACACCACGGGAGTATTTGTCGTCTCCGGCCTGGGGCCGCGCGATCCAGTCGCGGGCCTGTTCGGCCTCCCATTCGAGCCAGCCGCGCGGTTTCACCATGCCTCCACGATAGGTCGTTTCGGTTCAGCACGATCACACCAGCGGATGCCGCGAGCGGTTGCCGTCCGGACACGCCCGGTCGGTTGGAGCACCCCGGGAGACCAGGACCGGTCGACTTTGCACGAGCGCACCCGAAACGGGTACTCGCTACGGTAACCGGCGTAGCGCGCACCCAGATCGGACGCGGTCATCCGCGCGCGCTACCGCGCCAGTGTGGTTTCAGGTCGCGGCCGATTCAGCTCGCGAACCATTTAGTCGCTGACGGTTGAATTCGCGGAGTCCTCACGCTCCCGCCGCGGGCTGCTCCCCAAGGAGACGGTCTGCGAGACACAGATAATGTTGCCCTCGGTGTCCTTGAACCAGGCCGCACGATCCTCAATGGTCGTCGCGATGCCGTTCTCGGTCTTCAATCCTGGAAAATCGTATTCCTCGAACGTGACGCCGCGCCCGCGCAGCACGGCGACTTCGGCTTCGATATCGTCGGTGTCGAAACCGATCGCGGTGTTCGCGGCGGTGCCGGCATTCTCGGTTTCGTACATCATGATGACGGCGCCCTTCGGGGTGCGGTAGAGCAGTCCCTCTACGCGTTCCTCCTCCGGTTCCATGCCGAGCACGTCCTGGTAGAAGCGCCGGGCCCGCGCTAAATCGCGAGCAGGAAGCACCGAGTAGGGTTCCAATTGGCTTAACATGAGCATTCCCTTTCTGCACCGAATGTGCATTTTTCAGGGAGTAGTTTACGCCCGTGTCGGTGTCTTGGCGAGGCGCTGGCGGCATCCGCTTCGCGACCGCGCCCGATCTGGGTGCGCGCTACGGTAACGGGCGTAGCGGCCACCCGTTTCGGGGGCGGTCATTCGCGGAAGGCGACGCGCGACCATCTCAACGGAGCTATTCGCGGCGGGTGGCGTCCTGCACTTCGCCGACGAGCTCCTCGATAATGTCCTCGAGAAAGAGCACCCCGGTGGTTTCGCCCTCGGCGGTGAACGACCGCGCGAGGTGCGCGCCAGAACGGCGCATGGTCGCGAGGGCATCTTCGAGGTCGGTGTCTTCAAAGATTGAGATCAAGGCACGGATGCGCTTGGCCGGGATCCGCCCCGAGTAGCTGTCCGGCGCTGCCAGCGTTGCTTCCCCGGCCGATGCGATATCGAGGTCGAGAACGTCCTTCAGGTGCACGTATCCGGTGAGATAGCCCTCGGCATCGGCCAGCACGTACCGGGAGAACCCGTGGCGAGTGACGGCCTTCTCCACGTCGGCCGGGGTGGCCGACTCGGGCAGACTGACCAGCTTGGACAGACCAACAGCCACGTCGCGCACCTTGAGGTTGGTGAACTCGAAGGCGGCGGTCAGGGCGCCGGTCCCGTCGCTCAGCACACCCTCTTTGGTGGACTGCGTGACGATCGTGGCTACCTCGTCGAGCGTGTACGCGCTCGTCGCCTCATTCTTCGGCTGCACTCCAAACAGCCGCAGCACACCATTCGCGCAGGCGTTGAGCGTGACGATCACCGGACGAAAGACGCGGGCGACGAACACGAGCGGCGGGGCAAGCAGCAACACGGCCTGGTCGGGGACCGAGAAAGACAGGTTTTTCGGTACCATCTCGCCGAACACAACGTGCAGGTACGAGACCAGCAGCAGTGCGACGATGAAGGCGATCGTACCGATCAGCCCCTCCGGCAGGCCGGTCAGGGCCAGCGGCACCTCGAGCAGGTGGTGGATCGCCGGTTCGGAGACGTTCAAAATGAGCAGCGAACAGACCGTGATGCCCAGCTGCGAGGTCGCGAGCATGAGCGTTGCGTGTTCCATCGCCCAGAGCGCGGTCTTGGCGCTGCGTTTTCCGGCCTCGGCGAGCGGCTCAATCTGGGAACGACGTGCCGAGATGACGGCGAATTCCGCTCCGACGAAGAAGGCGTTGGCGGCGAGCAGCACGACCAACCAGGCAAGTCCGGCCCAATCGCTCATTTGTCGCTCACCTTCTTTCGATCAGTCTTGGGCCCGGGCGGAACCGCCGGCTCCGGCGCCACCTCCGGGGTGAAACGCAGTCGGTCGATGCGACGCCCTTCCAGGCGCTCAACGGTGAGGAATCCGCCCGGCACCGGCACGCGGTCGCCGATGACCGGCAACCGCCCCAGCTCGCTCATCACAAAGCCGGCCACGGTCTCGTAGGGGCCCTGTTCCCGCACGACGACACCGGTACGATCGAGCAGTTCATCCGGCCGCAGCATTCCGGGAAAGGTCAGCGAGTCGGGCGAGCGCACGACGCCGGCCCTGGCCCTGTCGTGCTCGTCGGCGACCTCGCCGACCAGTTCCTCGACCAGGTCCTCCAGGGTGACGACGCCGGCGGTTCCGCCATATTCGTCGACGACGATCGCCATCTGGTAGCCACGACCGCGCAACTCGCCGAGCAGGTCGTCGAGTTTCATCGTTTCGGGCACGCGAACCGGGTCGGTCTGCAGGGCCGACACCGGCACATCCGCTCGCCGATTTCGCGGCACGGCCACCGCCTGCTTGACGTGCACGACACCCGCGACGTCGTCGACGCTCTCGTCGACGACCGGGAACCGGGAAAAACCGGTGGAACGCGCGAGGTCGATGATGTCCTGCGCCGAATCAGTGCGGTGGATACTCGCGACCCGCGGGCGCGGAGTCATGACATCGGACGCGGTGTGTCCGGAGAACATCAACGTGCGGCGCAGGAGGGTCGCGGTGTCCTTCTCGAGCAGCCCGGCGCTGGCCGAGCGCCGAACGAGCGAGGAGAGCTCTTCAGCGGTGCGGGCACCCGAGAGCTCCTCCTTGGGTTCGATGCCGAACGCGCGCAACAGGCCGTTGGCGCTGTTGTTGAGCACGAGCACGGCCGGTTTGAACACGGCGGTGAACGCGGTCTGAAACGGAATGACCAGCCGAGCGGTCGGAATCGGCAACGCAAGCGCAAAATTCTTCGGGACCAGTTCGCCGATGACCATCGACACGAGGGTCGCCGAGACGATGGCGATCGTGGTGCCGAAGACGGGAACCAGGTCAACCGGCAGCCCGGCCGCGGTGAGCGGGCCCCGCAGCAGGGACGAGAGGGCCGGTTCGATCGTGTACCCGGTCAGCAGCGTGGTCAGGGTGATGCCCAGTTGCGCACTCGACAGGTGGGTCGAGGTGATTTTCAGCGCTGCGATGGTCATGGCGAGACGGGTTTCCCCGCGATCGCGGCGCGCTTCAAGGTCGGCGCGATCGAGATTCACCAGGGCGAACTCACTGGCGACGAAGATGCCCGTTCCCACCGTGAGGATGAGGCCGAACCCGAGCATGATCAGCTCAGACAAGGATTTCACCGCCGGCAGTCACGGGCGAGGGTTTGTCAGGCGAGGGTTCAGCGGTGGGAGGGTCATCCATTATTCCTCCGAGTATACCGGGCGCACCTGCCTGCGCGCCCGACCACACCCACCAGCGCAGCACGAGAATCCTCCGGCAGCACCCGACCACACCCACCAGCGCAGTCCGAGAACCGTCCGGCAGCGCCCGACCACACCTACCAGGAGACCGGCAGCGCCTTGCCCTCTTCGTACCCGGCCGCGGACTGAATGCCCACGAGCGCTTTCTCGTGAAAGTCGGCGACGGTGGTGGCGCCGGCGTAGGTGAACGACGAGCGCACCCCAGAGGTGATCATGTCGAGCAGGTCCTCGATCGACGGCCGCAGCGGGTCGAGGTAGATCTTCGAGCTCGAGATTCCCTCGGCGAACAGGGTCTTACGGGCGAGGTCGTAGGCGTCGAGGCGCTCGAAGCGTGCCTGAACGGCCTTGGTCGAGGCCATTCCCCAGCTTTCCTTGTATAGCGCGCCGCGGGCATCCGTATTCAGCGTTCCTGGCGCCTCGGTCGTGCCGGCAAACCAGGAACCGATCATGACGGATGCCGCCCCAGCGGCCAGCGCGAGGGCCACGTCCCGCGGATAGCGCACTCCCCCGTCGGCCCAGACATGCGCGCCCAGCTCACGGGCCGCGGTGGCCGTTTCGAGCACGGCCGAGAACTGGGGCCGACCGACGGCGGTCATCATGCGGGTGGTGCACATGGCGCCCGGACCGACTCCCACCTTGACGATCGTGGCGCCGGCGCCGACCAGGTCGCGCACGGCGTCCTTGGTGACGACGTTGCCGGCCACGATCGGCAGCCCGAGGTTCAGGTCGGCGACGATGCCGAGAGCACGCAGCATGCCGTCTTGGTGGCCGTGCGCGGTGTCGATCACCAGAATGTCGACGCCGGCAGCGGCGAGGGCGCGGGCCTTGGCGGCGACGTCGCCGTTGATGCCGATCGCGGCAGCGACCTTGAGCCGACCGTGGGCGTCCAGTGTCGGCTGGTACAGGGTAGAGCGCAGGGCGCTCTTGCGGCTGAGCGTTCCGACGACGGTGCCGTGGTGCATCACCGGCGCGAAATCGATGTCAGCCTCCGTCATCAGGTCGAAGGCGCGGCGCGGCCCCTCGACGTCGTCGGCGTCGAGCGCGGCGAGTTCACCGTGCAGTAGATCGCCGAGGCGCGCATCGGGCAGCGCGGTCGCCAGCCGGCTGGCGACGATGCAGCCCAGGTAGTCTCCGCTGGTGGAGTGGATGACGATTCCCTGGCCGGGCGAGGCCGGAACCTGCCGCAACGCCATCTCGACGGTATCGTCCGGGGCAAAGGTGAACGGCGTGTCGAAACGAACCGATTGGGCTTTAACCCAGCGGATAGCGGCATCGAGGTCCTGCAACGGCATGTCCTGCGGCAGCACTCCGAGCCCCCCGCGGCGGGCCAGCGAGGCAGCCAGGCGTGGCCCGGTGACCGAGTTCATATTCGCCGACACGATCGGAATCGTCGCATCCGTACCGTCATTCGGTGCCAGGGAGACATCCAACCGGCTAGTGACAGCCGATTGTCCGGGCACCAAAAACACGTCGGAGTAAGTCAAATCATGGCTGGGCGTCGTTCCATAGAACTGCATACCAAGAACGCTAGCCGTTCGACAGGGTGTTAGTGGTCGCGCGGGATGGGATTAGGCTGGTCAGTAAGACTGACCTGGCGGTCACGATCGTCAGCGACAGGCTCAATGAAAGCGCAGAATGACCCGGCAACGGACCTTGCCGAGGGCATCCAAATTCAAAGCAGAGAGTGGGCGATCCCACGGTGTCAAGCCAGGTAACCGGTGGAGCTTCTGACGAGACAACGTCGGGCGAATTCGGAGCAAACGAGTGGCTCGTTGACGAATTGTATGAGCGATTCCTGATCGACAAGAACTTGGTTGATGAGTCGTGGTGGCCGGTGTTGGAGAGCTACAACCAGACCGCGAACACTCCCGTTCCAGCGGATGCTGCCCCCGCAGCAGCGCCAGCAGCATCCGTTTCACCGGCGCCGGCCGCAGCCGCACCCGCCGCAGCCCCGGCCGTACCGGCAGCGCCAGCTCAGGTGACTGAGAACCAGCCGACGGCCCGCACCACCTCGAGCGCGCCGAAGCCGGCCCCGGTTCCCGCCGACGCTCCCGTCACCAGCCCGCAGACCGTCGTCACCGACGAGTCAGCGCCGGTCAAGCAGGACAAGGTCGTTCCGCTGCGCGGTATGGCGAAGTCACTCGCGACCAACATGGTCACGAGCCTGACCGTGCCGACCGCGACAAGCGTGCGCACCATCCCGGCCAAGCTGCTCATCGACAACCGCATCGTCATGAACAACCACATGAAGCGGGCACGCGGCGGCAAGGTCAGTTTTACCCACCTGATCGGCTGGGCGCTGATTCGCGCGCTCAAGATGTTCCCGAGCCAGAACGTCTACTACGACGAGGTCGACGGCAAGCCCTCCGTCGTCGCCCCCGCCCACGTCGGCATGGGACTGGCCATCGACATGCCCAAGCCCGACGGCACCCGCGCCCTGCTGGTTCCGGCGATCAAGCGTGCCGACACGATGACCTTCGGCGAATACCTCGCCGCCTACGAAGACCTCGTCACTCGCGCCCGCCAGAACAAGCTCACGGCCGACGACTTCGCCGGAGCGACCCTGTCGCTGACCAATCCGGGCGGCATCGGCACCGTGCACTCGGTGCCCCGCCTGATGAAGGGCCAGGGCTGCATCATCGGCGCCGGCGCCCTCGACTACCCGGCCGAATTCCAGGGCTCGAGCGTCAAGACGCTCACCGGCCTGGCCATCTCCAAGACCATCACCCTCACCAGCACCTACGACCACCGCGTCATTCAAGGTGCTGGTTCGGGCGAGTTCCTCAAGATCGTGCACGAGCTTTTGATCGGCCAGCACAACTTCTACGAAGAGATCTTCTCGGCGCTGCGCATCCCGTACGACCCGATCCACTGGGCCCCGGACATCAGCGTCGACCTCGCGAGCGCCGTCGACAAGACCGCGCGGGTGCAGGAACTGATCAACTCGTTCCGGGTGCGCGGCCACCTGATGGCCGACATCGACCCGCTTGAGTACTCACAGCGCAGCCACCCCGACCTCGACATCGCCACCCACGGGCTCACCTTCTGGGACCTCGACCGGTCCTTCGTGACCGGCGGTTTCGGAGCGAAGCGCCAGATGCTGCTGCGCGACATTCTCGGTGTGCTGCGTGACTCGTACTGCCGCACCACCGGCATCGAGTACATGCACATTCAGGACCCGGCCCAGCGCAAGTGGGTGCAGGAGAAAATCGAGAAGTCCTACGTCAAGCCCACCCACCACGAGCAGATGCGTATTCTGGCCAAGCTCAACGAGGCCGAAGCCTTCGAAACGTTTCTGCAGACCAAGTACGTCGGTCAGAAGCGCTTCAGCCTCGAGGGCGGCGAGTGCACCATTCCGCTACTGGACACCATTTTGCAGGGCGCCGCAGAGCAGGGTCTCGACGAGGTCGCGATCGGGATGGCCCACCGTGGCCGCCTGAACGTTCTCACCAACATCGCCGGTAAGACCTACGGCGAGATCTTCCGCGAGTTCGAGGGCACGCAGGACCCACGCACCGTACACGGCTCCGGCGACGTGAAGTACCACCTCGGTACCACAGGCATGTTCCGCGGTGAAGACGGCGCCGAGATTCCGGTGTCACTGGCCGCGAACCCCTCGCACCTCGAGGCCGGCGACGGCGTGCTCGAGGGCATCGTGCGCGCCAAGCAGGACCGCAAGCCGATCGGCACCTTCTCCACCCTGCCGATCCTCATCCACGGCGACGCCGCGATGGCCGGCCAGGGCGTCGTACTCGAAACCCTGCAGATGTCCCAGCTGCGCGGCTACCGCACCGGCGGAACCGTACACATCGTGGTCAACAACCAGCTCGGGTTCACCACCCTGCCGCAGGATGCCCGCACCAGCGTTTACGCCACCGACGTCGCCAAGACCATCCAGGCGCCGATCTTCCACGTCAACGGGGATGACCCGGAGGCCGTGGTACGCGTCGGCGAACTAGCCTTCGCCTACCGCCAGGAATTCAAGAAGGATGTCGTCGTCGACCTCATCTGCTACCGCCGTCGGGGCCACAACGAGGGCGACGACCCCTCGATGACGCAGCCGCTGATGTACAACCTGGTCGAGGCCAAGCGCAGCGTGCGCAAGCTGTACACCGAGGCGCTCGTCGGCCGTGGTGACATCACCGAGGAAGAATACGAAGCCGCCCACCGCGACTTCCAGGATCGCCTCGAGCGCGCCTTCCTCGAGACCCACGCTGCCCAGACCGCGTCGATCCCGGTCATCACGCCGGAAATGGCCGCCACGGCCAAGGCCGAAGCTGAAGCTCAGGCCCGTGAAGACGCCGCAGGTGAGCCAGAGACCACCGGTGTCCCGGAGAGCGTCATCCAGCTCATCGGTGATGCGTTCAACAACAAGCCGGCCGGTTTCACCGTGCACAATAAGCTGCAGCAGCTGTTGCAGAAGCGCCTCGACATGAGCCGCAACGGCAATATCGACTGGAGCTTCGGCGAACTGCTCGCGCTCGGCTCGCTGCTGGTCGAGGGTACCCCGGTGCGTTTTGCCGGACAGGATGCCCGCCGCGGCACGTTCGTGCAGCGTCACGCGGTGCTGCACGACCGGGTGAACGGCCAGGAATGGCTGCCACTGGCCAACCTCAAGGACAACCAGGCCCGATTCTGGATCTACGACTCGCTGCTGAGCGAATACGCCGCCATGGGCTTCGAGTACGGCTATTCGGTGGAACGCGCCGACGCGCTCGTGCTCTGGGAAGCCCAGTTCGGTGACTTCGCCAACGGTGCGCAGACCATCATCGACCAGTTTGTGTCCTCCGCCGAGCAGAAGTGGGGCCAGCGGTCATCCGTTGTGCTGCTGCTGCCGCACGGCTACGAGGGTCAGGGCCCTGACCACTCCTCAGCCCGCATCGAACGATTCCTGCAGCTGTGTGCCGAGGAAAACATGACCGTGGCGCGCCCGTCGACGCCCGCGTCGTACTTCCACCTGCTGCGTCGCCAGGCCTACATGCGTCCGCGCCGTCCGCTGATCGTGTTCACGCCCAAGTCGATGCTGCGCCTGCGCGGAGCGACGAGCGCCGTGTCTGAATTGACCAGCGGCAAGTTCGAAACGGTCATCGACGATGCACGCGTGAACGACAAGAACGCCGTCAAGCGCGTTCTGTTCATGGCCGGAAAGATCTACTACGACCTGCTGAACGAACTCGAGAAGAACCCGAACCCCGAGATCGCCCTCGTGCGCGTCGAGCAGTTCTACCCGCTGCCCTCCGTTGAGCTAAAGAACGTCGCCGCCCAGTATCCGAACGCCGAACTGGCCTGGGTGCAGGACGAACCGGAGAACCAGGGAGCCTGGCCGTTCTTCTACCTGGAGACCAACAAGCTCGGCCCGCGCGCCATGCGGCTGTTCTCCCGCCCAGCGTCGGCCTCGCCGGCGGCAGGTTCGGCCAAGCGCCACGCGGTCGAGCAGGCCAAGCTGCAGCGAGACGCGCTCACGCTGTAACCGCACGTGAAAATGGAGGGTGACCCCGGGGTCACCCTCCATTGGTGTTCCTGCGCGGCGGCGGCGGGCGCGGCCTGGCGGCCCGTGCCTGGCCGGTTGCAACCGGGGCCGGCGCGACGAACACGTGCCGTTAGCGGATGCGCGCGGTCACGCCGCCGCTCGCGGCACCCCGCGCTAGAGTCCCACGATCCATGACGAGTGCCACGAGGGTGCGGCGTGGCCGGCCCGCGTGCGAGCGCGGCGGCATCCGTTTGCCTGCCAGCGAACAGCGACAGGCGATTGAGCGTGCGCGCAGCTAGTGCGAGGCCTGGAGGGCGCGCAGCTTGAGCAGGACCTGGTCGCGCAGAACTTCGGGCGCGGTTTCCTTGCAGGCGCGCTGCATCACCTCGGTCATGGTGCGTCCGACCAGGTGTTCGGCGCTGCAGTCGGTGCAGGTCGCCAGGTGCTCCTGAATGTCGGCCGCATCGTCTTTGCGGAGTTCGTTGTGCAGGTATTCTTCGAGTTCGGCCTTGGCCTTCTCGCAACCACAATCGGTCATTTGCTTGCGCTCCCGGATGTTTTCTGGCCCTGGCCTAGTCCGCGCTCGGCCGCGTAACCGGCCAGGAGCTCACGCAGGAGTCGCCGGCCACGGTGCAGGCGGCTCATCACGGTGCCAATGGGTGTTTTCATGATTTCGGCGATCTCCTGGTAGGAGAAGCCTTCGACGTCGGCGAAGTACACGGCGAGTCGGAAGTCTTCGGGAATGGACTGCAGGGCTTCTTTGACGGCGCTGTCCGGCAGATGGTCGATGGCCTCGGCCTCGGCCGACCGTCCCGACATGGCGGTCGTCGATTCGGCGCCGCCCAGCTGCCAGTCTTCGAGCTCATCAATGGTGCCCTGATAGGGCTCACGCTGCTTCTTGCGGTACTGGTTGATGAAGGTGTTGGTGAGGATGCGGTACAGCCAGGCCTTGAGGTTGGTGCCCTGCTCGTACTGCGCGAACGCGGCGAAGGCCTTGACAAAGGTCTCCTGCACGAGGTCCTGGGCATCGGACGGGTTGCGGGTCATGCGCATCGCGGCCGCGTACAACTGGTCGAGGAACGGCAGGGCCTGTTCTTCGAACAGTCCGCGGGTCTGCTCGCGCAGCTCGGCCTTGGTCGGTGCAACCAGTTCTGTGTCGTCAACCGGAATAGATTCCGAATTGACGGGCGTGTCTGAAGTCATCACGGGCAATTCTAGGCCGTTCCCCACAGCCAAGGGTCTTTCTAACAGCATTGACACCGTCACGGGCCTCCCTCAGATTGTTATCACCGACTATTCTGATAACCGATGTTGATCTCGAGATATTCCAAGCCGGAGTTCGATCCGTACGGCGACAATTCACCGACCGAAGTGGATGTCTGGTGGCCGGCGCCGAGCATTGGCGCGCCATTGCAGGCGGTGCTGGCTCTGCCGGGCTCGAAATCCCTGACCAACCGGGAGCTCGTCGCATCCGCTCTCGCCACTGAACCGTCTCTGCTGCGCGCGCCGCTGCACTCGCGCGACAGCGATCTCATGGTCGATGCCCTGCGGCAGCTCGGCGCCACGATCGAGGCCGTTGCGGGCGACGGGGCGTTCGGAACGGACCTGCTGGTGACCCCGCCCGAGGAATTGCTTGGCTCCACCACGATCGATTGCGGCCTGGCCGGCACGGTCATGCGTTTTCTGCCCCCGCTCGCAGCCCTCGCGCTCGGCCCGACCACGTTCGACGGCGATGCCGGTGCGCGCCGCCGCCCGATGGGTCCCATCATCGGCGCTCTGCGCGACCTCGGCGGCGATATCAACGACGATGGCAAGCACGCCCTACCCTTCACCGTGCACGGCCGCGGAGCGGTCACCGGCGGAGCGGCCACCATCGACGCCGGCAGCTCAAGCCAGTTTGTGTCGGGGTTGCTGCTGGCCGGCGCACGCTTCGAGCACGGGCTGCACCTCATCCACTCCGGCGAACGGCTGCCGAGCCTGCCGCACATCGAGATGACCATCGAGGTGCTGCGCGCGCGCGGCGTCGACGTGTCTACGCCGAACGTCGGCGAGTGGATCGTCGCACCCGGTCTGCTCGCCGGTCGCACGGTCGACATCGAACCCGATTTATCAAACGCGGCACCCTTTCTGTGCGCCGCGCTCGTGGCCGGCGGCAGTGTCACCATCACCGGCTGGCCGGAGACGACGACGCAGGTCGGGGCCGACCTCGCCCAGCTGCTGCCGTTGTTCGGCGCCGTCGTCACGCGCGCCGGTGACCGGCTCACCGTCACCGGGGGCGAGCACATCGTCGGCGTCGACCTGGATCTCTCCGCTGGCGGGGAACTCGCCTGCACCCTCGTCGCTCTGGCCGCCCTGGCCTCGACGCCGAGCACGATCACCGGCATCGGGCACATTCGCCACCACGAGACCGACCGTCTCGCCGCACTGGCGACCGAGATCAATCGGCTGGGCGGCAAGGTCACCGAGCTGCCCGACGGCCTCCGGATCGAACCGGCGCCCCTGCACGGCGGCCAGTGGCTCAGCTACGACGACCACCGCATGGCCACGGCCGGTGCGCTGATCGGCCTCGCCGTGCCCGGCGTCGAGGTTGAGAACATCGGTACGACCGCGAAGACGCTCCCCCAGTTTCCCGAGTTGTGGCACGCGATGATCTCCGAAGCGGCGCTGTAGATGCCCGTGGCGCCGCCCGCTGACGGTTCTGAGGGTCTTGCCGAGGACCTCGCCGGCGATCCCGGCGACACCTGGTGGGCCTCCGCCGACGACGACGAACCGGAGTTCGACGAGTCGAGCGTGCGCGTGCGCCCCGGCCGCAAGGGTAGTAAACCGCGCTCCAAGACCCGGCCGAGCCATCAGGATGCGCTGACCGGGCGCATCCTCTCGGTAGATCGCGGTCGCTACACCGTCATGCTCGACGAAAATCTGCCCACCGAGCGTCGAATCACAACCGCGCGGGCCAGCGAGCTGCGCAAAAAGGCCGTCGTCAACGGCGACCGGGTCGATATCGTCGGCGACACCACCGGAGCCGAGGGTAGCCTGGCCCGCATCGTGCGCATCGTGCCGCGCGACACCCTGCTGCGGAGGAGCGCCGACGACACCGACGCCGTCGAGCGCGTGATCGTGGCCAACGCCGACCAGATGCTGATCGTGGTCGCTGCGGCCAACCCAGAGCCGCGCATCCGCTTGGTGGATCGTTATTTGGTCGCGGCCTATGACGCCGGCGTGAAACCCATTCTGTGCATCACCAAGACCGACCTCGCCGACCCCGCCGCGTTCCTGGCCAACTTCGCTGGCCTCGACCTTCCGGTGTTCCAGAGTGGTGAGGGCGGCATGCCGATCGCCGAGATCTCGGCCGCGTTGGTCGGGCACGACACGGTCTTCGTCGGGCACTCCGGCGTCGGCAAGTCCACCCTGGTGAACGCGCTCGTGCCCGGCACCAACCGCGCCATCGGCGTCGTCAACACCGTCACCGGGCGCGGCCGGCATACCTCGTCGTCGACGGTGTCACTGCGCCTCGAAACGGATGCTGGCCGCGGCTGGGTTATCGACACCCCCGGCGTGCGCTCCTTCGGTCTCGGTCACATCAACACCGACAATATTCTCAAGGCCTTCACCGACCTCGCGACGATCGCGGAGCGCTGCCCGCGCGGCTGTACTCACCTGCCCGATTCGCCGGACTGCGCGATCATCGACGCGGTTGAGGCCGGCGAGCTCGGCGACACCGGCCGGGTGCGCCTCGACTCGCTGCAACGGTTGCTCGCCACGTTTGTGCCCGCCCGCTGAGTCTGCTCTCGATACGATGGAACCATGACGGATTCAGCGCGCCTTGCAGTCGGCGATACGGCCCCCCAGTTCACCCTGACCGACCAGGATGGGGCATCCGTTTCGCTTAGCGGTTTCGCGGGCAGCAAGGTGGTCGTGTATTTCTATCCGGCGGCGATGACCCCCGGCTGCACGACCCAGGCCTGTGACTTTCGCGACAACCTCGGGTCGCTCAAGTCCGCGGGCTACCAGGTGCTCGGCCTGTCGAAGGATGCCCCGGCCAAGCTCAAGACGTTCCAGGAGCATGATGCGGTTAACTTTCCGCTGCTGAGCGACAGCGCACTGGACGTGCACCGCGCCTACGGTGCCTGGGGCGAGAAGAACCTCTACGGCAAGATCGTGACCGGCGTGCTGCGGTCGACGTTCGTGCTGGACGAAGCCGGCATCATCACCCACGCCCTGTACAACGTCAAGGCCACCGGCCACGTCGCCAGCCTGCGCAAGAAGCTCGGCATCGACGCCTGACCGTCTAGCGGTCAGGCGGCCGTGGTCAGTCGGCGTCGGGCTTCGGTTCGTGACTGGTCGCGGCGACGACCTTCGGAGTGAAGACCAGCACGAGCACCACGATCGAGGGGGCGAGCAGCGCCCATCCGACGTCGGGGCGGGCGTAGATGCCCTGGAAGCAACCGACGGCGATCATGATCTGTACGAGCTGCCAGGTGACCGCGGCTCCGCGAATCCACGCACGCCCGCGCAGGGCGCCGACCGTGATTGCGCTCACCCACACGGCCGCGACGGCCGTCAGTGCCAGCAGGGCGAGCGCGCCACCCATCGAGGTCGGTGTATCGATGAGCAGTTCGAGCACCCACCAGGCCGTGAGCGCCCACAGTGCGAGCGCCTCCAGAGCTACGAGCGCTACAAGCACCCCCAGAAGGGGGGCGCGACGAAGCGCCCGGAGGTCGATCCGAGCTGGGCGCCGCGCACCAGAGTCGCTGTTCACAGCGAAAAGCCATACAAAACTATTGATTTGATACCTCTATTATGGGACGATATTTGAGGCCCGGTTGACGCTCACAGGGACGTGAGCTGTTTCAACGCGGTTATCGCGCAGATCCCACTTTCCTGCAACCGGCCATCACCCTGCAACTCTGGCCAATCGGCCGTGCACCCATGTAATAAAAGGAGCATCCCTATGGACTGGCGCGATAAAGCTGCCTGCCTCACCGCTGACCCGGAACTTTTTTTTCCGGTCGGTAACACTGGACCCGCTGTGGACCAGATCGAGAAGGCAAAATCGGTGTGCGCTCGCTGCAACGTCACGGAGGTCTGCCTCCAGTACGCACTCGAGACCGGTCAGGACTCTGGGGTCTGGGGAGGCCTGAGCGAGGACGAGCGGCGTGCGCTCAAGCGTCGCGCCGCACGCGCCCGTCGCGCTTCCTAGCAAAGCCGGCACCGCTACAGAACGCGAGCCTACGGCCATCCGGTATTCCCGGAGGCCGCGGGCTCGTTTTTTTGTGCTCTGCGCGCAGCCGGGCCGCGGCGTCCGCGCGGAATCGGCATCCGCTCGCTGGGCCCACCTTATGTCCCCGGGCCCAGTTTCTAACCTGGGCCCGGGGACGGGGCCCAGGCCCGGTCCCGAAAGGGCTAGGACTCCTGCATGAAGCGGAGGGGGATCTCGATCGTGACCTCGGTGCCGCTGCCCATCATGGTGTGCCAGTCGATGGTGCCACCGAGCTCGCCCTGAATGAGCGTGCGCACGATCTGGGTGCCGAGCCCCGAACCGACCTTACCTTCCGGTAATCCGGCACCGGTGTCACGCACCATGACGGTCAGCGTCTCCTCGCTGCGCTGCGCCTCGATCGACACCTCGCCCTCGCGCCCAGCGAGGCCGTGCTCGACGGCATTGGTGACCAGTTCGGTCAAAACCAGCGCGAGCGGCGTCGCATAGGCGCTGGGCAGGGTGCCGAAGCTACCCGACGACTTGGGATGCACGGTCGTATTGTGAGCGGATGCGACCTCCACCGTGAGCAATAGCACCCGCTCGAAAACGGCGTCGAAGTCGACGATCTGACTGAGTCCCTCGGACAGGGTGTCGTGCACGACGGCAATCGCAGCGACCCGCCGCATCGCCTGGGTCAGCGCCTCGCGCGCCCGGTCGGACTGGGTACGCCGAGCCTGGATCCGCAGCAGCGAGGCGACGGTCTGCAGGTTGTTCTTGACCCGGTGGTGAATCTCCCGGATGGTGGCATCCTTGGTGATCAGCTCACGTTCCTGGTGCCGCAGTTCGGTAACGTCCCGCGACAACACGATCGCGCCGACGCGTTCGCCGCGGTTGCGAATGGGAATCGCCCGGAGCGACACCGTCACGCCGCGCGCTTCAATGTCGGTGCGCCACGGTGCCCGCCCGGTGACCACCAGGGGCAGCGACTCGTCCACGACGGCGGTGCCGGTGAGCAGGCCGGTCGTCACCTCGGCAAGCGACTCCCCCTCGAGTTCCTCGATGAAACCCATGCGGTTAAACGCCGAGAGCGCGTTGGGGCTGGCAAAGGTGGTCAGTCCGTCGACATCGAGCCGGAGCAGCCCGTCGGAGGCTCGTGGCGCGCCGCGGCGCGGACCGGTCGGAGCGCCGAGGTCGGGAAAGTCCCCGGACGCGATCATGGCGAACAGATCGTTGGCGCAATCGTTGAAGGTCAGCTCCTGGCGTCCCGGCGTGCGTGCCTCGCTCAGGTTGCTGTGGCAGGTCAGCACCGCCACCGGGGCATCCGTTACCGCAGCACCGGTCGTGCTCAGCCGGCGCAGCACCGGGATAGCCCGCACCCGGGTCGGCGTCTCCTCGTACCAGTCGGGAGCGGTGGCGTCGACGATCCTGGCGGTCTCGAACGCCTCGGTAACCTGATTACGCCACTCGACCTTGATCTGCTGCCCGACGAAGTCGCGATAGAACAGCGTGGCGGCACTCGACGGCCGGGCATGCGCGACGGCGACGAAGCTGCCAGACTGCGCCGGAACCCATACGACAATATCGGCGAAGGCGAGGTCGGCCAGCAGCTGGCCGTCGGCAACGAGCATGTGCAGCCAGTCCACGTCTTCCGCGCTGCTGCGGCCCTGGGCAAGAACGAGATCACTGAGAGTCGACACGATCACTAGCCTAGATCCCCGCGCGCTCCCGCCGGCACCCGCTGTGGTGATGCCACACCATTGGGTCCATGATGAGAACATGCACACACCGGCGGGCACTAAAGATCGCACCTTGATCGTCATCCTCGGCACTATCGCCGCCCTGGTGCTCGTCGCCCTCGTGGTGGTCTTCACCCGCGGCGCACCGGAACCGTTCGACCCAGGCACCCCGGAAGGCGTGGTGCAGGCCTATTCTGCGGCCGTCATCGCCGGTGACGAAGATGCGGCCGAAAAGCTGCTCACCGCAGAGGCCTTGGTGGGCTGTGGGCCCGTCGAACACGGTCCAACCAACAGCCTTCGCGTCGTACTGGTGTCAACGACGGTTCGCCCCAACTCAGCCGATGTCGTCGTGTCCCTGGTCACGTCCTACGACGACGGCCCGTTCGGCGCCTCCGAGTATGAGTTTGAGAGCAATTTCGACCTGGTCAGGGCGGACGGTGCTTGGCTGATCGAGACAGCTCCCTGGGAACTCTCCATCTGCCCGAACCCGACGGTAACGAAGTAATGTCCATCGTGGTTCTCCTCGTCCTTGTCGCCGTGCTGGGCGTGGGCATGACCGGCATCGTCATCGCTGTGCGCCGATCTCCTGGACAGCCCGGCAGCACATCAACCCCGACGGCACGCCGAGTGGTCGTGTACATCCTGTTGTTCGCGCTCGTGGTCATCGCCGCGATCGGCCTGAGCGGCCTCCTGGGGCGCGCCCTCGATACCGGCACCAACCTGGCCGGTAGCGATGTGACCGGACTCGCGCGGTCCCTCGCCTTCACCCTGATCGCCGGCCCGTTCGCCGCGCTGCTCTGGTGGGTGCTGTGGCGGCGGATGGCGAGCGCGGAGCGGGCGTCGATCTCCTGGGGGCTCTACCTGGCCGGCCTGCAGACGGTCGCGCTCGTGACCGCGGCTTCTGCCCTGCTCGGGACCCTGGCGGCACTGGTGCGGGGCGACTGGCAGCCGCGTACCCTCGCGGTCGCGCTGATCTGGACGCTGGTCTGGGCCTGGCACCGGTGGATGTCCCGACACCCGTCCAAGAGTCCCATGCAGTTGACGAGCGTCGCGCCCATTCTGAGCGCGATTTTCGGCTTGCTGATCGGAGCGGTCGGAGCGGTGACCGCGCTCGCATCCCTGATCAATGCGGCCGTTGACGCGCTCCAGTCCTCGATCGTCATTGGCGACCCCTGGTGGCGGCTGGCCCTGCAGGCCGGCGTCTGGTTTCTCGGCGGCACCCTGATCTGGTGGTGGCAGTGGATGCGGGAGCGCGCCCGGCTCGTGCGCGGTGTGCTGGCCGATCTTGCCCTCGTCGTCCTGGGGATCGCGGCCGCCGCTGCCGCGTCGCTGGTGGGCACGGGCACGGTGCTGTTCGTGCTGCTCCGGCTGGCCTTTGCCCGCGAGCATCCGCTGGACGATATTCTCGATCCGCTCGGCACCGCCTTGGCGACCGCTCTGGTCGGCGCTCTGGTCTGGGCCTACCACCTCGGTCTGCTGCGGCAGCGAGCGCTGCCGACCCGGCTGGCCGCCACCCTCGTCGTTTCCGGCTTCGGTCTGGTGGCTGCGGCTACCGGACTGGGAATCATCGTCAATGCCCTGCTGTCCGGCCTGGCGCCGGTCGTGGTCGGGTCGGACACGCGCTCCCTACTGCTCGGCGGACTTAGCGCCGCAATCGTGGGTGGCCCGGTCTGGTGGGCCGCCTGGAAGCCGCTGCGCCCGGTCGATCCGGTGTCCGCCCAGGTGACGGGCCGCCGGGTCTACCTCATTCTCATCTTCGGAATCAGCGCGATCGTGGCCATTATCACCCTGCTCGTGATCGGCTACCGCATCTTCGAATTCGTCCTCGACGACCTGAGCCGACAGAGCCTGCTCGACCGGGTGCGAGCACCGTTGGGGCTGCTCGTCGCCACCGGCCTCGCCGCCGGCTACCACTTCTCGGTCTGGCGAAGGGACCGCGCTGCGCTGGCTGAGGCCGGGCTGCCCGGCCGTGCCATCCACCGGGTCATTCTGGTCACGGCCGGCGACCCGACCGCGACCCGCGACCTCATCGCCGAGCTGACCGGCGCCGCCGTCACGGTCTGGCAGCGTGCGGCCTCCCCCGACGGCCCTGCACCGATCGACGCTGCACCGATCCACGCTGTACCTCGCGACGACGTCCTGCCATCGGCCGAGCGCCTCGGCCTGGCCTTGGCCGGAGTCACCGGAGCACGCGTGCTCGTCGTCGTGGGCGTCGGCGGCAGCGTCGACGTCATCCCGCTGCAGAACTGACCAGCGCAGGCCTGATCGATCAGTACTGGTCAGATCAGATCGCCGGGGCGGCCTTACGGCCAGGCCAGCGCACTCGCCGCGGCACCCGCTCGGTTTGGCCGACCGCAACGACGATCAGCTCGTCGAGCACAAATCGACGGATGCTGACGCGCGCCAGGGACTTCGGCGCCCCGTCCCGCAGGGTGTGGCCGGTCAGTACGGCGGTATCGAGCGCGATCTGGTCGTGCGGCACCAGAACGGCGGAGTCGATGTTGCCGAGCAGCTTGAGGGTTCTCAGGACCTGCCCACGCGGATTGAGCCCCAGGGCGCTCGCCCGCACCTGATTGATCACAACACTCACGGCACGGCCGGTCGTGACCTCGGCGAGGTCCACCCAGGACCGCAAAAACCGCGCCATGCCGATCGGGTCGGCCAGTCCGCAGGCGACGACGTGGTCGGCCATCCGCAGCGCGGTCACCGTGGCCGCGTTGCGGCGCGGTGCCAGCAGATCGCTGCTCAATTCCTCGTCGCTCTCCAGATTGAATCCGGTGTCCAGCACCACGTAATCCACCCAGTGTCGCAGCGCATCGATCGTGCGGGTGACCCGCTCGGTCGACAATTCCGGCCAGCGAGACGGCCGGCCGAGACCGGTCAACACCCAGAAGGCGCCCTTCGGGGAGTTGTAGCGCTGGGCGATGCGCTCGAGTTCTGACCGGTTCAGGCTGTCACTGCCGGCCAGGCGGCAGGCGGCGGCAAAGCCGGGAGCCTCGTCGAGCATGCCGAGCCGCGGTGCGATCGACGCGCCGTAGGTGTCGACGTCGGCCAGCACCACGGTGTGGCCGGCCGCGGCAATTTCGGCTGCAATGTTAATGGCGAGCGTGGTACGCCCGGGCGCCCCGGACGGGCCCCACACCGCGATGACGGAGCCGGCACTCAGCGCGCCGCCGGTGAAGTGCCGATCCCCCACGCGCAGCGGCACCACCACGCCCGAGACGAGCAGGTCTTCGATCTCCGCCCAGTCACAGGGCAGGGCCACGGTTTCGTACAGGCCGAGCGAGCCGGCGTGCCGACGTTCCTGTTCCGATGCGGCGATGGCGACGACCCGGATGCCCCGCTCATCGCAGGCGGCGATCAGCTGGCCGGTCAGAGACTCCCGCCGACCACTGACCACGACGACGTGCGGCTGCCCGTGCGACAGCGATTCCAGAAAATCCCGGGCGGTATCCACGCGCGTCACCACACTGTGCCCGCACTCGATGATGTCGGCCAGCATGCGCTGCTCGGTCGCTCGGTCCAGCACGAGCGCGATCCGGGCCATCAGGGAACCACGGGGGTATTGACCGGTACGATCGCGAGGGCATCACCGTTCATGATCGCTTCGAGCACGTCGGCGACGTTCGCCTTGGGTACGAGCAATTCCACGGATTGACCATTGTCTGCGGCGATGATGCCGGTCGGGATCACGATCCGCACCACGACAGCCTGCGCCACGAGAATCGTCGGCGGCGCGTATTCGCCCGGCCCGGTCGCCCGCGCCGACCAGATGTCCACCACCGAACCGGACACGACCCTGGCTGCCAACCGGCCGGGAACGTCTACGACGACACTCGTCGTCAGCTCTCCGGCTGCTGCTCCGACCGCGGAGCGCGCCACGAGTTCCCCGGCCAGAATGGTCTGGGTGACCAGCAAGCCCGGCTCGACCGTGGGCGACAGATAGAGGTCGGCGGCTCCGCCCAACCGTACCCGGGTTTCAACGAGGTCGGTCTTCGTGAGGCGATCGCCGACGGTGAGCGTGTGGCGTGCGGTATAGACCGCCGTGGTGCGGTCGCTGCCGGCGACGATCGCACTCACGCCGGCAATCGACGCGGCGACGAGCACGAGGCCGATGACAAATCGGGGGTCCACCCAGAAGCGGCGGCGCGTACGTGTGGAACCGGGTGACATCATCCGCTACCTCGCTTGTTTGGAAGGATTCGCTCTTATCGTGGCCCACTGTGCCGCCCGGTGAAAAAGTTCTCCACAGGGCAGCGTCATTTCAGCCGGATGACATGGATCTGCCAGATCGGCACGATGCGGTAGTGAGCGATTTCGGGGCCACGGCGCAACGTTCCGAGCGGATGCACCGCCAGATCAATGTGGTCCCGCGCCACCCGGTCGATGGTTCCGGCCACCACACCGGCCCGGGTGTCCAGCTCCACGGCGCGCCGGCGACGGCACAGGTTGCGCAGGACGAACGGCAGTCCGACCCGTTCGACTCCCCGACCGGTCGCTGCCGATTCCACGGCCAACGACGCCCTGATCTGTTCCTCGTCGAGCAAGACTGCGGCGATAGCCGCGAGCGGGACCACGCACTGGCCGCGAGCGCTCTCGGAATCGAGCAGGTCGGCCGCAAGCCAGTCCCGGCCTAGCGCGGTCGGACGCAGGGCGAGCGTTTGGCCCGACACGAGCACCACGCGCAGCCGAAGGGTGCTGCCGAGGCTCGCGGACCGCACCACGTTGCTCAGCCGGGTGCGCAGGGAGAGCTTCTCCAGACGCTCCCGTTCCTCGTGCAGGCACAGGTCAGCGACCTCGGCCTGCAGCTCGTAGTCGAGCTGCCCTTCCAGGTCGTCAAACAAATCATCCCAGCGCACACACCGAAAGTAGCCGAACCTGGGCGTTCTCGCTCACGTTGTCCACAGGCTCTTTAAGCCCTCGACAGTGCCGGAACAATGCTGCTTAGGTTTCCGCTATTGCAGCTCGTGCTCGACGTCAGGAGGCATCATGCCGTCACCCGGTAGCAGCGAATCGAATGCGCAGGCCCTCCGGCGGGAGCGAATCGAAGACGACGAGTTCTTCGGTCCCCAGCCCAGTACCCTGGCGGAGCTCCCCGATCCGGAACCGCTGCTTCGGGCCCTGGCGATCTGCGCCTTCGAGGTCATCGCCGGAGTCCGACAGATTGAACACCTTGCGAGCTGGGTAACCGACGACGTCTATGCCCATCTGCGCGTTCGAGCGTCGATCGCGGCGCGGGCGCGCGCAGTCACCGGCCAGGTTGCTGACCGCCCCCGGCTCGCCATCGGCCACGTCACCCAGGTGAAGCGCGACGCTGGAGGCCTAGACGCCGTCGTCGTCGTGTGTGAGCGGCACCGGAGCTATGCGGTCGCAATCTGTTTGGAGGGGATGGACCGGCGGTGGCGAGCCTCGGTTCTGGTCGTGCTGTAAAGCACGGCCAAAACCGAGGGCGACCGAAACGCTACGTTGTTTTCTTACCCTGCGAGCGACGCTCCGCCCGGTTTACCGGGGCAGCACCCTCGGTTTTCTGGCCGAAGGCTCCACGCTGGGGCGGTCCGGCCGGCTCGGTCGGCTCGTCGTCGCTCGCTGCGACGGTGGCCGTGCGTCGGGCTCGATCGGTAGCGGCCTGCTGAATCTGACCGCGCTGGTTGCGCACCTCGACTCCACCCGAATCGCTCGGGGCGGTGTAGCTGAGCTTCTCCTCGGGTGAATCGGCCGGGGAAAGTCCCTTGGCCGCGACGACCGGTCCGGCGACTGCTCCGGCTCCGGCCGTCACCTCGACGTCGAGGTTGAACAGAAACCCGACCGTTTCTTCGCGAATCTGTCCCATCATCTGCTGGAACATGGCGAAGCCTTCACGCTGGTACTCGACCAGAGGGTCGCGCTGAGCCATCGCGCGCAGACCGATGCCGTCCTTCAGGTAATCCATCTCGTACAGGTGGTCGCGCCAGCGGCGGTCGATGACCGACAGCACCACGCGGCGTTCGAGCTCGCGCATGGCCGGAGAACCGAGGGACTCTTCCCGGCGGGTGTAGGCGAGCTTGGCGTCGGAGAGAATCTCGCGGCGCATGAAGTCGCGGTTGATCTTGCCCTTGTCGCCGGCCTCTGATACGACCTCGTCGATGGTCAGTCCCACCGGGTAGAGCGTCTTGAGCTCGGTCCACATGGCATCGAAGTCCCAGTCGTCGCCGTTGCCTTCGCCGGCGTGCACGTCGAGCACCTCGTCGATGACGTTGGTGAGGAAGGTCTGGGTGCGCTCGTGCAGGTCGTCGCCCTCAAGGATGTGCCGGCGGTCGCCGTAGATCGCCTCGCGCTGACGGTTGAGTACGTCGTCATACTTGAGCACGTTCTTGCGAATCTCGGCGTTGCGACCCTCGACCTGCGACTGGGCGCTGCGAATGGCCCGGCTGACGACCTTAGACTCGATCGCCATATCGTCGGGCACTCCCTGGCGCCCCATCAGTGCTTCGGCGGCGCCGGCATTGAACAGGCGCATGAGGTCGTCGGTGAGGGAGAGGTAGAAGCGGCTCTCGCCCGGGTCGCCCTGGCGACCGCTGCGTCCGCGCAGCTGGTTGTCGATGCGACGGGACTCGTGCCGTTCGGTGCCGAGCACGTACAGGCCACCGGCGGCGATGACCTTGTCAGCCTCTTCCGCCACGTCGGCCTTCACCGCGGTGAAGACGTCATCCCAGGCAAGTTCATACTCGTCGGGGGTCTCAATCGGGCTGAGACCCTTCGAGTTCATCTCGGCGACGGCGATGAACTCGGCGTTGCCGCCGAGCATCACGTCGGTACCACGACCGGCCATGTTGGTGGCCACGGTCACCGAACCGAGGCGACCGGCCTGCGCGACGATCGCGGCCTCACGGGCGTGGTTCTTGGCGTTGAGCACCTCGTGCCGCACGCCCTTCTTGGCGAGCAGACGCGACAGGTATTCGCTCTTTTCAACGCTCGTGGTGCCGACCAGAACTGGCTGCCCGGCCGCATGGCGTTCGACGATGTCCTCGACGACCTGACGAAACTTGGACTCTTCGTTCTTGTAGATCAGATCGGACTGGTCGAGGCGCTTCATCGGCTTGTTGGTGGGGATGGCCACCACGCCGAGCTTGTAGGTGCTCATGAACTCGGCAGCCTCGGTCTCGGCTGTTCCGGTCATGCCGGAGATCTTGGAGTAGAGGCGGAAATAGTTCTGCAGGGTGACCGTGGCCAGGGTCTGGTTCTCGGCCTTGACCGCGACACCCTCCTTGGCTTCGATGGCCTGGTGGATGCCCTCATTGTAGCGACGGCCCATCAGGATTCGGCCGGTGTGCTCATCCACGATGAGTACCTCGCCGTTCATCACGACGTAGTCCTTGTCCTTCTTGAACAGGGCGTTCGCCTTGATAGCGTTGTTCAGGAACGAGATCAGCGGGGTGTTGGCCGATTCGTACAGGTTGTCGATGCCGAGGTAATCCTCGACCTTTTCAATGCCGGGTTCGAGCACACCGATGGTGCGCTTCTTCTCGTCGACCTCGAAATCTTCGTCGGGAACCAGGCGCTTGGCCAGGCTGGCGAACTCGTTGAACCAGCGGTTGGCTTCGCCGGAAGCGGGTCCGGAGATGATCAGGGGGGTGCGTGCCTCGTCGATGAGAATCGAGTCGACCTCGTCGACGATGGCGAAGTAGTGACCGCGCTGCACCATGTCGCTGGACTGCCAGGCCATGTTGTCGCGCAGGTAGTCGAAACCGAATTCATTGTTGGTGCCGTAGGTGATGTCGGCGGCATACATTTCCCGACGCGCAGCCGGCGTCTGGCCGGAGACGATGCATCCGGTCGTCATGCCGAGGGCGCGGAAGACGCGGCCCATAAGCTCGCTTTGGTAGCTCGCGAGGTAGTCGTTGACCGTGATGACGTGCACGCCGCGGCTGCTGATCGCATTGAGATAGGCGGCGGTGGTGGCGACCAGGGTCTTGCCCTCACCGGTCTTCATCTCGGCGATGTTTCCGAGGTGCAGTGCTGCCCCGCCCATCAGCTGTACGTCGAAGTGACGCAACCCGAGCGTGCGGGTGCTCGCCTCGCGCACGGCGGCGAACGCCTCGGGGAGCAGGTCATCGAGCGATTCGCCGTTGGAGTACCGTTCCCGCAGGGTGACGGTTTCATTTTTGAGCTCCTCGTCGGTGAGCTCGTGGAAGTCCTCTTCCAGCGCGTTGATGGCTTTCGCGTAGTTTTCCAGGCGGCGCAGAACGCGGCCTTCACCAACACGAAGAACCTTTTCAAGAATTGACGCCACGAATGTACTCCACTAGTCAAACGGTGCAGACACGCGCTGCGGAAGCTCGCTTGAACCGCTCCCGCAGCGCCTGCCTGCGCCTCTCGTCTGGCAGATGCCAGAGCGCCGACCTGGTCGGCAACTAAGGCAATGCTAGTTGGTCAGTTGGCACGCCCGCTGGCAACGGGCACAGCCTCGTGCAACTCACTGACGGCACTATCGAGTTCGATCACTCCATAGTCCCAGCCCTTGCGGCGGTAGACCACGCTCGGACGCTTGGTTTCGATATCCTGGAACAGGTAGAAGTCGTGCCCGACCAGCTCCATGAAGTAGAGCGCATCGTCGACCGACATGGGCGCAGCGGCGAAGACCTTGCGACGGATGACGACGGGGCAGTACTCTTCCTCGTCCGCGACGGCGGGGGCATCCGCTTGCACGATGGGAATGGCGCCGGTGCGCACCCGCTCGAGCGTTTCGGGGTTGGCCGGCGTGATGTCGATGACGCTGAATCCAACCGCGGATGCCTCGTGCAGCGAGGTGGGGCGGTGGGCTCCACCGCGGTGCACCTTCTTGCGGTCCTTGGCGCGGCGAACGCGCTCGAGCAAACGGCCGAGCGCCACGTCGAAGGCAGCGTACTTGTCGGATCCGTCCGCTTCGGCCCGAACGAGCGGACCCTTACCGATCAGGGTGAGTTCAACCCGGTCATTGCCGACGGCTGCACCGTTCTTCTCGTGGTGGCGGCTGACCTTGATTTCGAGTGCGAGGGCCTTCTCTGCAAGGAGGGCGATTTTCTCGGCCTTCTCCGTCGCGTAATCCCGGAAGCGATCAGTGATACCAAGGTTGCGTCCGACGATGTTAGTTTCCATGACGACCTCCAGTTTGGCGGACCGCCCTCAAACCGGGCGATCATTGCGCGCCTTTGTCTCCACCGTAGCCGGGGCGGTGGGATAAGTCACAGTATTTGTGAACCAGTTTGTGCGACGGGTCGTTATCGCGGCAGCAGACGCCGTGTTTCCGCTAGTGTGGCCAGGCCAACGACGGTGCCGCCCGCAGCCAACACGGCACGGCGCGCCTCGAGGAGCGTGGCGCCGGTGGTCACGATGTCGTCGACCAGGATTACTGCGACTCCGTTGAGTGGATGTCGGGCCATGAGGCTGTGGTCTTTGTTCGCGGCGCGCTCAGCACGGCCCAGACCGACCTGGTCGCTGACCACGCCGCGTTGGGCGAGCAACGGGGCCGGGTGGAGGCCAGCGCGATGCAGCAGTGCATCGACCGGGTGGTAGCCGCGGGCCCGCCAGGCTTGGCGTGAGGAGGGGATGGTCACGAGCTCGATTCCGGCCGGGCCCGGCGCGACCCGGCTGAGTGCGGGCAGGGTCGGTGCGGGCAGGCTCGGTGCGGCGACGAGCGCGGCCACGATGGCTGCTCGCAGCGGTGCAGCCAGCGCCGCGGCGGCATCCGTTCGCCCGTTGTCTTTGTAGGCAGCGATCACGTGGCGGGCCACACCCTCGTAGTTGAGCGCCGACCAGATGCGCACGTCGTCGCGGGTGACCGGGTGCACGGCCGGGAGCAGCGCCAGCCGGCAGGCCGCGCACAGGGCCCGGTCAGCGGCTCCACAGCCGCTGCAGGAGGTGGGCAGCAGCGCCGCCCAGGCGTCCAGTGCCGCAGCGGTCAGGTGGTCACGCAGCCGGTGGCTCATGGCGCCAGTGTGCCCGATGCTGCGGTGCGGATGGGCGCGAGCGGGCGGGTGGCGGACGGCCACGCCCGGCGCCGCCGGTGGAGGAGTCGGCCGGCTTCAGCGCGCGTTCAGCGGGCGAGACCCTGCTGGGTGGCGAGCAGCGTCACGTCGTCGATGCGGGCCTGCCAGCCCGCTCCGCGTTGCACCTCGAGGCTACCGGTGTCGGTGAGGGCACGCAGGTCGCGCACCGAGTTGCTGCCGACGATGAACCGGCTGCTCGCGGGCGACTCCAGGGTGGAGCTGACGCCACCGAGCTGCTGCGTGACGATGCGGGCCTCGCCGCTCGGCAGGGCACTGAGCGAGGCGACGGTCAATTCGTCGATCCAGGTCGCATCGAGGCCGACCCCTCCGCCTCCGGCCAGCAGTACTGGCGGTCCGATGCCGGTGGGAACCGACCCGTCACGAATGATCGACGCGACCACGAATCGGGTTTCGGATCCGGTGCCGAGCAGGGCGATCAGCCGGGAGCCGTCGCGGGAGATTTTCAGGGCGGTAATCGACGTCGCCTCCGGCCAGGGTGTTGGCAACACTGTCGCTTCCCCCGTTGGGCTGTAGACGACCAACGCGCTCGGGTCGTTCGACGGCACCGACCAGACGAAGCGGTCGTTGTCGCTGGACGGCGCGAGCAGGCCCGAGCGAGAATCGAGCAGCTCAGGGTCGTCGCCGGCGCGCACGACGTAGACTCCGTCGGCGGCGAGAACCGCGGCCGTTCCCTGGCCGGACGAGAGCGTCACCGCGGTGGGGGCCAGCTGGGCGATGGTCGCCGACAGCCCGTCGAGCGGGGTGACGCTTTGCCCGGTCGCGGCGAGAAAGCCGAATTCACCGCCGCGCAAGACGAGCGCGCGGGCGTCGACGCGCGGGTCCACCGTGGGAGCCCCCGACTGCAGGTCGTCGATGGACTGGGAGTTCTGGTCGATCGTGATGTCAACGGACAGGCCAGCTGGCAGGCTGGCCGCGAGCTGCGCCTTCATGCGCTGCAGGGTTTGCCGATCGGCGTTGAGCGCCTCGCTGTTCAGATCGACCATGGCCTGGCGCCCCACAACCTGTACCGCGTCAGCGGTGAGTTTGGACCCGGCCGGGAACGCCGTGGCGACCGCGCCATCCAGCCAGGCGCTCGGCCCGCCGAGCACGGCGTTGACCAGTTTGGTGGGGGCGGATGCTCCGCGCGGAAACCAGCGCAGGTCCGGCACCAGATAGCGAAACCCTGGGTCGTAGAAGTACACCGGCTGAGCGCTGAACACGTCGTTGAAGGTGTTTTCATCAATGACGGTACCGTTGGGGGCCACACTAATGCGCCACTGGTCACCGACCTTCGCAAATTCGTAGCGCAACGGAACCGGGGTGGCGTCGACCTCGCGGTATTCGCCGGACACGTCCACCTCGGCGATCGGCGTGATGGCCACGAGCGTTGTGCCCTCGTCGACGACGGTGAGGGTCCGCCCAGAGCCATTGTCGACCGTGACTCCGACGGTGGGGTCCCAGACGGAACCGAACTGCGGAACGAGAAATTGGCGAGCGATATCGTAGTTGTTCTCCGGGCTCGAGGAAGCATCGATGAATCCGCGCAGAATGGAATCCGTTGACGCGTCCTTCTGCGGCAGCGCCGGGAGAAAAACCGGAGCCGGATTGGCGTCGGGGGCGAGGTCCGTTCCGGCGTGCACCACTCCGTCGCGGGGAATGCCGGTGCAGCCGCCCAGGCCGACGGCCAGCGCGATAGCGACGAGTCCGGCCGGTACAACGCGGCAGACCCAGCCGCGCCACGGTGAATGGTGGTTAGGCATGCGGGCCTCCGCCCAGAACGGGAACGTGCCCGGACTCGCCGAGCTGGTCCGTGGCGTCGGCGGGTGGCAGCGGAAGGGGCGAGGATTCGAGCAGGCCCTGGGCGGTGCGGGGCAGAGTCAGCCGAAAGCAGGAACCCTCGCCGGGACGGGACCAGACCTGCAGCCATCCGTTGTGCACGCTCGCGTCTTCCCGCGAGATCGCCAGCCCCAGGCCGGTGCCGCCGATCGTGCGCTGACGGGACGGGTCAGCGCGCCAGAACCGGTCGAAGACGTGCGCGACTTCGGCCTGGCTCATGCCCAGGCCGTAATCGCGCACGGCGAGCGCGACCGCCTTCGCGTCGCTGTCGACCGACACCACGACCGGTTTACCCTCACCATGCTCGATAGCGTTGCCGATGAGGTTGTGCAGCACCCGACGGATGCGTCGCGGATCGACGTCGGCGTTGAGGTACCCGCCCGGCGCCACCAGCCGCAGGTCGCTGCCCTTGGATTCGGCCAGGGATCGCAGGCTGTCGATGGCGTCCTCGGCGAGATAAACCAGGTTCGTCGGTTCGCTCTCCAGTTCAACAGAGCCGGCGTCGTAGCGGCTGATTTCGAGCAGGTCGCTCAGCAGCAGCTCAAACCGCTCCACCTGGGTGTGCAGCAGCTCGGCCGTGCGCCCGGTCGCCGGCGGAAAACTCGCCCGCTGGTCGTAGAGCACATCACCGGCCAAGCGGATGGTCGTCAGCGGCGTGCGCAGTTCGTGCGAGACATCCGAGACAAAGCGTTGTTGTACCTCGGACAGGTCGGCGAGTTCACGAATCTGACTTTGCAGGCTGTCGGCCATTCCGTTGAATGAGCGCGCGAGCGTGGCGATGACGTCTTCGCCCTTCTCCGGGATACGCACCATGAGATCGCCGGAGGCCAGTTTCTGGCTGGTTTCGGCGGCGACCCGCAGCGGTGTAACGACGAAACGAACCACAATCCAGGTCACGGCACCGATCAGCAGCACGAGGGCGACACCGGCGACGCCGAGCGTCTGCTGCACGAAGAGCAGCGTCGCTTCGGCGTCTTGCAGGCTGTACGCGATGTAGAGCTCGTAGCGGCCCGCGACCGGAACGGTGATCTGCGACCCCACGACGATGCCGGGGACGGTCGTGGTCTCGCCGGTCAGAGTGACCGATTGCCAGAATTGCTCACCGTTGTTGCCCTGGACCTGGGTGCGCAGGTCGGCGCCGATCACCCCGGTGGACTGCCCGAACGTCGAGGAATCCTGCGGCGCAACGGTCGACGATTCCTGGCCGGGCACGCGAAGCACGGCGACCAGCCGGCTCGATGACGTCGTGGAGATGGAGGTTCGAGCGGAACTGAGCAGGTTCTGGACCTGAACCCGGTCCGTGGCATCCGAGGCATCAAACAGGCTCTGCGCGGCGCTCGTCGCCCGGTTGGAATCGAGCAGCACCTGGCTGAGCCGGGACTGAAACAGGTCATTGCCGATGCTGACCGACATATAAACGCCGACGACGAGGATGGCCAGCCCGGAGAAGGCGACCGAAATGGTCACCGTACGAAACTGCAGGGAGGATCGCCACGACGAACGCAGCAGACGCGGCCAGTTGCGTGGTCTGCTCCAATAGGTCAATTGCGGCATGGGGAGCTCCACCGGTTCTGCTGTTGCCTGACGTTCATGGCGGGGCTAGCTGACGACACCGGCACGGTAGCCGACGCCGCGCACCGTCATGACAATTTTCGGATTGTCCGGGTCGTGCTCGACCTTGGCGCGCAGTCGTTGCACGTGCACGTTCACCAGCCGGGTGTCAGCCTTGTAGTGGTAACCCCAGACCTGCTCCAGCAGCATCTCCCGGGTGAACACCTGTTGCGGTTTGGAGGCGAGAGCCAGCAGCAGGTCGAATTCGAGCGGGGTGAGGTTGATCGATGCATCGCCGCGGGTGACTTCATGGCCGACCGCGTTCACGACGAGGTCGCCGATGTGCAGGCTAAGCGCACCGTCGACGGCTGGCGGACGCAGGCGGGTGCGGATGCGGGCGACGAGTTCCTTGGGATTGAACGGCTTGACCATGTAGTCGTCGGCACCGGATTCGAGCCCCTTGACCACATCAGTGGTGTCGGAGCGGGCCGTGAGCATGATGATGGGCACGCCGGATTCGGCCCGGATCAGGCGGCAGACCTCGATGCCGTCGAGGCCGGGCAGCATGAGGTCGAGCAGCACCAGGTCGGGCTTCTCGGTGCGAAAAATGTTGAGGGCGAGTGATCCGTCGGCGCAGTAGCCCGGGGTGAAGCCTTCGCCCTGCAAAACGATACCGATCATCTCGGACAGGGCGGTGTCGTCATCGACAACCAAAATGCGTGCGGTCATGGGTCTCTTTCCAGAACAAGGTCCGGTGTGTTCTGATGGTGCGCGGGGCAGATTGCCCGATGAGTAGGGCAAAGTCTGGCATAAGAGTAGCCGAGACCGCTGACAGAGTGGTCGCGCGGGCGTTTCTTCGAGCGACCTGTGCCAGCATGGAACGGTGACCGACCACTGGCAAGCCCCCGACTCCCCGGTTCCGCCCCAATACGGGGAGTTTGCCACGCCGACGCCCTCCTACCAGGGCCCCCTTCCGGGGCACGGCTGGGCGCCGCCGCCCAAACCCGGGTTGATCCCGCTGCGACCGATCGGTCTCGGCACCCTGCTCGGGGCATCCTTTCAGGTGTTGCGTCGAAACCCCAAGGCGACGTTCGGCAGCGGCCTGATCATTCAGGCGGCCATCATGCTGGTCACCGTGCTGGTTGTCGGCCTGGTCACGCTGTGGGCGTTCGACCGGATCGACAGCGCCCCGCTCGACCAGCAGGACGCCGTCGCGGCCGGCTCAATGCTGACCGGCGTCCTCTCGGCCATTATTCCGCTGGCCCTGACCGTGATCGCCTCGGCACTGTTGCAGGCCATCATTGTGGTCGAGGTGGCCCGCGCGACCCTCGGCGAAAAGCAGCGACTCAGCGCTCTGTGGCGGCGAGCGGCGACCCGCCTCTGGCCACTGGCGCTGTGGACCATCCTCATTACCGGCGCGCTGCTGCTCGGCGTCGCCGTGGTTGCCGGCATCGTGGTGCTGCTGGTTTCCGTCGGCGGTGTCGCGGGCATCGTCGCCGGGGTTCTGGTCGGCGTCTTTGGCGGGCTGCTGCTCGCTGCGGCCAGCTTCTACTTTTATACCAAGACCAGTGTGGTGCCGAGCCTGATCGTGCTCGAAAATTTGGGCGTACGGGCATCCGTTATTCGGTCATGGTCGCTCACTCGCGGCTATTTCTGGCGCACGCTCGGCGTGCTGCTGCTGGTCGCCCTGATCGTGCAGGTCATCAGCCAGGTCGTCAGCCTTCCAGTCTCGCTCGTACTCGGTTTCGGAACCGTGCTAGTCGACCCCAATGGTGCCTTCGCCCTCGAATCGTCGATCGTGACGGTCGTGGTCACCTTGATCGTTGCCATCCCCATTGCGGCCGTGGCCGCGGTCGTGCAGTCGGCGGCCGTCGCGCTGATTTACCTCGACCTGCGCATGCGCAAAGAGGGCCTCGATTTGGAACTCGCACGCTACGTGGAGTCGGCGGCGCAGGGCTTCGACGTGCCGGACCCGTATCTGGTTACCGGGCACCCGGCGCCATGACCCTGGCCGTGGTGCTGCTCATCGGCGCGGTCGGTGTCCCGGTTGATCCCGACGCACCGGATGCCCGTAGCTGGCTGCGCGAGGAACTCGCCAAGGCACAGTACACCGCGGCCAGGCCGACCTGGTTCGATCGGGTCGCGCAGACTTTTCTGGACTGGCTGCAGTCGCTGACGTTGCCGTCCGGTGGCGGCGCCAACTGGCTGCCGGTCCTGGCGACCCTGGTCGTGATCGCGGCGATCGTGGCCAGCTGGCTGGTGTTCGGGGCTCCGAAACTGGCTCTCCGGCGGCGGATCAGCAGCGAATTGTTCGGCGCCGTCGACCAGCGCAACAGCGCCGAGATGCGCACGGCGGCCTCTCGAGCTGCCAGCGTGGGCGACTGGAGCCTCGCCTGTGAAGAGATTTTTCGCGCCGTGGCCCGCGGGCTCGCGGAGCGCACCGTGCTCACGGTCACCCCCGGCACGACCGCGCACGATTTCGCAGCGCGGGCCGGGCTGGCATTCCCCCAGGCCGGCGCTGCCCTCTCGAGCGCCGCTGACATTTTCGACCGCGTGCGCTACCTCGAGCAGACCGGCACGGAGGCGGAGTATCGAGCCCTCGCGGAGCTGGACGCCGAGCTCGGCGCGGCATCGCCCGCGCCGCTGGCTGGAGTGCTGTGAGCGCGCCCGTGATCGATGGTGAAACCGATGTCGCCACTCCGACCCTGCGCGCCCAGCTGCGCCGTTCCTCATTCTGGATCATCGCCGGTGCCGGCATCATCGTGGTCGCGATCGTCGCCGTGCTCGTGTCGGGCGGCGCCAACGTCGCCGGCCGCGCGCTGGCCGGGGACAACCCCGCTCCGGCCGGTTCGATGGCCCTGGTCGAGGTGCTGCGCCAGCAGGGCGTCACCGTAACGCTGGCCGATTCCCTGGCCGAGGTGCGAAGCCTGGCCGAAACGGATTCAACCGTTCTGCTCTACGACGAAAACAGCTATCTGGTCGATTCCCAGCTGGCCCAGCTGACCCGGCTGGCCGCGCGCACCGTTGTCGTGGCGCCGGACTTTCTCACCCTGCAGTCGCTCGCTCCGACCGTCGGTTTCGGCGGGGTGTCCGGCGCGGAATCGCTCGTCGCCGCCTGCGCCCTACCGGCCGCTAACCGCGCCGAAGAGCTGATTCCCGGCGGCGACACGCTGTCCCTTCCGGCCGATTCCCTGCTGATGGGCTGTTTTCCGAGCGGCGACAACACATTCTCGGTGGTCGCCAACGACCGAGCCACACTGGTCGCCGACCTGCGGGTGTTCAACAACGAGAACGTGGCCGGCTACGGCAACGCGGCGTTGGCCCTCGGCCTGCTCGGCCAGAGTGGCTCCCTGATCTGGTACCTGCCGACGCTCGCCGACCTGCCCCGCACCGGGCCGCCCTCGCTCGCCGCGCTGACGCCCGGCTGGGTGACCCCGGTGCTGCTGCTGCTCGGGCTGACCGCCGTGGCCGCCGCGTTCTGGAGGGGACGGCGATTTGGGCCGCTCGTGGCCGAGAACCTGCCGGTCACGGTGAAGGCGAGCGAGACCATGGAGGGTCGCGCCCGGCTCTATGCCCGCGGCAATGCCCGGCTGCGCGCCCTCGATGCGCTCCGAATCGGGGCGGTGCAGCGACTCGCCAGCACCGTCGGGCTCGGGCATCTCGCCGCGTTGGAGGAGATCATGCTCACCGTTGCCGGGATCACCGGGCGTACCCCGGCCGAGGTTCGAAGCCTGCTGGTTGAGGCTGTTCCCACCCGCGATGCCCAACTTCTGGCGTTGTCAGACGCGCTGCAGGCTCTGGAATGCGCGGCCAGCCGGGCCGTCGCTGCGGGAGTGGCGGCATCCGGTTCACAACAGTCCTTAACCGATTCAGCCGAAAGAATGGAACCATGACGATTCCCACCACGCCTACCCAACTGCCGGTCGCCGATGAGGCAGCAGCCCTGCGCGCGTCGCTCAACCGAGTGCGCGCCGAGGTCGGCAAGGCCGTCGTCGGCCAGGACGGCGCGGTGACCGGGCTGATCATCGCCCTGCTCGCCCGCGGCCATGTGCTGCTCGAGGGCGTGCCGGGGGTGGCCAAGACGCTGCTCGTGCGCACGCTCAGCCAGGCGCTGAGCCTCGATACCAAGCGCATCCAGTTCACGCCCGACCTGATGCCGGGCGATGTGACCGGGTCGCTCATTTATGACGCACGGGCCGGCGAGTTCGAGTTTCGGCGGGGGCCGGTGTTCACCAACATCATGCTCGCCGACGAAATCAACCGCACGCCGCCGAAGACCCAGTCGGCACTGCTCGAAGCGATGGAGGAACGTCAGGTCAGCGTCGACGGCGAGTCGCTCAAACTGCCGGAGCCGTTCATCGTGGCGGCGACCATGAACCCGATCGAGTACGAGGGCACGTACACGCTGCCCGAAGCTCAGCTCGACCGGTTTCTGCTCAAGCTCGTGCTCGACGTGCCGCAGCGCACCGAGGAGATCGAGGTGCTGCGGCGCCACGCGGCCGGATTCAACCCGCGCGACCTCGCCGGTGCCGGCGTCGCCGCGGTACTCGGCGCGGAGGAACTCGCGGCCGCGCAGGCTGCCGTTGCTCGCGTCGGCTCGAGCGCGGATGTGCTTGCCTACCTCGTAGACCTGGCCCGCGCCACGCGCGTGAGCCCCTCGGTCAAACTCGGCGTGAGCCCGCGCGGCACGACCGCGCTGCTCGCCGCCGCGAAGGCCTGGGGCTGGCTGAGCGGCTATGACGCGATCACGCCCGATCACGTTCAGGCGATGGTGTTGCCGGTCTGGCGGCACCGCGTGCAGCTTCGACCCGAGGCCGAACTCGAGGGCGTCTCGGTCGATGCGATACTGCGCGGCGTGCTGCAGCAGGTTCAGGTTCCGATCTAACGATGACGTTCAGCGGACGGTTCGTTGCACTCGTCGCTCTCGGCGTGGTGCCCATCGTGCTACTCGGAAACACGGTGCCGACGGCCTTCGGGCTGCTTTCAGCCTGGCTGCTGCTGGTGATCCTGCTCGGCGGCATCGACCTCGCCCTCGCCGCCTCGCCGCGCGCACTGACCGTCGAACGGATGCTGCCCGCCCGCGTACGACTCGGCGAATCGGTCACGAGCGGGCTCTACCTCAGCAATTCCGGCCGTCGACGCCTGGTCGGCGTGGTGCGCGACGCCTGGCAACCGTCGGCGGGTGCCAGCACCAACCGCATCCCGATCGAAATTCCGCCGGGAGAACGGCGCCTCGTCTCGCTCGTGCTCACGCCCTTTCGCCGGGGCGAACGTCGAGCCCTGCAGGTGACGGTGCGCTCCCGCGGCCCGCTGGGTCTCTGGAACCGTCAGGTGACCCTGAACGCGCCCGGGCGCATCCGGGTCCTGCCGCCGTTTCACGCTCGCAAACACCTGCCGTCCCGCATCACCCGGCTGAAGGAGCTCGACGGGCGTACCAGCGTGATGGTGCGCGGGCCGGGCACCGAATTCGACAGTCTGCGCGAATACGTGCGCGGTGACGACGTGCGCTCGATCGACTGGCGGGCCACCGCCCGGCGGAACGATGTAATGGTGCGCACCTGGCGACCGGAACGGGATCGCCGCGTGGTCATTGTGCTCGACACTGGCCGCACCTCGGCGGCCCGGGTGAGCGACGAACCCCGGCTGGACACCGCGTTCGAGGCCGCGCTGCTTCTCGCCGCCCTCGCCTCGGTCGCTGGAGACCGGGTGGACTTTCTCGCCTTCGACCGGCGGGTGCGCGGTCGGGTGCAGGGCGCCAGCGGTGCCGCGCTGCTGGCGCAGATGGTCGATTCCATGGCCCTGATCGACCCGGAACTGATCGAAATGGACTGGGCGGCAATTCCCGGCCAGGTGCGCTCGGTCACGAGCCAGCATGCCCTGATCGTGCTGCTGACCTCGATCGACGCTGCCGGAGCCTCAACCGGGCTGCTCTCGGTGCTGCCCCAGCTGACCAAACGGCACACGGTTGTCGTGGCATCTGTTCTCGACCCGGTCACCGTTCTCGCGGCCGGTGATCGCGGAGGCCGCGACGAGATTTACCGGGCGGCGGCAGCTGAGCGGGCCTTGCTCGACGTGGCCCGCGTGTCGGCCGCGATCCGTCAGCTGGGAGCGGATGTCGTCACCGACTCCCCCGCGCAGCTTCCGCCGACCCTGGCCGACCGGTACATCGCGCTGAAGGCCGCCGGGCGGCTCTAACTCAGGCGCTGTAGATTCGGGTGCTTCCGGCTTCGAATTCGCCGAGGTCGCCGGTCTCGCCGGCCCGGAAGGCACGGCCGCCGACGACGATCATGTACGCCAGAAAGGCACCCAGAGCGACCGCTCCGATGCCGATCTTGACCGGCCACGGCCACGGCTGGGCGGTGACGAAGCCCTCAATAATGCCGGACACCAGCAGCACGAAAACCAGACCAATGGCCACCGTGAACAGCGCCCGCCCGTCTTCGGCGAGGGCTTGCCCGCGGGTGCGTGCGCCGGGAGCGATCCAGGCCCAGAAGATCAGTAGCCCACCGGCCGCCGCCACAAAAATCGCGGTGAGCTCGAGCAGGCCGTGCGGAGCGATATACAGAAAGAACACGTCACCCTTGTCATAGGCGAACATCACGGCCGCCGTGGTGCCGAGGTTCATCGCGTTCTGCAGAATAATGAACGGCACGTACACTCCGACGATGCCAAAAGCGATGCACTGCGCGGCGATCCAGGCGTTGTTGGTCCAGACCAACCCGGTAAAGGATGCCGCCGGGTTCGCCGAGTAGTACCCCACGAAATCCTCATTCGCGATCTGCGCGAGTTGGGCATCCGTTCCCAGGTTAGCCAGCACCTGCGGATCGTTGAACGCCCACACGGCGTAAAGCGCGGCGACCGCGAACGTCACGACGGCAACGGCGAGGGTGAGCCAGCGCAGCCGGTACAGGGCCGCGGGAAGCTGAGCCAGGAAGAACCGGGGAATCTGCGCTAAAACATTGGCACTCACGCCGGTGAACCTCAGCCGCGCCCGCGACAGACCGACCGACAGCCGATCCCCCTCGAGGGTCGACCCGGCGGTGGACTTGATGGCGGAGAGTTGGGTGGCTCCAGCCTGATACCGCTCGATCAGCTCGTCCGCCTGGGCACCGGTCAGACGCCGACTGGCCCCGAGCTCGGTCAGGCGGTCCCAGTCGGCGCGATGCGCTGCCGTGTATGCGTCGAGATCCATCTGGTTCAATAGTAGACATGAAGGAGACCGCGCGCCCGTCTGATCGTGCCGAACATGACGACTTGGCGCGCGATGACGAGCTCGTGACCGGCGAGGCGGTTGCGCTCGACGTGCGGCCGGCCAGCGTCTTTCTGCGCGCTGCCGGCTCGATCATCGACACCGTTGCCTACGCAGCCCTTTACCTGCTAATTCTGCTGGCCTTCTTTGGAAGCCTGGGGGAACGCACCGACGCGGCGCTCACCCAGGCGTTCGTGATCGCCGCGCTGGTCTTCTCTATTCTGGTCGTGCCCGTGCTGGTCGAAACTCTCACACAGGGCCGTTCGCTCGGCAAACTCGCCATTGGCGCCCGCATTGTGCGCGACGACGGCGGAGCGATCTCACTGCGGCACGCCTTCATCCGTTCCCTCACCGGCGTGCTTGAGATTGTGATGACCGTCGGCGGACTGGCCGCAACCGTTGCCCTCCTCAATGGCCGCTCTAAGCGACTCGGCGACCTGCTGGCCGGCACCTACAGCCAGCACGAGCGGGTGCCGCGCAACCGCGAGGTCGTGCGACCGCTCCCCTCAGAACTCCTGGTCTGGTCCCAGACCGTCGACGTCGCCCGGCTGCCCGACCGCCTGTCCCGCCGCGTCGCCCAATACCTGCGCCAGTCTCCACAGCTCACTCCGCTCACGCGCGAGCGCCTGGCTCAATCCCTGACCGCCGAGGTCACTCCGTTCGTCTCGCCATTGCCTGAAACTTCCGCCGAGGACCTTCTCGCTGGAGTCGCCGCAGTGCGCCGCGAACGCGAGTACACCGCGCTCCTCCTCGAACGTGGGCGCCTCGCCCGCCTGGCCCCGGTCTTAACCGGCCTCCCCCACGGCTTCCCCAACCGCTAGAGAACCACGGTGGCTGGTTTTCGCAGACCACCTCGCGTTGGTCGATGGCGGTCTCCACAAGCTCGACCAACGGATGAGTGCGAGCGGGAACATGCTCGTTGCGACTTGAAACACGTGGGCGGCGCGTCGGGTTTGAAGACCTCGCTGCGTTAAACGCACTACTGGGGGGCTCCAGGTGTTCCTGACCGAACCGGTGTTCGGCACGGCGATGCCACCGATTCTTTATGTCTATATCAACGGCGCCGTGATCATCGGAGCGGGCGCCGCGAAGCTCCTCGCACTGGTCGTGGCCATGCCAGCCGTAGACGAGTGGATCGGCGAGAAGGTCGCCATCCTCGCGCCGATTGGGCGCGTCGCAGCTGGACAAGCGCAGGAGACCCGCATCAGCGAAAAGCGACGGGCCACCCGGGTAGACGAATAGTCCCGGCAACGCACGTTAACGCAAAAGGGCCACCCGTCGGGTGGCTCGTTAACGCAAAAAGGCCACCCTTGCGGGTGGCCTTTTTGTTTGTTTCTAAGTTAAGTCCGGCGGTGTCTTACTCTCCCACAGGGTCCCCCCTGCAGTACCATCAGCGCTGAGAGTCTTA